>JADJDU010000001.1 GCA_016702505.1 Microthrixaceae bacterium
GTTCTATGTGGTGTGGGCCGTTGGTGTTAGCGGGGTTGACGTGGGTGGCGGGGCGTTTCGGGGTTTGGGGCGCAAATGTTGCGGGGTTTGGTGTTGGTGTTGGGGTTGGTGTCGTTTGGGTGGGCGTGGCATTTGAGTGTGGTGGCGCCGGATCGGGCCTATTACGGACTGATACTCGGATCTATCAGTTGTTGGCGGGGGCGTTGTTGGCGTTGACGCCGGCGGTGGTGGTGCGGTGGCGGCGTGTGGATTGGTTGGCGGGTCCGGTGGCGTTGGTGGCGTTGGTGGGGTTGGTGGTGTTGGCCACAGATGTGGTGTCGGTTCGTCCGGTGGGTCGTGGGGTTGTGGCAGCGGTGTTGACGGTGGTTTTGGTGGTGGGGTTGGAGCGGGGTCCGGGGGTGGTGCGGTCGGTGTTTTCGTGGCGGCCGGTGGTGGAGTTGGGTCGGATTTCTTATGGGACGTATTTGTGGCATTGGCCGGTGATTGTGATCGTGGGCCGGTTGGGTGATTTCGGTGCGTGGCAGGTAGCGGTGTTGTCGGTGGTGGTGTCGACGGGGTTGGCGGCGGGGAGTGCGTTGTTGTTGGAGTTGCCGTTGCGGGAGTCGGTGACGTTGGATCGGGTACCGCGGGTGGTGGTGGCGGCGGGGTTGTCGGTCAGCTTGTTGGGTGGGTTGGTGTTGGTGGATCGGGTGCCGGGTTGGTGGCCGGGGGTCGGGTGGTTCGGGTGAGGGCACAGAGGTGGCGTCTGGGGTTGGGGATCTGGTTCTGGCTCGGGTCCCTGCTGATTTCGATCAGCTCGCCATCTACGACGAGCGCTACTACGTCCCCACCGAGTGCAGTCACAAGACGCCAGCGGTGTGCACCGTGGTCGAAGGCACCGGCCCCCACGTAGTGCTGGTGGGAGACAGCAACGCCGTCATGCTCCAAGGCGCCATGGTCGAAATGGCCCGCCAACAGAACCTCACCCTCACCCTTGCCGCATTCAACGGCTGCCCCTGGGAACCAGGTCTCCTGCAACCAGGTAGGGTCGAGACCACTGAGCTCTGCGCCAAGGTGGATGCGCTGTTCTACGGAGAGATCCTCGGGAAGGTGAAGCCGGACGTGGTCATTGCCTTCAACGTCCAGAATGTCGAGTCGATCGAGCATTCGGCGTTCACCGGTGCGCCAGACCAGGTGCACCAGCGGGAGGCGATCGCCAGCGGCGCCAGCAGATCCTTGAGTCGGGCGCGGCATTGGTGGTGATCGAGACCCTTCCCCGCTCCGGTGGACCGAACCCGCTCAACTGTCTGGGTACCGCCACCTACCAAGAGGAGTGCCGCTTCGAAGCCCCCGGGCAGGATTACTGGGTGGATGGAGATCTGAGAGCGTTGGACCAAGCCTCCGAACAGATGTGGTCGGTGGACCTGGACCGGGCGGTGTGCCCGGCGCTGCCGATCTGTGACCCGATCGTGGATGGGACCGTGGTCCGCTGGGACGGCGCCCACCTGACCCGCCGCTTCGGCATGACCCTGGTCGACGACCTGACCCGCATGCTCGCCGACAGGGGTCTGCTCGGTGGATGAGTTGGCAAGTTCAGACTCGGCCGAAGCCCGGGCCGGTGGGGTGATGGCGGTCGAGATGAGCGCACGGGTGGGTCCTGACGAGCAGGCCACCCCGGCCGCGGGCGCCGTTTCGGCGCGGATGGCGGGTTATCGGCCGTTTTTGGATGGGGTGCGGTCGTTGGCGGTGTATCTGGTGGTGTTGTTCCATGCCGGGGTAGGGCGGGCGGCGGGTGGGTTTATTGGTGTGGATGTGTTCTTTGTGTTGTCGGGGTATTTGGTGACGCAGGTGTTGTTGCGGGACTTGGATGGGTTGGGTGGGGTGCGGTTTGGGCGGTTCTACGCGCGGCGGTTTCGGCGGTTGTTGCCGGCGTCGTTTGTGGTGTTGGTGTCGACGTTGGTGGTGTTTGGTTGGGTGGCGGGTCCGGCGGAGGTGGGCGGGTTCAAGGGGTGACGGCAACACCGTGAGGTGATGGGTCTCCACCGGTCAGAGCGTGATGGCGGCCATGATGGCCGCTGTCTACACAGCACCCTGAACCGATGGAGAGACCCAGCATGCCAGCTAACCCACTCACCGCGTCTGATCGTGAGCAAATCCGCGCTGGGATCGAACGGTGACTCCGACGCCTGTATCGCCCGCGGGCTGGGACGTCATCGCAGCACGATCGGACGCGAGATCGCCTGCAACGGTGGCCGAGCCGTACACCGCGACCAAAGCGCAGGTCCGAGCTGACAAGGGCACGATTGCGACCAAAAGCACCGATGCTGGTCGCTGAACCCGAACTGGCGTGGCAGGTGACCAAACGTCTCGTGGCCGGAGATTCGCCGATGACGATCTCGATCGAGTTGGCCCAAGGCCTCCACGGCTACCGCCAACATCTCCCACGAAACGATCTACCAGGGCGTCTACGCCCCGAAACGTCACGGCCTGCCCACCAAGGTCACAAGATGTTGCACCGCCGTCGTCCACGACGCCGACACACCGGTCAGCGCCATAGCCAGCAACGATCCAGCGTTCTCGGCCAGTTCAACATCATTCACAACCGCCCACCCGCCGCCGAGGCACGGGCAGAGGTCGGTCACCTCGAAGGCGATCAGATCATCGGCGCCCGCAACCAGTCCGCCATCATCACCCTCGACGACCGCAAAACCCGGTACCCATGGCCCCCCCGCCACGACACACCCAACTGTGCCTACACCGCCTTGAGCACCCAACACGCCCTCACCGCCACCTCGAAACGATCCCACCCGAGCTGAGACTGACCTCACCTGGGATCGCAGCAGCGAGATGGCCAACCACCCCGCCATCGCCCAAGCCACCGGAATCGACATCTACTTCTGCGACCCCCACAAACCATGGCAACGCCCAACCAACGAGAACACCAACGGCCTTATCCGACGCTGGCTCCCCAAAGGCACCGACCTCTCGATCTACACCCAAGCCGACCTCGACCGAATCGCCCACCGCATCAACACCATCCCCCGACGCTCACTCGGCTGGACCACCGCCGCCCACCACTACCATCACGCTGTCGCGATGACCGGTTGAACTCCCGCCGTGGCGCAGGCGGCGGGTGGGTTTCGGGCGGCGTTCTTGTACAGCGCGAACTGGTATTTCGTTCGGGAGGCGACGGACTACTTCGCTGGTGGTCAGGCTGAGAGTCCGGTGTTGCATTTCTGGTCGTTGGCGGTGGAAGAGCAGTTCTATGTGGTGTGGCCGTTGGTGTTAGCGGGGTTGACGTGGGTGGCGGGGCGTTTCGGGGTTTGGGGGCGCAATGTGTTGCGGGGTTTGGTGTTGGTGTTGGGGTTGGTGTCGTTTGGGTGGGCGTGGCATTTGAGTGTGGTGGCGCCGGATCGGGCCTATTACGGGACTGATACTCGGATCTATCAGTTGTTGGCGGGGGCGTTGTTGGCGTTGACGCCGGCGGTGGTGGTGCGGTGGCGGCGTGTGGATTGGTTGGCGGGTCCGGTGGCGTTGGTGGCGTTGGTGGGGTTGGTGGTGTTGGCCACAGATGTGGTGTCGGTTCGTCCGGTGGGTCGTGGGGTTGTGGCAGCGGTGTTGACGGTGGTTTTGGTGGTGGGGTTGGAGCGGGGTCGGGGGTGGTGCGGTCGGTGTTTTCGTGGCGGCCGGTGGTGGAGTTGGGTCGGATTTCTTATGGGACGTATTTGTGGCATTGGCCGGTGATTGTGATCGTGGGCCGGTTGGGTGATTTCGGTGCGTGGCAGGTGGCGGTGTTGTCGGTGGTGGTGTCGACGGGGTTGGCGGCGGGGAGTGCGTTGTTGTTGGAGTTGCCGTTGCGGGAGTCGGTGACGTTGGATCGGGTACCGCGGGTGGTGGTGGCGGCGGGGTTGTCGGTCAGCTTGTTGGGTGGGTTGGTGTTGGTGGATCGGGTGCCGGGTTGGTGGCCGGGGTCGGGTGGTTCGGGTGAGGGCACAGAGGTGGCGTCTGGGGTTGGGGATCTGGTTCTGGCTCGGGTGCCGGCTGATTTCGATCAGCTCGCCATCTACGACGAGCGCTACTCGATCCCGGTTGGCTGTTCCGCGGAGAAGGCGGAGGTGTGCACCGTGGTCGAGGGCACCGGCCCCCACGTGGTGCTGGTGGGAGACAGCAACGCCGTCATGCTCCAAGGCGCCATGGTCGAGATGGCCCGCCAACAGAACCTCACCCTCACCGTTGCCGCGCTCAACGGGTGCCCCTGGGAACCAGACCTGATGCACACGCCCAGCAGTCCGGACAAGGTCGAAGCCTGTCGCCTCGGGGATCGTGTCTTCTACGAGGAGATCTTGGGCGGTCTGCACCCCGACGTGGTGGTGGCGATCGACGTTCGCTCGGCGGGGACCGAGAACGACACCGTCTTCACCGGGTCCGAGGCTCATCAGGAGAAGCGTGATGCGCTGGCGTCGGGTGTGGAACGGGTGCTCGCGTCCGGTGCGGCTTTGGTCGCGATCGAACCGTTGCCCCGAACTGGTGGCGGGTTCAACCCTCTGAGCTGCCTGGGTACCGCCACCTACCAGGAGGAGTGCCGGTTCAAGACCCCCGAGCAGATCTACTGGCTGAAGGAAGACTTGCGGGCCCTCGATGCGACCGAGGAACGGATGTGGTCGGTCGACCTGGACCGGGTGGTCTGCCCGGCCCTGCCCATCTGTGACCCGATCGTGGATGGGACCGTGGTCCGATGGGATGGCGCTCACCTGACCCGCCGTTTCGGGATGACCCTGGTCGACGACCTCACCAAGATGCTCGACGACCGTGGGCTTCTCGGGTGAAGTTCAATGGGCGCCGCATCGTTGCCTGGCCGCACGCGCTAGACCGTTGCCCATGACGTATCGCAGCCTTTCGGCGATCGTGCTGGCCGCAGGTCAGGGCACGCGCATGAGATCGTCGCGGCCCAAGCCGCTGCACCTGTTGGCCGGTCGGGCCATGCTCCTGTATGTGTTGGACGCGCTGGCCACTAGTGAGGTGGAGCGAGTCGTGGTGGTCGTGGGCCACGGCGCGGAGCGGGTCACCAAGAAGCTCCAGGCAGAAGAGCCCGATCTTCAGCTCGCCTTCGTGGAACAACACCAACAGAACGGCACCGGCGATGCCGCCAGCGTCGGTCTCACCGGTCTGCCCGATGAGGACGGGCCCGACGCCGATGACGAGCACGTGTTGGTGCTGCCCGGAGACATGCCGCTGCTACGGCCGGCCACCATCGCTGCACTGGTAGAGGAACATCGGCGTACCGAGGCGGGCTGCACGGTGCTCACGGCCCGTGTTCCCGAGCCTGGCAGCTACGGCCGGGTGGTTCGAGGCAAGGACGGGCAGGTAGAGCGCATTGTCGAGCGAGTCGATGCATCCCCAGAGGAGGTGGAGATCGACGAGATCAACACCTCGGTGTACTGCTTCCGCCGTTCGCTGCTGGCCCCGGCCCTGCGTCGTCTGAGCCCGGACAACGCCCAGGGCGAGTACTACCTGACCGATGTCGTGTCGGTCCTCCGTTCTGCCGGCTACAAGGTTGGGGCGGTCACGGTCGGAGACTCCCAGGAGGCTGAAGGCATCAACGATCGCCTTCAGCTGGCAGCGGCCGAGGCTGAGCTGCGGCGTCGAACCAACGAACGGTGGCTAGCCGAGGGAGTCACCATGGTGGACCCGGCCAGCACCTACTTGGATTCCACCGTTCGCTTGGGTGCCGACGTCACCCTGTTCCCCGGAACCATCCTCCAGGGGTCTACCAGCGTGGGGGCGGGAGCCGAGATCGGTCCGAACACCCGCTTGGTCGACTGTGTGGTGGGTGCGGGGGCAGTGGTCGAGCAGTCCAACGGTCGAGACGCTGAGATCGGTGCCGATGCCAAGGTCGGTCCCTTCGCTCACCTGGCCCCGGGGGCGTCGGTGCCCGATGGCACGATCACCGGGTCGTTCTATGCTGCGGGTGGTCCCGAAGACGCCTGAGCCGCCGTTCAGGGGCCGCCACCGCGACCCCGAAAGGCCCTCATGGAGCTGGTCACCAAGAAGAAGCTGCTTCTCTACACGGGCGATGCCCATCCGGCGCTGGCCTTGGAGATCGCACAGCAACTCGGCGTGGAGTTGGGTGAGACCAACCTTCGCCAGTTCGCCAATGGCGAGATGCACTGCCGATACGGCGAGTCGATCCGCGGGGCCGACGTGTTCATCGTGCAGACCCATGGCGGGATGCCGGTGAACGACGCTCTCATGCAGCAGCTCATCATGATCGACGCGGCCAAGCGGGCTTCGGCCAAGCGGATCACGGCTGTGTGCCCCTACTACGGCTACTCCCGTCAGGACCGCAAGGCCGAAGGCCGTGAGCCGATCACCGCCAAGCTGGTTGCAGACATGCTCACCGTGGCGGGAGCAGACCGTGTGGTCTCGGTCGATCTCCACACCGGCCAGATTCAGGGGTTCTTCGACCAGCCCGTGGATCACCTGACCGCATTGCCGATCCTCATCGACTACTGCAAGACGGCTGGAGATCCGGCCAACGTGGTGATCGTTTCTCCCGACGCGGGTGGGGTGAAGGCGGCCAAGCGTCTGGCCAACCACCTCGGTGCCGACCTGGCCTTCGTCAACAAGATCCGGCCCAAGGGCGTGGCCAACGTGGTCGAAGCCTCGAATGTCATCGGCAACGTCGCCGGCAAGTTGTGCATCTTGTTGGACGACATGATCGACACCGCGGGCACGATCGTGGCCGCCGCCCAGCTCCTCAAAGACGA
The DNA here is from genome assembly GCA_016702505.1 of Microthrixaceae bacterium. NCBI lineage: Bacteria > Bacillati > Actinomycetota > Acidimicrobiia > Acidimicrobiales > Microthrixaceae > Microthrixaceae bacterium. Next base: position 6,747 of record JADJDU010000001.1, read on the forward strand.
GGGGGCGACCGAGGTGTGGGCCATGGCCACCCACGGAGTCCTGTCCGACCCGGCCATCGAACGGCTCAAGAACTCGGTGCTGGAGAAGGTGGTCATCACCAACACGCTTCCCTTGCCATCGGACCGCCACATCGACAAGTTCGAGGTCCTGTCCATCGCCCCGCTGGTGGCCGACGCCATCGAAGCGGTGTTCGAGGACGAGTCGGTGAGCGAGATATTCGGCGGCGAGAACCAGAAGTAGCCAGCCCGCTCCGGCCAGGCCAGGGTTGGGTTTGGTGTGCCGGGCTGGGACCATGACGGTCTCGGCTCGTAGGCTGGTCGGCCGTTCACAATCGACATGCGCTCCGGCGCGATCTCTGAAGTAGGAGTACCGATGGCTGAGATCACCCTCAAGGCTTCCACTGGCCGCGAACTGGGCACTGGCCCGTCCAAGCGTCTTCGGGTAGATGGCAAGGTCCCCGGCGTTGTCTACGGGCTGGGCGCCGATCCGGTGGCCGTGACCGTGGAGTGGCGTCCCTTCCGCGAGACCCTGATCACCGATGCCGGCCTCAACGTGCTGATCGACCTCGACATCGATGGTGACGTGGCCCTGTGCATGGTCAAGGAACTTCAGCGTCACCCGATCCGCGGCAATGTCCTCCACGTCGACTTCCTGCGGGTGAGCCGGGATGCCGCGATCACCGTCGAGGTTCCCGTGGTCCTCGAGGGTGAGGCTCGCGAGGTGGAGATGGCCGATGGCCTGGTGGACCAGGTGCTGTTCACCCTCTCGGTGACCGCCAAGCCTGCCGACATCCCCAACGAGATCAGCATCGACATCTCGGGTTTGGCCCTCGGCGACCAGATCACCGTGGCCGACGTGGCGCTGCCCGCCGGTGTCAGCACCGATGCCGACGGTGAGGAGCCGGTCGTGGTCACCTCCCACGGTGCTGGTGCCGCCGAAGGTGAGGGCGACACCGAAGGCGAGGGCGACACCGAAGGCGAGGGCGGCGAGGGCTGAGGCCCCGTCGTCCGGTCGGTCCCGCCTCGGCGGTCTCGTTGGCCTTCCGCAGAGGCGGTGCCTCCGAACGGCGAGGCACCCCTGCCGATCTGGTGGTGGTCGGGCTCGGAAACCCGGGCTTGGAGTACGCCGGTACTCGTCACAACGTTGGCGCCGATGTGGTCGCTCTGCTGGCCGACCGTCACGGCGGGCGGCTGAAGGCAGGCAAGGAACGGTCGCTGTCCGGTGAGGTCCGTATGGGACCTCACCGGGTGGCGTTGGCTTTCCCCCAGACCTTCTACAACGATTCGGGCGTGGCGGTAGCTGCCCTGCTCCATCGCCATGGGGTAGATGACCCCCACCGCCTCGTGGTTGTGCACGACGAGATGGATCTTCCCGCCGGCAAGCTCAAGGTGAAGGTGGGTGGCGGGCTGGCCGGGAACAACGGCCTCAAGTCGATCAAGGCCCACCTCCACACCGACGACTTTGTGCGGGTCCGGATCGGGATCGGAAAGCCTCCTGGACGCCAGCAGGGGGTCGACCATGTGCTCAAACGTCCGGGGAAGGCCGAGCGGGCTGAGCTCGATGTGGCCATAGCCGAAGCCGCCGACGCAGTAGAGCTCATCTTGGCCGAAGGTCCAGAGGCGGCCATGACCCGCTACAACCAGCGGGCATGAGCCGTCCGCAGTGGTCGAGGGGCAGTGTCCGAGACCAGGGTCTGGACCGGGGTTTCCTGGACGCGGAGCGGTAGCGTTGCCGTCCCACCCCCGGCTCCGATGTCGCCGGGGTGTTCCCGCGCCTGCGCCGCACTGTTCCACCAGGACCCGTCTTGTCTATTTCTGAACTTCCTGCCCTGCTGCGTGACGAGCCGGCGATGCTCCAGGTGTTGGGGCGGTCGGCCGCGGTCATGGCCGTGCCCGAGGCGGCCCGGCCGGTCACGTTGGCGGCTCTCACCCAGGTGGGGTCTCGTCGGCCGATCCTGGTTGCCGTTCCCACCACCGCCGAGGCCGAGCGGCTGGCCCACGACCTGACCACCTTCCTGGGCGAGGAAGCGGTAGAGCTCTTCCCAGCATGGGAGACGCTGCCGTTCGAGCGGGTGAGCCCGGGCATCGAGACCATGGGTCGCCGGCTGCGCACCATCTGGCGGTTGCGCCATGCGCCGGCCGATCGGATGCCGCTGGTAGTGGTGGCTCCGGTCCGCGCCCTGGTGCAGAGGCTCGGTCCTCACGTGGAAGACGTGGCCCCGCTGGTGATCCGGCGAGGGGAGGTGCGGGACCAAGTCGAGCTCGTGACCTGGTTGGGGTCCAGCGGCTATCGACGTGAATCTCAGGTGGAGCATCGAGGGGAGTTCGCGGTGCGAGGGTCGATCGTCGACCTCTTTCCTCCCACCGCCGACGCGCCGGTGCGCATCGATCTGTGGGGTGACGAGATCGATCGCCTCACCACCTTCTCGGTCAGTGACCAGCGGTCGGTGGCGGATTTGGCCTTGGTCGAGGCCTTCCCCTGCCGCGAGTTGCTCCCCACCGAAGAGGTGCGGACCCGGGCCGACGCCTTGGTGGCTGCCGAACCGTGGGGGCGCGAGCAGTGGGAGCGCCTGGCCGAAGGGCAGATCTTCGATGGCATGGAGTCCTGGTTGCCGTGGCTGACCACCAACGAGCGCACCGTGGTCGACATCCTTCCCGGCGATGCCCAGGTGATCTTGTCGGAGCCTCGTCGCCTTCGGGATCGGGCTGCGGATCTGTTGGCCGAAGAGGCGGATCTGGCCTCCACCCTCGCCCGGACTTGGGAGGTCGGCGAAGGTCGGGAGTTCCCGGCGTTGCACGTCGGATTCGAGGAGCTGTTCAAGTCCAGCTCGTTGCCGGTGTGGACGATGACGACGGTCCCCGACGGACCCGATGTGGCCACGGTGGCGGCGACCGGCTGGAACCCCGTGGTGGGTGGGGGTGAAGCGCTCACCTTCCAGCTTCGGCAACTTCTCGACGACGGCTATCGGATCGTGGTGGCGGCCGACACCGAAGCGTCGGGGCACCGTCTGGCCGCGCTCTTGAGGGAGCACGGCCTGGAACTCCCGGTGGAGGTCGGCGCCCTGGAGCGGGGCTGCATCCTCACCGGGGTGAAGTTGGCGATCTTGGCCGAGCCCGACGTGACCGGAAGGCGCCGTGCTCACCGGGCGCCGCGGCCCCGCAAGCGCGACACCGCGGGCTTCTTCGACGGGCTCAAGCCCGGTGACTACGTGGTGCACCACCAGCACGGCGTGGGTCGATACCAGGGCATGGTGAAGCGGGCCATCGGCGGAGTGGAGCGTGACTACCTGCTGTTGGAGTACCGAGGTGACGACAAGCTCTACGTCCCCAGCGATCAGATCGACGCGGTTCGGCACTACACCGGTGGAGACAGCCCATCTCTGAGCCGGCTCGGTGGCGGCGACTGGACCAAGACCAAGGCCAGGGTGAAGGCCGAGGTCCAGGCCGTGGCCCAGGAGCTGGTCGTGCTCTACCAGACCCGCCTCCACACCCCGGGTCACGCCTTCCCCGTCGACACCCCGTGGCAGCGCGAACTCGAGGATGCCTTCCCCTACCGCGAGACCCCCGATCAGCTCAAGGCCATCGAGGAGGTCAAGGCCGACATGGAAGAGGCCCGCCCCATGGACCGCCTGGTGTGCGGCGACGTCGGGTTCGGCAAGACCGAGGTGGCGGTGCGGGCCGCGTTCAAGGCCGTGCAGGACGGCAAGCAGGTGGCGGTGCTGGTGCCCACCACGTTGCTGGCCACCCAGCACTTCCAGACCTTCAGCGACCGCTTCGCATCGTTCCCGGTGCGGGTCGAGGTAATGAGCCGGTTCCTGACCCCAGCTCAGGCTCGCCAGGTGGCCGAAGGGGTACGCCTGGGTGATGTCGACGTGGTCATCGGCACCCACCGCCTCTTGTCCCAGGACGTGCAGTTCAAGGAACTGGGACTGCTGGTGGTGGACGAGGAACAACGCTTCGGCGTGGGTCACAAGGAGCAGATCAAGCAGATCTCCAACACGGTTGACGTGTTGACGCTGTCGGCCACTCCCATTCCTCGGACGTTGGAGCTGAGTCTCACCGGGATCCGGGATCTGACCCTGCTCAACACCCCGCCTGCCGAGCGTCAGCCCATCTTGACCTATGTGGGGGACTACGACGAGCGGGCGGTGGCCGAGGCGATCCGCCGGGAGTTGTTGCGTGAAGGTCAGGTGTTCTTCGTGCACAACCGGGTGCGTGACATCGAGGACTGCGCTCGCGGCATCCGTGAGCTGGTACCCGAGGCTCGGGTGGCGGTCGCCCACGGGCAGATGGACGAAGGCACTCTGGAGAAGGTCGTGCTCGACTTCTGGGAGGGTGAGTTCGACGTCTTGGTGTGCACCACCATCATCGAGTCGGGCATAGACATGCCAACGGTGAACACCTTGGTGGTGGACCGGGCCGACCGGCTGGGGCTGGGCCAGCTCCACCAGCTGAGGGGCCGGGTGGGTCGGTCGGGTCAGCGGGCCTATGCCTATCTGTTCCACCCCCGGGATCGGGAGCTGAGCGAGGACGCCTACGAGCGGCTCAAGACCATCGGTGAAGCCACCGAACTGGGATCAGGTTTCCGCATCGCCATGCGTGATCTAGAGATCCGGGGTGCCGGAACCCTGCTCGGCACCGGCCAGAGCGGTCACATCGCGGCGGTGGGCTACGACCTCTACGTACAGATGGTCACCGAGGCTGTAGCAGAGCTGAAGGGCGAACCGGTTCGGGAGCCAGCCGAGGTCAAGCTCGACCTGCCGGTGGACGCCAACTTGTCAGCCGAATACGTCCCCAAGGAAGAGTTGCGCCTCGAGGCCTACAGGCGGCTGGCCGAGGTCACCACCGATGCTGAGGTCGATGACATCCGCACCGAGTGGGAAGACCGCTACGGCCCGGTCCCCGAGGAGGCGGTCCGCTTGCTCGACGTAGCCCGGCTACGGGCCGAGGCTCACCGCCTCGGCGTGCGCGAGATCAACGTCACCAAGGGTCCGGCGTTCGGGGGACCGGCTTGGACGGCGCGGGTGTCTCCCTTGAGGTTGCGCACCAGTCAGACCATCCGCTTGGGACGGCTGTTCAAGGGGGCGGTCTACAAGGAGGACGCGGCCCAGGTGGTGTTCCCAATACCCAAGACCCCCGACTTGGCCGGCACCATCGTCGATCTCCTCCGTCAACTGGTTCCCCCCGGTGAGTGACCTCACCCGGGGGCACCAGCGCGGGTGTTACTCGTCGATGAGGTTGCCGTGGTTGTAGGCGTCGTATGCGGCGAGGTCCAAGAAGCCGTGACCTGAGTAGTTGAACAGGATCACCTTCTCCTGGCCGGACTCCTTGGCGGCGAGGGCCTCATCGATGGCGGCTCGAATGGCGTGGGCCGTCTCGGGGGCGGGGAGCTTGCCTTCGGTGCGAGCGAACAGGGTGGCGGCTTCGAACACCTTGGACTGGGGGCAGGCCACCGCCTCCATGCGCCCGGCCTTGACCAGCGCCGACACGATCGGGCTGTCGCCGTGGTAGCGGAGGCCGCCGGCGTGGATGGTCGGAGGCATGAACTCGGCACCCAAGGTGTACATGGGTAGGAGTGGGGTGAGCCCCGCGGTGTCGCCGAAGTCGTAGTCGAAGCGACCCTGGGTGAGGGTGGGGCACGAAGTGGGTTCCACCGCCACCAGGCGGACACCGTCGTCGTTCATGAACGGGAAGGTGATACCGCCCAGGTTGGAACCACCGCCGCACGACGCCAACACCACGTCTGGGAGCGACTCTCCGGCCAGTGCGAGCTGTTCTTTGGCTTCGAGGCCGATCACGGTCTGATGCAACAGGACGTGGTTCAGCACCGAACCGAGGGCGTAGTGGGTGTCGGCCCGGCCGCCGGCATCAGCCACAGCGTCGCTGATGGCCATGCCCAGCGAACCGGGGTTCGATGGGTCGGCAACCGGCGAAGGCACGCACTCGGCTCCCCAGGTTTCCATGAGCATCCGTCGATACGGCTTGGAATCGAAGGAGGTGCGGACCATGTACACCTTGCACTCGATGCCGTACTGGGCGGTGGCGAAGGCCAGCGACGTACCCCACTGGCCGGCGCCGGTCTCGGTGGTGATGCGGGTGATGCCTTCAGCCTTGTTGTAGTAGGCCTGAGGCACCGCGGTGTTGGGCTTGTGGGAGCCGGCGGGGCTGACCGACTCGTCCTTGTAGTAGATCCGAGCCGGGGTGCCCAGTTCTTGTTCCAGGCGCTCGGCCCGAACCAGCGGCGTCGGGCGCCACAGCTTGAGGATGTCGATCACGTCGCCGGGGATGTCAACCCAGGGGGCCGGTGTCATCTCCTGCTCGATGAGTGCCATCGGGAACAGAGGGGCCAGGTCGTCGGGTCCGACCGGTTCCCGGGTGCCGGGGTGCAGCGGCGGCTGCATCGGCTCGGGAAGGTGGGCCAAGGCGTTGAACCAGGCGGTAGGGATCTTGTCGACGGGGAGATCGAAGCGCATGGCCGGGAGCGTATGACTCCTGGCCGGCCTGTGCCCACGGTCGAAGGTCCCGGCTTTCAGTCCGCTCGGGTCCTTAGCAGCGGTGGCGTGGTTGGCTCGTAGGGTCGACGGACGTAGCCTCCCGAGGTGATCGAGACTCTGCACAGGAGCGACCCCGCGGCCTGGCTCCGTGGTCTCGGCCGATGGGCGCGGTCTCATCTTCGGGTGATTCCCAGGTCGGTACTGGCTATTACCGCGTTGTTCGTGGTCCTGGGGGTGTGGTGGAGCATCATCACGCCGATCGGACGTCCACCCGACGAACCAGCCCATTTCGACCTGGTCGCAGCGGTCGCAAGTTCGGGCAGGTACCCGGACTACGACGGCCGGGTCATATCCCAGGGTGCCGGACTGATGAAGGGGGTATTTCCGCTCCTGCCGGAGTTCGCCCCGGAACGTGGGGCACGCGCCACGCTCACCGACAGCGGGGGAAACGATCCACTGCTCTGGCCTGATTCGGACACGGGCAAGGTGAGTCCGGTCCCGAACCAGATGCCGCAACACCCACCCTTGTACTACGTGGTAGCGGCCGTCGGTCTCAGGGCAGCCCGGGCGTTGGCTGGAGGGGAGTTCGCCCTCGATCGAGAGGTGCTGATGCTCCGCCTCGTTGGTGTGGCCATCGTCGCGCCCGTGCCGATCTGGGCGTTCGAGGCGGCCCGACGGCTCGGGGCATCCGGTGTTGCCGCTCGTGGCGCATCGGCAATGACGCTTGGCGTCCCTCAGCTGCTCCACGTCAGTGCCGCGGTCAGCTACACCCCACTTCTGGTCGGGATCGGTGCCGTTCTCGCGGTGGTTCTAGCCGGAGTCATGCGGGGAGATGAACGGACCTCAACGGCGGTCAGGGCGGGAGCGTTGGTGGCAGGCGCGCTCTGGACCACCTCCAGTGCGGTGTTCCTGATTCCGTGGGTAGGACTGGTGTACCTGTATCGGGGCTGGAGCAACTGTTCGTGGCGACAGGCGATACGTGGTGCGTCGATGTCTTTGGGTGTCGCCCTGGCGGCGGGGTCACCATGGTGGATCAGGAACTGGCTCGTCCACGGCAACCCGGTTCCATCCACGGACAGCGATCAGTACGCCACCATCGGGAGGCCCGACGGGTTTTCCCCTCACCCGTGGGAGATCGTCGACCTGGCGATACGGTACCTCCCGTCCCGGTTCTTCGGCTCGTTTGGCACGATGTTCTCCGCGCCCATGCGGCCGGCATTGGTGACGGCGCTGACCATTCTGAGCGCGTTGGGTCTCGTAGCTGCACTGGTGCCACGACGGCTCGGCTCCGATGACGGGCTGGCGACATCGAGGCTGGCGGTGTTCTTGGCGCCGTTGCCGCTGCTCCTTGGTTTCATCCTCTACCGCTCGTGGGACCTGTACCAGATGTCGGGATTCGTGACGTTCCTGCAAGGCAGATACGCCTTCGTTGCCTTCGTGCCGTTCGCGGTGGTGGTGAGCGCTGGGCTGGCCCGATTGGCCCGTCGGTGGACCCCCCTCCTGTTGATTCTTGTAGCGCTGATCGCGCAGGCCGAAGGTTCCCGTGCTGCGCTCGACAACTGGTGGGCCGAGCCCACGGCGTCTTTCGCCCGTAATCTGTCGGCGGTGAGCCGGTGGAACCCGGTGTCGGACACCTTTCCCTACGTCGTGCTTGTTGTCATCGCCGCTGTAGCCATGTGGTTGACGGTGAACCTGGTCCGATCGACGTTGGGGTCCGGGGCATCGCCCCATGAAGCCACTAGCGCTTGAGACCGGCGCTGCAGTCGCGCGGCGTCGATAGTTCAGGGCAGGCGGTTCCAGTAGCTGCCGTCGAGCATGGCCTTCAGAGTTGCTCGGTGCAGGATCATGTCGTCTGGGTCCTCGGGTCTGACCGCCTGACCAAACAACACCGCCCGTTCAGTGACGCGGCGCATGATGACGCCGTGGCGCATGGCGGCATAGGCCTGATACCAGCGCAGGTCACCAGGTTCGTGTCCGGCAATGGCCCGGTATTCGTCGAGTACGGCGGTGGTGGTGAGCATCGCCGGGAGACCTGCCATTCCCATGTCTTCGGCTAGGTCTTGGAAGAACCGGTGCATGTAGGTCAGCCATCCGAGGTCGACCTCGGGCGGGGCGACACCGGCCATCTCCCAGTCGAGTACCGCAGTGACCTCGAAGTCCTCGAACAACATGTTGCCGATGCGTGAATCACCCCACGACAGAGCGGCATCGTTGGTGTCGGGACGGGTGGAACGGAGCCACTCGAAGCAGGCGTCGAGCAGCGGCGATGCCGCGCTGGCCGTTCCCCAGGCCCGGTACTGGTCCCACCAGTCGAGGTGACGTTCCAGAGCCGTGGCCCCGGCGATGGGTCGTGTTACCGGAACTGGCTCCAGGAATGACAGGTCGTGGTCTTCGGGTCTGATGGCGTGGATTGCGGCCAGGGCAGACACCGCCGAGTGCTCGAGCTTGGTGAGGTCCGCGGCGGATCCTTCGGTGACCCAGCACTCACCGAAGGTGTAGGGGAGGATGTCGGGAGGTGCGGCACCGTTCATCCGGCCCATCACCAAGAACGCGGCTCCCAGTACCTGTGGATCCTCCTCGAACCACAAGGTGGGTGGTACTGGTGCGGTGCTGTGTTCGGCGACCAGCCGCATCGTCTCGAACTGCTGGGCCAGGTCGTAGCGGGGGAACACCGGCACCTTGTCCAGTTCCGGTTCGATGCGGGCGACACAGGAGGTTGTCTGTTCGTTGCCGTGTTCGTGGGTTCGTAGCGTGATCAGGAGGGTCTCCGACGACATCCCGTTGCTTGCCGGGCTGGTCACCTCGGACACTGCCGGTCGGGAGTCGGCCGGCAGCACACCAGCCAGCCACCCTTCGAGCCGGCGGGCCAGATCCTGAGGATCTCGGGTGGAGGTGGTTAGCCCTCCTTCGGCTTCAGACAGGTCCATGCTTCCCCTTCCTGGTGCGGACCGTCCCCTCGGCCCGAGCCCGACTGCGACGCACATCCGCGGTCCTGTCCTCGGGAGGGTAGGCCAGAGGGTCGAGTGGCGCCGGTGAGGTCAGCCCCGAGGGAAGATCAGCGGTCAGCCCCGAGAGAGGATCCATGGCTTGGGCCATGGATCCCGGGGGGCTGAGGCTAGGTCGGTGGTGGGATCGATCCAGCGCTGGGGTGGCTCGCCGTTGAACGACAACCAGGCATCGACGGTCACCTCGACCCGATGACCGCGATCGGCTTCACGGTCGCGGATGGTACGGGCGGCCTGTTGGATCAGGTCGGGTTCGCCGCTCATCACCCGGATCTGGTTGGGGGTGTAGAGCTCTTCGGCGTCGACGGTCCAGGTCCGTCCGGTGGCGGGCTCGTGGGCGAGGAAGGTGACCGACCCGCTCCGCTCCACCAGGAGCACGTTCCACCCGAACCGGAATCCCTCACCGGTCCAACGGTGGTCGCCGGGGTAGGCCAGGTGGCGCAGGGGAAGGGCCAGTTGCATGATCACCCACAACGCAGCCAGGCCCATCGCGAGCAGGGATGGTTGAGGCGCGGGGGTGTCGGAGGTGGTCGTGGGGGTCGTACTTAGTGCTTCACCGCACTCGCTGCTTCGGTCCCCTCGTCTGCGCGTCGGTCTAGGCCACCAGCCGCGGGTCGTCATCCAGGTTCGGGCCCGGATCGGCCAGTCCGGCTCCCAGAAGATGGTCGACACCGCGATCATCAGCCACGGGAATACGCCGATGGGGAACAAGATCCAGGTGGACACATGGAAAGCAACCACCGCGGCCCAGGCGAACGGTCGGGTGCGGCGCCACAGAAGCCCGCCAACCACCAGGCAATCGTAGGCGGCTCCGGCCACGGCGGCGACGTGAGCGGTCTGGGGCATGGCCAGCAGAGGTCCGACGATGGGCAGGTCGGCTCGGGCCGGCAGCCACAGTTTGAGGGGCAGGGCGTGGATCAGCCAGTCGGGTTGGAGCTTGGCCAGACCGGCGAAGGAGTAGACCACGCCGACCTGGAAGCGGATCAGCCAAACCCATCCGGCTGCCACCCGAGGGCGACCGTCCATCGGTGAGACCACGGCCAGCGCGGCCATCAGCGTCACGAACCAGTAGTGGTTGAGGTAGGTGGTGGCATCTATGGCCTCGACCCACCCGAAGCACACCAACAGGAGAGCGGCGAACCAGCGGTGTGCTCGACCGATGACCAGACCGACTCCAGCGACGGCTACTCCACCGAGGAGGATGCGGATTCCCAGCGGTCCTGGTTGGGGAACCCAGTCCAGGCCCAGGTAGGTGAAGCGATGGTGAGGCTTGCTGTAGAGGGTGTCGGCCCAGCCGTAGGTGATGGTTCGCAGCGAACTGATCACCGCCACCACGCCGAGCGCAACCCTCACCACAACCAGGGAGGCACCCGACACCGGCGTAGCTGCACGGTATAAGCACCCGTGCCGAACCGGCCGGGACCTAGCACGGGGCAGATCGGCGCCCAGGAGGTCGTGGGCGGAGGTCACTGCTGGTTCAACCGAGCCCGGGTGGTCTCCCGTCATGGAATAAGGCTAGCTTTACTTTCTATGGAAAGCACTAAGACAGGACGGTCGGGGATGAGGGCCAAGCGTTTCGGACGGCTGATGGCGGCGGGGCTGGCCCTGTCGGTCACGGCAGGAGCATGCTCGAGCGGAGACGACGACGCATCCAAGGCCACCACGACAACCAAGCCCAGTGCCGAGTCCACCACCACGGTTGCGGCATCGCTGGAGCTCACCGCGGCCGATGCCACCGCCGCGGCCACCACCTATGCCGATGTCGTGTTCGCGGCCTACTCCGACACCGTTGAGGCGGCCACCGAGTTGCAGACATCCATCCGGGCCTTCACCACCACCCCGAGCGAAGCCACCCTCAACGCCGCCCGTCAGACCTGGGTGACCGCTCGTGAGGTGTACGGGCCCACCGAAGTGTTCCGCTTCTACGACGGGCCCATCGACAACCCCGACGACGGGCCCGAAGGGCAGATCAACGCCTGGCCCCTCGACGAGTCCTACATCGACTACACCGCCGACACCCCAGACAGCGGCATCGTGAACGATGTGGCCGGTGTTCCCACCCTCACCACCGAGGTGTTGGTGGCCGCCAACGAGAAGGACGGTGAGACCAACATCTCCACCGGCTGGCACGCCATCGAGTTCCTGCTGTGGGGTCAAGACACCGCCACAGACGGTCCCGGAGCCCGCCCGTTCACCGACTACACCACTGCCCCGAACGCCGCCCGTCGGGCCACCTACCTGAACCTGCTGGCCGACCTGCTCGTCGCCGACCTCACCGGCGTGCGAGATCAGTGGAACCCCGAGTCGGGTGCCTACCGCACCGAGTTCCTGGCCGATCCCACCACCGCAGTGCAGAACATCCTGCGCGGCATGGGGGCGCTGTCGGCGGGTGAACTGGCTGGCGAGCGCATGGCCGTTCCCTATGAGACCAAGGAGCAGGAGGACGAGCACTCGTGCTTCTCCGACAACACACTCAACGACATCTTGGGCAATGCCCGAGGCGTGCGTCTCGCCTACACCGCCGATTACGAGGGGGTGGATGGCACATCGCTGTCGGAGATCGTCGCTCGACTGGCCCCCGAAGCAGACGCCGACCTGCGCAAGCAGCTCGACAACAACGTGGCTGCCGCCGAAGCCCTGCCCGGGCCTTTCGACCAGGTGATCGTCGGTGACGACTCCGCCCCCGGTCGGGTCGAATTGCTCGACCTGGTGGAAGACCTCCAGGCTCAGGGCACCGCAATAGCCAGCTTGGCCTCGTCGCTGGGCCTGGAGATCAGCATCGAGATCTGGCCCTCCTACTTCGTCCTGGAAGGAGAACCCGTTGGGCGCACCGAGGTCCAGCCGGCATACCCACCCGTTTCGCCGGGTTGTCGCTGGCGCGGCACTGGTGGCCGTGCTGGGCGCGGCCGGTGGGTGCAGCCAGGGTTCAGACGATGTCGCCGTCCCCGTCCCGACCACCCGGGTGCTCACCAGCGAGCAGCTCGAGCGGTCTGGCGGGGCGGCGACGGTCTTCAACGACGGGGCCGGAGCCTTCGAGCAACCCGTGCCCGGTCTCACCAGCGAGCAACGCCGCACGTTCGCGGTGGGCAACAGCTTGTTCAACCAGAACTGGGTGACCGCTCCGGCCTCCACCACGGGGAGAGACGGGCTGGGCCCCATCTTCAACGCCGCGTCCTGCTCTTCGTGCCACTTCCGGGACGGCCGGGGCCAGCCTCCCACGGCACTCGACGACCCGGTACGAGGGTTGTTGGTTCGCCTGAGCGTGATGGACGGCGACGAGGTGGTGCCGCATCCCGAGCTGGGTGACCAATTCCAGGACCGAGCCGTGCGGGGCGTCGACCCCGAAGGCCAAGTCCGGGTGACCACCGCCGAGAAGCCCGGGACCTTCGACGACGGAACGGCGTTCTCGTTGGCCGTCCCCACCTACGAACTGGTCGACCCTTCGGGCCAGGTGATCGAAGACGTGCTGTTGTCACCGCGGGTGGCCCCAGGCGTGTTCGGCACGGGGTTGCTCGAAGGGATTCCCACGGAGGACATCGCCGCGGCCGAAGACCCCGACGACAGCGACGGTGACGGCATCTCGGGTCGGGCTCACTGGGTCACCGATGCCGATGGGGAGCGGGTGCTCGGCCGCTTCGGCTGGAAGGCCGCGGTCCCCACGGTGGAAGCGCAAGGATCGGGGGCCTTCAACGGAGACATGGGAATCACCTCCACGCTCAACCCCGACCAACCCTGCACCGCGGCCCAGACCGAGTGCAGCGCCCAACCCAACGGTGGCGAGCCCGAGGTGGACGACGAAAAGATGGCCACCGTCACCTTCTACACCCGGACCTTGGCCGTTCCGGCTCGTCGTCGGGTGCGCGAGCCGGACACCGACAGGGGTGAGGAGTTGTTCGTCGGAGTCGGCTGCGCTTCGTGTCACACGCCGGCGCAGCGCACCGGCCCCGACACAGTGGATGCGCTTTCCGAACAGGCCATCCGCCCCTACACCGACCTGCTGCTCCACGACATGGGCCCGGCCCTCGCTGACCACCGCCAAGATCGCGATGCCAGCGGCACCGAATGGCGCACCCCTCCGTTGTGGGGGATCGGGCTGTTCGAGACGGTGAACGACCACAGCCGCTACCTCCACGACGGTCGAGCCCGGAACCTCACCGAGGCCGTGATGTGGCACGGTGGAGAAGCCGAAGCGGCCCGTGATCGCTTCGCCGAGCTGTCCGCCGCTGATCGCAAGGCCCTGCTGGCCTTCCTGGAGTCTCTTTGAACCACACCCGCATCGTCAGACTTGCCCTCGCCGCGCTGGTGACGACGGGTCTGACCCTGGCTGTCCCGGCCTGCTCCAACGACGATTCCGGCGACGAGGGTCGACCGTCGAGTACTTCCAAGGTCACGACAGGTTCGGCGGCCGCAACCGCTTTGGCCGGGGTGGTCGACGACGTGGTGGCGCCGGGCTATGACGCCCTGGTCGGGTCGCTCACGGCATGGACCTTCGAGATCGGACAGTTGTGTGCCGAACCGGGTACAGAACGCCTCGAGGAGGCCCGCGACGGATGGCGGGCGTCGGTTCGTGCCTATGAGAGCACGGTGGCCCACGACATCGGCCCGGCCATGGACCAGCGGCTGATGAGCGACCTGGCCTTTGCACCGCGGGTTGCGTCCATAGACAAGTTGTTGGCCGGGGACGACCCAGTGGACGCGGCCACCATGGCCGACCGGGGAGCCAACGTACGAGGCCTGTACTCGGCCGAACACGCGTTGTTCGGCGACGGGTCCGAACAGCTCGCAACGGCCGCCGGTGCCCGTCGGTGCGAGTACCTGTCGTCGGTGGCGACGCTGGCCGAAGCGTCGGCCCGAGCTGTCAGCGACGCCTGGACCAACGGTTCGGCTCGCTCGGAGCTGCTGGCCGCCACGGGTTCGGCTCCAGAAGATGCGCTTCCCCAACTGCTCAACGCCGTGACCCATGCTGTCAAGGCGGTAGACGAGAAGGGCCTTCGAGACATGGCCGCGGCCGACTCCTACACCGACTTGCCCAAGACGCGCACCGATGGTCCCGGTGCTTTCGGCATGGGTAAGCGAAAGGCCCGCTTGGCTGGCGCGGTGGCGGTGATCGGCGAAGAGGGAGAGGGGCTGGTGGCCATCGTGGCCGAACGATCCCCCGACACGGCCCGGCGTCTGTTGGCTGCGGCCGAGGCAGCCCAGACCGCGGTCGATGCCCTTCCCGATTCTGTAGCCGAGACCTTCGATTCTGCCGACGCGGCCGCAGAGCTCGACGCTGCTGCTGAGGCGGTGGCCGCGCTCAAGGTGGTGCTGGCCACCGAGGTGGCCAGCCAGCTGGGTGTGACCATCACCCTCTCCGACAGCGACGGCGACTCGTGACCGGCTCGGCCGACCCGTCTGTGCCTTCCGACGAGACATCAACCCCGGGTCCGAGCGGGGACACCGGGTCGGTCGGAGGGCCGAGGTCGGCGGCGGATGTCGAACCGGGTCATTCCAATGGGTCAGCAATCGACCCTGGCGATCCCGATGCGCCAGCGTCGGATCGAACGGGACCGTCGGGCGATGCCGGCGGGTTCAAGTGGGTGGCGGTGCTTCCCGCGGTCGTTGCCCTGATCGCCTTGGTGGTAGTGGTGGTGGTGGCGGTGCGACCGCAAGGGCCGGACCAAACCGGCAGCGGAGACACCAGCGAGGCGACCCCGCCCGATCCCAACGCGGCCCCCGTGGTGATCACCTCGTCGGCCCCGCGTTACGGCACGCTTCCCCAACTGGTGTCGGCGTCGGGGTTGATCGTCGAGGCCGAGGTGGTCGACTCGACCGAAGGGCGCTGGTTCGGCGATCCCGAGACCAGCGGGGGCAGCGGTCGAATCCTCTCGCGACTCGTGACCCTCCAGGTGAGCCGTGTGTTGGCCGGGCCGACACCACTGGAGAACCGGGTGCTGATCGAAGAGGAAGGGTGGACCGAGGATGGAGCACCGGTGGCCGTGGACGGTCTGGGCCCCGCCGCCGTCGGCGACCGAGGGTTCTGGTTCCTCACTCCCGGGGGTGACCCCGACGTGGGCGCTTATCTGGTCGTCAACTTCCAGGGTCGCTACCTCATCCGAGGTTCGAAACTGGAGGGTGCGTCGGCATCGGGCACCAATGCCGCCGACGCCTACGGGTTCGAGCTGATCGCTCAGGTAGAGGACATGTCGCCCGAAGAGTTCGTGTCTGCGGTGGCATCGTCGACCATGTCTTCTACGGTCGGGGCCCACGTCTTGGACGAGCCCGCGCCGGCATCACCAACATCGGGCGGTCCGGGCGAGTAGCCCAGCACCGGGCCGACCACCTCCACCTCAGTCCGGTCCCCGGTCCGTGGGAACAGAACCGACGGCCAACGCGCCGTCACCAAGGCGCCGTCGATTTCCAACGTGACGGTGGCGTCGGGTCCGAGGAAGGTGGCATCGATCACGGTCGCTTCCACCGCAGGGCTTTGCCCGCCGTGGGCTACAGGACGGATCTGTTCAGGGCGGAGGAACACGATGGGATCCGAGTCGGAGGCGTGGTCGAAGTCATCGGCCAGGGTGAGCAGCCCGAGAACCGACTCCACCTGGTGGCTGCCTTGGCGGCGTCCGGCGAGCAACACGGCATCGCCCAGGAACGTCGCGGTCCAAGCATCCACGGGCCGGCGGTACAGCTCTGGGGGTGGCCCGCATTGGATGATCGTCCCGGCCCGCATCACCGCCAACGTGTCGGCCATGGTCATGGCCTCCACCTGGTCGTGGGTCACGAGCACGCTGGTGGTTCCCGCCGTACGGAGGGTGTGGGCCACCTCGGTGCGGATGGATGCTCGTAGGGCAGTGTCGAGCGCGCTGAACGGCTCGTCGAGCAGGACCAGTTCGGGGGTCGGGGCGAGGGCGCGGGCCAGGGCCACCCTCTGCTGTTGGCCGCCTGAGAGCTGGTGGGGTCGCCGTCGACCGAGCCCGACCAGGTCGACCAGTGCGAGCATCTCTTCGACCCGGGCTCGGCGTTGGGTTCGGGCCAGTCGATGTAGCCCGAAGGCGATGTTGCGCTCGACGTCGAGGTGGGGGAACAGGGCCCCCTCCTGGGGTACCAGGCCGATGGCCCGATGTTCGGGAGCCACGTGCGTTGCGGGTCCGGTCAGTTCTCGACTCCCGAGGTGGACCGAGCCAGCATCTGCGGTCTCCATGCCGGCGATGCAGCGCAGCAGCGTCGTCTTTCCGCAGCCCGATGGTCCCAGCACGGCCAGGAGCCGTCCGGCATCCACGGCCACCGTCACGCCAGCCAGTGCCTCCACCGGTGGCCGCCCGTGGAAGGTCCGTTTCATGCCTGTCACCCGAAGGTGGGTCATGTCCGAGACCGCCGATCACCCAAGGTGGAAAGGAGTGCTGTCGGCACCGCGGCCAGCGCCACGATCGTCACGGCATAGGGCGCGGCCGCGGCATAGGACAGGGAGCTCACGTGACTCCACAGGCGAGTCGAGAGCGTGTCGAATCCGGTCGGTCTCAAGAACAAGGCCGCAGGCAGTTCCTTCATGGCGGTCAGGAAGACCAAGGTGGCGGCGGCGCCCAGCCCCGGAGCGCTCAGCCGCAGGGTGACTGTGGTCCATGCCCGCATCGGGCCGCGACCGAGTGTGCGGGCAACGTCCTCGAGTGATGGCGGAACTTGAGCCACTGCGGCCTGGATTGCTCCGAGACCCAACGACATGAACAGGACCACGTAGGCCACCACCAGCAACGGGAGACGTTGGTACAGCGACGGGACGACCCGGATGCCGAAGAACACGAGTGACAGGCCAATGACCACGCCAGGTAGGGCGTGGCCGGCGTAGGCGGCTCGTTCGGCGGTACGAGCCAGGGGGCCAGGGTGACGGACGCTGAGCACCGCCACCGGGGTGACCAGCGCGACCACCGCCACCGCGGCCAGGGCACTCACTTGAAGGGTGTTGCCCACTGCGGTCCATAGCTCGGCTGGGTCGGCGCGCGACGAGCCTCGGCTGAACCAGCGGAACATTCCCCACGCCGGTACGCCGAGACTGACTCCCACCACGGTCGCCGGAACTGCGAGCAACGGCCACCGCCAAGGTCCGAGGTGGACGACCGGTTGGCTGCGGGTGGCCCCGCCACCGACCCGGGCCACCAGGTGATGGCGGCGGGTGCGGTGCTCGGCCATCACGATCAGCAGGGTCAGGGCGGCCAGCACGCAGCCGAGCACCGCCGCGGGTGTGCGGTCGAAGGACGCCCGGTACGAGGTGTAGATGGCGTGGGTGAGCACCTGATACCGCATGGTCGCCACGGCACCGAAGTCGCTCAACACGTAGAGGCCCACCAACAGGCCCCCACCCACCGCGGCTGGCCGAACTTGAGGGAAGGTGACCCGACGGAACACCGACCAACGACCGTGGCCGAGGCTGCGGGCGGTGTCTTCCAATGCTGGGTCGCAGCGCCGTAGTGCCGCCATGGCCGGCAGGTAGACGTAGGGGTAGGAGATGGATGTGAGGACCAGCACCGCTCCGCTACGTCCGGCCAGGCCGGGTCGGAAACCGATCCAGCTCCAAGCCGACACGAACGATGGAAGGGCCAGCGGAAGCCCGGCGGCCACCTGCACTGCCCGGCGCAACGGCAGGTCGGTGCGGGTGACGAGCCAGGCCAGGCTGAGCCCGATGGCCAGGGTCAGGACGGTGACGATGGCGGCCAGTTCCAGGGACCGGATGGTCAGCTCGACCGTGCGTGGCCTCACGAGCGTGGCCCGTGCTCCTTCCCAGCCGCGGTCGGTGGCCCGGATGACCAGGTAGACGAGCGGTAGAGCGGCCAGAGCGGTGGCGGCGACGGCCGCCACCCGCATGGCGTTGACCAGACCCGTGCCTCGGGAGAGGTTGGGAAGGCGGGAGCGGGCCACCACCGGCAGGTTACGGGCCTGGCCTCAACCCAACAGACCCAGCTCGGTGAGCAGCGCCTGGGTCTCCTCCAGGGAGTCGAGGTCGGCGAGGTCGATCGACGGGCCGTCCAGGTCTTCCAGCGGTGGGATTCCCTCGGGGTCGGCCACGCTGGACACCACTGGGTATTCCCAGGTCTCGTGGACGAACGTCTCCTGTCCTTCGTCGGAGAGGAGGTAGTTCACGAAGGTGAGTGCCGCCTCGTTCTCGGCTCCCGCGGGGGTAACTGCGACCGCGGTGGCGTTGACCAGGCCGCCGGGATCTTCGCCGGAGGGGAACACCAACTTGGCTTCGAGTTGATCTCGGTTCTCGTGGCGGGCCCAGTAGTAGTGGTTGATGAGGCCGATGGCCACGTCGCCGTTGTTGACCGCCTCCAACACGTCACCGTTGGACTCGAAGGTGGTGTCGGCGTCGTTGGCCAACATGGCCTCCAGCCATCCCCGGGCGGCATCCTCGCCTTCGCTGACTCGGAAGGCGGTGATGAAAGCCTGGAAGCTGGCGTTGCTGGGGACCATGGCGACCATGCCGGCATAGGCGGGATCGGTGAGGTCGGCTACTCCGGTCGGCACATCGACACCGGCGGTCTCGAGCAGGTCGGGGTTGTAGGCGATGACACGGGATCGGGCTGTCACCCCCACCCACTGGTTGCCGTCGGCGGGTCGGAAGCGGGCGTCGGCTCGGGCCACCGTCTCGGCGGGTAGGTCACCGAGCAGGCCGGCTTTGGACAGGGCGCCAACGGCCCCGACCTCTTGCGACAAGAAGACATGAGCAGGTGTTCCGTCGCCTTCTTCGAGGAGCTGGGCTGCCATCTCGGCCGAGTTGCCGTAGCGGACGTCTACCTCGATGCCCGTCTTCTCCGTGAAGGCGTCGATGATCGGGCCGATCAGCTCCTCGTCCCGACCGGTGTAGAGCACAAAGGACCCGCCCTCGCCCGACTGGCCGCTGGCCGTTACGCCGGTTTCGCTGCCCTTGTCGGCTTCAGCGCTGTCGTCGGAGCCGCCACAGGCCGTCAGGATCAGCAGCGGGAGCAGAAGGAGGGTCAGAAACCTCGAGATTCGTGTCACTGGGTCGCTCTCTTCGCTGGGCCTCGGACGGTCAGTCCGAAGGGACCGGTACGCAATGAGGGTCACGTTAGGGACTCTTAACTCCAGGTCGCAAAGGGCGATTCCCCGGTACGGCGTCGCGCTTGGCATCCTGTTTCGGTGGAAAGCGTCCGTTCCCCGTTTCGTCGCCTTGTCGTTCCCCTGGTAGCCGCCCTGGTTGCGGCCACGATGGTCGGGGGCTGTAGCGGAAACAAGGTGGTGGGGCGCGGGCCTGCCGCGGTGGTCAACGGAGAAGAGATCAGCCAGGCCACGGTGACCGAACTGCTCGACGCTCAGAAGCGCTACTACGAGTCACTCGATGATCCCGCTGCCGCTGAACGCCTGGCCGAGTTCATGGGGCCGAGCGGCAACAGCTTCGCCATGGCCGAGGCTGCCCGGTCGTTGGAGTCCTGGATCAACTTCACCATCGCCCGCCAGCACTTGAAGGCCAGCAAGCGCCCGGTCACCGACGAGGACCTGGCGGCAGCCCGATCCGAGATCGAAGGGCAACTCCAGGGGCAGGAGATCCCAATCGAGAGCGTGGACAAGGCGCTTCTCGACTTCACCGTCGAGTCAGCGGCCACCACCACCGCCTTGCGGGCTCTCATCTCCGAGCAGGTGGCCAAGGACAACCAGGACAAACTGGAGGGTCGGATCAAGGCCCTATTCGACGAGTTGGCTCCACAGCGGCCGCTGTGCCTGAACATCATCGTGAGCGAGACCGAGGCCGATGCTCGAGCAGCCCTGGCCCGGGTTGAGGCCGGTGAGGACTTTGGTGCGGTTGCGGCCGAGGTCTCCGCCGACCCCCAGACCGCAGAGGCCAACGGGTACGCCGGTTGCGCCTCACCCGAGCAGGCTTCTCAGGCGTTCGGCGGTGATTTCACCGACGTCGAAGTGGGGGACACCTTCGGGCCGTCTCAGCAGAACGAGGTCTTCGTGGTGGTCGAGGTCGGTTCCACCACCGGCCCCACCATCGAACAGATGCGACCCGAACTGGAACGTCAGGTCACCGCTATCGACGACCAGGAGGTCACCACGCGTCTGGCGAAACTGGTGACCGATGCCAAGGTGACCGTTGATCCCCGTTACGGAACCTGGAACCCCGATACCGGAACCGTGGACCCGCCGGAGGCTCCCACCCCGGCCAGCACCACCACGTCCACCACGGCCGCGGTTGAAGCCATCGACCCGACCGCGGCTGGCGGCGGGACATCGGCCTCGAACTGACCGGGGGCTGTGGCCATGCCCCGCATCGTGGTGGTCGGGCTCGGCCCCGGTCATCATGACCTGATCACCGCAGGCGCGCTGGCCGCCATCGACGCCATCGAGCACCGATTCCTGCGCACGACGGTGCACCCGTCGGCCGACCTGGTTGTCGATGCCGTCTCCTTCGACCATCACTACGAGGAAGCAGACACCTTCGACGAGGTCTACCGGCGCATCGTGACCGACCTGCTGGTAGCGGCCGAGACACACGGCACCATCCTCTACGCCGTACCCGGGTCACCCCGGGTGTTGGAACGCACCGTGGACCTGCTCGACCTGGAGGCTGGTGCCGGTCGAGTCGACCTTGAGGTGATCCCGGCCATGTCGTTCGTGGACCTGGCCTGGGTCCGGCTGGGCATCGACCCCTACGAGCAAGGGGTTCGGCTGGTCGATGGTCACCGCTTCGACACCGCGGCTGCCGGGGAGCGGGGCCCGCTCCTGGTCGCCCACTGCCACAACCGTCGGGTCTTGTCAGACGTGAAGCTGGCTGTCGACGACCCACCCTCAGCGCCGGTGGTGGTGCTCCAGCGCCTAGGCCTACCTGACGAGTCGGTGACCACCGTGGAGTGGGCCGACCTGGACCGGACCTTCGAGCCCGACCACCTCACCTCGATCTACGTCCCTGAGCTGGCCGAGCCGGTGGCCGGAGAGGTGACGGCCTTCGTGGCGTTGGTGGCCAGGTTGCGGGCCGAGTGCCCGTGGGATGCCGAGCAGACGCACCGCACCCTCACCCGCCATCTGCTGGAGGAGACCCACGAGGTGCTCGAAGCCCTCGAAGGAGTGGGTGATGGTGGCCCCGAGGTAGATCCCGAGGCTTACGCCCACCTCGAAGAGGAGCTGGGTGACCTGCTGTTCCAGATCGTGTTCCACACCACGTTGGCCACCGAGTCCGGTGCCTTCGGGTTGGCCGACGTGGCTCGCGGTATCCGCGAGAAGCTGGTTCACCGCCATCCCCACGTCTTCGGTGACCGGGACGCCGGCAACAGCGACGACATGGTGGCGACCTGGGAACAGATCAAGAAGGAGGAGAAGGGTCGGGGCTCGGTGTTCGACGGCATCCCGGCGTCTCTCCCTGCCCTTCATCTCGCATCCAAGATCCACCGCAAGGCCGCCACCGTGGGGGTACCGGTCACCGGCGACCTGCACCGTGCCGGAATGGACCTGACCGCGGCCGCGTGCGATGCCGAGAACGACCCGAACGACACCACGGTGGGCGACCTGCTCATGGCCGCAGTGGCGCTGGCCCGTGCCGGGAACGTGGATCCTGAAGCCGCGCTGCGCACCGCCGCCAAACGCTTGGCCGATCGTGGCCGGGCCGCGGAAGCCGAGACCACTAACTTTTCAGAAGAACCGAACCAGGAGCAGACCCAGACACCATGAGCACCATCGACCAGATCGTCGGACGTGAGGTCCTCGACTCCCGCGGCAACCCGACCGTAGAGGTCGATGTCGTGCTCGAATCGGGGGCCCGGGGCCGCGCCGCGGTGCCCTCTGGTGCATCCACCGGTCAGTTCGAAGCCGTTGAGCTGCGCGATGGTGGGGACCGCTTCGTGGGCAAGGGGGTGAGCATCGCCGTCAGTAACGTGAACGGTGAGATCGCCGAGGAGCTGGCCGGGCTCGATGCCTTGGACCAACGCGGTGTCGACCGGGTGTTGATCGACCTGGATGGAACCGACAACAAGGCCCGTCTCGGTGCCAATGCCATCTTGGGTGTGTCCATGGCAGTGGCCAAGGCCGCCGCCGACGAGCTACAGGTTCCGCTCTACCGCTACGTCGGTGGCACCAATGCCCACGTACTGCCCGTTCCCATGATGAACGTGCTCAACGGTGGTGCCCACGCCGACAACAACGTGGACTTCCAGGAGTTCATGGTCATGCCGGTCGGCGCTGCCAGCTTCTCGGAGGCCCTGCGCTGGGGAACCGAGACCTACCACGTGCTCAAGAAGCTGTTGCACGACAAAGGACTTTCCACCGCGGTGGGAGACGAAGGTGGGTTTGCCCCCAACTTGGCCAACAACACCGAGCCGGTCGAGCTGTTGATCCAAGCCATCGAGAAGGCCGGGTTCACCCCTGGCGAAGACATCGCCATCGCACTGGACCCCGCCACCAGCGAGGTGTTCAAGGACGGCATGTACGTGCTGGAAGGCGAGGGCCGTTCGCTGACTGCCGAGGAACTGGCCGACTACTGGGCCGACCTGTGCGCCCGTTTCCCGATCGTGTCCATCGAAGACGGCATGGCCGAAGAGGACTGGGCTGGCTGGAAGGCCCTGACCGATCGCATCGGAGACACGGTGCAGCTGGTGGGGGACGACCTTTTCGTGACCAACTCTGCTCGCCTGGCCCGAGGCATCGAGGTGGGTGTGGCCAACTCGATCCTGGTCAAGGTGAACCAGATCGGATCGCTCACCGAGACCACCGAGGCGGTGAGCTTGGCCAACCGCAACGGCTACACCGCGGTGATGTCACACCGTTCAGGTGAGACCGAAGACGCCACCATCGCGGACCTGGCTGTGGCCCTCAACTGTGGACAGATCAAGACTGGCGCCCCCGCTCGCAGCGACCGGGTAGCCAAGTACAACCAGTTGCTGCGCATCGAGGAGCAGCTCGGGGATGCCGCTGTGTTCCCCGGTCTCGCCGCTCTGGCCCGCGGGGGTCGGGGCTGATCGTGGCCGGGCCCCGTCGTCCTCCTCGCGCTTCGGGCTCGGGCCCAGGTGCCGGCGCCGGTGCAACCTCGCGCCAACGGTCGGCCAGCGACGACCGAGCGTTGGCCCGAGTGGCCGCTGAGCCGAAAGACCGGACCAAGTCGGGTGGTCGGGCTCGGCTCATGGCCGGCCTGGCCCTGACGGTCTTGCTGGTCGGCGTGACCTTCGTGGCAGTCTTGCCCACCCCCACGTTCTTCCAGCAGCGATCCGACACGGCCAGGCTGGAAGCAGAGCTGGCTGAAGTTCAAGCCGAACGAGCCGAGGTACAGGCAGACATCGAACGCTTGGGAACCGAATCTGAGATCGAGGCCCAAGCACGTCGCAACGGTTACGTCCGCCCTGGGGAAGAGGCCTACAACATCCTTCCCACGGCGGTGGACCCGATCGGTCTGCCCGACTCGTGGCCGTTCACCGGGGTCGAAGAGGCCTTGGGCGTCCGCTGAATCTCCGACGCAAGCTGCTTAGGTGACCGGAAACCGTCGAGACATTCGCTTCGCTGAGCGGCAGGCACCTCTGGTGCCGAGCCGACAGGTAGACGACGAGCCGACGGCATCAGATCGACTAGCGGTAGCTCACCTGTTGGGCCGTGAGCCTCAGGGTGACTATCGGGTCGTCGTGCGTAACAGCGTCACCGGATGGCCAGTGGTGATCCGCAACGCGCCGTTGCTGGCCGACGGCACGCCGATGCCCACGCGCTACTGGCTGGTGGGTGAACCCGAGCGGACCATGGTCAGCCGCCTGGAAAGCCGGGGTGGGGTTCACCGGGTCGAAGATCTGATCGGCATGGACCGCATTGCCGCCGCCCACGATGCCTATCGGGCCGAGCGCGACGCCGACCTCCCTGCCGATTGGACCGGACCGCGACCCTCAGCGGGTGTCGGTGGAACTCGGCTCGGCGTCAAGTGCCTGCATGCCCACTACGCCTGGTACCTGGCCGGCGGTCCCGACCCGGTGGGCGAATGGGTGGCCCAACGTCTGGCCGCCGGTGACGGCGACCCCCACCCGACCCTCTGACCCAGCCCCCGCGGGGCGGCGAGGAACGTCGCGAGCCGAAGTTGGTGGCACGATCTGGTCATGACGTTGATCGGTTCGGTCGCCCAGTGCTGGACATTTCCGGTGAAGTCGCTTCAGGGGCACTTCGTCCCTTGGATCGAGATCGGCACGACCGGTGTCGCCGGAGACCGAGCCCGCGGTCTGATCGACGTGGACTCCGGTCGGCTCCTGTCGGCCAAGCGCATCAGTGCCCTGCTCGATGCGATCGGACGCGACGGCTCGGTCGAACTACCGGACGGAACGGTGGTCGGCTGGGATGCCCCCGACGTGGACGATGTTCTGTCCGACTGGCTGGGACGACGTGTCCACCTCGCCTCCCCCGAACCCGACGGGACGCAGTCCTATGAGATGACCTTCGACCCGCCCGACGACGACGCCGAGTACTACGAGATCCCCACCCCGGCGGGTTCGTTCCTCGACCTGGCCGCCGTCCACTTGATCACCACTGCGACCCTGAACGGGGCTGCGGCCGAACACCCTGCACTCGATTGGGACGTGCGAAGGTTCCGGCCCAACCTGGTGCTCGATGTCGACGGTCCTGTGCTGGTGGAGCAGCAATGGTTGGGTCGACGCCTCGCCATCGGTGATCAGGTCGTCGTGGATGGGTTCCAACCAACGGTGCGTTGCGCTATGCCGTTGCGCGCTCAACCTGGCCTCGACCGTCAGCCTGGCCTGTTCCGTGCGATGAGCGAGCTGAACGACGAGTTCCCGAACCACCTTGGCCTCTATGCGTCGGTGGCCGAACCCGGTCGGGTCACCACCGGTGATCCGGTGGTGTTGCTCGACGCCTGACCCCGGTCCGCCGAAAGGCAGAGCCTTCCCCGAACCCCCGCCCAAACCGGGTGCTTCAACTCGTCAGACAGCCGAACACCGATGGTGGCCGCACCGAGGACCGGCCTTCGTCCGTTCTGTCCCGCCGTTGGGTCGGTCAGGTGGCGGCGATCAGGGTGGCCACGGCGACCAGGTGGAGGGCGACGCCGCCGACGACCAGGGCGTGGAAGACCTCGTGGTAGCCGAAGGTGGCGGGCCAGGGATTGGGGCGGTGCAACGCGTACACCGCGGCCCCGAGGGTGTAGAGGAGGCCACCGCCGAGGACCAGGGCGAACTGAGCGCCCGACAGAGCCCCGGTCAGTGATCCCCATTCGATGAGGGCACCCCAACCCACCACCACGTACACCAGCGCGACCACCGGGTAGGGGGCGTGGATCCAGGCGAGACGGACCGTCACTCCGGCGGCTGCCCCCACCCACACGAAGGTGAGCAGCCGTGCGGCCGGGGTCCCGTCGAGGGCGAGGGTGGCGATGGCGGTGTAGCTGCCGGCGATCGCCAGGAGGATTGTCGAGTGGTCGACCCGCTTGAGGCGGCGTAGCCCGACGGGGCCGAACCGGCCCGAGTGGTAGACGGCGGACACGCCCAGCATGGTGGTGACCCCGACGGCGTAGACGGCAACGGCCAGCCGGTCGGCGCCGGTGGCGGCCAGGGCCACCAGGGCGGCCGACAGCGGCGCGAACACGATGACCGCCACCCGGTGGATCCAACCCCGCCAGGTAGGCCGGATGAATCCTCCGAGGTCAGCGAACGGGCTTGGGGCCGAGGAGGATACGAGCACGCTGGACATCTCCCCACCGTTACCGTTGCAGTCCCCACTGTCAAGGTTTAGTAACAGTGAACACTGTCACTATCCCGATCGGTCGTTCATCGGGTGCGGATCTCACCGCCGGCTGCGGCACCTCTATACCTCCACCGACCAGCCGACCAGGGGTGTCAGCACTCACTGTGACAGTGAGTGCTGTCACAGTGGCTGTTGTGGCTTGCTGTGCCGTGGTTGACTTTGGGCCATGTCAGGATCGAAGGCTTCAAGGGATCAGTCCAGCCCGGATCGGCCCGGGAGCGGTGACCCTCGAACAATGGACGACTCCGATCGGGCGACGGGCTCCGAAGATCCGGCCACCGACGGGGACGGCGAGTTCGCGTTCACGCTGAGCGAGCTGGCAACCGAGTCCGAGGTGAGCGAGCGCACGATCCGCTACTACCAGTCCGAGAAGCTGCTGCCCCGGCCCGAGAAGCGGGGTCGAGACGCCGTTTACCGCTCCGATCACCTCGAACGCATCTGCCTGATCGTGGACCTCCGTGATCGCGGGCTCTCCCTCGGCACGATCCGGGACCTGGTGACCACAGATGACCCGGCTGCCACCGTGGCCGCATGGTTGGGTATCGATGAGACGCTCCGGACTCCGTGGTCCGAAGACCGGGCCAAGTCGATGAACCGCGACCAACTACGCGATCTGGTGGCCGGGCATCCGGCCGGGACCCTGGGCGAACTTGTCGATGCCGGATTCGTGCGCGACGAACGCGACGGAACCTGGACCGTGCTCAGCCCGGCCCTGACCCAACAGGCGTTGGAGCTCCGGGCGGCAGGAATCGACATCGACATCTCCGCCGCCCTAGCGGACCTCCTACGCCGTCGTCTGGCCAAGGCGGTCCAGGACACGGTCAAGCTGGTGGTGAAGCGAGCGGGCGAGGGCTTCGCCGCTTCGTCGGACCCAGCGGATCTGGCCGACGCCTTCGCCGTGCTGCGGCCCGCAGCGCGAGAGATGGCCAGCCTGATCCTGGCCCAGGAGGTCGAGCGAGCCCTGGCGACCCTGGCCGACGACCAACCCCGTGAGATCAGGGCCCGCACCTCGCCCCAGCCTCGTTGACGGTGCGGACAAAGGAGGCGAGCCGACCCATCGGTATGGCATGACCTCCCGAAAGGTGGTCTCGGTCTGGCCGCCCTGGCGGCGACGACGGCCCGACCACTCCGGTGTGTCGGTGTGTCGGTGCGTCGGTCGGGTCGGGGTATCACCCGTTGTGGTCTGAGCATCCTGGGCTCGGACTTCGCCTCTGGCCGGTGGATGGGGGAGCATCGTTGTCATGAGCGCGCTTGTGGCCTCCATCGACATCGGAACCAACTCCACTCGTCTGCTGGTGGCCGCCGCCGGAGCGGACGGTTTCCTCGACCAGCGTGAACGCCACATGCGCATCACCCGGTTGGGCCAGGGAGTCGACCGCTCCAAGGGGTTGGCGCCCGACGCTGTCGAGCGGACTCTCGCCGTGCTGCGCGACTACCGGGAGGTGATCGACACCCATGGCGTCGACCCGTCCCGCATCCGTATGGCCGCCACCTCGGCATGCCGTGACGCCACCAACCGAGACGAGTTCTTCGACGCCGCCGAGCAGGTGATCGGCGTCAGACCTGAACTCTTGTCGGGAGAAGAAGAGGCCCGCCTGTCGTTCCTGGGAGCCACCGCTGACATCGACCCCGCGCTGGGTCCGTTCCTGGTGTTCGATCTAGGTGGTGGATCCACCGAGTTCGTGCTGGGAACGTCAGGCCCCGAGGGCGAGATCCTCGGTGCCCGCTCCACCGACTTCGGCTGCGTGCGCCTCACCGAACGGTTCATCACCACCGACCCGCCAGCGGCCGAAGACCTGAGTGCTGCCATCAGCTACGTCGACACGTGGATCGACGACGTGATGATCGCCATCCCCGACCTGGATACCGCGGTCACCGTGGTAGGCCTGGCCGGGACGGTGTCCACCGTGGCTGCGGTGGAGATCGGCCTCCCTGCCTATGACCGTGACCAGATCCACCACTTCCGTCTCACCAAGGCCGCGGCCGAGGACGTGTTCCGCACCCTGGCCACCGAGCGCCGCTCCGACCGCCTCCACAACCCAGGCCTGGAGGAAGCCCGGGTCGACGTGATCGTCGGAGGCTGCTGCGCCCTGGTCGCCATCCTGCGCCGCCTCGGCCGTGACGAGATCCTGGTGAGCGAGTCCGACATCCTCGATGGCCTAGCCAGCTCCCTCCTCTGACCCAGCGTCCGATTCGGTTCTCGGGCAAGGATCGGCGGCTACGCCGCCAGATCTTGCCCAGAACCGAAACGCCGCCGTAACGCCGCCAGTTCTGGGGCAAGGATCGGCGGCTACGCCGCCAGATCTTGCCCGAGAACCGATCGGGGTTGGGCGCGTAGGGTGCGGGTCGATGACCGAGACGATCTGGGAACCGGACCCGGGGATTGCCGCCAACACCAACGTGGGGCGGTTCATGGCTCAACACGGGATCGCTGACTTCGAGGAGCTGCGTCGGCGCTCGATCGAGGACGTGGCCTGGTTCTGGGATGCGGTGGTGCATCTCCTCGGGCTCCCGTTCTCCACGCCCTACACCTCGGTGCTTGACGAATCCGACGGCATCGAGTGGGCCCGGTGGTTCAGCGGCGGAGAGACCAACCTCACCACCATCTGCCTCGACCGGTGGGCGGCCGACACGCCCGACGCCGAGGCCGTCCGGTGGGAAGGCGAGGACGGCGAGGTGCGGGTGCTCACCTACGCCGATCTGGCCCGCCACGTCGACGGACTCGCCGCCCTCCTCCGCGAACGGGGGATCGGCCGGGGTGACTCGGTGGGCATCTTCCTGCCGATGCTGGTTGAGACGGTGGTAGCGGCGTTGGCGGTGGCCAAGGTGGGGGCGATCTTCCTGCCCGTGTTCTCCGGTTATGGCGCGGATGCCATCGCGGTCCGCCTCGAAGACGCGGATGCCCGGGCCCTGTTGACCGCCGACGGCTTCCTCCGGCGGGGAAAGCCGGTCCCCATGTTGGAGACGGCCCGGGCCGCGGCGGCGTCGGTTCCGTCGGTCACCACGATGGTGGTGGTGCCGCGGCTGGGTACGCCCCTGTCCACTACCGGCCGGGCCGAGGAAGTGGCCTGGCCCGAACCCACGCCGGAGGGCGCGCCCGAACAGGTCGCCACCGTGGCCTTGCCGGCCGAGACGCCACTGTTCATCGCCTACACGTCGGGCACCACCGGCAAACCGAAGGGGTCCGTCCATGTCCATGGCGGGTTCACCGTCAAGATCGCCGAGGAGGTGGCCTTCCAGTTCGACTGTGGTCCGGGCGACCGCTTGTTCTGGTTCGCCGACTTCGGCTGGATCATGGGTCCGTGGGAGGTGGTCGGCACCCTGGCCAACGGAGCCACCTTGTGCCTGTACGAAGGGGCGCCCGATTTCCCCGACGTCGACCGGCTCTGGGCCTACCTGGCCGCCCACCGGGTCACGATCCTGGGCATCAGCCCGACCCTGGTGCGGTCGATGATGGCCCACGGAGACGAACCGGTGCTGCGCCACGACCTGTCGGCCCTGCGGATTCTGGGCTCGACCGGAGAGCCCTGGAACGAAGATCCCTACCTCTGGTTCCATCGGGTGGTGGGTGGAGGTCGGTGTCCGGTCATCAACATCTCGGGCGGAACCGAGGTGGGGGCCTGCTTCCTGTCGCCCCACCCGGTCGAGGCGCTAACCCCCATGACCCTGGGGGGCCCAGCCCTGGGCATGGCCGTCGACGTGTTCGACGACGAGGCCCGGCCCGTCCGAGGCGAGGTTGGAGAGCTGGTCTGCACCCGGCCGTGGCCGGGCATGACCCGGGGCCTGTGGAAGTCTCCCGAGCGATACATCGA
This sequence comes from Microthrixaceae bacterium, assembly GCA_016702505.1. Classification (NCBI taxonomy): domain Bacteria; kingdom Bacillati; phylum Actinomycetota; class Acidimicrobiia; order Acidimicrobiales; family Microthrixaceae; species Microthrixaceae bacterium. Next base: position 36,762 of record JADJDU010000001.1, read on the forward strand.
CGCCTACTGGTCGCGGTGGCCGGGGATCTGGGTACACGGGGACTGGGCGCTGATCGACGAGGACGGCCGTTGGTATCTACGGGGCCGCAGCGACGACACGATAAAGATCGCCGGCAAACGGCTCGGCCCCGCCGAAGTCGAGTCGGCACTGGTCGGGCACCCAGCAGTAGCCGAGGCCGCGGCGGTCGGGGTGCCTCACGAACTCAAGGGCGAGGCCCTGTGGTGCTACGTCGTGTTGGCCGAGGGGTACGAACCGTCCGATGGGCTGCGGGCCGAACTGGTCGCCGTCGTCACCGAAGCTCTGGGCAAGTCGTTCAAACCGAGCGAGGTCCGGTTCTGTACCGCCCTACCCAAGACCCGCTCGGCCAAGGTGCTGCGCCGGGCCATCCGGGCGGCTGCGATCGGGCGGGACCCGGGCGATTTGTCCTCGCTGGAGGATCCCGGGGCGCTGGCGGCGGTGAAGGATGCCCGGTGACCATCTCGTCGAGCGATCTCCGGCCCAAGCCCCGAGGTGGTCAGCCGTGCTGAGGAACCGTGAACCCGGACGGGCCAAGGAGCGGATGGAGTCACTGTTCGGGCGGCGGGTGATGTTGCGCGGTCTGGTGCTGTCGGACTTCGAGGCCTGGAACGAGGTGCGGGTGCGATGCGGTGACTGGTTGACCCGCTGGGAGCCTCAGAGGTTGCCCAACCAGCCCGACCCTTCCACCGACCGCGACGCCTTCGCCGTGCGGTGCAGCGCCCGTCAGCGGGAACGCCAGTTGGGAACGGGCTTCGGTTTCGGGATCTTCGTCGACGGGTCGTTCTGCGGTGAGATCAACATCTCCTCGATCCAGCGTGGCCCGTTCCAGAACGCCTACGTCGGGTACTGGGTGGACGAGAAGGTGGCGGGGCAGGGGATCATGCCCGAGTCGGTGCTGGTGGTCATCCGCTTCGCCTTCGAGGAACTGCACCTGCACCGCATCCAGATCTCGATCATCCCCCGCAACGCATCGAGCCGACGGGTGGTCGAAAAGCTCGGCCTCCGCGAGGAGGGCACCGCCCTTCGCTACCTGGAGATCAACGGCGTATGGGAAGACCACGTCCGCTATGGCATCACCGCAGAAGACTGGGAAGCCCGCCGCGAGGAGCTCGAGGCCGCCTGGCTCTGAGCCCAGCGTGGTCGAAATTCCGACTTCGTTGGCGGTGGGGCCCGAGCTGGGCTTGGGTCAGCCGCCGAGCAGACCGCCGAGGCCTCCGCCACCGCTGGCGGGAGCGGCGGCCGCGCCTTGGACCACGCCCTCAGACGGTTGGACCATCACCCAGCCCTGGCCACCGAACTCGAGCTGGAGCATCTCGCCGGTGCCGCCCCGCAACATGGACTTGAGGCCGCCGGCGTCGATGCGAGGCTGCATGGAGACGCCGTTGGTCCACAGCACCACCGCGTCAGCATCAGCGACGGTGCGAGCCTCGGCCACGTTGAGGATGACGGGTGGACCGTCGGAGGTGACGGCCACGTAGCCGGTGCCGCGCAGGCTCACCTGGTAGAAGCCACCAGCCATGGCGCCAGCCATCATCCGCATTCCACCGCCGCCGCTACCGACCCTCTCGATGTCCATCTCGATGGAGGCGCTGTAGGCCAGCACCGAGGCACCGTTGCAGAGCACCTGGTCGTTCTCCAGGTACATCACCTGGATGTCCATGCCCTGGTTGGCCAGGAACACCTGCCCGTTGCCGGTGACCTCCATGGCCACCACACCCTCGGCGGTGACGGCCTTCTTGATCATCTTGGACAGGCCGCCCGACCCCAGGTTCTTGAAGGCGGCCTCGCCCTGGTAGGCGACCATGGAGCCGGCCTTGGCCATGACCGGCCCGTACTGGAGGCTCACCTTGAGAAGCTTCTTGTTCTCGAGGTGGAACGGATCGCCGGTCTGGTCCTCGTTGTACTGAGCTAAATCGCCGTGAATCATCGCTTGCTCCTGGGTCGCTGCATCGCAGCCTCGGTCGTGACGGCGTCAAACTAATGGTCCCCGGTCGGTCCCGCGTCCGATGTGGCCGAACGCGATCGAGGCGCCTCAGGACGGGTCCCGGGCGCCTCGATCTGGTCGTTCGTTCGTTCGTTCGTTCGTTCGTTCGTTGGTTGGTGGCTGACCTGCAGCCTCGGGTCAGCCTGCGGCCTGGATGTGTTCGACCATCTGGTCGATCACGGTGCCCCAGCCGTCGTGGAAGCCCATCTCGGCGTGCTGCTTGGCGCCAGCAGGGTCGAGGTGGACGGCGATGGCCCGATAGGTGCAGCCGCCGGCGTCGTTGGGGGTCAACTCCAAGAAGGCGGTGAAGTGCATCGGCCCGTGCTGGGGTCGGTATCCGGCGGTCAAGGCCGTGGTCCAGACCAGACGTTCGTTGGGCACTACCTCCAGGTAGCACCCAGTCTCGTCCATCATCTGGTTGCCCTCGGGGTCGTTCATGACGGTGCGGAACCCGCCCCCGGGCCGCAGATCGATCTCGACCAGGGGAACCGAGTAGGGGCGGGGGGGCGAACCACTGCTTGAGGGATTCGGGGTTGGTCCAGGCGGCGTAGACGGCTTCGGCCGACACGGGAACCTCCCGGACCAACTCGAGGTCCAGGTCGGGGTTGACGGTGTGGGGGGTGTAGGTCATCGGTTGTTCTCCTGTTGTGCGATGAGGAACTGGTCGAGTCGGTCGAGGCGGGCCTCCCAGATGCGGCGCTGGTCGGCGAGCCAACCCTGTGCCGCATCGAGTCCGGCCGGCGATAACCGGTAGATGCGAGTGCGTCCCTGCTTGGTCGACGTCACCAGGCCCGCCCGTTCCAGCACCCCGAGGTGTTGGGTGAACGAGGGCAACGCCATATCGAAAGGTTCGGCCAGGTCCGACGTGGTCGCCGTGCCCGACACGAGCCGTTCGATCACCTGGCGCCGTGTCGGGTCGGCGAGGGCTTTGAAGACCTCGTCCACCCGGTTCAAACGCTTAGGCATATACCTAAGTATTGAGGAGGACGACGATCTCCGTCAAGTACTCGTCTGATCAGCCGCGACGTTGGCCACGTCAGCGGGAAGGAGTGGCTAGCGGGCGCCGTCCGCAACCCGGTTGATCGATCGGGCGAGGTCGAGATCCCTGGCCGTCACCGCTCCGGCATCGTGGGAGATGAGGGTGATGGACACCCGATTCCAGGAGTTCGACCAGTCGGGATGGTGATCTTGGCTTTCAGCCACCAACGCGACCCGCGTCATGAAGGCGAAGGCTCCGGAGAAGTCCGCGAACTCGAAGCTTCGGTGTAGTCCGGTGTCGGTGAGCGTCCAGTGCTCGGGAATGTCGGGGCGCATGGTCGACATGGGTTCTGCCTCGGTAGTCCGGGATCGCCACCTCAGTATCGCTCGGACATCAGAAGTTGGTGCGCGGTATCCAGAGTCGGTCGACTCTTTTCCGGTCTGATAACCCTCGCCGCGACGACGACGGACCAATCCCCTCCGGTCCCTAGAGTGCGACACGGTGCCTTCTTCTGATCCTCACGCCGTGAATCCCCAACCCCGCACTGGCGCTTACCCTCAACCGGGCAACGACGTCGCGGTCCTGGCCGCAAATCTTGCCGGGGTCAGGGCTCGGATCGCCGCGGCCGCCGATCGGGCCGGCCGTGATGCCTCAGCGATCCGGCTGTTGGCGGTCAGCAAGACCGTTCCCGAGGACCGGATCCGTCTGGCGGTTGAGGCCGGCTGCCGTGAGCTGGGCGAGAACAAGGTCCAGGAGCTGGCCCGCAAACACGCCAACCTGGCCGACCTCGACGTCTCGTGGTCCTTGATCGGGCACCTACAGACCAACAAGGCCCGCGACGCGGCTGCGTGCGCCGATGACTTTCACGCCCTGGACAGCGTTCGCCTGGCAGAGGCCCTGGACCGTCGTCTGGATGTTGCCGGGCGCAGCCTGGCCGTTTACGTGCAGGTCAACACCTCGGGTGAACCGTCCAAGTTCGGACTGCCTCCCGACGATCTAGTCGGCTTCCTGTCGGAGTTGACCCGTTTCGAGACCCTGGAGGTACGAGGCCTGATGACGCTGGCCGCCCTCGACCCCGACCCGGAACGGACCCGGCGCTGCTTCGCCCTGCTGCGAACCCTGAGGGATCAGGCCCGAGACCACGACCCGGCCCTGATCGGCCCGGGTGAGTTGTCCATGGGAATGTCGGGTGATTTCGAGCTAGCCATCGAGGAAGGATCGACCTGTGTCCGGGTGGGACAGGCCATCTTCGGTCCCCGCCATCTTCCCGACAGCCACTATTGGCCCGAGGCTCGGGACCTCACCCCGGGGGCCTGACCCAACGTCAGTAGGAGACCTCGGCGATCAGGCTGCCATCGTCGAGGCGCACCACCACCAAGCGGGACATGCAGGGCATGCAATAGACACGGTCACCGGGTCGAAGCTCGCGGTGGGAGCGGATCACCACCTTGCACACCGGGCAGATCACCTCGTTCGGCGCCAGGACATCCCCCTCGCCCTGCCAGATCCGGTAGAACTTCCGCCACCGTTTGGGGACCTCTTTGAACCCGGTGTCCTCCAGCACGTAGGTGCGGCGGGGGGCTTCGTCGCCGGTGTCGGGCTGGACGGTGTCGGGTGAGACAGCGTCGGGTGAGACGGTGTCGGGCGTTGCGTCGACGGAATCGAAGGCGGCACTCATGTGGTCAGCCCGAGGCGCTCAACCGCCGACAGGTAGTCGCGGCCCAGATCGGGTTGGTCCTGTCGGCTCAGGCCAAGGTCCTGGTAGACGCCGTCGAAAGCGGCGAGCACCAGCGGGTCCAGTTCGTTTCGGATGATGGCGAGGCGGACCCGCCCTTCTGGGTCAGAAGCCAGTCGGCGGCCCAGGTCGTTCTCACCGAAACCGAGGTGGCGGCGTTCGTCGGCCACCACGCCTTCGAGCACCTGCTGGGTGACGGGATCGGCCACCTGCTCGTGGAAGCGGAAGACGGTGTCCTCCATGGACTCCAGCAGAACATTCTGGGCGAACACCGCAGCTTCCCAATCACCCCGGTCGACCAAGCTCAGCAGCTTGTCCTTGAACGCGCCCAGGTTGGGGTTGGCCCGGACCTTCACTTCGGCCTCGGGATCGACCACTCCCAGCTCGCCGATCCGGTGCAGGAACACCTCGAGGTGACGGGCCTCGTCGGCGACCTGCGTGGCCAGGAAGATGCGGCTGTGGAGGTTGGGGGCCAAGCGGATCAACCCGCTGGAGGCCTCAAGCGCCGCCGCCTCGCCTACGCAGTAGTTGCACAGCGTTGTGATGAGGCTGTCCCGGTCGGTGGGGTCCATGGGGATGTCGGCCACCGCGGGGTCGAATCCGTAGGGCCGGTCCTCCAGATAGCCCTCGACGGCTTCGAACCAGAACGAGAACGAGTGCACCTCCCGGAGGAATTCCTCCTCCTCCAGGAGGTGCGGCTCGAACCCCGCCTGGGGATCGCCCATCAGGCGGGAACCTTGGGGGAGCGGTACTCCAGCCCGATCCGTCCCAACCTGATCTTGAACTCGTCCAGCACCGTCCCGGCCAGGGTGGCCTCCATGGCTGCGGGGGAGGCGGTGGCCATGTCGGTGCCGTGCCAATCGGTGTTGGAGCCCAGGCTCCGACCCCGGGCCGCCATGCGCTCCCGTTCCTTCTCCATGGTCGATCCGGCACCACTGAACACATCGGCAAACGTGGCGAGCATGTGGTACGCCATCTCCTGCTGCATGCGCTCCACGTCTTCTTTGCGTTCCGGATGTTGGCGGATCAACGAACCGATTCGGTTCTCGCCGAACCCGACATGGCGACGCTCATCGGCGATGGTCCCAGCCAGGGTGTGGGCGAACTTGGGGTTCAGCTCCGTCGAGATGGCCTGGAGCAGCTCGAACACCGAGAACGCCATCCCCTCTAGCACGATGTTCTGACCGACCACCCCGGCGATGAAGTCCCCGTTGGACACCTTCTCCAGCAATACCTCGGCGAACTTGACGAGGTTGGGGTTGGTGAGGTCGGCGACGGTGGAGTTCACGTCCTCCTTCTTGACTCCCAGGTCCATGAGGCGACGGGTGAAGATCTCGACATGGCGAGCCTCATCGAGGGTCTGGGTGGCCAGGAACATCTTGGATGCGTCGTCGGGCGCGGCATTGACGAGACCTGACGAGGCGGCCAGGGCGGCGCGTTCACCGGCGATGAGCTGCACCGTCAGAGCGATGGATGCCACCCGCATCTCCTCGTTCTCGAGCAGCTCGTCGGGCTCGGTCTCCTCGGGGCCGTGGCCGTAGACCGTGTCCTCTAGGTATCCCTGCGGACACATCTCCAGCCATCGCTGGATCGAGTACTGGGACAGGAAATCGGCCATCGAAGCCCCCTTGAGTGGTTGTCTCGCGGACGGTACGCCTCGTTCTCGAAACTGGGCAGAGGACCTCTGTCACCAACAGTGGTGGCAGAGGTCACCAGCGAAGTCATTGACCTTTGACCGGTTGTGCGCGCCGATGACGCCGGTCCGAGTGGCACCATTCGGCCATGGATAATCCAGGCACCGGTCCCGTCCGATATGAGGTCGACGGGCGGGTTGCTCGGTTGGTGTTGAACCGACCTGAGAAGCTCAACGCCCTCAACGACGAAGTACGCCTCGTTCTGCGGGCCGCACTCGATGATCTGGAGGAACGGCCCGAGGTTTCGGTTCTGGTGTTGGAAGGCGCAGGACGGTCGTTTTGCGCCGGAGCTGACCTCAAGGCCACTGCGTATCCTCCGGTTGCAGAGGGCGAGTGGGTTCAGCGGCGGCACCGGACCGGAAGCTGGCAGCGTCTGTTGGACCATTTGGGTCGGATCCCCCAGGCCACGGTGGCGGCGTTGCACGGTCACGTCATCGGCGGGGGAGCGTTGCTGGCCGCAGCCTTCGACATCCGCATCGCTGCCGATGACACCGTGCTGCGCATCCCCGAGCTGGCAATCGGCATGCCTCTCACCTGGGCCGGCGTCCCGCTGCTGGTTCGCGAAGTTGGCCTCCCGGCGGCTCGGGACTGGGTGATGTCGAGCCGGAGTGTCGAGGCCGATGAGCTGTTGCACACCGGGTACGTGACCCGCCTGGTACCCCGGTCCGATCTGGACGGGGCGGTGGCGACGTGCATCGATCAGTTGCTGTCGGCCCCACCTGGCCCCCTGGCCATGACCCGGGCCATGACCGCGGCCATCGGGCGGGCAACTCCGGCTTTGGCCACCGGCTGGGCCGATCCCGACCACCAGCATTGGACCTTCACCGAAGCGGAATACCGGGCCTCGATACGCCGCTACATCGACGGGACCACCGCCCGGCCTTCCTGAGGTTCGGCCGGCGAAGCTCCGGCCAGCTTCAGACCCTCGGCTCAACGTCAGCTTCGGGCCCCCGGCCCCCGTTCAGCTTCGGGCCCCAGCTATAGGGCGAGGTGTAGGCGTAAGGCGTCGTCGAGCAGGGTCATCGCCGGCGGTGGAACCAGGCCCACCCGTGCTCCGATGCGCTCCACTGCCACGGAGCGAACCTGTTCGGCTTGGGCCTTCGAGTCGACCCGAAGCCCGGTCTCGGTGGCTGCCAGTAGAACCTGAAACGGGAACAGGCGGGTGACGTTGGAGGTCACCGGGACGACGGTCACCACGCCACGGCCCAGCCGTTCCGCGGTCTGGTTGGCGCCGTCGTTGCTCACGATGACGGCTGGCCTCTGCTTGTTCGCCTCCGAGCCCCGGACTGGGTCGAGGTCGACTAGGCAGATCTCACCTCGGCGCATGGGTCAACCCGTCCCCGGACGTGGCGTCCCACTCCTCAGCTGAGCCCGACTCGGCCCACTCCTGCCAGGCGTCCTCGTATGCCGACCCGAGCTCTGACGCCCTCAGTAGTCGTACCGCCTTGTGGATTGCGGCGGACCTCGACGCGATCTGGTTGGACCGGGCATAGGAGTCGAGGAACTCAACGTCCTCCTCCGACAGGCTCACGCTCAGCTTCATACCCAGATGCTACCGCTGGTAGGACGGTGGTAGCACCGCGCTGGGACCGCGTCGGCGATGGTTTAGAAGCACTTCCTCCGTCTAGTCCTCGACGGCGGCGGCCAGTCGCTCGAGGGTGCCGCTCATGGTGGTGCGGTTGCGGGCGGGGCGGTCGGTGACCCCCGACATCTGGCTGCTCATCTCCAGCACCGACTCGGGACGCAGGTCCTCAGTCCACTCGGTGACCCGGCTGCCGGACTCGGTGGGCTCGATCCGGTAGCCCCACGTGGAGAAGTGGAAGTCGAACATGGAGCACTCGAAGGCGAACGCCCGGCCCGGATCGGCCTCGATCACCTTGCCCTGGCTGGTCCACTCGTGATCACCGTTGCGGTTGTGGCCATCGAAGGTGGCCCCCAGTTCGGGGCCTGAGAAGCCTTCGTGCCATTCACAGGTGTGGCACTCCTCGGACCACTCGCCCATGCGGGTCACGTCGGAGATGGCCGCGTACACGGTCTCGGGCGATGCGGCGATGTCTCGGGAGATCTCGATGCGTTCGGTCATCCCCGCAGTTCACCACAGCCGGGGCCGGCATGGCCGGCCTCCTTGCAGGGCCTGGGAGTCATGAACGCTGCTCGTTGTCCGGTTCGTGTGGCCCGCCTTCGGCGGTCGATTTCTGGTTCCGTCGAGCCCGGTCCTCACTTCGTTGCGGCGGCCGCCGGTTTGCGCAGTTGCTCGCAACCGCGCAAACGGTGCTGGCTTGAGCGCTGGTACCGCGTGGAGCGTGGGGCCAGCGGCGCTAGCGTGCCGGACCCACCCTGCCGAAAGGTCCCGACAGTTGGCCACCAAGAAGGACTCCCCAGCAACGCCCCGGCCCAGCGGTGGAGCCGGTGTTCATCCCGCTGACCGCCACGACCTGATCCGGGTCGAGGGCGCCAGGGTGAACAACCTCCAAGACGTGACCGTCGACATCCCCAAACGGCGGCTCACTGTGTTCACCGGGGTTTCGGGATCGGGCAAGACGTCGCTCGTCTTCGGCACGATCGCGGCGGAATCCCAGCGCCTCATCAACGAGACCTACAGCTCGTTCGTCCAGGGGTTCATGCCGTCGATGGCCCGGCCCGACGTGGATCGCCTCGACGGTCTGACCACCGCCATCCTGGTCGACCAGGAACGAATGGGGGCCAACGTCCGCTCGACGGTTGGGACCGTCACCGACACCAATGCCCTGTTGCGCATCCTGTTCAGCCGGCTCGGCCAACCTCACATCGGGCCGCCCAATGCCTTCTCGTTCAACGTGGCCTCGGTGCGGGGCGCCGGTGCGATCACCGTGGAGAAGGCGGGAGGCAAGAAGGTCGAGAAGCGGACCTTCGAGCGGGCCGGGGGCATGTGCACCCGTTGCGAGGGCACCGGCAACGTCACCGACTTCGACCTGAACGAGTTGTACGACGCCTCGTTGTCGCTCAACGACGGTGCCCTGCGCATCCCCGGCTACAGCATGGACGGCTGGTACGGCAGGATTTTTCGAGGCTGCGGCTACTTCGACCCCGACAAGCCCATCGCCAAGTTCACCAAGCGCGAGCTCGACGACCTGCTCCACCGCGATGCCACCAAGATCAAGGTCGAAGGGATCAACCTCACCTACCAGGGTCTGATCCCCCAGATCCAGAAGTCGTTCCTGTCCAAAGACGTCGAGGCCATGCAGCCTCACGTCCGGGCTTTCGTGGAACGGGTTATCACCTTCACCGCCTGTCCTGATTGTGACGGTACCCGGCTCAACGAACGGGCCCGGTCGTCGCGCATCGACGGTGTGAACATCGCCGATGCCTGTGCAATGCAGATCAGCGACCTGGCCGAATGGCTCCGTGGCATCGAAGACCCGTCGGTGGCTCCGCTGCTGAGCGGCCTGCAGCACACCTTGGATTCCTTCGTGCAGATCGGACTGGGATACCTGAGCCTGGACCGGTCGTCGGGTTCGTTGTCGGGCGGTGAGTCCCAGCGAACCAAGATGATCCGCCACCTGGGATCGTCGCTCACCGATGTCACCTACGTGTTCGACGAACCCACCATCGGCATGCATCCCCATGACATCGCCCGGATGAACGACCTGTTGTTGCAACTGCGCGACAAGGGCAACACCGTCTTGGTGGTCGAGCACAAGCCCGAGGTGATCGAGATCGCCGACCACGTCGTCGATCTGGGACCCGGGGCTGGTAGCGAGGGTGGCCAGGTCACCTACCAGGGGCCGGTTGCCGGGCTGGCGGCCAGCGACACGGTCACCGGCCGCCACCTCGGGGACAAGGCGGCGGTCAAGGCCACCACCCGGGACCGAACCGGGGTCTTGGAGGTGCGGGGAGCGACCACCAACAACCTGACCGGAGTGGATGTGGACATTCCTCTCGGGGTGCTGGTGGTGGTGACCGGGGTGGCCGGGTCGGGCAAGTCGTCGTTGATCCACGGTTCGGTGTCGAACCGCGACGGCGTGGTGGCTGTGGACCAGTCACCGATCAAGGGGTCTCGGCGCTCCAACCCCGCCACCTACACCGGCCTATTGGAACCGGTGCGCAAGGCCTTCGCCAAGGCCAACGGCGTCAAGCCGGCCTTGTTCAGCGCCAACTCGGAGGGGGCGTGCGCCACCTGCAACGGGGCCGGGGTCATCTACACCGATCTGGCCATGCTGGCCGGGGTGTCGACGCCGTGTGAGGACTGCGAAGGTCGCCGGTTCCAGGCCGAGGTACTCGACTACCGCCTGGGCGGGCTCAACATCGCCGAGGTGCTGGACCTGGCGGTGAGCGACGCGGTGGGCTTCTTCGCCGAGGGCGAGGCCCGGATCCCGGCAGCCCACAAGATCGCGGAACGCCTGAACGATGTCGGGCTCGGCTATCTGCGCCTCGGTCAGGCCCTCACCACCTTGTCGGGCGGTGAACGTCAGCGTCTCAAGCTGGCGACTCACCTCGGTGGCCCCGGAGAGGTGATCGTGCTCGACGAACCCACCACCGGTCTGCATCTGGCCAACGTCGAGCACCTGCTCGAGATGTTGGACAAGTTGGTGGACGGTGGCCGGTCGGTGATCGTGATCGAACACCACCAGGCGGTGATGGCCCACGCCGACTGGATCATCGACCTCGGCCCCGGCGCCGGCCACGACGGCGGCCAAATCGTGTTCGAAGGAACCCCCGCCGACCTGGTAGCGGCCGCAACAACACTCACCGGAAAACACTTGGCCGCCTACACCGCCTAGCGGTCAGGACCGCTATTGCCTGGCCGCGGGACCCGCCGCATTCAAGGGCACAGTTGCTCCTAGGAGACGTCGCCCCCACCCGTCTCCTTTCAGCAGATTTCTCTCCTCCTCTCGTTCGGGCGAACCTTGCTGCCACTTGCAGAGTGCTGGGCGACGTGCAGGGAGCCCATGAGCATGCACGAGCGGGACTGGCCCTGCTCGGAGACGGAGGGCAGGCGGCCGGTATCGCCTAGTTGTGGGGATTTGATGGCGATCAACAGGTGCTGATGGAGGACGTCAACCTCTACGACTACCTGCGGTTCGTGCTCGGCTGGCTCTAGTCGGATGCGAGAAGCCGACGTGCGTGCTTGAGATGCATGAACAGGTGGAGCGGATCGGTGGGGGACGCCACGAACTCGCCGTGGTGTTCGTAGAAGGACCGAGCATCGTCGTCCCGCGCATGAATAAGCAGGGCCCGAACACCAACGTCGTCGGAAACCCTGACAGCTCGACGAATCGCGTCGACGAGGAGTCCGCGGCCGAGTCCTCGGTTCTTTTCGGACTCGTCGACAGCGAGACGAGCTAGGAGAAGACATGGCATCTGCGCTGGGACGCCGCCTTTGGTGAGGCTGTCCGGGGCCTCGGCCTTCTCGACCCCCGCCGTTGCGAGCGCGTAGTAGCCAACAACGCGAGTGTCCCTCGTTGCCACGAACACCCGAGCGTTCCCGGACTGGTGGTTGACCCAGGCATACCGACGCAGCCAATCGTCCAGCTCGTCGGCGCCGCTCCTGAAGCTGGCGGTCTCATGAGATTTGTCGAGCGGCGCCGGGGCAACCAGCGGTGACTCCGGCACGGTACGAGTGTCAGGCTTGCGAATCGAACACCGTTGGTTCGGTGAGCAGCGCAGCAAGCTTGGGGGTCTCGGCCACTGGCGCGTCGAGAAGCGCCTCGAACTCATCCCAGGCATCTGGCGAGAGGATGAACCAGCGACGGTCGGCTAGCACGCGCTCGGCGTTAGTCGTGGCGCTTTCCAGCACGAAATCAGTCACACTCTTGTCCAGTGCCGCTGCCGCGCTGCGAATGAGCTGCTGCTGTTGAGTCGACGTGCGGATGTTCAAACGAGAATCCCGCTGGTTCCGCTCACTGACGGACTGCTGAGGCATGATACGACTCCTTGTGCAGCCGGTGTGCGCCAGCTTGTGCAGCCAACGTACACCAACGCTTACTGGCAGACAACCCTGGGAGGCAGTGCTTGTGAGTGACGGGTATCTCTGGAGGCCGATCCGCAGGCCACTGTTACGTGGTGGTGGAGCGGCCTCACGGGCGAGCGGCCGAGCTCGCCGAGCGAGAGCTATCACCTTCTGGCCCGCACCTGTTCTCGGAGTCGTCGAGGAAGCCATCGGCTTCGACTGGACGCGTATGCACGCCGCTCTCGCCGCCATCCCCGACGGGCGATGGACCACCTTCGGAGATCTCGCCGCCCTGGCTGGGACCGCTGCTCAAGCCTTCGGCAACCACATCGTCGCCAATGTTTCGCTGCCCCCGCGTCGGCCTTGTCAGCGTCGGACGGCCGTAGCCTGACGCGGTGGAGATGACGATCACCTGGCCGTTGGCGACCGACCAGACCTTTGTGGATCAGCTCGAGGGGCTTTACGTCGAGTGGTCGGCGGCGTCGGTGCCCGAGCCGACGATGCTGGCTCTCAACACGGATCTGGCAAAGGAGTTGGGGATCGACCCCGAGGTGTTGGCCAGTCCCGAAGGTCTGGCGGTGTTGGCCGGCAATTCCGTACCGCCGGGGGTGGTACCGGTGGCCCAGGCCTATGCCGGTCACCAGTTCGGCGGGTATTCGCCGCGCTTGGGAGACGGTCGGGCGTTGCTGGTGGGCGAACTCATCGATCGCCACGGGCAACGCCGAGACCTCCACCTCAAGGGTTCGGGTCGAACCCCGTTTGCTCGTGGGGGCGACGGCAAGGCCGCGGTGGGACCGATGCTGCGGGAGTACGTGATGGGGGAGGCCATGTTCGGGTTGGGAATCCCCACCACCCGGGCGTTGGCGGTGGTGGCCACCGGGGAACCGGTGATGCGAGAGGTCGTCTTGCCGGGGGCGGTGCTGGCCCGGGTGGCGGCCAGCCATCTGCGGGTGGGCACGTTCCAGTACGCGGCAGCCACGGGTGACCAGGCGTTGCTGGCCAGGCTGGTCGACCATGCCATCACCCGCCATCACCCTCAGGCTGTCGGGTCCGACCGCCCAGCGCTTGCCCTGCTGGAGTCGGTGGTAGAGGCTCAGGCCTCGTTGGTGGCGCGTTGGATGTTGGTCGGGTTCATCCATGGCGTGATGAACACCGACAACACCACCATCTCGGGTGAGACGATCGACTATGGCCCGTGCGCGTTCATGGACGCGTACGACCCGGCCACGGTGTTCAGCTCCATCGATCACCAGGGCCGGTATGCGTTTGGGAACCAGCCGGCGATCATGGCTTGGAACCTGGCCCGACTGGCCGAGGCGTTGCTGGTTGTCATCGATGACGACCAGGACTCCGCTGTCACCGCGGCTACCGAGGTGTTGAGCCGATTCCCCGAGCATCTGGCCCGGACTCACGAGCCGGCCATGCGGGCCAAACTCGGCCTGGACCCCGATCGTGAACAAGACGGGGACCCAGACCTGGCCGCCGACTTGTTGGCGCTGATGCGCGAACACCGGGTCGACCACACCATGGCGTTTCGGGCCTTGGGTGCGGCGGCTCGAGGTGACGTCGCTCCCTTTACCGGGTTGTTCGCCCAACCAACGGCAGTCGATGCCTGGTTGGGGCGGTGGTCGTCACGGCTTGGGCCTGATCGGGTAGCGGTGGGTGCGGCCATGGATCGGGTCAACCCGATCTATATCCCCCGCAACCACCTGGTCGAAGAAGCCCTGGCCGCGGCTACCGAAGGTGATCTCACGCTGTTCGACCGGTTGGTCGAGGTGGTGTCCCAACCCTTCGATGCCCGACCGGGCCTGGCCCGCTACGCCGAACCCGCCCCCGAGTCGTTCGGCCACTACCAAACCTTCTGCGGCACCTGACCCCGCCCACCCACCGGCCGACCTGCCACCGGCCCACACAACGTCAGGATCACCTGAGATCCCCTGCCGACTCGGCTCGGATCACGAACCCATCATTCGAGCCGCCATCACCATCAGGACGGAGAGATTCGCTCGAAGCGCCAAGGCCCGGCCTCGCGGTACTGCTGCCGCTGGCGGTGGCGGTGGCACTGATGGGAGGGCAGGGTTTCGCTCTCCACGACACGGCGGTATCGGTGCGGCGTGCCTACACCGCTGGCGAGCTGGAAGCTCTGTTGACCGAGGCGGGGCTTGGTGCCAGCTACCGGGTCGGCCGTCTGCCGAGTCGAGCGCGGCGATGGTGTCGGCGTCGCCCGGTCGGATGTGATGCGGGACGTCGCCAAGCGCTTCCTGCGGAAGCAGGCGGTCGTCGGCATCGACGTGCTCTCAGACGCCAGTGTTCAGGCGATTCTCGACGAGTGCTTGGACGAAGCTGCGGTCTCGCTCGGGACGAAGCGGCCGCTGCCGCCGACGTCAGCGGATGCGGTACCCGAAGCGTGGCTGCCGGACCCAACCGGACGCCACGATGTCCGATGGTGGAATGGCCACTCGTGGACCGACCAAGTCTCGGACGCGGGGTTCGGTCCATAGATCCCCTCGTCTAGCGAGAAGTGATTTCCTCGTGTCGAGCTGTTCCCTTCGAGCGTCGTGATCTGCCACATCCCGCGTTCGCAGAAGTCTGGGCGACTCCAACCGAGCGTCCCTTGCCGACTTGGCTCGGATCACAAACCATGATTTGAGCCGCCATCACCATCACGACGGAGAGCTTCGCTCGAAGCGCCAAGGCACAGCGGAGCGGTTGAGTTGTGCCACCGGGCGTGGTTGGCTCTGGTTCTAGCGACAGTGAAGAAGCCGGAGTGAACCGCCGATGATGTGGACCCGTGATCGTGAGCTGTCTGAGATCCTCGATGGCAACGTCGCTGCCTTCGAGCGGTACCGGATCCGGGGTACTTCGGTGCCCTTGGCGGGTGCACAGCAGATGATCGTGGACACCATCGAGCGCATGGAGAGGGTGAGCTTCGGTCACACCGCGGTTGCCGATGCCATCTTGGATCTGGCCGTGAGTCGGGCCGGTGCTCGCCGCCCCGTCCGGGTGCTCGAGGTGGCCGCCGGGAACGGATGGCTGACCGCCAACCTGGCCGGCCGGGCAGTTCGGCGGGGCCTAGAGGTCGACCTGACCGCCACGGACATCAACGTCGATCTTGTCGACTCGATGCGGGAGCGCTTCGAGATGGACGGGGTTCGGGCCACGGTCCGTCAGGCCGATGTATCGAACCTGTCGGAGATGGGCGACGGGGAGGTTCATGTGGCGGTCATGTCGATGTGTCTCCACCATCTGCCGGCGGAGATCATCACCGCGTCGATACGCGAGCTCCACCGGGTCTCGGCCGGCGGGATGGTGATCCACGACCTTCGACGTAGCCTGGTATCCCTGCTGGGACTGCCGCCGCTGGCGGTGGCGGTGGCCCCGATGGGAGGGCAGGGTTTCGCTCTCCACGACACGGCGGTGTCGGTGCGGCGTGCCTACACCGCTGGCGAGCTGGAAGCTCTGTTGACCGAGGCGGGGCTTGGAGCCAGCTACCGGGTCGGCCGTCTGCCGAGCCGGCATCCAGAGCGTTGGGTGACCGCCACCGTCTGGCGTTGAAACCTGGGTTGGGGCGGGGTGACGGCCTTGAGGGCGCTGCGGCAGATGATCAGAGACCTCCGAGCTGGGAACCATGGGTGGAGGTTGTCGAACGGCGGCCCTTCGGTCTCAGCAGTCGGCCGGTATTCCCGGATCGTCCGGGTTACCGGAGCCACGAGAATCCTGTTCAACACCGGTATTGCCTCTGAACGGGTTACGACCAACACCGGTCGACGTCACCTCGGCCCACCAGACTCCCCCGACACGGTTCTCGGCGATCATCGCCAGGGTGGTGTACCCGTCGTCGTCACCACCTGCGATTTGATGCGACGATGGGATCCACCAGGCTTTGAGGGTTTGCGAATGTCGCTTGACAACACCGGTAAGCCTTCTCCAGGGCCGGCCGGGGCGCCCGCCGGGGGGGGGGGCCGGGGGTTGCAAGGAAAGTCTGGCAGACAGATATCTGGACCAAGGAGAGTGACCGAAATCTGGAGTGCGTTGGTTGGTGTCACGATCGGGTATGGCGGCCAGCTGCAAAACCGGGTCGGGTGGCGGAGTTGTTGGGGGTGAGCGTCGACACCGTGCGGCGGTGGTGCGACGAGGGGGTGCTGGGGACCACGCGCAGCGAGGGCGGCCACCGCCTGGTGTCGGGTCCGGACCTGGCCCGGATGCTCAGCGAACGTCCACCTGCCTATGAACCCGACTCGCTGTCTCCCCAGTCGGCTCGGAACCGATTCACCGGGATAGTCACCAGAGTGGAACGAGACGGTTTGACCGCCGTGGTCGAGATCCAAGCCGGTCCGCACCGGATCGTGTCGTTGATGACCAGCGAAGCCGCCGACGACCTGGCTCTCGAGCCGGGAGATATGGCCGTCGCCGCCGTCAAGTCCACCACTGTGGTCGTCGAGGTCCCCCGAACCTGACGCCATCGGACCAGTTCGCCGGGCGCAGGGCCCGGAGTCCCCCACAAAGGAGCACAGACAGACATGAGCAAGACCTGGAGCAGGTGGCTGGCACTCCTGGTGCTGGTCGTGGCGGTGCTGACGGGCTGCGGAAGCGATTCCGACGACAGCGCGACGACCACCACCGCCGTCGAAGCCACCACCACGACCGCGGCTGAATCCACCACCACAACGCCCAGCCTCGAAGGCAAGATCACCGTGTCGGCGGCTGCCTCGTTGCGAGACGCCTTCACCGCCATCGCCGCCGATGTGAACGAGACCAACCCCGACCTCGAGATCGAGTTCAACTTCGACTCCTCGTCCACGCTCGCCACCCAGATCATCGAAGGCGCACCCGCTGACGTATTCGCGTCGGCCGACGAGAAGAACATGACCAAGCTCGCCGAGGCCGACAAGGTGGACGGTGAGTCCACGATCTTCGCTCGCAATGAACTGGTGATAGTCACCAAGCCCGGGAACCCCGCAGGGATCGAGTCGCTCGCCGACCTGGCCACTGCTGCCCAGGACGGGGTCATCTCGCTGTGCGGTGAGGACGTGCCCTGTGGCCGCTACGCCGCCGAGGCCCTGACCGCGGCGGGTGTGACCATCCCCGAGACTTCGGTCACCCGCGGCCAGAACGTGACCGCCACCCTCACCGCCCTCACCGAAGGCGATGCCGTGGCCGCCATCGTCTACGCCACCGACGCCCTCGCCGCTGGCGATACGGTGACCACCATCAAGATCCCCGCCGAGCACAATGTGATCGCTTCATACCCGATCGCCGCAGTGAGCGGATCCGAGCAGGCTGAGCTGGCCAACGCCTTCGTCGAAGCTGTGCTCAGCGAGGCCGGCCAGAAGATCCTCGAGACCTACGGCTTCTTGCCTCCGCAGTGATGCGGACCGGCCCCAGCACTGCGAACCGGCGTCGCGCCCCGGTCGGAGTGCTGGGGCTGGCCGTGGTGGCGGGACTGTTCTTCGCCCTGCCCTTCGTGGGGGTGCTGAACCGGGCTGACTGGGCGAACCTTCCCCGAGACCTGAGCTCGGCTCGTTCGGTCGAAGCCCTCCGGCTCTCGCTGGTGTGTTCGCTGATAGCCACCGTGGTGTCGATCCTGCTCGGGACCCCGCTGGCGTGGGTCCTGGCCCGAACCGACATGCCGGGCCGGTCGGTGCTGCGAGCCTTGGTCCTGCTCCCGATGGTCTTGCCGCCCGTCGTCGGTGGCGTGGCGTTGCTGTCGGCGTTCAGCCTTCGCAGCCCGATCGGCGGGTGGCTACACGACATCGCCGGCATACAGCTCACCTTCTCGCCGGCCGGGGTGGTCATGGCCGAGACGTTCGTGGCCATGCCGTTCTTCGTGATCACGGTGGAAGGGGCGCTACGGGGCATGGACCAGCGCTTCGAAGAGGCCGCCGCCACCCTCGGAGCCAACCGGGCCACCGTGTTCGCGCGGGTGACGGTGCCGATGATCGGTCCGTCGATGATGGCGGGTGCGGTGCTGGCCTGGGCCCGGGCCCTGGGTGAGTTCGGTGCCACCATCACCTTTGCCGGCAATATCGCCGGACGGACCCGAACGTTGCCGCTGGCCGTGTATCTGGAACTGGAGTCCAACCCCCAGGCCGCGGTGGCCCTCAGCCTGGTGCTGCTCGGCGTGTCGTTGGTGGTGCTGGTGGCGCTTCGAGACCGGTGGTTCACCCGGATATGAGCCTCGAAGTTCACGGACAGCTACGGCTGGGTCATGACCGGGTCGGTCACGGTAGGTGGGGCCGTGGTCGCGTCGAACGCCTCCGGGGTGAAAGCGGGAGGGGTGAACTCGGCCGGGGTGAACTCGCCGGGCAACAGGTTGGGGGTGTGGAGCTCGAGGTCGACTTGGTGGCCGAAGCGGGTGCCGTAACCGCGCTCCTCGGGCCCAACGGGGCCGGCAAGACGACGCTCCTGCGGGCGGTGGCTGGAACCATCGGGCTCGACCGCGGGTCGATCGTGCTGGCCGGAAAGGTGTTCGATGAGCCACCGGGGCTCTTCGTTCCGCCCGAGGATCGTCAACTCGGGGTGGTGCACCAAGATCACCTGCTCTTCCCCCATCTCACCGCCCTGGAAAACGTGGCGTTCGGACCGCTCTGTCTGGGCCAATCCAAGGCGATGGCCCGACGCTCCGCACTTGCACTGTTGGAGTCGGTGGGGGTCGGCGAACAGGCCCGACAGAAGCCCCGTTCGTTGTCGGGGGGGCAGGCCCAGCGGGTGGCCCTGGCCCGGGCCCTGGCCCTTGATCCCGCCGCGCTCCTACTCGACGAGCCGTTGGCGGCGCTCGACGCCGCCACCAGGGTCGAGGTGCGCCGCGAGCTGAGGCGCCACCTGGTCGGCTTTGCTGGGCCCACCGTGCTCATCACCCACGACGCCGTCGATGCGATGGCCCTGGCCGATCGGGTGGCGGTCATGGAGAACGGGCAGATAACCCAGGTCGGCACCCTGGCCGAGGTTATGGCCCGACCCCGTTCGCGATATGTGGCCGACCTGATCGGCACCAACCTCCTGCACGGCACCGCATCCGGAACAACGCTGACCACAGACCAGGGAGCCACGCTCACCCTGGCCGAAACTCACCACGGTGAGGTGGCGGTGACGTTGGCACCGGCCGCGGTGGCGCTGCATCGGAGCCCGCCCGAAGGCAGCCCCCGCAACCGCTGGTCGACCACGGTGCGTCACCTCGACCTTGTGGGTGATCGGGTGAGGGTCGGCCTCGGCGATCCGGTGCCCCTGACGGCTGAGATAACCACCGCGGCCCGCGCCGAACTCGACCTCCGTGAAGGCGACGAGATCTGGGTCGCCGTCAAGGCCACCGAGATCGTGGCCTACCCGCGGTAAGGACCCGAGCCGCCTGTCCTCATCGGCAGGGCACTACTCTCGGACGCTCGCTGAGGGTTGGAGGAGAGATATGGCCGGCGGTCTGGTCGGGTTGTTGGATGACGTGGCGGCACTGGCCAAGCTGGCGGCCGCGTCCATCGACGATGTCGGCGCCGCCGCGGGCAAGGCCAGCGTGAAGGCCGCCGGAGTGGTGGTCGACGACACCGCGGTCACCCCCGGATACGTGCAGGGCCTGGCTGCCGATCGGGAGATCCCCATCGTGCGTCGGATCGCCATGGGATCGCTGCGCAACAAGTTGGTGTTCATCCTGCCGGCCGCCATCGCTCTGAGTTCGGTGGCGCCCAAGCTGGTCGAGGTCATCTTGATGTGCGGTGGCGCCTACCTCTGTTACGAGGGTGCCCACAAAGCCATCCATGCCCTGAAGAAGGACGACCACGACCATGATGTCCCGGTGGTGGTGCAGGGGCCAGAGGCCGAGGAAGCCACCATCAACAGCGCCATCCGGACCGACTTCATCTTGTCGGCCGAGATCATGGTCATCGCCCTCAAGGACGTGATCGACGAACCGGTGGTGTCGCGCGCCATCATCCTGGCCGTAGTGGCGGTGCTGATCACCATCGCCGTCTACGGACTGGTAGCCCTCATCGTGAAGATGGATGACGTCGGACTTACCCTGGCCCGCAAGGACTCCG
Source organism: Microthrixaceae bacterium (assembly GCA_016702505.1). Taxonomy (NCBI): domain Bacteria; kingdom Bacillati; phylum Actinomycetota; class Acidimicrobiia; order Acidimicrobiales; family Microthrixaceae; species Microthrixaceae bacterium. The sequence goes on from JADJDU010000001.1 coordinate 57,126, forward strand.
AGTCAGCCCAGCGCATCGGTCGAGCCATGGTCGCAGGGATGCCCAAACTCCTGGCCACCCTGTCGACGGTGGGTATCGCGGCCATGTTGTGGGTGGGTGGTCACATCCTCCTCGCCGGTGCCGCCGAACTGGGATGGCACACGCCCTACGACCTCGTGCACGACCTGGCCCATGCCCTGCCCCACGAGGGTGCGATCGGCGGGGTGATCTCGTGGCTGGCCAACACGTTGGCGTCGGCCCTGATCGGCATCGCAGTGGGTGTGCTCCTCACTGTGGTCGTCGAGCGCCTCCCCATGGCCAAGAAGGCCGACGCCACCGCGCACTGAGGCTGAACTCCGCCGGAATTAGGCGAGCCGATCCATGAGCACGGCATGGCTAAACCGAGGCGAAGCCTCGGTCTGATCAACCTCGCAGCGACGACGACCGGACCTATCGGCTAGACCCCTAAGGGTGTAGTCCGCTGGTTCGATCATCTCCCGCGGCCACGGCGCGGCCAGGGACTTTGGGCCAGACCTGGTCGATCTTGGGACGTCAACGATCGATTGTTTCGATCGTTGCGAGAAACGGGAGCAGGGGACCGACAGTGTTGGCAGGCTGTGGCGAGCGGACCACAGCCACCCGGGCGGAAGGTTCCGAGGAGCGAAGATGAGCAACGACGAGTCAACCGACGAAACGATGGGATCGGCCGCTGGTGGCTGCCCGATGCTCGGTCACAGCCATAACGCCACCGGATCCTCCGCCAACCAGCACTGGTGGCCCGAACAGGTAAACCTCAAGGTGCTGGCCCGCAACGCACCCTCGTCGGACCCCATGGGTGAGGACTTCGACTACGCCTCCGAGTTCGAGAGCCTCGACCTGGCCGCGGTGAAGGCCGACATCGCCGAGTTGCTCACCACCTCCCAGGATTGGTGGCCCGCCGACTACGGCACCTATGGCCCGTTGATGATCCGCATGGCCTGGCACAGCGCTGGTACCTACCGGATCCATGACGGTCGGGGTGGAGCCGGGACCGGAACCCAACGGTTCGCCCCGCTGAACAGTTGGCCCGACAACGCCAACCTGGACAAGGCCCGGCGCCTGCTGTGGCCGGTGAAGCAGCGTTACGGCGCCAAGCTCTCGTGGGCCGACTTGATGATCCTGGCCGGCAATGTGGCCTTGGAGTCCATGGGGTTCGCCACGTTTGGTTTCGGTGGTGGGCGCGCCGACGTTTGGGAACCCGAGGAAGACCTGTACTGGGGGCCAGAAGATGCCTGGCTGGCTGATGAGCGCTACTCGGGAGACCGGCAGCTGGCCGACCCGTTGGGCGCGGTTCAGATGGGTCTCATCTACGTCAACCCCGAAGGCCCCAACGGTGAGCCCAGCGCCTTGGCCGCGGCCCGTGACATCCGTGAGACCTTCGCCCGGATGGCCATGGACGACGAGGAAACGGTGGCGCTCATCGCCGGCGGCCACACCTTCGGCAAGGCCCACGGCGCTGGTGACGCCGACACCTACGTAGGTCGTGAGCCCGAGGGCGCCAACCTTGAAGACCAAGGGCTCGGATGGATCAGCACCTTCGGGAGCGGCCACGGATCCGACACCATCACCAGCGGGCTGGAAGGGGCCTGGACCCCCACCCCGACCACGTGGGACAACACCTACTTCGAGGTGTTGTTCGGCTACGACTGGGATCTGGTCCGGACCCCGTCGGGGGCCCAGCAGTGGATACCCACCGATCCTGATGCCGCCACCGTTCCCGACGCCCATGACCCTTCGGTGAAGCACCTGCCGATCATGTTCACCACCGACCTGGCCCTGCGGATGGATCCGGCCTACGCCAAGATCTCCCGCCGGTTCCTGGAGAATCCCGACCAGTTCGCTGATGCCTTCGCCCGGGCGTGGTTCAAGCTCACCCACCGAGATATGGGACCGGTCTCTCGCTACCTTGGCTCGGAGGTACCGGCCGAGGCCCTGATCTGGCAGGACCCGCTGCCCGTTCTCGACCACGACCTGGTCGATGACGCCGACGTCGCTGCGCTCAAGGAGAAGGTGCTGGCCTCGGGGCTCACCGTCGGCCAGTTGGTGTCCACGGCCTGGGCGTCGGCCTCCACCTACCGCGACAGCGACAAGCGAGGAGGTGCCAACGGGGCCCGGATCCGTCTCTCCCCCCAGAAGGACTGGCCGGTCAACGATCCTGGCGTACTCAGCCAGGTCCTGTCGACGCTGGAGAAGATCCAGGCCGACTTCAACGCCGGCAACGGCTCCAAGCAGATCTCGCTGGCCGACCTGATCGTGCTGGGTGGGGGTGCCGCCGTGGAACAGGCGGCTCGGGCTGCGGGAGTCGAGGTGATCGTGCCGTTCTCGCCGGGGCGCACCGATGCTACCGACGACCAGACCGACGTGGTGTCCTTCGCCGTGCTCGAACCAAAGGCAGACGGTTTCCGCAACTACCAGGCTGCCGGGGACCAGAGCCGACCCGAGCACCAGTTGGTGGACAGGGCTGCCCAGCTGAGGTTGAGCTCTCCGGAGATGACTGTCCTCGTCGGTGGTCTACGGGTACTCGGTGCCAACTCCGCCGGTTCGACGGCGGGTGTGTTCACCGACCGGCCCGGCGCGCTGACCACCGACTTCTTCGTGAACCTGCTCGACATGGGCACGGTGTGGTCGGCGGGCTCCGACGGAGCGGGCTACCAGGGTCGGAACCGCTCCAGCGGCGAACTCCGCTGGACCGCCACCGCCGCTGATCTGGTGTTCGGGTCCAACTCCCAGCTCCGAGCCCTGGCTGAGGTCTACGCCGGAGACGATGCCGGCGAGAAGTTCGTTACCGACTTCGTGGCGGCCTGGGCCAAGGTGATGGACCTCGACCGCTTCGACCTTCGTTGATCCCGATCGGTGCTGACCCTGACCGGGTGATCCCGCGGTTCGTGCTCCAGTCTGAGGCTCGAGCTATTCAGGGGTGGGCGGCTCGGACCAGTCGATGGTGACCCGAGCCGCCTCTTCCTGGTGTTTCGTGAGCCAGGCTCGGGCGTAGGGGCAGCCGGGGGCGATCACCTCTCCGGAGCGGGCGGCGCGTTCAACCGCCGCCTGCACCAACCTGCCGCCAATTCCCCGACCGCCGAGGGCCTCGGGCACACCGGTGTGCACCAAGGTGAGCCGGCCCGGGCTCTGGCGGTAGATGAGCGTGGCCTCCTGGCCGTTTTCGCGGCACCGGAAGCGATGGCTGCCGGTGTCATCGACGACGTCGTTCGAACGATCCGGGCGATCACCTGCGATGTCTTCGGCACCGGTCATGTGTTCATCCTCTGCTTCGACTTTGCCGTGGGCGATTCCAGCATGGCCCGCTTGGGATGAAAAACGGTTCCGCTGCGCCCAGAGGCGAAGCATCGGTCCTGTTGTCGAGGCGATTTGAGGACCGAAGACCCTGATCCAACCGGACTTGGCGGCGGTAGGTTCGCTCCCGACGATCAGGAGGGATGTCGATGACTCGGTTCGTGGTGATAGGTGGCGACGCGGCAGGGATGTCGGCGGCCGCTCAGGTGAGTCGGGGGGTCGAGCCGGTCGAGATGGTGGTGTTTGAGCGCGGTGAGTTCACGTCCTACGCCGCTTGTGGGTTGCCGTACTTCGTGGGTGGGCTGGTCGAGGGATCGGCCCGCTTGGTGGCCCGTTCCCCTGAGGAGCACCGACGACGCGGGGTGGACGTGAGAACCGGCCACGAGGTGTTGACCATCGACCCCGAGGCGCGGGAGGTCGAGGTCCGGGTGGCCGACACCGGTGCCACGTTCCGCCAGCCGTTCGACCATCTGCTGGTGGCCACCGGTGCCTCACCGATCGTCCCACCGTTTCCCAACGTCGATGCCGAGGGGATCAGTGTCATCCACACCATTCCCGATGCCGTAGGGCTGGAGGAGCTGCTCAGTCATAGGACCCCTCGCCGAGCGGTAGTGGTCGGAGGTGGCTACATCGGAGTGGAGATGGCCGAGGCCTTCGTACTCCGAGGCCTCGATGTGACCCTGATCGAGAAGCTGGACCAGCCCATGGCCACCTTGGACCCAGACATGGGCAGACGGGTGGCCGACGCCATGGCGGCCATGGGAATCGACGTGCGGCTGAGCACCGGGGTCGAGGCCTTCGGAGTCGACGTCGACGGGCGGGTGTCGGCGGTGGTCACCGACCGCGGCACGGTGCCCGCCGACGTGGTGGTACTGGCTCTGGGGGTCAGACCCAACGTGGCCCTGGCCGCAGCGGCGGGGATCGAGATCGGTCCCACCGGTGCCATCGGCACCGACGACACCATGTCGACCTCGGTCGCGGGGATCTGGGCCGCGGGTGACTGCGCCCAGAGCCACCACCGGGTCAGCGGACGCCCGGCGTGGGTCGCGCTCGGAACCCACGCCAACAAGCAGGGCCGGGTGGTGGGCCTGAACGTGAGCGGTACCCCGGCCCGATTCCCCGGGGTCATCGGCACCGCGGTCACCAGGGTGGGGGAGTGCGAGATCGCCCGCACCGGCCTGACCGAGCGAGAAGCGACGACGGCAGGATTCGACGCGGTGGCCGAAGTGATCCAAGGCACCAGTCGAGCCCACTACTACCCCGATGGAGCGCCGATGGCGGTCAAGGTGGTGGCCGAACGTTCCTCGGGCCGGATGCTCGGGGCGCAGATCGTGGGTGGTCCCGAAGCGGCCAAGCGCATCGATGCCCTGGCGGTGGCGGTGTGGAACGAGATGACCGTCGAGGACTTCTCCCAGCTCGACTTGGGTTACGCCCCGCCGTTCTCCCCGGTTTGGGACCCCACGCTCATCGCCGCCCGAGGTGCGTCCCGAGCCCGAACCCGCTGACTCGCTGGTTCCGCCGAAAGGCAGAGCCTGCGGGCGGAGTTCGGGTTGCCCGCCTGACGGCCGACGTCTTCGCAGGTCACGGAGTGGGGACCGCCAGAGGTGTAAGAGTGGGTGCCGCGAAAGGGGTTTGCCGATGACAGTTCGAGGTCGTTCCACACGACGCTTCCAGGCGATCGTGGCCCTGTTGGTGGTGGGCTTGGCGCTGGTGGGGTGCGGCAGCGATGACGGCGGGTCCGAGAAGACCGCGACGACTGCTACCTCGGCGACATCCAACGTCACTGGGGCGAGCGGGGGCTCAGCCGTAGCCAACGCCATGGGGCCCGTTGGGGAGGGATGGCAAAAGGTGCTGGCTCCGGCCTCATGTCGGTGCAGCGACGGCACGCCGTTCCACTACTGGGTGCGCCCGGCCAACCCCGAGAAGGTGCTCTTCTTCCTCAACGGTGGTGGGGCGTGTTTCAGCGCCGCCACGTGTTCGGCCGAAGGGGCCACCTACACCGTGAACCTGGACGACGACGAAGGGCCGAACGGCGACGGAATCTTCGACCTGGACAACGAAGCCAACCCGTTGGCCGACTACTCCATGGTGGCTGTGCCCTACTGCACCGGAGACCTGCACCTCGGTACCCGGCTGAACGACTACGGCAACGGCGTTGAGGTTCACCACAACGGATACGCCAACGGCTCGGCGGCGCTGGCCGCGGCGGCTGCTCTGTTCCCGAAGGCGACCGAGGTGGTGGTGGCTGGATCCAGCGCGGGGTCGGCCGGTGCTCCGGCCTATGCCGGTGCCGCCAGCGACGTGTGGCCCGATGCCGACATCGCTGTCATCGCCGACGCATCTGCTGCCTATCCCGGCACCCCGGCGATCACCCTGGCCATCGGCGCCCTTTGGGGTACCGAGGGTTCGATCCCGCTGTGGCCCGAGACCGCCGATCTGCCTACCGAGGCCTGGTCGTTGCCCGGGTTGTTCGTCAACTCGGCCAAGCACGATCCCGACCTGCGGTTCGCCACCTACAACAACGCGTTCGACGAGGTGCAGGCCGGGTTCTCGGCCATGATCGGCCAGGATGCCGCCAATCTGGTCGGCCTCATCGACGCGAACAACACCTGGATCACCGAACAGGGCGTCGACATCCGCCACTGGGTGGCCCCGGGCACCGATCACACCGTTCTGGTGAGCGGAGAGCTTTACGACCAGAAGGTCGGCGGTGAGTCCCTGATCGAGTGGATCACCGATTTCATCGAGGGAAAGCCCGGCCACGACGTTCACTGCACCGACTGCGAACCTCCCGCCTGAGCCTGGATCCGCCGAGAGGCAAAGCCCCCTGGCGGAGTTGCGACCATATTCGATCGATGGATCGAGGCTGGGGACGCGAGCCGTCTGGTGATCCGACCGTCGCCCCGGCGCCGGGGCGTTCAGTCCTGGTCCGGGCGAGTTCCCTCGGTGACCAGGAACGACTGGACCACATGAGCGGTGAAGGCCGGGTCCAACGTCGGTTTTCCAATCAGGTTGGCGAACAGGAGCGGGCCGACGAGCATGGCACCAGCTCGGTTCAGGTCGATGGTGGCTGAGATGATGCCCTCTTCGATGCCTCGCTTGAGGACCGAATCGAGAACCCGTTCCTGGCGGTCCTCCAACTGCTGCTCGATGTTGGCCAGTCCGTCCTCGTGGATCTTGAGGGTGAGAAGGGCTGGAAACACCCGGGTCCATTCGGGATCGGCGAGGGTGACGCTGATCTGGGTGAGCAGGTCGTTGATCGCCTCAAGGAACCCGAGCTCGGGCGCGGGCTCGGTGAGGGTGGGGGCACAACTGGCGATCACATCGACCAAGATGTCGTCGCGACTGTCCCAGTGGCGGTAGATGGTCGACTTGGCCACACCGGAGCGGGCCACGATGGCATCTACCGTGACCGAGGCCGGACCTCCGTCGACGAGCAGGTCGGTGGCGGCCCGCACTACTGCGGCTCGACTTCGGGCCACACGGGCATCGGTGGTCATGTCGGTTCCAAGGTGGTCACAGGGTCCAGGCGGATTGGTCCAGTCGTCTTCGCTGCGAGGGTAATCAGACGGGGGCTTCGCTTCGGTTCAACCATGCCGTGCTCGTGGGTCGGCTCACCTGTCGGCTCGACTCCTCAGGGCGATAGTCGTGTGGTGGCCAAGGTAGCGGTGGGGGCGTGGCCCCAGTTGGAGGTGACGCTTTTCTCATGCCGGTCACTTCCGGTTGCGGAGCCATAACAGTACGATACCGTTTCGTACTGAAAAGTGGTTAGCCGAGAAGTGACTCCGTCCCAGCCGAACAGGAATCTGATGACATCCACAGCCCCCTCGCTCGACAGCGAGAAACATCACCGGCCCCAAGTGGTCGACCACGAGGCCGAACTGGTCACCGACCCCAAACGTCAGCGCCTCATCCTCATCGCCACCTGTTCGGCCCTGATCGCGGTCGTGTCCTCGGTATCGGGCCTCAACGTGGCCCAGCAGGACCTGGCCCTCGACCTCGGTGCATCCCAGAGCCAGTTGCTGTGGATCATCAACGGCTACACCATGGCCCTGGCCGCCCTGCTGCTGCCGATCGGCGCCATCGGTGACCGGCTCGGGCGCAAGCCGATCCTGCTCGGTGGCCTGAGCCTGTTCGTGGTGGCCAACGCCATCGCCGGGTTGTCCACCACCACCAACATGTTGATGGGTGCTCGGATCCTGGCCGGTGTCGCCGCCGCCATGATCATGCCCGTCACCCTGTCGGTCATCACCTCCAGCTTCCCGGCCGACCAACGGGCGCGAGCCGTGGGCATCTGGTCGGGCTTTGCCGGGGCCGGAGGCATCCTCGGGTTGTTCGTGGCGTCGTTCCTCATCGACTACTTCACCTGGCCCTGGCTGTTCGCCATGCCGATCGGAATCGCTGCCGTCTCGATCGTGACCACCCTCAAGGCCGTCGGCAACTCCCGTGAGGTCCAGCCCGGACGTTTCGACACCGTCGGATCGGTGCTGTCAGCCGTAGCCATCGGGGCCATCGTGTTGGGTATCCACGAAGGACCCGAACGAGGCTGGAGCGACCCGCTGGCCGTGGCTGGACTGGTCGTGGGCCTGGGTGCCCTCGCCGGGTTCATCTTGTGGGAACTGCGTCAGGAACACCCGTTGCTCGACATCAGGGTCTTCTCCCATCGAGGCCTGGCCGCGGGATCGATCACCTTGCTGGTGGTGTTCGCCGTCATGTTCGGTGTGTTCCTCGTGCTGCCTCAGTTCACCCAGGCCGTCCTCGGATACTCGGCCCTCAAGTCGGCCGCCTCGCTGCTGCCCATGGTCGTGGTGATGATGCCGCTGTCGGCCATGGCCCCCACCATCGCCAAGCGGATCGGTACCCGTTCCACCCTCGCCACCGGACTCGGGTTCTTCACCGCCGGGTTGGTGCTCTTGGGTCTCATGGTTTCTGCCGAGGGTGGCTACTGGAGCGTGATCCCCGGGCTCCTGGTCCTGTCGTTCGGCATCGGCTTGTGCATGAGCCCATCGACCACCGTCATCACCGAATCTCTGCCGGCATCCAAGCAGGGTGTTGCCTCGGCCCTCAACGACACCGTGCGAGAGCTCGGTGGAGCGGTCGGGATCGCCCTTCTCGGTTCGTTCGTGAGCGCTGGGTACCGCTCCAGCATCTCGCCGGTCACCGAGGGCTTGAGCCCCGACCTGGCCCACCGTGTGCAGGAAGGGATCGGGTCGGCGTTCGCGGCTGCCACCGACCTCGGCTCTGATGCTCCGATGGTGCTGACCGCAGCCAAGACCGCGCTGGTGGATGGCTGGCAGGTCGCCATGTGGGCCGGCGTCGCCATCGCCGGAGCCACCTTCGTCTACATGTTGGTACGGGGTCCCCGGGAGAGCGACCTGGCCGCCGAGGACGCGCTCGATGCCGACCTCCACCTCGACAGCCCAGTCACACCGACCGGCGCGACCCTCACCGACGACGAGTTGGTGACCGCCTGACGGCAACGCCAATCTCGGCTCACCTCCTCAGGGTCCTAGCGGATAGGTCCAGAGGTTTCCGCACCCACGAAGCACTGGATCACGACTACGGGGCGGGGGTTCGGGGGCAGAGCCCTTTGTGGCGGAGCCCCCGACCTGCGGAGATCGGCCGTGAGGCCGGCGACCGAACTCCGCCGGAAGGCTCCGCCTTTCGGTGGATCCAGGCTTAGGTCGGTCACCGCGCTGGATGTCAGCGGTGACCGACCTGAGTTTCGTGTTGCGGGTGACGGCAGTTGGTGGTGCCGTGGTAGCGGTCGAAGAACCCCTGAACGGCAGCGAGGTAGAGGGCGGCCCAGATGAACGAGGCCAACACGTCGGTCAGCCAGTGAGCTCCCTTGTAGACGCGGGCCGCCGCCACCACGGCTCCTACCGTGAAGGCCAGAACCACCGATGCCCACCACAGCACCCGGCTGCGGACGTGCAGGGCCACCACCGCGGGCAACAGTCCCCAAAGCGAAGCCACCGCCATCGGATGCCCGCTGGGATGCGATGGACCGTGGAATCGACCCAGGGGGTCGAGGGTGGGCCGGGTGCGATCGACCACACCCTTGAGCACGAACTCCATGGCTGGTCGCATAGCTGCGGCCAGGATCAGTGCCACGGCCAGATAGCGACAACGAGGCCAGGTCCACACTGCCAGGACCGCTGCGGCACCGAAGACGACCACGTTGTCGCCGAAGTGGCTCAGGTTGTTGAAAACGCGTGTCCAGGTGGCGGTGCGGTTGTCAGACACCCATCGGGCCACCGGCTCATCCACCCTGAGCAAGACATGGCCCCCGTCCCAGGCTGCCAAGAACGCCAGGCTGAAGGCCACCGTGACCGTGCCGGCGAACACCAGTTTGCGGTGGTAGAAGAAGTGCTTGGCGGTCAGGGGCGGGTCGCGATGCAGCAGGGATATGGCGGGACGGACGATCTCTTCGGGAGGAAAGGCGAGGGCCAGTTCGGCGGGTGCCTCATCGTCGAACCGGTAGGCATCCCCCGTTTGGTTCTGATCATTCGGATCGTGCCGATCCCCCGATTCGGGTGCGGACGCGACTTCGGTCGCGCCGGTGCCGATGCTCCTGGGCCCGGCCGCCGATCTCACCGGACCCGGTACTCCTGCATCGACCTGACCCGAAGTAGGTGGTTGTCGACCTGCCAGTCCTCCACACACCCCCGGAACTGTTTGCGATCGGTCTGATCCAGCGCCGGGGAGAAGATCAGGGTCACCGTCACAGGATCCTCAGAGGCCACCGTCGGGCGACCCTCTATGGCAGACGACACCTCCAGGTCGCAGAACTCGATCCGTGCCCTGGCCACGGTGGCCAGATCCTGAGACGGTTCGGATCGATTGTGGACGGGCTCGACCACGACCCTGAGCCGTGACGCCGGATCCATGGCGGAATGGGTCGACTGGGTGTGGTCTCGAGCCAGGAGCACGCCGCCCGTGACCAACACGAAGAGGGCGACGTTGCGAAACCAGCGGAGCCGGTCCCGGCCGGTGGTGGCGGTCATGGCCTCGGTCCTAGGAACCTGGCCACGGCTGGGTCGGCACGGAGAGGGTGTTCGCGGGCCATGGCCGTGACCTCGTCGACCACCAGGCCCGGTCGGTAGGTGATGGAGTCCAACTGGGTGCCGAGACGGGCCTCCCGTCGGGGGTCGACGGTCCGGGCCGCGATGTGGTCGAGCAACCAAGCCGCGGCGGACAGCAAAACACCTCCCCCCACCAAGAGTGTTACGAAGACCCCGGTTCTAGTGGTGAGGTCGATCGGATCAGACCGCATCCACTCGAACCGAGGCTGGTCACTACGTGTCGATGCCAGGATGGTGGTGGCTGGGGATGGTGAGGATCGATGCCTGGCCACCTCGGCTTCCACACGACTCAGTCGGCCCAGGATCGACCCGGTGGCGGCCAACACCTCGGTAGCCACGAACATCACGGCGAAGAACAGCGCCCGCGACCATTCCCATCGGGCCAAGGACACCACCGTGTACACGCCGGACACGACAAGGGTGGCCACCGCGGCGAGCCAGGCCAGGCCCTTCACGATGACGACCCTCGGGGTGGCCCGGATGTGAAAGTCACCGCTCCAGAACGGCCGTCGACCCGGACCGCCACGCCGTCGACGAACCCAGACACGTCGGGATGGGCGACCACCGTGGGTACATGGTTCTCGCGGGCCAGGATCGCCAGGTGGGCCAGCACGCTGCCGGTCTCGGACACCAGGCCGCCGAGGCGGGGCAGGATTGGGCCCAACTCGGGGCTCAGGGTGTGGACCACCAGAACCGACCCGACCGGCGGCTCACGAACATCGTGGGTGACAGTCCCGACCCCAACTCCACCTCCGGCCCCGACCCCGCGCCCGGCACCGGTGGGGTGGGCCTCTCCTCGACGTCGTATGAGCCTCCCCACCGAACGCGATCGAGCCTCGGCCCCGACCGGAATGGGTCGACCGTGGTTCCCCAGGCGGAAGCGGACCGGTAGCGTCGGGGTGGGCGCGCCTGCGGCGGGCTCGAACCTCGGGGGGCGTAGCCCGGTACCGGCGGTGGGGTTGGTGACAAGCTCGGCCAGATCGGTGAGGGCCAGGTCCCGGACCTGGTCGGGGTGGCCCAAGACTCCTCGTCGAGTCAGGCGGTGACCGAGCTCCAGAGCAGCCCGGCCTCCGACCTCTTGCATCCACCTGATCCTCAGGCGAAGTGCCTCACGGGCCACCATGGCCCGATCCACGTCGGGATCCAGCGTCCCCCCGTCATGGAGATCGACCGTACCGATTCCGCCGAGGGACCTCGACGGGGTCGAGGTGGTGGTTGGCAAAGGTGCCGGGATCCCGATCCGGGGTGGTGTGAGACCCAGCACCTCGGGGAAGCGGGCCAGGATCTCGTAGTCGTCGGTACCTTCGGCTCGGGCGCGCTCCAGCATTCGCAACGCCACGGCGGCACCGCTGAAGGCCTGCCCGTCGGCCTTCGTAATCATGCCCAGCAGGATCTCGTGTGCGTGCAGGCAGCGAAGACCCTGGCCGGTGTGGCCGATCAGAGCTAGGAGCTGGCGATCGCTCAACGTGGACACGGCGGGCACGGTCGCCAGGTCGTCGTCGACGGCAGCGACCACCCCGTCGGCCACCAAGGGAAGGGCCACTCGCAGTCGGCCGATCCGCCACGACGACGCCAGGCGTCGACATCGCCCCCGCCACCCACCGCGGAGCCGTCGAGGTCCGGTTCCGGCGTGGTCCCCGGTGGCCTCCAGATCCACGGCGACCAGACCGTCGACAACGGTCACCAGCTCGCGTTCAGCCAGGTGGCGGGGGTTGACGACCCCGGAGATCCTCAACGCCTCGGTGAGGCCGGAGCGGAGAGGGTCGACCCACATGTCGACCTCCAACGCACTGAGGGGATCAGGGAAGGTCTCACTCACCGGTCCAGGGCCGAACACCGGGCCATGGGGTGTACCGGTGATCGTGGTGGTGACGGGGCGGCACTGGAACAGGACCAGCACGTCGTCGACCTCCCCCCATTCGCAGTCCTGAGGTCCGTCGAACAAGTCGCGCAGCCGCTCCAGGACCTGGGCGAGCTGCCTCAGCCGGGATCGGCCGATCTTCACTCCATCGGAGATCTCCTCGTCGACCACCCGGCCCCGGTGGTCGAGCACCCAGCGGCTGCCGTCGACAGCTCCGCTCACCAACGGCTCGCCCTGGCCCCTCACCGCGGCCACCACCCGCCGATCATCACGACCCGAGACCGGGTCGACCCCGAACGCCACGCCGGACACAGACGGCCGAGCCATGGGTTGGATCAGGACCGCCGTGGGCAGATCGGACGCGCCTGCTCGATCCCGGGAGTCCATGACGACTCGAACCGCGGCCACCAATGCCTCGGGCCCGCGAACATCGAGAACTGTCTCGAACTGGCCAGCCCACGAGGAACGGGCACCGTCCTCCACCACTGAGGAGGATCGCACCACCAAGGCTCCGTCGGCACTAGCCAACGTCAACGATCGGTCCACGTCGACGAGCGCAGCGAGGTCGACGCCGCGGTCGTAGGCCCGACAGGCGACGGTGGTCAACACCACGCCGGGAAGGGTGGCCAGTCCTGCCGAGCGGACCCGGGCCAGGGCCGCTGCTTTCCCCCCTGTTGTCATCGGGTCCAGGGCCCGGTCGTCGTCGAGGTCGATCATCAGGGATGTGACTTCGAGACCGGCCGGGGTCGTCCCGATCGGGAACGGTTCCGGTGCGCTGTCCATGGCGGTGTCGCTGGTCCCGGTAACGCTATCGGCGCGGCTCGCCAGATCAGTCGCTGGCGCGATCGTGGCGATGGGCCGCCATGATTGGGACATGCGCTTCGGACTCGACATCGCCCAGCAACGGATGCCCTTCAGTGAGGTGGTGGCTCGGGCCCGGTTTGCCGATGACGCCGGTTTCGACGGCGTGTGGGGCTTCGATCACTTCCAGCCCATGTACGGCGAAGGCCCCGGCGAGTGCTTCGAAGGAAACACCACGCTCGCGGCGCTCAGCGGCCATACCACCCGCGCCCGGCTGGGCCTGCTGGTAACCGGAGTCACCTACCGCCATCCGTCGGTCCTAGCTGCCCAAGCGCTCACCATCGACCACGCGTCGGGTGGGCGGTTGGAGCTGTCGTTGGGAGCGGCATGGTTCGAACCTGAACACAAGGCTCTGGGAATCCCGTTTCCCGCTACCGTCACCCGCATCGAGCAACTCGACGAGGCCCTGACCATCGTCCGAGGCCTGCTCACCACCGACGGCTTCAGCTTCGAAGGACGGCACTGGCAGGTGGACAACGCCACCTTGCATCCTCGTCCCGTCCAGGCTCCCCATCCCCCGATCTGGATCGGAGCCAGCGGTGAGCGCAAGATGCTGCCGCTGGTCGCTCGCCATGCCGACGTCTGGCACACCTTCGGTGACCCCGACTCCTTCGGACGGAAGTCGGCATTGCTCGACGAACTGGCTGTCGATGCCGGTCGAGATCCGTCGTCCATCGCCCGAGCCGCGCCGCTCAGCTTGTCCGAACCATGGGACGAGGTCCGGGCCAACGTCGAAGCCATGCGGGAACTGGGCGTCACCTACCTGATATGTGGGTGGCCGAGCGAAGGTCGAGCCCGGTTGGACGAGTTCGTGTCCGACGTGTTGCCGTCGCTGCGCGGCTGAGCAGTCCGGACGCGCCGAGGGGGTGACAGGCCGACGCCTGCCACCCCCTCGGTGGGCTTTGTCGCTCGAGTAGATCAGGGAGCGTCGGCGTAGCGGAGGTAGGGCTTGATCTCTCCTCCACGTTGGCCAGCTTCTCCTTGGCGTCATCGGTGCTCAGAGCGGGAGACACGATCACCCGGTCACCGGGGAGTCCAATCCACCGGGGTGGCGATGGGGCCCTTGTCGGTGGCCTGAAGAGCGTCGAGGACGCACGATCTCGGTGGAAGTTGCGGCCCACCGACTTGGGGTAGGTGAGGCTCAGGCGAACCTTGTTGGCCGGGTCGATCACGAACACCGACCGCACCGTGGAGGTGTCACCCTCACCAGGGTGGATCATGTCGTAGAGCTCAGGAGATCTTGTGGTCGGAGTCGGCGACGATGGGGAAGTTCAGGTCGGTACCGCCCACCCTCGCCGATGTCGGGGCCCAGGCCTTGTGGTCCTCGACCGAGTCGACCGACAGGGCGATGGCCTTGGCGTTGCGCTTGGCGAACTCTTCCCTGCGGGCCGCGGTGCGGCCGAGCTCGGTGGTGCACACCGGGGTGAAGTCGGCGGGGTGGCTGAAGAACACCGCCCAGGAGTCCTTCTTCCAGTCGTGGAAGGAGATCGGGCCGTCGGTGGTGTCGGCGGAGAAGTCGGGTGCGGTGTCGCCGAGACGGATGCTCATCGGGAGCGGTCCTTTCGATCGGTATGGGTTGATTGGATTGCCAGCTCGACAATACGGAGCTGGGGGAGCGAGCGGTGCCGGTTGGGTCGGACCGCTGGACTTCAATGGTTTCTACCGCCAAAAACCGGAAAAACCCACTGGCAAACTGGGAAATGGCGGCTCGGTCAGGTGGCCCGCCGATGGGGCGTCGGTCAGACGCAGGGTCACACGATGAGCGGGTCGCGGGGAGGCCGAGGATGCGCTCGCCGATCTGGTTGCGCTTGATCTCCGACGTGCCGCCGGCGATGGACATCGCCCGGTGCATCAGGACCAGGGTCCCGGACATCAGGCCGGCCCCTCGAACGAAGGCGGCCTCGGGGCCGGCCAGCTCCACCAGCATGGCGGCGGCCTCGGTCATGTTCTCCGAGAGCACCAGCTTGGTGACGTTGCCCTCGGGCCCGGGTGCGCCGCCGGCCACGGCCCGGTGGGCGCTGCGGAGGTTGAGCACCGTGGTGGCCTGGTCGTTGGCGATGTAGCGGCCCAGGCGGGCCGCGCCGCCGGCGAGGCGCTCGGGGTGGGCGTCGAAGCCGGGGAGGAACAGGTCGCCGGGCAGGGCCATGCCGCCCTGGCCGCCGCCGATGCTCACGCTCTCGTTGCCGAGGGTGGCGCGGGCCACGGTCCAGCCGCCGTCGATGGGGCCGACCACGTCGTCGTCGGGCACGAACACGTCGTCGAAGAACACCTCGTTGAACTCGGAGTTCCCCGTGGGCATCTTCAGGGGGCGGACGGTGACGCCGTCGTCCTCCATGTCGATCACCATGATGGTGATGCCCTGGTGCTTGGGCACGTCGGGGTTGGTGCGCACGGTGGCGAAGCCGTAGCGGGACAGGTGCGCCCCCGCTGGTCCACACCTTCTGGCCGTTCACCAGCCAGCCGCCGTCCACCCGGGTGGCCTTCGTCTTCACGCCGGCGGCGTCCGAGCCGGCGTCGGGCTCGCTGAAGAGCTGGCACCAGATGACCTCCTGGCGCAGGGTCTGGGGGACCCACCGGGCCACCTGGTCGTCGGTGGCGTGCTGGATGATGGTGAGGATCACCCAGCCGGTGATGCCGTAGGCCGGGCGCCGCACGCCCGCGGCGGTGAGCTCCTGCTCGATGACCAGCTGCTCGACGGCGCCGGCGTCACGGCCGAACGGCGCGGGCCAGTGGGGCATCACGTAGCCGGTCTCGATGAGCCGGTCGCGGGTGGCGGCCTCGTCCAGGTCCTTCACCTCGGCGGCGAAGGCCCGCACCTCGTCGCGGATCGGTTCGGCCTCGGGCGGGAGGTCCACGCTGCGGCTCGGGCGGCCCCGGCCGGGCCAGGTCGTCGGTGACCTGGGCCGCGGCCGCTTCGGCGTCGACCAGCGACTCCATGGCCGTGGCCCGGCGCAGGTAGAGGTGGGCGTCGTGCTCCCAGGTGAAGCCGATGCCGCCGTGCACCTGGATGTTCAGGTTGGCGGACAGGTCGGCGGCGGGGATGGCCAGCGCCGCGGCCATGGCCGGGGAAGCTGAGGGCGGCCGGTCGGCCTCCGGCCCGGCGGCGGGGGCCCCGGGGCGCGGCGGCCCAGGGCGGTGGCCAGCTCGGTGGCCACCGGCCATGTTGGCGCAGTGGTGCTTGACGGCCTGGAACATGGCGATGACCCGGCCGAACTGCTCGCGCACCTTGGCGTACTCGGCGGCCTGGTGCGTGCACTCGCCGGCGATGCCCACCGCTTCGGCGGACAGGATCAGCCGGGCCAAGTCCACCAGGGCCTGCCCGGCACCGGTGACCACCCGGGCGGGGGCGTGGTCGAGGGCGACGCACGCCCTGTCGGGTGGGGTCGAGGTTGGCGGGCACCTCCACCGTGACGCCGTCGCCGGCCAGGTCGACCAGGGCCACGTCGTCGCCACAGCCACGGCCAGGATCCCCGGTCCGCCGCCCAGCGCGATGGCTGTCCCGCTGCCCGCACCGGCGTCGATCGTCACGCCGGTGTCGAGGCTCACGGCACCGAAGGCGGTGCCGGCTGCGAACCCGGGCAGCACGTCGGCCTGCAGGGCGGCATCGCCCGCCGCGGCCACCAGGGCGCTGACCACCGCCGACGGCACGAACGGCCCGGGCGCGAGGGCCCGGCCGAGCTCCTCGACCACCACCGCCAGTTCGAACAGGCCGAACCCGGAGCCGCCGTGCTCCTCGGGGAGGTGCAGGCCGGGCCACCCCAACTCGGCGAGGTCGTCCCAGAAGGGCGGGGGGGCTCGTCGTCGGCCTCCAGCAGGGCTCGCGATGTGCCCAGCGAGCCGTGCCTGGCCAGGAAGTCGGCGGTGGTGTCGGCGAGCGAGCGATGGTCTTCGGTGATGGCGAGCGGCATGGCGGGAGCGTAGGCCGAGAACCACGTTCCGTCGCCGGGAAGCCGGAGCGAGCCTCCAGCCCTACGATCCGGCCATCGACCGATGCAGACCCGACGATTCCCCGACGGGTTCACCTGGGGCACCGCCACGGCCGCCCACCAGATCGAGGCGGCAACTGGAACAACGACTGGTGGGCCTTCCAGCACACCGCCGGCTCGGGAGTAGCCGAACCGAGCGGCGACGCCTGCGACTCGTGGAACCGCTGGGCCGATGACGCCGACGTCGTGCAGGCCGTGGGACTCGACAACTACCGCTTCTCGCTGGAGTGGAGCCGCATCGAGCCCGAAGACGGCGAGTGGTCGATCGCCGCCCTCGACCACTACGCCCGGCTCTGTGACGGCCTGCGCGCGCGGGGGTGGACCCGTGGTCACCTTCCACCACTTCACCTCACCGAGGTGGCTGGCCGGCGCGGTGGATGGAGTCAGCCGAGACGGTGGACCGCTTCGCCGCCTTTACGAGCGTGCCGCCACCCGCCTGAGGTCAGACCATAGCCCGGGCCTGCACGATCAACGAGCCCAACATCGTGGCCTTCTGCGGTTGGGGTCTGGGGTGATCCCGCCCGGGGTGTCCGACCTGGGGCGGGCTCGCAGTGTCGGCGAGAACTTCGTGGCCGGCCACCGGGCCGCGGTAGATGCCATCCGCTCGGCGGCATCGGGGGTGCCGGTCGGGCTGACGTTGTCCATGCAGGAGTGGACTCCGGTGGGAGACACCGCCGAAGACGTGGCTGCCGCTCAGGACAAGATCGACCGGAGCCGAGCCGTGATGGATGACATGTTCCTCCAGGCCACTGGCAGTGATGACTTCATCGGCGTACCAGACCTACTCCCGCGGCCGATGGGGCAGCGATGGGATGGTCGGCGCCGAGGAAGAAGGTGGAGCGCCTGATCATGGGATATGAGTACTGGCCCCAGGCGCTGGAGGTCACGGTTCGGCGAGCCTGGGAGATGACCGGTGGCCAGACGCCGGTTTGGGTCACCGAGAACGGCATCGGGACCGACGACGACGATCAACCCATCCGCTGCGTGACCACGGCATTGAAGGGGTCCTGGCCTGTCTGGCCGATGGCATCGACGTTGCCGGCTGCACCTACTGGAGCCTGCTGGACAACTTCGAGTGGGCCTTCGGCGCCGGGCCGGTTCGGTCTGGTCGAGGTGGACCGCTCCACGTTCGCCCGCACGCCCAAGCCCAGCACTGAGTGGTTCGGCTCGGTCGCCCGGGCCAACGCGCTCGGCTGATCGAGATCGACCCAACGGCCGTGTTCGGCCCCGGCGGTGGGGACCGGTCCGGACCGACGTCGACCCCACTTTGTCATTGGGGGGCGGCGGTGGGCATCGTGGACCAGAGACGCACGCTTCCACCCGGTGTCTAGGACGACAACACGGGTGGTCCGCCCCCAGGAGTTGATCGAGCCGACGACCACCGACAGCCGCGACACCGACGATCAACACAAACCGCCCCCTCGGGTCTCACGTTCAGGTTCGCGACGGTCGCCGATGTGGAGGACGTGGTCGACCTTGGTGCATTCGGCGTACCAGCGGTGACAGCAGTCGACAGGGCTGGACCACCAGAGCCGATCTGCTCGGCGGTGGGCGCACCACCCCTGAACAAGTGAAGGCGATGGTCGACGGTGGCCACCGGAGGTGCTGGTGGCTTCGTTGGGCGGTGACCTGGTGGCGTGCTGCGAATTGGATCACCGGGTAGCCGACAACCAGGTCTACCTGGGCATGTTCGCCGTCGTTCCGACCCTCCAAGCCGGTGGCATCGGCCGGGCGGTGCTCGCCGAGGCCGAACGCCTGGCCCGCGACCACTGGCACGCCACCGAGATGATCGTGAAGGTCCTCGACGCCCGTACCGAACTGATCGACTGGTACGGCCGTCGCGGCTACGCGACCACCGGCCAGACCTCCCCGTTCCCCGCGGTCGACGAGCGCTTCGGTACCCCGCTACGTGATGACCTTCGATTTTCGTCGCCCCTGGGACCGAAGCAGACGTCCTGCGCCGTGTCGCCGCCCACGTTCGCCCCGACGGTGCCGTCGTCACCGGGTTCCACCTCAACAAGGTCCCCTTGGAGGTGTTCGATGCCGCCGTAGCCGCGGCAGGTCTGCGCTTGGAGCACCGATTCGCCACCTGGGACCTGCGCCTGGCACGATCAAGCCGACTTCGCCGTCTCGGTCCTGCGGACCTGACGCCGACCTCTGGTGCACCTGGGCTCATCAAAGGTTCGGCCCGCTAGGTTCGTGGCAACTCACTTCCAGCCTGATCAGGGGAAACAATTGGCTGCCAGATCCCTCTCCCGCCTAGTACGGGGCGTTGCCATCATGTCCGTTGCCGCCACGTTGGTGGTGGCGTGTTCGAGTTCGGACAACGCCGACCAAGCCGGTGACGACAAGGGGGAGGCCTCGACGTCCACCGTGGCCGTCCCCGAGGCCGATCTGGTGCTGGCCGTGGGGGACGAGGCTGTGGCCCAGCTCGACGAGCGCTACCAGTCCCTACAACGTCGAGATGGTCGAGGTGACCGGCGGCTACTTCTGGGCGCCGTACGAGGCCGAGGGTGCCAGGGTCTACCGGCCACCGATCGATCCCGACGTCTGAACGGCTTCGCAACCTGGCCCAGAGCTGGGGCCGGTCTACATCCGGGCCAGTGGCACCTGGGCCAACTCCACCTACTTCGACGCCGATGGAACCACCGGCGGTGAACCCCACTGGATACCAAGGGTCCTGACCGCTGACCAGTGGAAGGGCGTAGGCGATTTCGCTCGGGCGTTGGACAGCGAGGTGGTCACCTCTCCTTCCCGGCCAACACCGGGGCCGGGACGCGGCCGGACTGTGGTCAGATGAGCAGGCCCGCCCGCTGCTGACGTTCAGCCGGGAGAACGACGTTCCTGTGGTGGCCGCCGAACTCTTCAACGAAACCGAATCTGGGGTTGGATTGCCGCAGGGCTACGACGCCGACGCGTTCGCCCGGGACTTCGAGGTCTTCAGAACCATGGTCTGACGAAGTGCAGCCCGACCTGTTGATCCGCCGAGTCGGCGGGTCCGAGGACGTGACCCTGATGATCATCGATGCGCCCATCAAGACCCGGGACATCTTCGAGAGGGTGAGCCCCGCCTTCGACATCGTCAGCTACCACTTCTATCCAAAGGTGTCGGAACGGTGCGGCAACACCGGAGACTCCCCGACGTGGCGCTCACCGAGGAGTTCCTCAGCCGGGTGGAGGTCGACCGTGACTTCTACGAGGCCCTGCGAGACGAGTTCGAACCCGGCGCGCCGATGTGGATCACCGAGACCGCCGAGGCCGCCTGTGGCGGCGACCGCTGGGCGTCCTTTTTCCGGAGACGTGATCCGCTACGTCGACAACAACGGTCGCCTGGCCAGGGGCGACGGAGACGTGGTCTTCCACAACACGCTGGCGGCCAGCGACTACGGCCTCATCGACGAGGAAGGCTTCATGCCGCGCCGAACTAGCTGGGCCGCGGTGCTGTGGCACCGACTCATGGGGGCCGACTGTGGTCGGGATGGATGGCGACGACCATGCCGGGCTGAACGTCTACGCCCACTGCACACCCGGATCCGACGCTGCCTCGGTTACCTGTGCGGTGGTCAACCCGTCACCGACAGATGCCCGTACCGTCACGACCCGTTCACCACAGGCCACCGTGTACCACCTGACCGCTGAAGACCTCGACAGCACCCAGATCTCGCTCAACGGTAAAGACCTGGTAGCCGCCGACGACGGCACGCTGCCCGACCTGGTTGGCGAGAAGATAGAGGGGTCATCGAGGTGGCGCCGGCCAGGTGACCTTCGTGGTCGAACCGACCGACAGCAAGGCCTGCGCCTGACCGACACCGTCTTGTCCGGTAGCCATCGAGGAGAGATCCGCTCGATGTGTCCAGGATGACAAAGAGCACTTTCCCGGGTCACGCGCTATGACGTACAACCAAGATACGTATTCGCGGGTGCGGGCCCGACCGAAGGAGAGACCATGCGACGTAGCCGAGTTTTGATGGTGGGGGTCCTCTCCGCCGCTCTGATGCTCACCGCGTGCTCGAGCGATGATGGCGAGGATGGCGCGGCCTCGACCACCGCGCCGGCGGAGACGGGAGATTCCGGTGACACCACCGGGACCACGGTCAGCGGTGGTCGCAGGGACACCTCCGGACGGAGTCGTCACCTTCGATGGGGCGGACTCGATGTCTGTTCGATGGTCGACGAGGAAACGGTGACGGCCGTCATCGGTGAACCCGGCACGCCCACCGCGGGAGACGTTCAAGCCGGGCATCCACTCCTGCACCTGGTCGCGGAGGGAGAGACGGTGCCGGGCCCTCAGCGTTGGGATCTTGGTCCACGACAGCGCCGAGGCTGCCCGGGCCAGTTTCGACATGTCACGTGAATCGGCCGAGAGCGAGATCCTCAACCTCGGCGATGCCGCCATCTATTCGGAGGCGTTCGGTCTCACCGTTCTGCACGGCGTCCATGAGATCACCGTCGACAACAACGGGGATAGCGAGAAGCCAAGCTGACCTAGAGGTGGCACAGATGATCGTCGACCACTTGGAGGCTTGAGGTGATCCGCCGAAAGGCGGAGCCTTCGGCGGAGTTGATCTGCCGGCCTTACGGCCGACGTCTTCGCTGCTACGACCGGCAAAGCCGATCTCCGCAGGTCGGGGCTCCCGCCACGAAGGGCTCTGCCCCGGAACCCCCGCCCAGTCCTCTTGCTTCAGCTGGTTAGACAGCCGAACACTAACGGTGTGGGTGGTGTCCGGAACCGGGAACGGTCGCCCTGTCACATCGGGTGGCGATATGGCCACAGACCCCTTCCGTGGAACTAGGTTCCAGCGCGTGCGTGAGAGCGCAGTGCTGGTCCAGGGGTTCGCCGAACCGGGCTTCGAGTCCGTCGACGCGGCCTTCCGGCGCAACTTCACCGACCACGGCGACATCGGTGCGGCAGTGTGTCTACCTCCACGGTCGTCCGGTGGTCGACCTCTGGGGTGGATTCGCGGATCGCGATGCAGCGCGTCCGTGGCAGAAGGACACCCTTCAACTGGTGTTCTCCACCACCAAGGGGGTGGCGGCATCGTGCATCCACGTGTTGGTCGAGCGGGGTGTGCTCGACCTCGAAGCCCCGGTGGCAAGGTACTGGCCCGAGTTCGGGACTCACGGTAAGCAGAACACAACGCTGCGAATGGTCCTGTCCCACCAGGCCGGTGTGCCAGCCGTACCCGATCAGGTGAGCCTGGAAGACGCACTGGGCTGGGATCGGGGTGGTCGAGGCCATCGCCGACCAGGCCCCTCTGTGGGATCCGGGAACCGCATCGGGGTACCACGCCCGAACATTCGGCTGGATCCTGGGTGAGGTGGTTCGCAGGGTGACCGGCCGCAGCGTCGGACGGTTCCTGGCCGACGAGGTCGCCGGACCGTTGGGACTCGACTTCTTCATCGGGCTTCCGGCCACGGAGTTGGGTCGCCTGGCCCGCCTCTACCCACCGGTGGTGGCTCCCGAGGTGCAAGAACTGATGGACTCCTTCATGGGCCCCGACACCTTGCTGGGTCAGGTGTTGGCCCGGCCCCAGGCGCTGGCCGGGTACGGCGAGATCTGGAACCGGCCCGAGGTCCTGGCCGCTGAAATGCCGTCTTCCAATGGGGTCGGTACCGCCCGCTCCGTGGCCCGGCTGTACGCGTCGCTCATCGGCGAAGTGGACGGGAACCGCTTGATCTCGCCCGAGACCCTGGCCCGCGCCGTTGCCGTCCAGACCGACGGCCCAGATCGGGTGATCGGGCTACCCATGCCCTTCGGCCTCGGTTACATGACGCCCCCGCCCTTCGGTCCCCCGGGGTCGTTCGGCCACGCCGGGGCGGGCGGATCGCTCGGGATCGCAGACCCCGATGCCGGATGGTCGATGGGCTACGTCATGAACCAGATGGAGCTTGGAATCACCGGTGACGCTCGGGGTAGTGGACTGGTCGAAGCGGTGGTGGAGTCGCTTTCGGCCATGAGACCCGGGGGAGAACCGAGGCCCGGTGGAGAACTCCGACCGGGAGGACGGTGAGCCGGTGAAGGTCATGTCGGGGCTCGACGCCCGCTTCCTCTACTCGGAGACACCAAACGCCCACATGCACACCATGAAGGTGGTGGTGGTGGACCTGGCCGGTCGCCGAGCCGTTGTCGCCGGAGTCGCTTCCCGACCTGATCGAGGAACGGCTCAGTCGAATGCCGGTACTTCGTCGACGGGTGGTGCCTGCGCCCCACAATCTCGGGAATCCCGTGCTGGTCGACGACCCCGACTTCGACATTGCCAACCACCTTCGTACCGTCCAGGCCGCGCCGCCTGGTACCCAGCGCCAATTGGACGAGGTGGTGGCCGACATCGCCGGTGTGGCTCTGCCTCGGGACCGCCCGTTGTGGGAGATGACCGTCGTCACCGGATTGGAAGGGGGGCGCGTGGGTTTCGTGATGAAGCTTCATCACGCGCTGGCCGACGGCGTGGCCTCGGTGGCCCTGCTGGAGAACGCCTTCATCACCGACGAAGCCGCCGCCGTGGTGGACTCATTCCGACCCGAACCCATCCCTGACTCGCGTGCCCTCTACCGGGCCGCAGCGTCGGGAGCGTCAGTGGCGTTCAAGACCGTTCCCCGTGTCGTCAAGCGGACCGCGTCGGGGGTCCGCCACGCCCGCCTTGCCCGCAAGACCGTGACCACGCCGCTACCGGGTCCCTTCGCCGGCCCCAAGACGCCGTTCAACGTGGCGCTGACCACCGATCGCACCTTTGCTGGTCTCGCCGTCCCGCTCGACGTCCTCATCACCGCCAAGCGCACCGCGGGGGTGACGCTGAACGACACCTTCCTGGCTTTGTGTGGCGGTGGCATCCGGCGTTACCTGGCCCGAATGGGAGAGCTTCCCGACAAGTCGATGGTGGCTTCGGTGCCGATGGCCACCCGCACAGACCTCCACCGCCTCGGGGGAAACCACGTCGACAACATCTTCTTGCCCCTCGGCACCGACCTGGCCGACCCGCTCCAGCGGATCCGCCACATCAACGACTGCTCGGTGGCGGTGAGGCGCATACGCAAGGAGTTCGGACCCGACCTGTTCGAGTGGCGATCGGGTCTGGTGCCCGCGAGCTTCCACGGTCTCCTGCCCAAGGTCTGGGGTGCGACCGGGCTGGCGGACCACCTCCGACCTCCTCTGAACGTGGTGGCATCGTGTGTCCGGGGGCCGCGAACCAACCTCGAGATAGACGGCGGACAGGTCACCTCGCTCTACTCGTGCGGACCCATCCTCGAAGGGATCGGCCTGAACATCACGGCGTGGAGCTACGTGGACACGATGTACATCTCGGTCCTGGGCTGTTCGGCCTCGCTATCTGACCCGTGGCTTCTCAGCGCGGACCTGTCCGACGAACTGGAGTCCTGGGCCACCAGATTCTGACCAACGGGGGTCTCCGACCCTTCACCACTCCCCGGGGAGGCAGCAATGAACGTAGTTGCATCCAAGGATCAACCCAATGCCACCGAAGACATCGATGGCGACGGGTCTCCTAGTCGAGCGGGCGGCGACCAGGGTGCGCCCGCGTGGTGGCATCCCGCAGCCACCGTGGCCAAGGTCTCATCGGTGCCCAAGGCGGTGGAGAAGAAGCTGGCCCGCCAACCGCTGGCCCGAATGACTCTGGCCTGGCCCCGGACCGTCCGTTACCTGGTTGGAGAGGTGCTGGGCGAGGACGTGCCCGGCGTTCCCCCGGCCCGCCTCACGCCGTCGCTGGTCGGCCACGTCGTGATGGACGAGTCGATCATGGCTCTCGCCGTGGGACCGAACCGCTTCCCCCGACGAGCCGACTACGTGCGGGTCGGCGACGAGCTGGCCCGGGCCCACGACCTGTTCACCGAACGGGGATGGTTGGACGACCCGATCTCGTTCCACCAGACACCCCCGCCCATGGAGGAACCGGTCCGCACCAAGGGATGGGCCTTGGGCCAGAGCTACGAGCGGATCTGGTGGCCGAGCGGTTACCAACCTCACCTCGGTGTTCCCGGCACCGACCGGTGGCTGGCGTTCGAATCCAACCGAACCGCGTCGGCCTGGGTTCTACGCCACCGTGACCACAGCCGGCCCTGGGTGGTCGCCATCCACGGCTTCGGCTGCGGCTCCACTTTCATGGACCTGTTCAGCTTCCGGGCGTCGTTCCTGCACAAGGAGCTCGGCGTGAACGTGGCTGCCATCGTGTTGCCTGTACACGGAACTCGTCGCCCGAGCCGGTTCAACGGGGAAGAGTTCTTGAGCTTCGAGTTCATGAACAGCGTGCACGGGCTGACCCAGGCGCTGTGGGACGTGCGGCGCCTGCTCAGTTGGGTGCGGGCCCAGGACCCCGACGGGCTCGGTGTCTTCGGGGTGTCCCTGGGGGGTCTGGTGGCTTCGCTGGTGGCCGCCGTCGACCCCGATCTCGACATGGTCATGGCCGGCATTCCGGTGGTGGACTTCCCCGGTCTGATAGAGCACCACGCCCCCCGTCACCTCCAGATGCGCAGCATCGAGCACAACATCCTCAACGGCACCGCTCAAGATGTCCACCGGGTGGTCTCGCCGCTGGCCATGCCGGTGGCCGCGCCGATCGGTGCCCGGGCCATCTTCGCCGGCCGAGCCGATCGCTTGGCCACCACCGAACAGGCTCGCAAGCTTTGGGAACACTGGGACGAGCCGGAGACCTCTTGGTTCCCGGGGAACCACGTGGGATACCTGTGGTCCGATGTGGTCTGGAAGTTCGTGGCCTCAGCCATGGACAAGCGGGGCCTGACCGCCTAAGCCCGGATCCACCGAAAGGCAGAGCCTTCCGCCGGGATCGTTAGCCGATTACGGGGAACTGGCGCTCTTCGGCCAACGCGTCGAGGGTCTCTTGCATGCGGCCGGTCAGCTCGTCGTAACAGGCCTGGACGATGTCAGGATCCTCGGCCGCTTCGGGGCCGTACTGGGCCGTCCAATCGATCGGTTCGAGCAGTTCGACGGTGACCTTGGCGGGCATGGGCAAGGTGGGTATTCCCGGTGGCATGATGCCGAGCGGGCCCAGGACCAGGGGGAAGACGCTGACCCGGAACCGTCGGTCCAGTCCTAGCCATCGGGCCAGGCTCTCGCCGCGGGTGAGCACGATCACCGATTCGTGAGCTCCGACCGAGACGGCCGGTACGACCGGGACCTGGGTGCGGAGGGCCAGTTTGACCACGCCTTTGCGTCCGCCGAAGTCGATCTGGTTACGGGCCGACCACGGACGGAACACCTCGTGGTCGCCGCCGGGGTAGTCGATAAGGATCGAACCGCTGCGCAAGATGGCTTCCGCCGAAGCCTGGCCTGCCTCAACCGCGCCGCCTCGTGACATCACCGGTCCGATACCGGGGAGGCCGAGGAACAACGAGTGCATCAGAACGTAGATGGGATCGTCCTCGCCCCGTTCACGCCACCATGCGCTGAGCAGGATCGGAATGTCGGGGGGAAGTTGACCTCCGGAGTGGTTGCCCACCACCAGCATGGGTCCACTGGACGGGAGGCGGTCGAAGCCCCGCACCTCGGAACGGAAGTACGAGGCGTAGGCCTCGAGGAACGGGCGAGCGGCCCGGAGGAAGTCCGGGTCCCGGGCGGCGCCGGGACCCGGCTCGTTGTCTGACACGACGTCAGATTAGGGGGTACGTCGTGACAGGGTCAGACCGATGCTTTGCCCAGACCGTCGAGGGCGTTCTCGGTCACATCGATGAGGTTGATGGCGAGTCGGTTGGACGCGTCGACCACTTGGTGGGTCATTTTGAAGGCGGCGTCGATGACCTGGCGCCGAGGTCCATCGTCGCCGATGTCGGGGAAGGAGTCGTTGACCGTATCGACAAACCGCTTGATGGCATCGATGGCCGAGGATTCGTTGGCCTGAAGTCCCTCGATAAGGCCCTGAAGGCCGTCGGCGGGCTTGTCGGCGGGCTTGGTGGCGGTAGCAGTGGCAGTGGGCATGGCCCCTCCTCGCTGGCGGGAGCCGGGTGCTCCCGGACAAGGCGAGCTTTACATCGAAGTCACCAGAAGGCCACCAAACGGTCAGGAGTCACAGGCTGTGGCCAACGTCTCGCTCCCCGTGCTAGGGACCCGATCCGCCGAGAGGCAGTGCCTTCCGGCGGAGTTCGGACGCCGGCCTGCCGTTCCTCAACAGGGTCGGCAGGTCGGTAGTCAGCGGGGGCAGAGGGCCCACAGGTCGAGGTCGAGCAGGACCCCGGGGGCGTACTTGCCGTCCTCACCCTTGAGGGTCATCGATTGGTCCCGGCCCTTGGTGGCCACCAGTCGGAGGCGCAACGCCCCGACGCCGGGAGCCGCCGTCTCCGCCTTGTCGAGGACCTCGGACCAGGCGTACACGGTGTCACCGGCGAAGGCGGGGGCGGTGTGGGCCCCGGCGTTGACGGCAGAGACCAGCTGTGCGTTGGCCAGACCGTTGAACGACAACGCCCGAGCCATCGAGATGATGTGTCCACCGTAGATGAGGCGATTCCCATCGGGCCGAGCCTCGACGTTGAAATGAACCTTGGCGGTGTTCTGCCAGAGACGGGTGGCCATCATGTGCTCGGCATCAGAGAGGGTGACGCCGTCGACGTGATCGATCTTCTCTCCCACCTCGTAGTCGTCCCAGCGGTGTTGCTCACCGGCGGCCACGAAGTCGTAGCGCGAAAAGTCGAGGCCGGTGGGAACCACCAGATCCGAGGGATCGACCACCTTGGCCAACTCGGGCACCACGGTCTCGGGTGCTGGTGCAGTCTGGTCCCGCTTGTTGACCATTACCCACCGGGCCCAGTCGATGGCGACGTCACCGTTCTGATCGATGGCGGTCGAACGCACGTAGACCACTCCGGTCTTGCCGTTCGAGTTCTCCTTCAGACCGATCACCTCAGAGGACGTGGTGAGCGTGTCTCCGGAGCTGAGAGGACGATGGAAGCGCAACTCGGCGTAGCCCAGGTTGGCCACGGCGTTGAGGGAGACGTCGGGCACGGTCTTGCCGAAAGCGATGTGGAATCCGATCAGCTCCTCGACGGGGGCATTGGTCAGGCCGCACGCAGCCGCGAAGGCAGCCGAGGACGGAACCGCGAAGCGGGTGGGATAGAGGGAGCCGTAGAGGGCACGGTCGCCATCGGTGATCGTGCGGGGGGTGGCGTGCGCGATCACCTGGCCGACCGTGAAGTCCTCGAAGAAGTTGCCCGGGTTGGTCTTGCTCACCTGTCCTCCATCGGGGGTGTGTCGGAGCCGCTTCGGTTCCGTTCGATCGACCGGAACCCTAAGTCGCCAAGCGGATCTGTCACGACTCGCCCTGCCCCGTGGACGGGTCGGCTCGTGTCCTCATTGACCCGTCATCCGAAGTGCTCGGCCTGCCGGCGGCGGTTGCTTCGGTGGTAGCTCGTTGGGCTGGCGCGGGTCGGTCCATGGGTCTCCCGGGTAGGTTCGAGGGCCGATGACGGCGTCTGACACCCCCGCGGCCCCACCAGCCGTCCGGCCCCGCGGCCGTTACCGGGCCCCCATGCGTCTACGGACCACCGTGGCGTTCGGGATCATCGCCTTCGCCGTGTCGACCGTGGTGGCGTTGGTCTGCTTCTTGGTCACGAGAGAGACGCTGGTGGTCCAGCGCGAGGACGGTGCCGAACGTCAGGCGTTCCTCAACGCCCGGGCAGTTCGGGCCGAGTTGCGGACCCAACAAGCCGCACCGCTCGATGCTCTGGCCCGGGTTCAAGCCAGCCCGGATGGTGCCGCCCTGCTCAGGATCGACGGACGCTGGTTCGCCAGCGCCGTCGGGTACAGCGGCGAGGACGCCCCCGACTCGCTCCTAGCGGTCGTCGACGCCGGGTCGGCCGGGCGTCAGCGGGTGATTCGTGACGGTGAACCAGTCGAGGTGGTGGCTACTCCCATTGTCGACGTGGACGCCGTCTACGTGGAGCTGGTCCCCATGGGGGAGGTCGCTGGAACCCTTCGTCGTCTCCGTAGCGCCCTCACCATGGCCGTTGTCGGCGCGGCCAGCCTCGGCGCGTTGGCCGGTTGGGCAGTCAGCGGTCGCGTTCTGCGACCGGTTCGGCGTATGGCCGACGCCGCCAACGAGATCCGACAGGGCGCGACCACCAAGCGTCTGGCGGCTGACGGCGATGCCGACCTCGAACCTCTGGTGCTGTCGTTCAACGAGATGGTGGAGGACCTGCACCTGAGGATCGACCGTGAAGCACGCTTCGCCTCCGACGTCAGTCACGAACTGCGGTCCCCGCTGGCCACCATGGCCGCGGCCCTGTCGATCACCCGTCGACGGGTGACCGACGACGCTGGTCTGGAAGCGCTGAGCATGCTCGAGGGTGAGGTCGACCGGTTCAGTGAACTGGTGGCCGACCTGTTGGAGATATCTCGGGCCGAAGCCGGTGTGGCCGAGGTCCATCTGGAGTCGGTCGACCCGGTCACCTTCGTCAAACGGCTACTCGACTCGACCGATCGAAGCCACATCCCGATCGAGTCACAATGCAGCCCGGGCCTGACGGTGTCCTTGGACAAGCGCCGCATGGGACAGGTGCTGACCAACCTTCTGGTCAACGCCGACAACTATGCAGGAGGCGCCACGAAGGTGGAGATCGGCGAGACCGACGACGAGGTGTGGATTGCGGTGGAGGACTCCGGCCCCGGAATTCCCGACCACCAGCGCAGCTACGTGTTCGAACGGTTCGCCCGAGGGGACGGGGCAGAGGCCCCTGGTACCGGGCTCGGTCTGGCGCTGGTCAACGAACACATGCGACTACATGGCGGAACCGTAGATCTGGGCGATGCCCCCAGCGGTGGTGCTTGTTTCACCCTGCGGTTACCGAAGGAGGCCCGATGAGCGTGGAACGTCCTATCCGGTCAGTCGCGGCTGGGCTGACGGTCGTGGCGATGCTCGGGCTCGGTGCCGGGTGCGGGGTCGGTCCAGACCACGAAGCCACCCGGCTGGCCGATGGCGAGGTGCCGTTCGAGTTGCTCGAGAAGACCGACGAAGCCGAGGTGACGCCATCGTCGAGCGAGGAGGTCGCCGCCTTGTTCTTCGTGAAGGGTGACCGGCTGGAACCGGTGTTCCGGGAGGTGGCAAACGATGCTTCGCCCGCCGACGTCTTGGAGGTGCTGGTCTCGGGCCCGACGCGGGGTGAGGCTCGATCCGGCCTTCGATCAGCGATAGCCGAGACCAGTCGCATCCTCGGGGTCAAGGTGTCCCGCGGGGTGGCGACGGTTGATCTCGAGACCTCAACGGGTGACGGGCGCAGCAGTGATCAGGCCCTGTCGGTGGCCCAGGTCGTGTTCACCCTCACCTCACGTCCCGGCATCGGCCGCGTGGCTTTCACCCTCGATGGCGAACCGGTGGAGGTCCCCGATGGCAGCGGCGCTCTCACCGGTGACCCAGTGGCCCGGGAGGACTACCAGGACCTGTCCCCACTTGGGTGACGGTGGCTTGTCGCCTCAGCGGTAGCCCTGCGCTATGTGGGTCAGCCACCACTCGGGAGCGGCATTGGTGAGCGTGCTCAGGTCGAAGTAGTCCCACCACCTGACGATCCGACCATCTCTCACCTGCACCACAGATGTGAACGGAAGCGTTACCGACACGTCTGGTTCCCAGACCCAGGTCTCGGCGTGCTCGGTCACCACGGTGTCCCCTGATGCCACCGACGGACCGTCGTGGAGCTGGTACGCGTGCAGGGGACCGAGGCCTAGCCGCAACCGTGCTGCCGTCTCGACGGGGCCCACGGCCCCAGGGTCGAGGTCCTTAACCGCCACGTCTACGTAGTGGCCATCGTCGGCCATTAGCGCTCCGACCGCGTCGAAGTCGCGTCGAGCCAGCGCGTCCCAGAGTTGTCCGACGACGGCAACCGCATCGGAACTGGCTTCGAGGGTCTGAGCCCCGGTGGCGACCGGCGTAGCCGAGCTGGTGACCGGTGAGGGCGCCTCATTCTTGGTGGGTACCGGGATGGGAGTGACGGGTCCGCCGCCTCGTTGCACCTCCACCGATTCCCCGGCGGTGGGAACCCAGGCATCCCACCCGAGTTCGTTGGAGACACGTTGGCGCATGGTGTCGGCCGCGCTGGCCTCACCGTGCACGATGCTCACCATCGACGGGGCCGACGGTGCGGCTCCGAGCCAGGCCATCAGGCCGTCGGCATCGGCGTGAGCCGACACGCTCTCCAACGACACCACATCGGCGCGGAGCGGAATGGTCTGGCCGTAGATGCGAAGGCTTCGGGCGCCACGGTGGAGCTGGTCACCGCGCGTGCCGGCGGCCTGGAACCCTGCCAACAAGATGGTGCTTCGATGGTCTCGGCCCACCTGCATCAAGTGGTGGAGCACTCGCCCGCCGGTGAGCATCCCGCTGGCCGAGAGCACCACCATCGGCCCGGCCCGGCTGGTCAGGTCCATCGACTCCTGCACGGTACGGACCAGCTTCACAGACCGGGACATGGCATCTAGTTGGGCTTGGACGAGCCGGTGGTCCTCGGGTGCGGACATGAAGATCCGGGTGGCATCCACGGCCATGGGGCTGTTCAGGAACATCGGGATGTCGGGGATCCGACCCTCGGACTTGAGCGTGGTGATCAGATGGATCATTAGCTGGGCACGACCGACGGCGAACACCGGGATGAGAACCGTCCCACCTCGTTTGGCGGTACGACTGATGACCTCGGCCAGGACGTCGGCTGGACCCTCGTCGGGGTGCTGGCGATTGCCGTAGGTGGACTCGACCACGATGTGGTCAGCGGCGGGGGGCGGGTCGGGGGGAAGCATGATCTGGTCGTCGTCTCGACCGAGATCACCGCTGAACAGCACGGAGCGGTTTCCGTCGTGGAGGTGAACCGAGGCGGCTCCCAAGATGTGGCCCGCCCGACTGAAATGGCCGGTCAAGCCCGGTGCCGGTTCGAACGGTGAGTTGAAGTCGTGAGGCTGGAGGTGATCCAATGCCCGTTCGGCATCCTCACTGGTGAACAGAGGCAGGGCTGGATCGTGTCGGGTGGAGCGGTGCTTGTTGGCGTACCTGGCGTCCTCTTCTTGGAGGTGAGCGGTGTCGGGCAGGAGTATCCCGGCCAAAGCCGCTGAGGAGTGGGTGCACCAAATGCGTCCGTCGAAACCGTCACGTACCAATCCCGGCAGGTAGCCGCTGTGGTCGACGTGTGCGTGGGTCAGGATCACCGCGTCGAGTGAGGCCGGATCGACCGGGAACTTCTCCCAGTTGAGCAGTCGGAGCCGCTTGATCCCCTGGAACAAGCCGCAGTCGACCAGGACCCGCGCTCGGTCGGTTTCCACCACGAAGCGTGACCCGGTGACGGTCTCGGCCGCACCCCAGAACGTGATCTTCATTTGACCCTCCATCGGCCCTCCACCCAAATGGGCGTGATCGGGATCATGCCCGAAACCGGGACGGTCTCTGGTCTCCGGACCCTTAGCCTGGATCCACCGAAAGGCGGAGCCTTCCGGCGGAGTTCGGTCGCCGGCCTGACGGCCGTCGCCTTCGCTGCTACGACCGGTAAAGCCGATCTCCGCAGGTCGGGGGCTCCGCCGCAAGGGGCTCTGCCCCCGAACCCCCGCCCAGCCTTCGCGTTCGGGATCATCAGACAGCCGAACACCAGCGGTGGCCGCCCAGAGAACCGGCTTTGCCGGAGTGGCCAGGGAGAATCGAGCACAAGCCAAGTCCGATCGGTGGATCCAGGCTTTAGCAGTGGGTGTCGGCCAAATAGAGGGCCTCGTCTATCACCGAAATCCCGTGACGCAGGTCGGCCTCGCTGGTGATGAGCGGCGGGGCGACATGGATCCGGTTGAAGTGGGAGAACACCAGAAGTCCCCTGGCTTTGCACGCCGCGACCACCTCTGCCACCGGAGCCGCCGACGCACCCGAGGCGTTGAACGGAACCAGCGGCTCACGGGTGGCACGGTCCTTCACCAACTCGATGGCCCAGAAGAACCCGAGCCCTCGGACATCACCCACCGATGGGTGGCGATCGGAGAGCTCCTGCAATGCCGGACCCAGCATGGCCTCGCCCACGGAGCGGACCCTGTCGACGATCCCTTCCTTTTCGAAGATCGAGATGCTGGCCACCGCGCTGGCACAAGCCAAGACATGGCCCGAGTAGGTGAGCCCACCGGGGAAGGGCCGGTCGTCGAAGGTGGCTGCGATGGAGCGGGAGATGATCACCCCCCCGAGGGGTAGGTAGCCGCTGTTCACACCCTTGGCGAAACAGATCAGGTCGGGGACGACCCCCCACCGATCCACCGAGAACCATTCGCCGCATCGACCGAACCCGGCCATCACCTCGTCAGCGATGAACACGATCCCGTGTTCGTCGCAGATCTCCCGAACCCCGGCCAGATAGCCCGGCGGTGGGACCAAGATGCCGTTGGTGCCCACCACCGGTTCGAGGATCACGGCCGCCACCGTATGGGGACCTTCCACCATCAACGTGTCGGCCAGGTGGGCCAAGGCCCGCTCGGTTTCCTCGGACTCGGAGCTGGAGTGGAACGCCGAGCGGTATGGGTACGGTCCCCAGAAGTGGACGACACCGGGTATGCCGGGTTCGTTGGGCCAGCGGCGAGGATCACCGGTGAGGGTGATGGCACCGCCCGTGGCTCCGTGATAGCTGCGATAGGTGGCGAGCACCTTGTGGCGACCGGTGTGCAGGCGAGCCATGCGGATGGCGTTCTCGTTGGCTTCGGCGCCGCCGTTGGTGAAGAAGACGGAGTCGAGGTCTCCTGGGGCCTTGCCTGCGATCAGACGGGCGGCTTCGCTACGAGCCGGGTTGGCATGTATGGGAGCGGCAGTGGTGAGGATGTCGGTCTGGGCGTGG
This sequence comes from Microthrixaceae bacterium, assembly GCA_016702505.1. Lineage (NCBI taxonomy): Bacteria > Bacillati > Actinomycetota > Acidimicrobiia > Acidimicrobiales > Microthrixaceae > Microthrixaceae bacterium. The sequence continues at coordinate 91,022 of JADJDU010000001.1, forward strand.
ATGGCGGCCAGCAGGTCGGGGTGCTGGTGGCCGATGTTCACGTTCATCAGCTGACTGGAGAAGTCGAGGAAGCGACGCCCGGTCTCGTCCCACACCCACGCTCCCTCGCCACCGGCTATGACCAAGGGGTCGAGGTGGGCTTGAGCTGACCACGAGTGGAAGACGTGAGCCTGATCATCTCGGTAGGCCTGGCTGCGTTCGAGGCCGGGGTCAGAACTCATGGCTGGATCGTATGGGGCTGGGTGTGAGGGTGGGGCCGCCTAGCCGCCGGACCGGGTGGTGGGTGGAGATCCTCGGGGTCTCGTGGTCGATGAGGTCGTGGTGGTGCTGGTGGCTGCCGCGGCTCGGGCGGCGGCCTCGGTCAGCTTGCGCTCATCGAGCAGGGATCCGACCACTGGAGCGACCATGCGACTGGCTCCGGCCAGCGTGGGGTGGACACCGTCTGCTTCGCGCACCTTGACGTCGCTACCGTCGGGTCCCTTCAGGTAGATGGTGTACTCGCCGTCGGGCGAGAGGATCGGACGGGTATCCACGTAGCGAGCCCAGGGTCGGGCGGCGATCTCGGCCTTGACCGCGGCTGACTGGGCCGGTGCGACCTTCTCGATGTTGGCGCGGGTGGTCAGCGGCATCCCGATCCAGTACACGGTCCGATTGGGTCCTTCCACCGCGTTGAGGACCTGGGCGACCCGTCGCTGGTACTCCAGCTTCCATTCCGGTGATCCCATGGCCACCCGCCCCTGAGCGGTATCGATGTCCTGGGAGTCGTTGCCGCCGAAACCCAAGATCACGACCTCAGGATCGTGCTGGGCCATATCGGCCTTCAATTGAGCCGGCCAGTTCAAGACGTCCGGTCGAGCCAAACCGGTGCCCACCGCCCAATCCTCGGTGATCTCGATGGGGTATCCGTTGAGATCCTTGACCAGGGCCGGACCGATGAACCCCATCAGAGAGTCTCCCGCCACCAGTATCCGCAACGGATGGTCCTCGGTAGGGACACGAAAATCGGGTGGACTCGTCGTGGTGGTGACGGCATCACCCTGGCCGGAACCGGCGATCTGCACGTTCTCGGTTGATTCCGCCGGTGGGGGATCCTCGTTGTCCACGGCGCCGGCGAGCCACGCCCGGGGTCGGTCCAGCATCAGGTTCCCACTGGTGAACTCGAGCACCCCGGTGACTCGCATCGCCCACGTCCGCTGCCAGCCGAACGGCTGGGTCCGGGCGGTGTAGGCGAGTCGGTCGGCGTTGAGCAGCGACGCTGCCAGCAGCGCTACCACCATCACCACCAGGGCCTTTCCGGCCGGGACCCGAAGCCGCGGCGTCGTCTCACCTGGGAACACGCCGCCGTGATCGTGAGCGTGATCGACGTCGTGGGGACCTTCGGACCCGAAGTCCTCGTGCTCTGGCGGTAGGCCGATCTCGGTGGGGCGGGGCATCAGAATGCGAAGTAGATGAACGGGGCCACGCCGGTGGGGCTGAGGGCGCTGGTGAACATGACGAAGGCGGCGAGCAGAAGGCCCTGTTGCCAGGCCTCCAGCCGGGAGAAGGCGGCTTGAGCCCGGCCGACCGAGTCACTGGGCACGAACTGGGTGGCAAGGAATACGGCGATGGTGGCCACCACCATCAGGTTGACCCCTTGACCCGTGCCGAGGCTGAACAACCGAGCCAGGACGTCGAAGGCTTCGGACAGTGTTGGAGCTCGGAAGAAGACCCACCCCAGGCAGACGACGTGGAAGGTGAGGATTCGTCCCGTCCATGCCTTGCGAGTGGGGGAGGCCGGTGGTCGAGTCGCCTGCCAGGTGCGGAGTCGATCGATCACCGCCACCGCCTCGTTTCCGGAGCGTCCGAGCCCGGGGTCGTCGGGCGTGGACTCATCTCCGAATCCGGGCAGTCCGGTGGTGTCGGTGTCATTGTCGTCGTCGCGGCTGGTTGTGAACCCGCTGGGTGGGTCGTGTGGCGCAGGGACCGGCCGTGATGACCACCATCGCTCGACGGCCAGATACCCACCGTGCAGCGCCCCCCACACCACGAACGTCCAGGCCGCGCCGTGCCACAAACCGCCGATCAACATGGTGAGGAACAGGTTGAGGTACGCCCGCCGATGGCCCCGCTGGCTACCACCCAAGGGTATGTACAGGTAGTCACGCAGCCACCGCGACAGGGTCATGTGCCAACGTCGCCAGAAGTCCTGGAGACTGGTCGCGGTGTATGGGGCGTCGAAGTTCTGTGGGAAGCGGAAACCGAGCAGCAACGCCAGGCCGATGGCCATGTCGGTGTATCCGGAGAAGTCACAGTAGATCTGGATCGCGTAGCCGTAGATGCCGAGCAGCGTGTCCACCGCCTGGTGCTGAGACGGGATCCGGAACACCGGATCGACGATGGCGCTGGCCAGGTAGCTGGACACCACCACCTTCTTGAACAGCCCCACCGCGATGAGCCAGAAGGCCAGCCCGGTGTCGACCTGTCGGGCATCTCGGGGGGTGCGGAGCTGGGGTAGGAACTCCGCGGCCCGAACGATGGGCCCTGCCACCAGGTGCGGGAAGAACGAGAGGTAGACCGCGAAGTCCAGTAGCGGCGACGGCTCGATCCGACGCCGGTAGGTGTCGATCAGGTAGCTCAAGGCCTGAAAGGTGAAGAAGCTGATCCCCACCGGAGGGATCACCGAGCCGGCGGGTAGATCGATGTCGATGCCCAGCGGGGCGAAGATGCTCGAAGCGCTCTCGATGAAGAAGCCCTTGTACTTGAACCAGGCCAGAAGCCCAAGGTTGGCGGTCACCCCCCCAACCAGTACGAACCGGCGAGCTCGTTCTTCGGCGGTGGCGTGGAGCCGGGCGGTGAGCAACTGGTTGACCACCGTCGAGCCGGCCAGGACCGCAACGAAGTGCCAGTCGTACGCGCCGTAGAACACGTAGGAGGCGACCAGCATGAACACGTTCCACCGGACCAGGCCGACAAGGTCCAGCCAGCGGACCACCGCCAGGCCACCCACGCCCAGGGCTGCAAGCCACCCGAGGGCGGTCAGGAACGTGGGGCCATCCCAGGGAGCCAACGGCCCTAGCACCGCGGCCAGGGCCAGCAGGGCGGCGGGAACCATCCAAGGCTGGTCCTCGTCTCGGGAAACCAGCGCTCGACCCCGGCTGGGCAGGGGCATGAGCAGCCAACTCGCGGGCATGACCACGACGAAGAAGATGGCGAAGCGGATGGTGGGGAACAGCACGTGAGGGCTCTCAGAGTGAGGCCGCCCCACGCGGGCCCGGCCGTGGGTGGAGTCTCGCGCGCAACCGCGACCGACGCCGGAGTCGGAACTAATCCATGCCGACGGGGTCGCCGACGCGCACGACCCCGGCGGTCATCGCCGAGCAGTAGAGGCCCAGGCGGTTCTCGTTCAGGTCGACCAGGGCCCGGAAGAGATCGGGGGCGCGGTCCAAACCATGTTGGGCGCGCATGGGCATGGCGCAGCGCAGTGTGCGGTCATCGGGAACCAGGACGCAGTCGCCGATTCGCAGGCGATTCCCGACCCAGGAGTCTTCGATGAAACCTTCGCCGTCGACCTCCAGGACCAAGTTGGGTCGGAACCTCCGGACGTCCCAGTCCAGGTCGGGTCGAGCCGCTCTGCCGGCCGCCAGCGAGGCGGTGGTCAGAAGGTGAACGTGAGCCACATCCAGGAACGTCCCGCTCGGGGTGGGCACGTCGACGGTTCGACGGTCCGGCCCCGCGGGACCGAATGTCATCTGGTAGCTGACCGGCCCAGAGTCGATCGGACGAGCCAGGCGCACCTCCCGCCCCAGCCATTGGCTCAGAACCAGGTCGGTGGACGGATCGTCGATCGGTTGGTTGGTGCCGTCGGGAAGCACCACGGTGTCGATGGTGGCGGGTGCCTCCAGCAGATGTCGTACGGCCTTGGCGCTGAGGAGATGCCCGGTGGCCTGGTCGATCAGGCCGAAGCTTCGGTCACCTTCGATGCCGTCAGGACCCAACACCAGGTGGCTGGTCTGTTCACCTTGGAACGACTTGACCGGGTACCGCCAGCACTGCTTCACCGTTGCGACCTCGACCATCGCTTCACTCATAGTCGATTTCTCCTTGGTGTTGGGAGACACCGGCCTCGCTGTGGTGCCGGGTGACGTCAGCCTGATCGCGTCCTATCGTTTCCACAGGAGCAGAAACCGCTAGGAGGCAGCGATGAACAGATCGACGCTGGTGCGGGGGTCACTTGTCGCCATGGCGGCGGCGCTGGCGGCCTTAGGCCTGACTGGATGCCCTGGGCCGGCAACGCTCACCGTCTCTGAGCACCTCACCGGCTTGAGCCGCCCCTGGGACCTGGCATTCCTGCCGGACGGGTCCTTGCTGTTCACCCAACGGACCGGTCAGATTCGACTGCGCAAAAACGACGGTTCGGTGGTCACCTTGGCCACCCCAGCCGATGTCGTGGTGGCTGGCGAGGGTGGGATGCTCGGCGTGGCGGTGGATCCCGATTTCACCAGCAATCGACGGATATACACCTGCTTCAACTCCAACCTGTCGGGGACGAACGATGTCCGACTGGTCCGCTGGAAGATCAACGACCAGGCGACGGGGCTGGGCGAGCGGAGCGACCTGGTAACCGCTATCCCGGCTGCCGCCAACGGCCGTCACTCCGGATGCCGCCCGCGGTTTGGGCCCGATGGCTACATATGGATGGGTACCGGTGACGCGGCCATGCCCGCCAACCCTCAGGATCCGGCCTCGCTGGGCGGAAAGGTCCTGCGGATCACCACGGCTGGGGGAGGTGCCCCGGGGAATCCCGGCGGTGTCCTGGATCCGAGGATCTACACCTACGGCCACCGCAACGTCCAGGGGGTTGCCTTCGACGATGCCGGCCAGCCCTGGTCGGTAGAGCACGGCACCGATCGAGATGACGAGTTGAACAAGCTCGTCGCCGGAGGAAACTACGGCTGGGACCCTCGTCCGCTGTCCGGCCCCATGTTCTACGACGAGTCCAGGCCCATGACGGACCCGGTCCGACACCCCGGCGCCATCGCGGCTGTGTGGTCATCGGGCAACCCCACCATCGCGCCGTCCGGTGCCACCTTCATCCCGGTGGGAGCTCATGCCTGGAAGGGATGGCAGGACGATCTGGCCATGGCTGTGCTCAAGGACCAGCACCTTCGGATCATCACATTCAACACGAACAGGGATGCCGTCGATGAGCAACTGGTGCGGGTCACGGGGTACGGCCGACTGCGTTCGGCAGTGATGGGCCCCGACGGGAACCTCTACATCGCCACTGACTCCAACTCGGGTCGGATTCTCAAGGTGACCCCTTCGGATTGACCATTCGGACATCGCAATCGCGCGGTAGGCGCCACGAACTGCTCGCCTTCGGGCCATGCTGGGTGGGTGGGCATCGGTAGCGACCCTCATGTCGACCGGTCTGTCGAGTGGCACCGGACAGCCTTGGACGAGACATCGTGGGTCGATGTGGCTCGGGGCTGGATGGACGGGGCCGACGATCTGTGCGCTCAGCTTCTGTCCGACGTCGATTGGAGGACGTCACGGCTGTTCCGGTACGACCACCTCGTGGAGGAGAAGCGGCTCGGATCATTCTGGGCCCGCGGGTCCGGTCGACCGGTCCCGCACCCGGCCCTGGCCGAGGCCACCCGAGTCCTCCAACACCACTACGGGGTGACCTTCGACGGTTTCGGAATGATCCAGTACCGAGACGGCTCCGACGGCCAAGGCTTCCACCGAGACACCGACATGCGCTGGCTTGACGACACGCTCATCGCGGTGTTGTCACTCGGCGCCCAAAGGCCGTGGCTGCTTCGCCCGAGTCGAGGTCGCGGGGACCGAACCGGTGATGGTGACCTGGACCTGGCACCGGCTTCGGGCGACCTGTTGGTCCTGGGTGGCCGGGCTCAGGCCGATTGGCTGCACTCCGTCGCCTACCAGCCCGGGCGACGGCTCGATCCCAGGGTGTCGATCCAGTGGCGGTGGGCCAGGCGCAGTGGTCGCCCCTACGTGGGATCGGGCTACGGCGCCCCCCGCACCTTCGGTCAGCGGGTGAACCGAGCTCGCTGACGCTTCGGGTGAACCGACCCGGCCGCCCGGCATCGGTGCGACCACCCTCGCAGCGACCCCACCTGGCCGGGGCCATGGCGTCGGTGCTCGTCCCCCGGTGAGTGACCGATGGTGCCGAGCTGAGTCTCAGATGCGGCGGAGGCGGACCTTGGTGACCCGGTGGTCGGCGCCCTTGTGGAGCACGACTCCGGCGCGGTCGCGGGTGGGCTCGATGTTGGCCACCAGGTTGGCCTCGTTGATGTCGCGCCAGATCTCCAGGGCTGTCTCGGTGGCCTGGTCATCGGTTAGCTCGGCATATCGAGCGAAGTAGGAATCAGGTTGACGGAAGACCGTGGCCCTCAAGGCCAGGAACCGCTCCACATACCACTGGCGCACGTCGGCAACCTCGGCGTCCACGTAGATGGACGTGTCGAAGTAGTCGGACACGAAGGTGGTGGTACCACTTCCGACCTGGAGCACGTTTAGCCCTTCCACGATCACGATGTCGGGCTGGCGTACGACCACATCGTGTTCAGGGGGCTGAACGTCGTAGCCGAGGTGGGAGTAGGTCGGGGCCCGAACCTCGGACACTCCCGACTTCACGTCGTGGAGGAACTCGAGGAGCCGACGAACGTCGTAGCTCTCGGGGAAGCCTTTGCGGGTCAGAAGACCCCGTCGGGCCAGTTCCTCGTTGGGGTAGAGGAAGCCATCGGTGGTCACCAGATCGACTCGGGGATGGTCGGGCCATCGAGCCAGGAGAGCTTGGAGGACCCGGCTGGTGGTGCTCTTGCCGACGGCCACGCTTCCGGCCACCCCGATGATGTAGGGGACCGCCTCCTTCTCGCGGCCGAGGAACTCCGCCATGGCGGCTTGGCGAGACCGGCGGGCCGCCACGTGGAGGTTCACGAATCGCGACAGGGGAAGGTAGACCGACTCCACCTCCTCCAGGTCGAGCCGCTCGTTCAAGCCCCTTAGCTCGTCCAGGTCGGCGGCACCGAGCGTCAACGGGGTTGCCTCCCGTCGAGCCCGCCACTGGTCTCGGGAGAAGGTCTCGTACAGGGCGGTGTCCACCGGGTGGGCAGGCTAATTGACCCACAACCGATCCCGGTCAAAGCCTGTGGGCCGGGCATCATCTTCGGTCGGGCAGGCCGACCGGGCGTCATCGCTCCGGTGAGGTCTGGTTTCGGGAACGATCTGGGTCAGGTCGATCAAATCGACCGTGGCGTCGGCCGGTGCGACCAAGATTTTGCAGCTATGGTGCGCAAACATTGGCGGGTCGCAAGGTCCGGCGATACTTCATCAGGGGACCCGAGCATCAAAGGAGCCGAAGCCGAAGATGGCCCGAGCTTCATCCAGCGCTGCCGCCGTAATGTGGCCGGTCGTGCGGCCGTTCGCGCCAGCGATGGCCATCCTTGCGCTTCAGGTGTTCGTGTTCCCCGCCGGCTCGGGACCTTGGGCATTGGGCGTGGTTTCCGGCCTGCTGACAGCGTTGGTCGCGCTGGGCCTGGCCGTCGTCTACCGGGCCAATCGGGTCCTCAACTTCGCCCAAGGTGACCTCGGTACCGTTCCCACCACCATCGCTGTCGGGCTGATAGCAGTGTCAGGCCTGCCCTGGCTGGTGGGTGCCGTCTTGGGGCTGGGGGCCGCGGTCATCTTGGGGGCCGTTATCGAACTCGCCGTGGTCAGGCGTTTCCATCGATCTCCGCGCCTGCTTCTGACCGTGGCGACCATCGGCGTGTCCCAGCTGCTCGTCGTCGCCTCGATGCTGCTGCCGCGATGGTGGGGAAAGACGATCTTCGCCGACCAAGCCCTGCCTGAGCCCTTCGAGGTCCGCTTCGAAATCGGCAACCAGGTGTTCGGCGGAACCGAGGTCCTTGCCGCCATCATCGCCCCACTGCTCCTGGTGGGGCTGGCCCTGTTCCTCCAAGGTACCGATATTGGCGTGGCCGTTCGGGCCAGCGCCGAACGCGCCGATCGGGCCGCGCTCTTGGGGGTGCCGGTCAAGAGGTTGCAGACCCTGGTGTGGGTGGTGGCCGCCGTGCTCTCCTACGTCGGGGTCTTCCTCCACGCCGGCATCTTCGGCTACGGGGCGGGCGCTGCGCTGAGCCCTCAGGCCATGGCCTTCGCCCTCGGCGCCTTGGTGTTGGGGCGTCTCGACCACCTGCCGGCCATAGCGGCGTCGGCGGTGGCCCTGCGCGTCTTGGAACAGGGTGTACGGGCCACCTACCCCAGCCAGCCTGGTCGGGTGTACGTCGTCCTGGCCTTGGTGATCCTGGCGGCCCTGATCGTGCGTCGGGCCGCCGTCACCAGGGCCAGCAACGATGCGGTTTCCACCTGGTCGGCGGCCGAGGAGATCCGACCGGTCCCCCGGGAGCTGGCATCTCTGCCGTTGGTGGCGACCCTCCGGATGGCGCTCCCGTTGGCGGCGGTGGTGATGGCGGCGCTGGTTCCGGTCGCGATCGGCCCGGCCAATGAGCTCAAGGCATCGACCTTGGCCGCCTTCTGCCTCATCACCTTGTCGGTGGTGGTGCTCACCGGGTGGGCAGGCCAGGTGTCGCTGGGACAGATGTCGTTCGTGTCGGTGGGTGCCGCGGTGGGGGCGGTGAGCACAGCAACCTGGGGACACGACCTGAGCCTCGCTTTGATCCTGGCCGGTATGGCCGGTGCGGTGGTGGCGGTGATCGTCGGTCTGCCTGCACTCAGATTGCCGGGTCTGTACCTGGCCATCACCACCATGGCCTTCGCCCTGGCTTCGTCGAACTTCCTCTTCAACCGGAGCGAACAGTCGTGGATACCCCACGAGCGGCTGGAGCGACCCGCACTCTTCGGTACCTTCGATCTGAAGGACCAGGACTCCATGTACTGGTTCGTGCTGGTCGTCGTCGTCTTGGGATTTCTGGCCGTCAAGGGGATGCGTCGGGGTCGCACCGGGCGGGTCCTGCTTGCCGTTCGGGACAACGAGCGGGCCGCGGCCGCCTATTCGGTATCGGTGGTGCGTGCCAAGCTCACCGGTTTCGCTCTGTCTGGCTTCCTGGCCGCGGTCGCAGGGTGCTTGCTGGTCCACATCAACCAGGCCTACTCCGAGGGACCTTTCGTGGTCACCGAGAGCATCGGTGTGTTCACTGCGGCCGTTGTCGGAGGCTTGGGGTCTCTCACCGGAGCGGTGCTGGGTGCCCTCTACCTCAACGGCGGGACCTGGTACCTGCCGGACCGGTGGCGGCTCTTGCCGTCGGCAGCGGGGGTACTGGTGGTCCTCATGGTGGCACCAGGTGGTTTGGGACATCTCCTGTTCCGACTGCGCGACTCGGGGCTGCGTCGTTTGGCCCGACGGCAGGGAATCGTCGTATCCAGCCTCGTCGCCGATACGGCCGGAGCCGACACCGTTCCCGCACTCAAGGTGGAGTTGCCTCCGGCTCCAGATGGGGCGGCATTGGTCGGAGCATCGGAGGTCTCCACTTGAGCGGATCATCCGAGAACGGATCGACGGCACCGGTGGAGACGACCACCGACCCACCTCAGTCCGAATCAGCGGGCCCGGCCCGATCGACAAGCGCGTCTGGCCGATCGGCTTGGCTCGGGTCCGCTGGTTGGTATCCGCTGTTGATCCTGTTCGGTCTCAACATGACCGACGAGCTGGATCGGTCCGCGTTCTCCGTTCTCCTTCCCGAGATCAGAGACCACTTCGGTCTGGACAACACCGGGATCTTGTGGGTGGTGGCCATGGCCGGTGCGGTGGCGTTGATGCTCACCGTGCCCATCGCCCAGCTCGCCGACCGGTCCAACCGGGTGCGAATCGCCTTGGGCGGGGCCGCGGTGTGGGCCGCCTTCTCGTTGGGAACCAGCTTTGCGCTTTCCATGTGGATGCTGGTGATCATGCGTTCGGGGGCGGCGGTCGGTCAGGCGGTGGTGTTCCCGACCCACAACAGCTTGTTGGCCGACTACTACCCGATCGCCAGCCGGCCCCGCGTGTATTCGTTCCACCGGGCTGCCAACAGCGTCGGTGCCATCGTGGGCCTGCTGGCCGGGGCCGGGCTCGCTCAGGCGTTCGGTTGGCGGGCGCCGTTCATGGTGTTCGCGATACCCACCATCGTGTTGGCGGTGGCCGGACTTCGTCTGAGCGATCCTGGGCGCGGCCACTTCGAGCGGGCGGCTTCGGATCTGGGTACCGATCCCTCGTTGGAAGAACCGCCGCCGTCCTATGCCGAAGCACTGCGCATGGTGTGGACGATCCGATCCCTGAGGCGGATATTCACCGCTCTGCCCTTCCTGGCCGCGTCGATCGTGGGCTTCGCTTCCTTGGCCGCCCTCCAGTACGCCGAAACCTTCCACCTCACCGAGATCCGCCGGGCCTGGGCCAACGTTCCCGTCCAGTTGGTCGAGCTGGCCGGAGTTGCCCTCGGCGCCCGGCTCACCACCCGGGCGTTCCGCAAAGGTCCAGCCGCCATCTTCAACGTGTTGGGCGTGGCGGCGGTGGCGGCCTCGCTGTTGGCCGTGGGCTTCGCCATGGCCCCGAACATCGTGGTTGCGGTCGCGATCCACTCCCTTATCGCCGCATCACTTGTCATAGTCGGCCCCGGGGTGATGGCCTCGCTCTCCTTGGCGATCCCGCCCCGGGCCCGGTCGGTCGGGTTCTCCATCGGGGCGTTGTGGGTGCTGCCTGGTCTGTTGGTCATCCCGTTCGTGGGCTGGGTGGGAGATCACCACGGCTTCCGGGTGGGGATGTTGGCCATGACCCCGGTGTTCCTGGTCGGTGGCCTGTTGATCGCGTCGGTCCGTTCTGTCATCGAGGAAGACATCGCCCAGGTTTGGACCGGTGCCGCCACCCGGGCCCAGATGCTCCAGGACCGGGCCGAGGGGAAGCTGCCGCTCCTGCGGGTCCGCGACCTACGGGTCGGCTACGGCGACGTCCAGATCTTGTTCGGTGTGGATCTAGACGTGTCAGAGGGTGAGATCATCGCCCTCCTCGGGACCAACGGAGCCGGAAAGTCCACATTGCTCAGGGCTATCTCGGGGGTCGTTCCGGCCCACCGGGGAGCCGTCGTCTTCGACGGTCGGGACATCACCCACGCTCCGCCAGAGGAGATCGCGCCACTGGGCGTGGCCCAGGTGCCCGGTGGCCAAGGCGTGTTTCCGTCGTTGACGGTGGGCGAGAACCTTCGTACCGCGGTCTGGATGTTGCGGGGTGATTCGACCACGAGGTCGGCTCGGGTGGAAGAGGTCCTCGACCTGTTCCCAGTGCTGGCCGATCGGCTGGAGGACCCGGCTGCGGATCTCTCTGGTGGGCAACAGCAGATGCTGGCCCTGGCCATGGCGTTCTTGAACCGACCTCGCCTGGTGATGATCGACGAGCTTTCGCTGGGCTTGGCTCCAGCCGTGGTCGAGCAGCTCCTAGATGTTGTACGGGCACTGAGGGACGGCGGTACCACCGTGATCCTGGTGGAGCAGTCGGTGAACGTGGCCCTCACCGTGGCCGATACCGCGTACTTCATGGAGAAGGGTGAGATCCGGTTCCACGGCCCCACTGCCGAACTATTGGAACGACCCGACGTCCTCCGGTCGGTGTTCCTCAGTGGAGCGGGCGAGCGTCTCGCCGCCCAACCGCAAGCCGGCCAGGTCAGCCCGGCGAGCAAGGTGACCGGCACAGGGATCTTCTCTCGGGGAGGCTTCGTCGAAGCCATCCCCCAAGGTCTCCACGTGGACGGTGTGTCGGTCAGCTTCGGTGGGATCAGGGCCGTCAACGAGGTTTCGTTCGAGGTGGCACCTGGAGAGGTGCTCGGACTCATCGGCCCCAATGGCGCCGGCAAGACCACTGTCTTCGACCTGATCTCGGGCTTCCTGCGCGCCGACACCGGCCGGGTCGTCCTCGGCGGCGTGGATATATCCGGCATGGCCCCGCACGGTCGAGCCTCCGTCGGTCTGGGCCGCAGCTTCCAGGATTCACGACTGTTTCCGGCCCTGACCGTAGAAGACACATTGATGGTGGCGTTGGAGCGGTGGCTCGATGTGAAGGACCCGCTCAACGCGGCCCTGCGCATGCCCGCTCACGTGGACAGCGAACATGCGGCCCGACACCGCGTCGATGAGCTGATCGAGCTCTTGGGTTTGGAGTCGTTTCGTTCCAAACGGATCGGTGAGCTGAGCACCGGGTCCCGGCGAGTGGTCGACCTCGGGTGCGTGCTGGCTCACGGGCCGTCGGTGGTGCTACTCGACGAACCGTCATCGGGCATCGCTCAGCGAGAAGCCGAAGCCCTGGGTCCGCTCTTGTTGCGCATCCGTGATGCGCTCGGAGCGGCTCTGGTCGTGATCGAGCACGACATGACCCTCATCTCCACCGTCTCGGACCGCCTGGTCGCTCTCGACCAGGGTGAGGTCCTCACCGAAGGACCGCCCGCCGAGGTCCTGTCCCACCCTGCAGTCGTCACCTCATACCTCGGGGGAGATTCCGCCGTGATCGGCCGTTCGAACGTGACTCAACCGGAGCCCGCATGACCCCGCCCACCGCAACCCCCGTGCCCCGGGCCTCGGCCCTGGCCCGATTCGGACCGCTCACCGCTGTGCTGGCCGCCATCGCTCTGGTGGCGGTGCTGGCTTCTACCGGTGACAACGACACGGTGGCATCTGGACCACAGACCACCCAGGTGACGGTGGAGAAGTCCCAGCTTCCGATCTCCTATGCCGAGGCCACCGAGGCCGGGACTGTCGACGACTACGACTGGGGATCGAAGTGCGACCCCAAGACCGGTCGGGTGACGGTGCCGTCCACCTATTCGCCCCCGTGCCTGGTAGCCCGGCCCGGCGCCCCCGGGCTCAACACCGCCCAGGGGGTCACTCCCGAGAAGGTGATTGTGGTGGCGTACGGCGCCCCCGACGACGACCTGTCCGCCGCCCTCCAGGCCAACGCCGACACCGCCGAAGCCGCCCTCGACACCAGGCGCAAGCTGATCGCCATGTTCGAGGACCGCTACGAGATGTGGGGCCGAACGGTAGAGGTCGTCTATATGAAGGGCACCGGTTCCAGTGAAACCGCGGCCCGAGCCGACGCTGTACGGGTTGCCGAGGAGATCGGAGCCTTCGCCTCGCTGGGTGGTCCCGGCCAGCAGGGCGCCTACGCCGAGGAGTTGGCCAGTCGAGGTGTGCTGTGTCTCGGTTGTGGGCTGTCGGTACCCAACTCCACATTCCTGGACAACGCCCCATACATGTGGGGCAACCTCCAGACCCCCGAGCAGTACCTCATCACCCTGGGTGACTACTTGATCGACCGGCTGATGGGTCACAAGGCCGAGTTCGCCGGCGACGCCAAGACCCGAGCACGCACGCGTGTGTTCGGACACGTCAACTTCGACCAGGACCCACCGGTGTTCCAGGGGGTCAGCGAAGAGGCCGACAAGCGAGGCACCGCCCGCGGCTACAAACCGGCGGCCCGCCTGAAGTATCAGCTCGTGATCCCCGAGTTGGCCGAGCAGGCCCGCGTGATCATCGGCACGTTGAAGGAGAAGGGTGTCACCACCGTGGTGTTCCTCGGGGATCCGGTGATGCCGATCTACCTGACCAAGGCCGCCACCGATCAGGACTACCACCCGGAGTGGATCATCACCGGAACGGTGTTGACCGACACCACGGCCCTGGGCCGCAACTACGACCAGACCCAGTGGGCCCATGCCTTCGGGATATCGAGCCTGCCGATGCGTCAACCCCCCGAGAACAGCGAGGTCCGCTCCCTGTATCGCTGGTACTACGGCGAGGAACCGGTGGCCATCAGGACGGCCCAGATCGTGTTCGAACCGATTCGGCTGCTCATGATCGGCCTGCACATGGCCGGGCCCAACCTCACACCCAAGACGTTCGAGGCGGGGATGTTCGCCTATCCAGTCACCGGAGGAACCGCGTTCAGCCCTCAGATGTCCTTCGGGAACCGGGGAATCCATGCCGACACCGACTATCTAGCGGTGGACGACATGGTGGAGATCTGGTGGGACGCTGAGGCCGAGGGAATCGACGAGCAGGGCACCCAGGGCAAGGGGATGATGCGCTACGCCGACAACGGTCGCCGCTATCTTCCCGGCGAGATGCCCTCCGAGCCTCCGCACGCCTTCCGTGAGGAGAACGCTCCAGCGATCGTCACCGAGGTGCCTCCAGACCTGCGGCCCCCGAGCTACCCCTCTCCCGCCGACGGCGGTTGAGGGGGCAGGTCAACCGGCGTCTGTGTCGTCCTCGGCCTCGGACAGGCCTTCGGCCAGGGTGTTCCATGCCAAAGTGGCGCACTTGATACGTACCGGGAACTTGACAACTCCCTGGAGCGCTTCGAGATCGCCGAGATCCACCTGCGACAGTTCGGCCGCCTCGGATTCGCTGACGGGCTCGTCGTCGGCGTCTCCGCTGCCGTCACTTTCCAGCGTCGATTCGTGGATCGACATCATGGCCTTGAACGCACGGATCAAGGTCCGGACCTCATCTGCGGTCTTGCCCTTGATGGCGGTGGACATCATCGAAGCCGAGGACTGGCTGATCGAGCAGCCGGTGCCACCGATCCGAACCTCACCGACGGTGCCATCGGGGGCCATCTCCAAGAAGACCACGATCTCGTCGCCACACAGCGGATTGAACCCCTCGGCCCGGTGGGCAGGTGGAACTTCCAGCTCGCCCCGGTTGCGGGGGTTTCGGTAGTGATCGAGGATGATCTCCCGGTAGAGATCCTCGAGTCCAGACATGGTGGGCCTTCCGGGGTCGGGACGGCTGCGGGGGCAGCCCTCAGGTTGAGAAGAAGCTTGCTGCCTCGGCTAGCGCCTCGGCCAGCGCGTCGACATCGTCGGTGTCGTTGTAGACGTAGAAGGAAGCTCGAGCGGTGGCTCCCACCCCGAGGACCCGCATGAGGGGCTTGGCGCAGTGGTGGCCGGGTCGTACGCACACGGCGTGCTGGTCCATGAACTGTGAAAGATCGTGGGGGTGGACGTCGCCGATGGCCAAGGAGAGTACGCCGCCCCGGGCATGGGGGTCCGCCGGGCCGTGGATCGTGAGCTCGGGTCCGAATCGGTCGGTCAAGGAGTCCATGGCGTAAGTGGTGAGCTCGATCTCGTGTTGGCGCACTTCGTCCATGCCGAGATCGTCGAGGTAGTCGATGGCGGCGTGGAGGCCGACGGCCTCGGCGATCGGCGGGGTACCTGCCTCGAACTTGGCGGGCAGGTCGGCGGCCTTGAACCCATCGAGTCGAACGTCGAGGATCATTCCGCCGCCTCCCAGGAACGGGGGCATGGTATCGAGAAGCTCTTCTCTGCCCCACAGCACACCGATGCCGGTGGGGCCGAGCATCTTGTGCCCGGAGAACGCCGCGAAGTCGACACCGAGCGCGGCGACATCGGTGGCGAGGTGAGGCACGTACTGGCAGGCATCGAGCACGACGAGAGCTCCGGCCTGATGGGCAGCGGCGGTGATCTCGGCGACGGGGGTGAGCGTGCCGGTCACGTTGGACATGGCGGTCAGACCAACCACCTTTACGCCGTCGAGAAGTCTGACGAGGTCGGTCAGGTCGAGGGTGGCATCGTGGTTCAGGGGGATCCAGCGGATCTCGAAGCCCTTCTC
This sequence comes from Microthrixaceae bacterium, assembly GCA_016702505.1. NCBI lineage: Bacteria > Bacillati > Actinomycetota > Acidimicrobiia > Acidimicrobiales > Microthrixaceae > Microthrixaceae bacterium. The sequence goes on from JADJDU010000001.1 coordinate 106,634, forward strand.
GGCTTGGAGCTGGAACCACGGAACGATGTTGGCGTGGTGCTCGAGTTGGGTGAGGAGCACGGCGTCGCCGGGCCCGAGGTTGGCTCCGCCCCAAGCCCTGGCCACCAGGTTCAGTGACTCGGTGGCGTTCTTGGTGAAGATGATCTCAGTGGCGGGTCGTGGTGCTCCGATGAAGCGTCCGACGCGACGACGGGCTGCCTCCATGGCGTTGGTGGCCGCCTCGGCGATCTCGTAAACGCCGCGGTGGACGTTGGCGTTGATCGTCTCGTAGTAGCGGTCCATCGCCTCGAGGACGACGGTGGGCTTCTGCGACGAGGCGGCGGAGTCGAGGAACACGATCCGGCGTCCGTGGCTGGTGCGCTCCAGGATGGGGAAGTCGACCCGGATCTTGTGGGCATCGAACCCGGTCATGATCGGGTCTCCGACCTTGTTCGGCGCCCTGGGGCTTTCGCGTACAGCGACACACCCGCGACCCCTGGCACCTCGGATCGGCGGCCGCGCCACGAGGCCACCGGCACGATCGATCTGTTGAACAGGTGGGCGCCGACCATGGGCCCCAGTGTATTAGCACTACGCGGATAGTGGATATTCAAGGTTGCGAGTTGAGGTCGTCCGAGTTGTCCTCAGCCGGACCTTCCGCCGCCATCGTTCGCTTGATCAGGCATTGGCGGCAAGAGGGTGGAGAATGGGACCGATGGTGACATGGTGAACGGGCGAGTGTTGGTGGCCCGATCGCTGGCACCGTGATCGCCCGACGACGGAATCGGAGAAGAACCCATGTTCGGACACAAAGACGCCACCGTTCCGGCCCCCGACGCGGCGCTTCCGGGTCGGGCCACGCCAGCGTTCGAGATCTCGGGCATCCACGCCGTCAACGGCCACCCGATCGTGGGCCCGTTCCCAGCTGGTTACGAAGTGGCCCAGTTCGCCATGGGGTGCTTCTGGGGGGCCGAGCGCCTGTTCTGGACGGTGCCCGGCGTCTGGTCCACCGCGGTGGGCTACGCCGGCGGCCACACCCCGAACCCCACCTACGAGGAGACCTGTAGCGGTCTGACCGGTCACGCCGAGGTGGTCATGGTGGTGTTCGATCCCTCGATGGTGTCCTACCGGGCGCTCCTACAACGCTTCTTCGACGAGCACGACCCGACCCAGGGGATGCGCCAGGGCAACGACGTGGGCACCCAGTACCGGTCCGCCATCTACTACACCTCCGAGGCTCAAAGAGTCGAGGCCGAAGCCGCGGTCGCAGACTTCGACCGGGCGCTGGCCGCGGCCGGGCGGGGCCCGGTCACCACCGAGGTGGCCCCAGCCGGAGCCTTCTATCCGGCTGAGGAGTACCACCAGCAGTACCTTCACAAGGTCCCCAACGGCTACTGCGGCCTCAAGGGCACGGGGGTGACCTGCACGCTGGCCGGGCCCGATGCAGTCGGATCTCGAGCCGATGGCGTGCCCGAGGTAGATCCGGGGCTCAAACCCCTGGCTCTCGATGACGAAGCCTGGCGTCGACGTCTCACCCCAGAGCAGTTCGCCGTTCTGCGTCAGGCCGGTACCGAACGGCCGTTCACCGGTGCCTACACCGATACCGAGGACCCCGGGATCTACCGGTGCATGGCGTGCGGCAACCCGCTCCACACCAGTGAGTCCAAGTTCCACTCCGGTTGTGGCTGGCCCAGCTTCACCGAGACGATCAGCCCCGAGGCGGTGGAGTTGATCGAAGACCGTTCGCACGGCATGGTCCGCACCGAGGTCCGATGCGCCCGTTGCGGATCACACCTGGGTCATGTGTTCCCCGACGGTCCGCGGGACCGGGGGGGCTTGCGCTACTGCATCAACAGCGTGGCGATAGACCTCGACGAGACGTGAGGATCGGGTCCTAAGCCTGGATCCGCCGAAAGGCGAAGCCTTCCGGCGGAATTAGGTCGCCGGCCTCACGGCCGACGTCTTCGCTGCTGCGACCGGCAAAGCCGATCTCCGCAGGTCGGGGGCTCCGCCACAAAGGGCTCTGCCCCCGAACCCCCGCCCACCCCTCGTGTTGCGGATCGTCAGACAGCCGAACCACCATCGGTGGCCGCCCAGAGAACCGGCTCTGCCGGAGTGGCCAGGCAGAATCGAGCACAAGCCAAGTCCGATCGGTGGATCGAGGCTAAGTGGGGGGTGGTCGCATCGGCCCGGTACCGTCGTGATGTGTCCAGCGACAACCCGACAGATCCGACCACAGTGCCTGGCCCCGCGCCACAGGACAATGAAGGCTTCGACGCCTGGGCCCGCGCCGGGCACGATAACTGGCAGCGGGCCGCGGTCATGGATGCGGCTCGCAGCCGGTGGGAGGATGCCAAGCGTCCGGTCCCAGAGCGTCTCCTGGCCGGGATCTGGGGTTCCCGAGCAGGTGCACCCCCTGCATTGGACCTCCTGGAACTGTTGGCCGAGCCCGACCTCGACCCCGATCTGGTGGCCAGGGCCCATGTCGCCGTTGCCTTGGATCTTGCGGGGTTCCAGTCCGAGGACTCCATCTCTCACGCAGAGCGGGCCCTGGCCCTCGCCAATGACCAGATCCCGATCCGTTCTCGGGTGTCGGTGTGGCTCGACGTCGCTCAGGCCTACGCCCGTGCCGGTCGGGTTCCCGACGCGCTGAAGGTTCTGGCCGACGCCGCTGAAGCTGTGGCCGCGGCCGACGATGTACCAGCTTGGGCCCAAGCCGTGGTGGATGCGGAGCGGTTGGCCATGATGGCACCGGCGGTCCGTGATCGTAAGCAGTTCGCCATCGCCGTCGACAAGGTTGCGGCCGTGGCCACCGCTCTTCCCCCGACTCCGCCCGCCATCGAGGTGGTGGCCAAGATGGCGGCCCTCCTGTCCGCCCTGGGTGTGATCAACAGGGCTGAGACCTATGCCGAGCACGTGGTGTCGGCGACGGCGCCGATCCCGCAGGCGGCGGGAATGGCCTTCGAAGCTCAAATGGTGTTGGCCGACTGCCAGGAACGGACCGAAGGACCAGAGGCAGCCTTGGCGGCCCGTCGGGCCGCCATCGCCACGATCGAACCGCTAGGGGCATCGCCAGGCCTGGGCTGGGCGATGCGCACCGTCGGGGTGAGCCTCAAGACCCTGGACCGACACGACGAAGCGGCTGAAGCCCTGGGGGCCGCCGCCGACATCTACTTGTCGATGGGTGCGCGAGTCGAGGGTCTGGTCTTGCGCCTCGAGCAGTCCGAGTCGCTGGTGGAAGCCGACCAGCTCGACCAGGCCCGGGACTTGGTGAAGTCGGTACAGAACGGGTTGGAAGACCTTCCGGCGACCGAACGTCCGCGGGTCGAGTACCAGATGTACCGTGTCATGGCCCACATAGCCGCCACCGATGGAGACCTCGACACCGCGGCCGAACATTGGCTCGAGGTGGCCGACCTGTCACCCAAGGTAGGGCGACCCGACCTGGAGGCTCGCCTCACCGCCGCACAGCTCTATGCCACCGACGGCGATTTCGACGAGTCCGAGGCCCAGTTCCTCCGCGCCGAGTTGACCGCGGCCGAGGCTCCCGAACCAGCTCGGGTCATCGCCACAGTGATGCGAGTTCGGGCCGAGACGTTGCGAGACACCGGTCGGCCCGAGGAAGCCGCCGAGGCGGCCCGCCTGGCAGCCAACCACGCCCGGACCAGTGGTGATGAACCCCAGGCGATCGTCATGGAGGCCATCGCCGCCGATTCGGTTCATGCCGCGGGCGACTCGGCGGCAGCAGTGCAGCTCTACGAGAACCTCTTGGTGGCAGCCGCTGAGGCCAAGCAACCTGAGCTAGCGGGAGCGATCCACTTCGGCCTGGCCAAGGTGCTCAAGGAACTGGGCCGTACCGAAGAGGCCATGGCCCACGAGGCCGAGGCCCGCGAGCTTCTCCCCAAGACTCCACCCAAGCTGTAGCAATCGGCTGGCAACCACGGTCGCCGTCTCGGCTCGGGTGGGTGCAGCCGACCATTGACGACCAACTGCGTCTGAGACAATCAGATCGTGGCTGTCCCTGGTATCGCACCTGGCCCATCCAAGGCTTCTGGAGGTGTCGATCCCGCAGAGGTTAGTGGCGGGCACGTGGGCCATCAGCCCGCACTCGACGGGATTCGCGGGCTGGCCGTGCTGGCGGTGCTGGTCCTGCATGCCGGCGCACCGTCCTGGCTCCCGGGTGGATTTCTCGGGGTGTCGCTGTTCTTCACCCTGTCGGGCCATCTGATCGCGTCGCTCGTCTTGGCCGAGGTGGAGCATCGGGGAGGCTTGGGACTGTCGGGTTTTTGGGCTCGTCGGGTTCGCCGACTCGTGCCGGCCCTGATCATCACCGTCATTGGCGTGGCCACCCTGAGCCGTCTCATGGAGTTGCCTGCATCCACCCGATCCGAACTACTGGGCGGTCTCGGATACGTGGCCAACTGGGTGCAGATCTCCGGTGGCGAGAGCTACGCCGCCCTTTTCGAGTCACCGTCTGCAGCCACCCACCTGTGGTCGTTGGCCATCGAGGAACAGTTCTACCTGGTGTTCCCGTTCGCGGCCTGGCTGGTGGCGCGCAGGAGTCGGTTCGGGCTGCGTTCGGGACTGGTGGTGGGCGGTTTGGTCGTCGCGGTGGTTGGGTCTCTTGCCGCCGCGGCGATCGAGGACCAGGTCTTCACCTACTACTCAACGCTGACCCGCGTCCCCGAGATCGCGGTGGGGGTGGCGGTTGCGGGGATCTGGCCGATGGGTCGGGCCCGGACCTGGTGGGACGAGAGGTTCGGTGGCGACCGAACCCATTCGCCAGTTGCCAAACGACACCCACCATGGCTTCCCGTCATCGTCGCGAACGTGGTCGGCATCGCGGCACTGGTGACGACGTTGGTGGCGTGGCGGACGACCGATCTCTCCACGGGCTGGGTGTACGGCGGAGGTCTGGTCGTCTTGGCCATCGTCTCGGTCGCCTTGGTGGTGGCTGCTGGTGCGCCCGGCTTGTTGTCCCGGGGTCTGTCGGTGGCGCCGCTGCGTGGCCTGGGAGCGATCAGCTACGGGCTGTACCTGTACCACTGGCCGGTGGTCGTGGTGGCGAGCCCACCCCGTGTAGATCTGAGGCCGGTGCCGTTGTTCGTGCTCCGGGCCGGCCTGTCGGTGGGGTTGGCGATGCTCTCGTTTCGTTTCGTGGAACAACCGATTCGCCATGCTCGGTGGGAACGGGGGGCCTCACCGGCCAAGGTGATCACGGTTGGGCTGGTCTCGTTGGCGCTGACGGGACTGGTTGTGATCGGTGTTGTCGACGGTGCCGGCACGCCGGAACCGGTCGTGCGGCCGGCCCCGGCGGTGGTCAGGCCTGGAACCCCGGATGCTGGTGATCTGGCCAACGGCGATGAGGTCTCACCGTCGGATGTACCAACGGTGGTGCTGCTCGGCGATTCGCTACCCAACTGGTTGATACGTGATGGTGGCTGGGCGCTCGACCCGGCCGAGGTGTCGTTGATCGATGGGACGAACGAGGGCTGTGACGGAGCCGAGGGTGCACCGGTGGGGCGGGCTGGCACCGGCGTGGTGGTGACCCTTCCCGACTCGTGCACTGGGTGGAGGTCCATGTACCCCCAGGTACTGGATGGTCGACCGGTGGACGTGGCGGTGCTGGCGATCGGCGCCGGTGCAGTTCTGGACCGTCAACTCGACGGTGAGTTCGTGGGGCCGTGTCAGGCCGAGGCCCAGGACTGGTATGGCACCGATGTGGTGCAACGTCTCGAGTTCCTGTCAGCGCGATCAGACCGGGTGGTGCTCTTGTTGCCGGTCTGGGGTGAGGAAGGCTCGGGGTGGGTCTACCCATCGGACCACCTGGCTCGCATGGACTGCGTACGGGCCACCATGTTGCGATCGGCGCGCTCGGTGCCGGGGGTGGATGTTCTCGACCTGGCCGAAGAGATATGCCCCGACGGCCCCGGAATGTGCCAGCCGGTTCGGAAAAACGACGGCGTTCACATCGATTCGGATTCTGCCGCCGAGGTCCTTGGATGGATCATCGACTTGGCCGTAGGTTGATCGAGGCTTTGCATCACCAGTGGTTCCACCGCTCGGCAGTGGCGGTAGCTACCAGCCCCGGTCCACCCATTCCTGGAGGTTGGGTGACTCGGCCCCGATCGTGGTCTGGTCTCCATGGCCGGGCAGCACGATCGTGTCGGCGGCGAGGGGAGAGAAGAGCCGGTCCTCGATCGAGCTGATGATGGTGGGGAAGTCACCACCCTCGAAGGTCGTGTTCCCGGGGCCGCCGGGGAAGAGGGTGTCGCCGCTGAACAGGATCGGAGCGCCGTCGAGCTTGAAGCACATGGACCCGGGGGTGTGGCCTGGAGTGTGGATGGTGTGGAGCCGGAGATGCCCGACCTCGATCACCTCGTCGTGGGTCAGCACTTCGTCGTAGCTCGGCAACATTGCGGCGTCTTGTGCCGTCACGTGGACCGAATAGCCGGCGTCTCGCAGTTCGGGGACGGCCTGGATGTGGTCCCAGTGTCCGTGGGTTTCCAACACCTTCCGAACGCCGAGGGTTCGGCACAGTTCGAGCAGCCGTTCGTGTTCGTTGGCGGCGTCGAGCAAGACGGCATCGCCGGTGGCACGGCACCTCAACACGTACACGTTGTTGTCCATCGGCCCGACCACGACCTTGTGTACGTCGGCGGTGGAGTCGCTCCAGATCAGTGTGCCCATGGTCGTCATTCTGCCCAATCGACCAGAGGTCGGGACGCGGCGACGTCCCGGCCGGGGGGGGAGGGATGGCCGGGACGTCACCAGACGGGCAAGCGTCCCCTAGAGGCCCCCTGCCACGAGCTGAAAGCGCGTGACGCGCTGTGCGTTCACCCTACTCACATCGTGCGGTAGCCGGGAATTCACCAACCCCGGCTGTGACCGATTCCACTGAAGACCCAAGCGGATAGGTCGGGTCGTCGCTTCGCTGCCATTACCGCTCAGGTGGAGGCAACGTCGAACCCGAGGGCAATGGCAACAGGAATCTGGCGGGGATCGAAGGTCACGAATGTGACAGGGCGCGGCAGCCGGTCGGCCGCTGCCAGGTGGAGGGCGTCGACGGTCCGCAGCGGCTGCTCGCGGCACAGCTCGGCGGCGCGATCGAGGCACCGTTGATCGACTGGAACCGAGTGGATCCGTTCCCAGTCGTCGCGCAGGGCTCGGCGCACCCGGTCGCTGTCGGTGGCCACGTCGCACACCCGATCGACCAGGCCAAGCGCTTCGGCCCGGGCCAGGGCTGACGCGCACCAGTCTCCGTCGGAGGTCATGGCCTCGATGACCACGCTTCGGTGGGGTCCGGACAGGTACCGGCCCAAGAGTGCTGAGGTGTCGAGTGCCAGGGTCATGCGCCCCGCACCTCCCGGAGGGCACGATCGAGACGCCCGCCGGTCCAGGCATCGATTCGCACATCGGGGTCGGCGGGACGGTCTCCCCGGCGGGCCAGGTCGATAAGGCCTCGGGCGGCAAGGTCGTCGAGCGTGACTTGAGCCTGCAGGGCTTCGACGGGCCCGAGTTGGGCTACCGCTCGTCCGCCGATGGAGATGACGATCCGCTCACCGGCGCCGGCTCGTCTGACCATCGATGTGAGCTGGGTGCGAAGTTGGCGAATACCGGTGGCCTCGGTCATCCGTGCAGGTTAGGCCAGCGGTCAGCTTGGTGTACGCGTGTGTACCTCGTGAGGGCGGCATCGCCGCCGCGAACGGTGGCAAGGTTCACCTGTCCCCGTGAGCTTCCGCGGACAGACCGTGCCCGAACTATCGAGGCCCGGGACCTGTCGGGGCGGCTCATCGGGCCGGAAACCCCAACCGCTGACCCGCCTCGGAGGCAACAGTGAACTTCGCTTTCAACGAAGAGCAGGAAGAGCTCCGCAAGACCGTCCGCCAGTTCCTCGAGGCCAAGTCGCCTGAGACCGCGGTGCGCGAACACATGGACACCGAGTCCGGTTTCGACCCCGCGGTGTGGCAGCAGATGGGTGAACAACTCGGCCTCCAGGGCCTGGTGATCCCCGAGGAGTTCGGAGGGTCGGGATACGGCTACATCGAATTGGTGGTGGTGCTCGAGGAGATGGGTCGCGCCTTGTTGTGCGCCCCGTTCTTCTCGTCGGTGGTCCTGGCCGCCAACACCTTGCTTCACTCCGGTGACGACTCGGCCAAGGCCGACTACCTCCCGGGCATCGCTTCAGGTGAGACCATCGCCACCCTGGCCTTCACCGAGGAGAACGGCCGCTGGGATGAGGATGGCATCACCGCCACAGCCACCGGGTCTGGAGACTCCTGGACCATCGACGGCACCAAGATGTACGTGCTCGACGGGCACACCGCGTCGTTGCTATTGGTGGCGGCTCGCACCGCGGCGGGCGTGAGCCTGTTCGCCGTCGACGCGCAGGCCGCCGGCGTGGAGCGCACCCCGCTGGCCACCATGGACCAGACCCGCAAGCAGGCAAAGGTCACGTTCTCGTCCACTCCGGCCCGCCTCGTCGGGACCGACGGTGACGGTTGGACCGTCTTGGCTCGGGTGTTGGACCTCGCAGCGGTAGCGCTGGCTGCAGAGCAGGTGGGCGGCGCCCAGTTCTGCCTGGAGATGGCGGTCCAGTACGCCAAGGATCGCGTCCAGTTCGGTCGTCCCATCGGATCGTTCCAGGCCATCAAGCACAAGTGCGCCGACATGCTCCTCGAGGTGGAGTCGGCCAAATCGGCTGCTTACTACGCCGGATGGTGCGCGTCGGAGCTCAACGAGGAACTGCCGTCGGTAGCCTCGCTGGCCAAGGCGTACTGCTCGGAGTCCTATTTCCACGCCGCGGCCGAGAACATCCAGATCCACGGTGGAATTGGCTTCACCTGGGAGCACCCGGCCCACCTCTACTTCAAGCGGGCCAAGTCTTCAGAGCTGCTGTTCGGCGATCCGACCTACCACCGTGAGCTGCTGGCCCAGCGCATCGGAATCTGAGAATAGTCCAAGGTGAGATGCCTCGACCCAGCGGTGTCGGGGCATCTCACCTCATCCAACCCGGCCAGCTAGGCATGACCTGTTCGGACGAACTGGAGCTTGGAAGAGATGTAGGACCCCTAGGAGGTGCGCCGATAGGCGGACCGACCCATAAGCACGGCATGGCTAAACCGAGGCGAAGCCTCGGTCCGGTCAACCTGGTAGCGACGACGACCGGACCTATCCGCTAAGACCCTTAGGCCAGGTAGATGCCTTCGACGCCGGTGATGAGGCTCACACCGCGCACGACCACGACCTCGATCCGGTAGAGCCCGCCTTGGGCGAACGCTTCATCGATGCTGCCGGGCACGGTGTCGGGGCTACCTCCCACCAGGATCCAAACCTGGCCCTCGGGGATGACGGGAAGCAGGACAGGCGTCTCGTCGAGGTTGCGCAGGTAGTAGTCGGTGTCCAACGAGGTGGCGCCTGGCTCGGCATCACCGGCCGCGATGGCGGCATCGATCGCTTCCTGCCCGGTGAGCAAGTCGACGTCATCGAAGCCCACCACCTGGACAGCCTGGCCCTCCACGCTCCCCGAGGTCACGGACCGGAAGAACCCGGTGTAGGAGCCTTCGGCCAGTGATCCGAACCCCGAGGTCGTACCCCCCGAGCCGGCGGTGGTGGTGGGCTCGGCCGTGCTCGATCCTCCCGAGGTCTCGGTGGTCGAGCTTTCCGGGTCGGACTTGTCCGAGGAGGTAGACGGGGCGTCGCCAGTGGTGGTCGTTGACTCGGCGGCGGTGGTCGAAGTGGCCTTCTTGTCCCCGTCGGCCCCACAGGCCACGACCGAGGTCACCAGGGCGACCGAGAGCGCAGAGGCGACGAGCCTCCGCCGGGTGATGGTCAGAATCGTCGACATGACCGCACAGTACGGGACCTTCCGGTGGTGCCGCCCACATTTGGGAGGCGAGCCGACCCAGAAGCACGGAATAGATAAGCCGAGCGGCAAAGTCGGCTGCTTGGCCGGCGCTGGCTCCCCGTCCCGTAGGGTTTTGTCCCTGTGACCAAACACGAGCCTTCCTCCCCAGCCCGCTTCGACGTCGTAGGTATCGGCAATGCCTTGGTGGACGTGTTGAGCAGCGAGGCAGACCAGTTCCTCACCGACCACGGTCTGGTCAAGGGGTCGATGATGCTCATCGACACCGACACCGCCGAGACCCTCTATTCCGCCATGGGCGACAAGACCGAGATGTCGGGAGGGTCGGCAGCCAACACCTTGTCGGGTGTGGCCAGCTTCGGTGGGCGTGCCGCCTACATCGGTCGGGTTCGAGACGATGAGTTGGGGTCGTCGTTCGCGCATGACCTGCGAGCGTTGGGCGTGCACTTCTCGGACCACAAGGCTGCAACTGGCGATCCGACGGGCCGTTGCATGATCGTGGTGACACCCGACGCTCAAAGGACAATGAGCACCTACCTAGGGGCATCGTCGGCGTTGAGCCTCGACGACCTCGAGCTGGACCTGGTCACAGACGCCCATGTGACCTTCCTCGAGGGGTACCTGTTCGACCAGCCCGAAGCCAAGGAGGCGTTCCGGGCCGCGGCCGCTGCGGCCCATGCCGCGGGGCGCCAAGTGGCGCTGACGCTGTCGGACAGCTTCTGCGTCGATCGTCACCGAGACGACTTCCTCGATCTGGTGGCTGGCGGGGTCGACATCCTCTTCGCCAACGCCGACGAGATCACCCGGCTGTACGGGGTCGACGACTTCGATGCCGCGGTGGCCGCCGTCCGCGGGGCCTGTGACATCGCGTGTGTCACGAGGAGCGAGGCCGGTTCGGTCATCGTCACCGCCGACGAAGCGATCACGGTTGCGGCCGAGCCGGTGACCGAGCTGGTCGACACGACCGGAGCCGGAGATCTCTACGCCGCGGGCTTCCTGTACGGGTATACCCAAGGGCTTCCGCTGGCCAAGTGCGGTCGGCTCGGATCGGTGGCCGCCGCCGCGGTGATCGGGCACCTCGGGCCTCGCCCCGGTCTGTCGTTGGCCCAGCTGCTGCCCCGGGACTGACATGGGTGGCGTCACCGCCGACTCGCGTGGCCGGTCGAAGGCATTCGTCGTGGTGCTTCCGGTACTGCTCCTGGCGTTGGGTCTGGTGGTGGCCTACAAGGTCAACGCCGTGCCCGACGACGTGGTGGTGACAGTCGTGACCCCGTCGGCAGGCGCGGGCGGCCGCGAGGTCACATTGCCCGCGGGCTCGACGGTGAACGACGCCCTGACGGCGGCCATGGTCGAGCCGGTGGACGGCCGACTGTTGTCGGCTGGGACTGGTCGGGTGCTCGACCCGGACCTGGACCCGGCCCGGATCACCCTCGACGGGAGGCCAGTAGGCCGGGCATCGGCACTGATGGCCGATACCTCGACCGTGAAGGTCGTCAACGGCAGAGACGAGACCGAGAAGACTCGGACCGTAGAGGAGGAGGTGGCCGCCCCGCCCGGCCCTGACGTGCTTCGCCTGGTGGAGGAGCGAGGTGCTCCGGGTCGTGTTCGTCGCGTGGTCGGGGTTACCAGCGGCGAGGAGGTGTCGGTCGAGACAGTGGTGGCGGCCCGGGCTCCGGCACCCACCACCCAAAAGGTGGTGGCCCTCACCTTCGACGACGGACCGTCGGCCAAGTGGACTCCCTACGTCTTGGAGATCCTCCGCAGCCGGGGGGTGCTGGCCACGTTCTGCATGGTCGGCTCAGCGGTGAACAATGCCCCGGCGGTCGCCGCTCAGGTGGCGGCGGCCGGTCATCAGATGTGCAACCACAGCATGAGTCACGACCTCGAGATGACCAAGGGGGACCAAGCTCGAATGGACTACGAGCTCGGTGGGGGACGCTCGGCTATGGAGGCCGCCGGCCTCCCCGCGCCGGCCTTCTTCCGTCCGCCCGGGGGATTCATGTCCGATCCGCTCATCGCCGCGGCACGAGCCCAAGGGGAGCGGATCTTGATGTGGAAGGTCGACACCAAGGACTGGCAGCGGTCGGCCACCGTGGAGAGCGTTCTGGCCAACATGCGTCAGCAAGTCGTACCCGGGGCGATCATCCTGCTCCACGATGCTGGCGGAGAGAACCGCTTCACCAGCCTGGCAGTGCTCGCCGGCCTGATCGACGAGCTGAAGGCCCAGGGATATGGGTTCACCTTCCCGGTGATCGATCCATCGCCGACGGGTGCACCGTGACCTGGCTCTCGGACGAGGTGGGCGACCTCGACGAGGCGGTGAGGGATTGGTTGGCCGATGATCCCGACCCCGAGACCCGCCAGGAGCTTTCGGACCTGTTGGACGGCGACGACCGAGCGGAGCTGGCCGACCGCTTCTCTGGATTGCTCGGTTTCGGGACCGCGGGATTGCGGGGCCCGATGGGAGCTGGTCCGAACCGGATGAACATGGCCGTGGTCATCCGTGCTGCTTCGGCCGTGGCCGACTGGGTCCACGGGGGCGAGAGCCATGAAGGGAAGCTGAGCAATGGTGGCGGGTCTGCTGGCTTGCCGGCGGTGGTGGTCGGGTTCGATGCCCGGCACCGTTCCCGGGACTTCGCGGAAACCACCGCTGAGGTGCTGGCCGCCGCTGGTGTGCGAGCCATGATCCTGCCCGGCCCGACGCCCACGCCGGTGGTCTCCTTCGCGGTGCCCCACCTGGGAGCTCAAGCTGGGATCATGGTGACGGCCAGTCACAACCCTCGGTCCGACAACGGCTACAAGCTCTATGGCGCCGACGGCCGACAGATCGTCGCCCCCACCGACTCGGTCATCTCCGCTCTGATGGCGGCGGTGGCGTCGGCCTCGGCGGTGCCGAGGACCGGACCCGATGATCCCGACATCGTGCGCCTCGACGGATCCGTCATCGATGCCTATCTACGGGCCGCGGTCGGCGTGCTCGATCCGGGTAGTTCTCGCGGTGTGAACGTCGTCCACACCGCATTGCACGGTGTGGTGGCGGGGACGTTCCGCCGAGCCGTCGAATGCGGCGGGTTCGCGGCGGTCACCGAAGTGGCCGAACAGACCGACCCAGATCCTGACTTTCCTTCGGTTGCCTTTCCCAACCCCGAAGAACCCGGGGCGCTCGACTTGGGGCTGGCCTTGGCTGCGGCCCGCGGTGCCGACATGTTGTTGGCCCATGACCCCGACGGGGACCGTCTGGGGGTCGCGGTACCAGATCCGGGCCGCGGGCACGCTGGCGACCAGGCGTCTTGGAGGGTTCTCCGTGGCGACGAGATCGGGGTACTGCTGGCCTCTCACCTGATCTCCAAGGGCTGGATGCACGGACCAACGGGTCCGGCCGTTCTGGTCAGCACCGTCGTGTCGTCTTCGATGCTGGCCGACATGGCGATGGCAGCGGAGATCCCTCACGTCGTGTCCCTCACCGGCTTCAAGTGGATCAGCAGGGCCCCCGGCCCCGGCCGCGTGCTCGGCTTCGGCTACAAGGAGGCGCTCGGCTACTGCGTGGGGGGAGTTGCTCCCGACAAGGACGGGATAACCGCGGCACTGGTACTGATGGAGATGGTCGCCGACCTGAAGGCGACGGAGCGAACGGTTCTCGACGTCCTCGACGACCTAGCTGTGGCCCACGGCGTTCACCGCACCGACCAGTGGGTGTGTCGCCTGGGTGGCCTCGGTGCCCGTGAACGTCTCGGCGGGGTGATGGCCGAGCTGAGGTCCACGCCCCCGACGGCCATCGGGCCGCACCGCGTTGTCGACGTCGATGACCTGGGGGATGGTGATCTGGCTCGAGGTTTGGAGCCGGCCGACGTGTTGACCTTCCACCTGGAAGCGGGGCGAGTGGTGGTGCGTCCCAGCGGTACAGAACCGAAGCTCAAGTGCTACGTCGAGGTGGTCGAGCCGGTGGCGGGCGCCGGCGACCTGGCTGCGGCAACAGCACGTGCTGACGCGTCGACAGAATCGCTTGTCACCGCGGTGGCCGAACTCATCGGGTCGATGTCTGCCTGAGCCCCGAGCCGATTGGGTTCTCCATCGCTCATGGGCAGTCGATTCACCATCGTGTGGGGATTGGGCCGGCCTCAGCGATCCTCGGGTCCCAGTGCCTTGGAGATCGTGGTCGGCTCCCAGCGGTGGAGATCGTCGAGCAAGTCGTCGGGATCGGTGGCCGACAGGAACTGGGTCCGATGCCGGCTGTGGATGAATCCGGCGGTCACGACTGCGTCGAGGAACGTCAGCAGGGGCCGGTAGAAGTCGTTCACGTCCAACACGCCTACCGGCTTGGCATGGATGCCGAGCTGCGTCCACGTGAAGGCCTCCATGACCTCCTCCAACGTGCCGAAGCCGCCGGGCAGGGCGATGAAGGCCTGCGACCGGTCGGCCATGGCCAGCTTGCGAGCGTGCATCGACTCGACGACGTGGAGCTCGGACAGGCCGTGGTGGGCGAGTTCCCGGTCGGCCAGGTCCTTCGGGATGACCCCGATCACACGGCCGCCGGCGTCCATGGCGGCGTCTGCCACTGCTCCCATCAAGCCGACCCGACCACCTCCGGTCACGACCTCGATGCCACGGAGGGCCAAGACCCGCCCGAGGCGGGTGGCGGCATCCTCGAAGGCGGGGTCGTGCCCAGGGTTGGATCCCGCGAACACGCACACACTGGCCAGGGGTACTCGCATCGACCCGAGGGTAACCGGGCTGCCCCTTGGTCGGCTGCGGTCGGTCACCCGGAGTGCCGTCGGTATTCTTCAAGGGTGTCAGCACCAACGACCCCGCCCCCGTCCGGCATCGGTGCCGAGCCAGTACCCGGCGACGACCCGCTTGGACAGCGGTTGTTGGCGGCCGCGGCCGCCGAGTTCGCGGCCCGGGGCTACAGCGGAGCACGGGTGGCCGAGATCGCTCGCCGGGCCGGGGTAACCACCGGGGCGATCTACTCTCGATACCGGGGCAAGGCTGATCTGCTCGCCGCGGCACTCGAAGACGCCACCGGCGATGAGTTCGATGCCCTGTTCGCCGACCACCGGTTTCAGGGGCGGATGGAAGACATCCTCCTGGTGGCGGGAAGTCACCTGGTGGATCGCGACCAGGCCGAGGGCGAGGAATCCCTCCAGGGGATGCTGCTGGAGTCGTTCACCGCGTCCCGTCACGAACCAGAGGTACACGCCATCATGCGGACGGGCATGGCCCAGCGCAGTCGCCGGTTGGCAGAGGTGGTCGATGCCGCCAAGGCCGAGGGCGGTATCGACCCGGCGCTGGACACCGATGCCATCGTGACGTTCTGCCACGCCGTCGGCCTCGGTTTTCTGCTGCTCGAGGTGACCGATTCACCGCTGCCGGCCGGACCCGCGTGGGAGGAGCTCATCGTCCGCATGGTCTCTGCTGTGGCCCCCCGCCCATGACCGGTCCCGAGGACCGGCCTGGGTTCATGAGGGCAGCAGGTCCCGAACCGTCCCACTGGTGGGGTCGGCGGACGCCGTCGTTCATGGTGCTGGCTGTGCTGCTCTTGGTGGTCGGCGTGGCAACGGTGGCTCTCACCCGACGCGCGGTGGAGGTGCTGCCCGAGGTCGGTCGCGACCAGCTGGGCGATGACAACTGGGCCGATCCGCTCGGCGTCCACCTCGCCGGAGGGTTGCACGTCGCTCGCGTACCAGACTGCGCTGCGGGCGCTTTCACCCGAATGGTGTTGTGGGACCCCGAGAGCCAGCCGTACTGGGAGGTGGAGGGTCCGGCCACGCCGCTCACCTCGTTCCTGGTCGGGGTGGCCCCCGAGGGGTTCCGCACCGTAACCGAGTTCCGTGATCCGCCGCGGGGAGCCCTGTTGCGTCTGGTGGCGTTTCGCCGAGATGGCGGCCCAGTTGGTATCCGCTACCGGGCCACCGACCTGCGTCCTAACCGTGTCGTTAGCGGCAACCCGCTCACCCGCTTCACCATCGAGGGGTTCCAGACCGCGGAGGTGTGCGAGGACTTCGAGCCCGACTCCACCTCCACCACGGTCCCCGAGGACTGGATCAGTACCGGGGCGGGGTCGTCGGTTCCGGGTCTGGAAGCGGGCTCAGGTGAGGGGGCGAACTTCCACCACCATCGACGACGTCACCGGACCGGGGTAACGACCAGGCGGGCCAACCCGATGAAACGACTAGCTGGGCCTTTTCCACCTGGTCCCTCGTAGTGAGGGCCGAGACCGTCTTCGATCGTTCGCCTGACGGGGCGACGGTGGCGATGGCCCCTGGGGACGGGGCCTTTGGGGTCGAGGTATTCGCCGCCGCTGGGTCAGGGTTGGGCATCGTCGGGGGGTAGGAACTCGAAGGTCAGGTCTCCGAGCCGTACCAGCGTTGACGCGATCCAACCGCCCATAGAACTGAAGTACTCGTCCAACTTCGATCCGTCGGCCAGCACGATCTCGTCCAGGTCGTAGGACCCTTCATAGGAGACCTCGATCGCGTACTCGGCGTCGTCCAGGTCGCCATCGAAGATGGTTTCGAGGGTGGGACCCGAGCGGTAGAGGACCTCACCGCCGATGGGGCTCGACTCCTCGGGCAAGACGGCCAGGACCCGTTGAGGGTCCGGGGATGCCGCAAGTCGCTGAACGCGAAACACGATCTCGATCTCGATGCGGGGCGGGTCATCGAGGGTCTCGCCGATGTACCAGGATCGATACGCGGTCTGAGCCCAGGTCGGCCAGTCGAGGGTTATGTCGGCCCGGGTCCGGGGCGGGCTGCCCTCCCCAGGTAGGGCGTAGGACGTTTCCCATGTGAGGTCCCCGAGCAGGACATCGGCCTGGAACCGTTCCTCGAAGGCCTGACGTTCAAGGAGGGCGCTCTCGACGGTGTCTCGCAACGCTCCGATCGCGTCGGTGAAAACGTGGTCGAGCACGTCAGCCTCGAGAATCCATGAGGGCGACGGCGACGGTCATTCCGTAGGTCTTGTGGCGGATGGTGGCGATGCGCCGCCCAGGTTGCACGGCGGGTTTGATGGCACCCAGGCCGTCGCCGAGCAGGTCAGACACCAAGTCCAAGTCGTCGACGTCGAGAGCCATTCCGAACCACTGTGCCGGCCCTTGGGCCTTGCCTGGGTCAGGGTTGTCGATGTTGCCCGACACGACCTCGACCACCGATGGACCGATGCGAAGGAAGGCTTGGCGCATCGGCGCCCCATATGACTCGGTGTCTCGGATTCGTCGGACCCCGAGGCCGCGGTCGACGAACGCGGCGGTGGTGCGGTCCAGGTCGGGGGTGATGATCACCACGTGGTCGATGCCGAGGGCGCCGTTGGGGTGGGGTGTCACCGCTTCGTCGGACCCTGATCGAGATGACGAGGGGATGCACGCCTCGAACTCGGTGACGATCCCATCGATCAGTCCAGGCCCGGCTGGAGCGTCGAGTCCGCCCACGGTCCAGCCCTGGATGCCTCCGATGTCGGACCGCTCGCCCCCTCCGGTGAGGACGATGGCGGTGTCACCCAGGTGGATGGCGCCGCGGGCTCCGGGGTGTGCAGACACGGAGAAGCCGGCGGCCTCCCAAGCTGATGGCTGATCGGCGACGGTGAGTGAAATGAGTCGTGCTCGGTCCCCGAGATCGTCAGCGGTCATGGGGCGAACAGTACCGGCTGTGCCAGCGGGTAGCGTTGGTCGAACTGGCCGTAGCGCAGCTTGGAAGCGCACCGCGTTTGGGTCGCGGGGGTCGTGGGTTCAAATCCCACCGGCCAGACACGGTGATGTCGCCGACATCACGGGGCCGGACCTGCAACAGCGGGTTCGGCCCCACCAAACTCCCTATTCGCTCGCTTGCTATGGGACCCCGAGAGCGATGGTTCCCCAGCGACATCTGCGCTGGCGGTGGGGACGATCGCGTCCCGTTTGTGTTTGGAGCGCTACCGGGCGGGTGCGATCGATGGATGCGAGTCGACCAGGACGCAGCGGGTGCCGGTGTAGATGGTGGGCATGCACTTGTTGCAGTGCACGCAGATTCCGGCGCTCTGGTGGTTGCGTTCGAAGCGGTTGACCAGGTCGGGTTCGCGCAGCAGGGCGCGTGCCATGGCGACGAACTCGAAACCCTCGTCGGCCACGGCCGAGTTGATGGTGGACAGCTCGTTGATCCCGCCCAGGAGGATCAAGGGGATGTCCAGCTCACGTCGGAACTGACGGGCGAAGGGGAGGAAGAACGCCTCCTCGAACGGCAGCTTCGGGAAGATCCGACGGCCGTAGGCTCGAACGCCTAGGCCGATGAGCGGTCCTTGGGCCTCGGCGAATTCACGCAGCGGGACGTCACCGCGGAAGTAGTACATCCCGTTGAGCAGCGAGCTGCCTCCGGTCAGTTGGATGGCGTCGAGCGTGCCGTCGGATTCGAAGAGCTTGGCGAACTGGAGGCTCTCGCTGAGCCAGAGCCCGCGCTCCACGCCGTCGGCCATGTTGAGCTTGGCGATGACGGCGATGCGCCCGTCGGCGACCTTTCGGACTGCCTCGAGAACGCGGCGCGGGAATCGAGCCCGGTTCTCGATGCTTCCGCCGAACTCATCTCGACGGTGGTTGAGATTGGGGCTGAGGAAGGAGCTGAGCAGGTAGTTGTGCCCGATGTGAACCTCCACCGCGTCGAACCCGGCTTCGATGGCGACGGTGGTGGCCGCGGTGAAGTCGGACACCACCTGGTCCAGATCCTCACGGGTGGCCGCTCGGATGACGCCGGTGGCCGGGGCACTGAACCGGGTGGATGGGGCCAGGCTCGGGTTCCGTCGGTTGTGGGCCTGGGCCACCAGGCCGGCGTGACCGAGCTGGGCGCTGATCTTGGCCCCTTCGGCCTGCACCGCTGCGGTGAGGCGGGTGAGGTCACCGACCATGTTGGGGGTCATAACCATGGTGTCCCGGCTGACCCTGCCCCCCTTGGAGACGGCGCAGTACGCCACCGTCGACAGCGCCGCACCGCCGCGAGCGACACGGACGTGGAAATCGATCAGCTCCGGGGTGACCTGGCCTCGGGGCATGACCCCTTCGAAGGTGGCCGCCTTGATCACCCGGTTCCGCAAAGTGAGCGGCCCGAGGCGCGCCGCCTCGAACGGAACCGGGGTGGGCTTGGCGTCACTCGGGCTCATGGTTGGCTCGTACCTTTCAGTCGAGAAGATCCAGGACCTGGGTGGCAGCGTCGACGATGTTGGTACCGGGCGGGAAGATGGCGGCTACCCCGGCATCCCGAAGGTGGTCGAAATCCTGAGGCGGGATCACCCCACCCACGACCACCTTGATGTCTCCAGCACCACGAGCCTCCAACTCTTCGATGAGCTGCGGGACCAGGGTCTTGTGGCCGGCGGCCTGGCTGGACACGCCGATCACGTGGACGTCGTTGTCCACTGCGTCGGCGGCGGCCTCGGCTGGGGTCTGGAACAGCACTCCCACGTCCACGTCGAAGCCGAGGTCGGCGAACCCGGTGGCGATCACCTTGGCCCCACGGTCGTGGCCGTCCTGGCCCATCTTCACCACCAGCATCCGGGGCCGGCGGCCCTGGGCCTCGGCGAAGGCGTCGATGCGGGCCTGGATGGCGGCGAAGCGCTCGTCGCCCTCGTAGGCGTGACCGTAGAAACCTTGGATCGTTCGAACCTCCGCGGCATGGCGACCGAAGACCGCTTCCATGGCGTCGCTCATCTCGCCCACGGTGGCTCGGGCTCGGGCGGCGTCGATGCACAGGGCCAGCAGGTTGCCGTCGGACCGTGCCCCTTCGGTGAGGGCTTCCAGTGCGGCGGTCACGGCAGCGTCATCACGTTCGGCACGGATTCGTTCCAGCTTGGCGACCTGCTGGGCCAGCACGGCGGCGTTGTCGATGTCGAGCACGTCGACGGCTTCAGGGTTGTCGAGCTTGTACTTGTTCACACCGACCACGACCTCTTCGCCTCGGTCGATGCGGGCCTGGCGACGGGCAGCGGACTCTTCGATACGGAGCTTGGGCATGCCCGACTCCACCGCGTTGGTCATTCCCCCCAGTTCCTCCACCTCTTCGATCAGCGCCCATGCCGAATCGACCAGGTTCTGGGTGAGGGCTTCGACGTAGTACGAGCCACCCAGCGGGTCGATGACGTGGGGAACCCCGGTCTCCTCTTGGATCACGAGCTGGGTGTTGCGGGCGATGCGGGCCGAGAAGTCGGTGGGAAGGCCGAGCGCTTCGTCGAAGGCGTTCGTGTGCAGCGACTGAGTTCCGCCCAGCACCGCCGCCAACGCTTCGATAGTGGTACGGATCACGTTGTTGTACGGGTCGAGTGCGGTGAGCGATACCCCCGACGTCTGGCAGTGCGTGCGCAGCATGAGCGACTTGGGGTCCTTGGGTTCGAACTGGCTCATGACCCGGTGCCAGAGGATGCGAGCGGCTCGCAGCTTGGCGACCTCCATGAAGAAGTCCATGCCGATGGCGAAGAAGAAGCTCAACCGGCCCGCGAACTTGTCGACGTCGAGGCCTCGGGCCAGCGCCGAGCGCACGTACTCCAACCCGTCGGCGATGGTGAAGGCCAACTCCTGTTCGGCCGTGGCCCCCGCTTCTTGCATGTGGTAGCCCGAGATCGAGATCGAGTTCCACTTGGGCATGTGGTCCGACGTGTACTCGATGATGTCGGCCACGATCCGCATGCTCGGCTCGGGCGGATAGATGTAGGTGTTGCGGACCATGAACTCCTTGAGGATGTCGTTCTGGATGGTCCCGGCCAGCTTGTCCTGGGTGACGCCCTGTTCTTCGGCGGCGACGACGAAGGACGCCAGCACCGGCAAAACGGCGCCGTTCATGGTCATCGACACCGACATCTGGTCCAGCGGGATGCCGTCGAAGAGGATCTTCATGTCCTCGACCGAGTCGATGGCCACCCCGGCCTTGCCCACATCGCCCACCACCCGAGGGTGATCGGAGTCGTAGCCCCGGTGGGTGGCCAGATCGAAGGCCACCGACACGCCCTGCTGGCCAGCGGCCAGGTTGCGACGGTAGAAGGCGTTGGATTCCTCGGCGGTGGAGAACCCGGCGTACTGGCGGATGGTCCAGGGTCGGTTTGCGTACATGGTGGCCCGAACCCCACGGGTGAACGGGGCCAGGCCCGGCAAGGTGTCGGTGTCGAGGTCCTGCACGTCGGCGGCGGTGTACAACGCCTTGACGTCGATGCCCTCTGGCCTGGTGCGGGTGAGGGTCTCGGGGTCGCGGCCCTTGAGATCCTTGGCCGCCAAGGCCTTCCAGGTGTCCAGGCCGGGGGTTTCTGAGGCATCGGTCACGATCGCGAGCCTACGGGGCCACATCGGATAGACCCCAATGGGACCAGGCTCCTCTACCGGCGTGGAGAACTGTTCAGCAGCCTTCGAGGTAGAGCGCTACCAACGCCTGGAGCTCTCGGGGTTGGCCGTCCACCCACCCGTGGAACTCGTCCAGATCTTCGCCTGACGGGGTGAGGTTGATCAGGTCAGTGACGCTCTTGATTGAGGTTCCCGTCGATGGGGGAGCGGTTGGGTCTGTACCGCCGATGAACCAGTTCAGTTGCTTGGAGAGGTTCTCGTCTGAGGCGATGACGACCCAGACCTGGCGGCGCAGGGTCTCGCGTTCGAGTCGGGTTCGTTCCTCGCGATCGCCGGCCTCGGGCACGGTGGATTCCTGCCACTCGTCGAGAGCCATTTTGAGGCCGGCACCGACCAGAGTGCCAACCACGGGGTTCGCGCCCTTGGTGAGTGCGCCGGTCACCGGGTTTACCACCAGGCCTAGGAGGCTGAACGTCGCCACCGACCCAGGCCCGGGCCGATCGCTGGCGGCCGCAGCCACCTCTAGGGCATCGGCCAGCTTGTCGAAATCGTCCATGGCTGTGATCTGTTCGTGGGATGGGCTGTGAAGGGTGGCCCGGATCCGTTGCAGGCTGTGGGTCTCCAAGGCCAACAGAGTGGTGAGCCATGGCTTCTCGTATTGGGCGATCGCCTCGAATACCCGGCCGGGGTTGCCGCCGCGAACCTGGTCGACCCGGGCCGTGAACAACGCGAGGTCCTCGGCCATGAAGTCGGCCAGGAGTTGGGCCAACGGCTCGGTGACCTCGGTGGCGCCGTGTTTGACCACCCAGTCATAGACGCCACGGAGGATCTCGGTCCTTGGTAGCGGTGTCGAGCTTCCGGGCTGGAGCGCCGGATTCTCGAGGAGGTCTCGGATGATGGTGACTGCGGCTGGCTGGGCGGCGGTGCCGTTGTCGAGCAGCCATCGGACCCGCTTGGCCACGGTTGCGCCGGTGCGGTCGTCGGTGAGGAGGAAATCTGCCGAGCCCGGGGTCAGGCTCAAGGCGTTGAGGAAGGCAACGTCGGGATCGGAGGTGCGTCCCGGACCGGTGAGGAACCGGTAGGAGCTGGACACATCGGCGTCGGTTATGGCCGACACCAACAGCAGAGGAGTGAGCACCATGGCCAGGTAGGCCAGGCCGGAACGGACGCCGGAGGCGCCGGCGAGTGCCCGCAGCACGTTTCGGCCGATCGGTTCCTTCAGGAGCTTGTTGATCATGTCCACCTCCAGGTGAGCTTCGGGTATCGGTTGGTCGAGGGTGCGGGTGGCCGTGGCCCAGGCGTCGGCCAGTTGGCGGAACGGGCCGATCTCGACCTCCCAGGGCGACGTGTCGGCGGCCAAGGTCTCCACGTAGGTGGCGAGTCGTTCTGGCCCCAGCTCGTTGAACAGGGCGGCCAGGTAGACGGGGTCGGTGCTGAGGGATCCCTGGGAGGTGATGAACTCGACCGCAGCTGCCGGTCCACCCCGGGATGCGGCCAGGATGGCCTTGTGGGCATCGACACGTCCCCGTGCCGCTGCCGCCCTGGTCGGACGGGTGAGGGCTGAGTCGAGGGTGCCGTAGTGCGCGGAGATCACCTCACTGAGGTGCTGATCGGTGGTGACCGATAGGCGCTCGGTCGCTGGTTTGGAGTCGGCCAGCCGGAACGCTTCGGCGATGCGTTCGAGATGACGGGCCAGGTCGTGGATGGATGTCTCAGCCGATCTGGTGAGGCGGTGGGCGCTGATCGAAACATGTCGGTCTGGGCAGGCGTCCTGGAATGCGGCCGATGCCACGCTGACGGCATGGGCGGCGTCTTCGAGGTGGCTCCCGGCTGCTGTCACGCCCGCGGACGCCCGAGTTAGCAGGTCTGGTCGTGCGGAGCTGATGGTCATGGGACGGTCACGGCCTCGGTTGTGGTGGCCTCCGCTTGTGCCGCCTCGGCTGCGGCCGTGACCTGTGCGGCCTCGGCGGCTGCGGCGTCAACGCGGCGTTGCTGTTCGGCCACGGCCCAACTGCGGGCCTGCTCGACCTCTTGACGGTCGTCCTCGGCGCGCCGGGCCGCCAGGGTGATGCGTTCTTGGAGCTCGGCGGCTCGAGAGTCGAACCACTGTCGGCTGTAGCCAGCCCAGTCACGGCGGGCCAGGTCTGCGTTTGCTTCGGTGCGGCGCCGAAAGCGGTCCAGCTCATCGGCGAGGACCGCGAGAGCGGCCGACAACGCGGCCGCGGCCCCGTCATCGAAGCGAACCGGTTCGATGAGCGGAACCGCCACGGCGGTCGGGGTGACGGGATTCTGGGGCAGCATTTACGGCACCTCCATGGCGAATATTGGAAAGTCATGAAATAGCATGAAATGTGATAGTCGCGCAAGGGTGGGAAGATTGGAGCGACACCGGCTTCACCCGTAGCGTGAGCCAGCCATGGTCAAACTCATCTGCCTCGACGTCGACGGCACCCTGGTCGGGTCCAAGGGCGTCCCGTCATCCGCGGTCTGGTCGGCCGCAGATCGGGCAAGACGGCGGGGTCAACGCCTCACCCTGTGTACGGCCCGTTTGGCCGCAGGCCCGACGCGTGAGTGGGCCGAACGACTAGACCCCTCCGGGTGGCACGTATTCCACACCGGGGCCGCCCTGTGGCAACCGTCGACCGGTGAGGTCGACCTCACGCCGCTTCCAGCCGATTCCCTTGCCGCCGCAATGTCGATCGCCGCGGCCAGGGGATGGGTGCTGGAGGCCTACACCTGGGACGACTATGCGGTGGACGATGACCGACCGTTGGCCCGATCTCACGCGAACCTCCTAGACCTTCCGTTCCGGAGACGCCCGATCTCCAGCCTCGACGGCGACGTCGTTCGAGCCCAGTTCGTGGTCCCACTCGACGCCGCTGACGATGCCGTGGCCAGCGCACCGGAGGGAACCGTCGGCTCGGCGGCCACCTCCCCGGCAATGCCCGGAGCAGCTTTCGTCTCGTTGACCCGTCACGACGTCTCCAAGGCATCAGGAGTGTCCAAAGTGGCCGCCCACGTCGGGGTCGACCTCGCCGACTCGATGATGGTGGGAGACGGGCACAACGACATCCCCGCCATCCAAGCCGTGGGCTGGGGCGTCGCCATGGGAAACGCCGCTCCGGCCGTGCTCGACGCGGCCCGAATTGTGGCCGGTCACGTCGATTCCGATGGCGCCGCCGACATCATCGACCGTTCCGCCGACCTCGGCTGAACACCCCCCCGGACAAGGCCCTCTCCTGACATCACTAGCCTGAGCGGACATGGCCCATCGCTTCGTCGTCATCGGGGGCGGACCTGCCGGAAACCAGGCCGCTACCACCGCCGCCCGCCTCGGTGCCGAGGTCACCCTCATCGAACGGGACGTGGTCGGCGGCGCCGCCCACCTGTGGGACTGCATCCCCTCCAAGGCCATGATCGCCACGGGCGACGCCATGACGCTGCTGCGCCAGGCCGAGGGAATGGGCCTGCGGGGGGTGGACGCCCACCTCGATTTCGACGCCCTGCGTACCCGCATCGCCGGTATCGAGTCCCGCCTTGAAGGGTCCGTCACCGGTCTGCTCGCCAGTCAGGGAGTGCGGTTGTTGCAGGGCTCGGGCCGTATGGTCGGACTCAACGAGGTGGAGGTCACCGGACTCGACGGTGTGGTGCAGGTGATCCCCGCTGACACTGTTGTCCTGTCCACCGGAAGCCGGCCCCGAATCCCAGACTGGGCCCCGATCGACGGTGAACGGGTGCTGACCACTCGCCACGCCTATCCACCGCCCACCCTGCCCGACCATCTGGTGGTGGTCGGTTCAGGTGTGACCGGGGTGGAGTTCGTTCACATGTTCTCGGCATTCGGTTGCGACGTCACCCTCATCGTGAGCCGCCAGCAAGTGCTGCCCCAGAAGGACCCCGAGGTTGCAGCCGTGCTGGAGGACGACTTCTTGGGTCGTGGTGTGAAGCTGTTCAAGGGGGCCAGAGCAGAGGGCATCGACGTGACCGATGAGGGTGTGGCCGTTCGTTGCGACGACGGCCGCGTCGCCCGTGGATCCCACGTGCTCTTGTGCATCGGGTCGATCCCCAACTCCGAGACCCTCGGCCTGGAGGAGATCGGCGTCGAGCTAGACGGCGGCTACGTCAAGGTCGATCACAACTGCAAGTCGTCGGTGCCCCACATCTACGCTGCCGGTGACCTGTCGGGGAAGCTGCCGCTGTCTTCGGTCGCCTCCATCCAGGGTCGCAAGATCGCCGAACACGCCCTCGGCCTGCACGCCGGGCCCCACCGTCACCTCGATTACGAGAAGGCGGCATCGGCAATCTTCACCGACCCCGAGATCGCCGATGTCGGCCTGGCTGAGGCCGATGCCTTTGCCGAAGGCCGCAAGGTGCGAGTCACCAAGGTTCCGTTCTCGGCTTCGGCCAAGGCCCTGATCAACAACGATCCCAGGGGTTTCGTGAAGATCGTCTCGGACCCTGCCACCGGCGTCGTACTGGGCGGTTCGATCGTGGGTCGTCACGCCGCCGAGCTCATCTCGGTGATCGCCGTTGCGGTGACCGCGGGGCTGAAGGTGATCGATCTGGCCGAGAGCATCCTGGTGCATCCGGCCCTGTCCGAAGCCCTCACCGAGGCAGCCGAGTAAGCAGCCGTGGTCGGCTGTCCCGCGGTGACCATGGGGAGTGGGGGCCGTAACGAGCGCTTCGGGCAGAGATGCTCGTACCATGTTCGGCCATGACGGTCACCGAACCTCAGCTCGACTCCGCTGCCGCCCCAGCCGAGGCTCCGGTCCCGCCCGTCACCGGACCGCTGGAGCGCGAACAGGGACGTTGGACCCACCAGTGGGCCGAGCTTTTCGCCGAGGTGATCGACGCAGGTTTGTGCACCGGCTGTTCGGCCTGTGTCATCTCTTGCCCGCACGACGTCATCGGATACCACCACAAGGAGGGCGGCTACCGACCGTTCCACGTCGAGGACGAGTTGGGGCCCACCGACTGTGTCCACGGTCAGAAGGGCTGTACGTCCTGTACCAGGGCGTGTCCCCGCTTCCGGGACTGGGAACCCACCGCAGAAGAGCACCTTTTCGCCCGGGCCCGCGAGCGCGATGAGATCTGGGGCATAGCCGAACAGGTGCTGTTGGTTCGTGCCGCCGACGACGAGGTGCACGATCGGGGGCAGGACGGCGGCTTGGTCTCCGCGATCCTCATCTGGCTGCTGGAAGAGGGCTACATAGACGGGGCGCTGGTCAGCCAGATCGAAGGCGACGGCTCTTCATGGCGGGCCAAGCCGGGGGTGGCCACCACTCCTGAGGAGGTCCTCGACGCGGCCGGGAGTCGGTACACCTACTCTGCGAACTGGCTCGCCTACGACGAGGCCCGTGAGAGAGGGCTAGAGAAGTTGGCTCTGGTGGGCATGGGTTGCCAGACCTCGGCCGCTCCGGTGATGTGGAGTCGCAAGATCGGCAAGGTGGGCAAGCCGATCCAGGTGACTCTCGGACTGCTGTGCTCGAAGACCTTCGACGACCGGATCTTCGAGGAGCTGTTCGAGGCGAAGTACGGCATTGCTCGAGCCGACATCAAGAAGGTCAACATCAAGGGCGTCTTCCAGATCTGGACCCACGATGGCGCGTACCACGAGATCCCGCTCAAGGAATGCCATGCATGGACCCGGGAGGGTTGTACGCACTGCCCGGACTTCGCCGCCGAGCACGCCGACATCTCCACTGGAGGAATCGGCCAGTTCTCCGACTGGACACTCACCGTGGTTCGGACCGAGTTGGGCAAGGCCATCATGGACCGTATGGCTGCGGCGGGACGGATCATCACCCGCCCGGCCGAGGAGGACGATCCGGGCGCCATTTCCTTGATGGCCCGGCTGTCGCGCAACAGCCGCAACCGATGGCCCGAGACCGCCATCGGCTTCCCCCGCGTCATGACCGCCCCCCACCCAAGAAGAAGCCCACCACCGCCTAGTGCCTAGCGATGGCGTGCCACCGACATGGGCGACGGCACCGTCCAGGTGATGGTGGCCCACACCGCGGAGGGGTGCCCGGAGTGCGGTTGGCGCGATCTTGACCGGCGGGTCAAGATAGCGGAATGGACCTGAGCTACCCCGCCGAAGCCGAAGAGTTCCGTATCGAGATCCGGGCCTGGTTGGAGGAAAACCTGCCGGCAGGCTGGTTCGACGAGGGCTTCGAGATGTCGCCCGACGACAAGAAGAAGTTCAACGAGGAGTGGCCGTCCAAGCTCTTCGCCGGTGGGTGGATATGCGCGTCGTGGCCCACCGAGTACGGCGGCAAAGGACTCTCCACCATGCAGAACGTGGTGTTGGCCGAGGAGTTCGCTCGGGCCAAGGCCCCGATGCGCGCCGACTTCTTCGGTGACACCCTCGTTGGGCCGACCATCCTCCAGCACGGCACCGAGGAGCAGAAGAAGTACTTCCTACCCAAGATCATGAAGGGCGAGATGGCCTGGTGTCAGGGCTTCTCCGAGCCCGACTCCGGTTCGGACCTCGCATCGCTGAAGACCACGGCCGTGCTCGACGGTGACGAATGGGTGATCAACGGCCAGAAGGTGTGGACCACCCAGGCCCAGTTCGCCGACTACTGCTTCGTGCTGGCTCGCACCGACCCGAACGTGAAGAAGCAGGCCGGGATCTCCTACCTGTTGGTGCCGATGAAACAGGACGGCATCGAGGTGCGGGGCATCGTCCAGCCCGACGGCACCGCCGAGTTCAACGAGGTGTTCTTCACCAACGCCCGTTGCCCCAAGGAGAACGTGGTCGGCGGCGTCAACGGCGGTTGGACCGTGGCCAACTCGACGCTCAGCCACGAGCGGGGAATGTCGGCCACCACCGGCTACCGCCGCTTCGAACAGGAGTACCTGTTGATGGTGGCCGAGGCCAAGCGCAACGGCTCGATCGAGGATCCAGTGATCCGCCAAGGCCTGGCCCGCTACTACACCAAGATCCAGATCCTGCGCATCAACGGCCTGCGGTCGCTCACCCAGACCCTCAACAAGACCAAGGACATGGGCGTGGTCGCTCTGGGCCTCACCAACAAGATGTTCTGGTCCGAGATGCACCGTGACGCCATGGAGTTGGCCCTCGACATCTTCGGGGCCGCATCGATGTTGGTGTCCACGGGCCCCGAGTCCGGCAATTGGCCGGCGGCGATGCGAGCCAAGGGCCGCGACACCTACAAGCCGAGTCCGATGATGTCGTCGTTCTTCTTCTCCCGCTCCGAGACCATCTGGGGCGGTACCGCCGAGATCCAGCGCAACATCGTCGGCGAGAAGTTCCTCGGCCTCCCCCGCGAACCCAAAGCACCCGGAGAGAAGTAGCTGGCGTATCGGCCGAGGTCACTCCTCAGCCGGGATCCGCTGATAGGTCAGTCGTCGCGGTCAGCCGATTGTGTGTTCCTTGTGGTGCCGGTGGGCTCATCCAGCGGGGTGGCGGACGTTCCAGAGCCACTCGACCAAGGCCTGTTTGCCCTGGCTCTGCGTAGGCCCGGTGATCATGTTGTCGAGGCCGCCGCCCAGGGCCATGAGCTTGTAGGTGGTGTCGGCAGTAGTGATTCGGATGTCGCCCGTCTCTGCCTTCAGGAACTCACCGAGGCCGCCGCCGAATCCGTCCACCGACGACCTGACCACGTCGGTCGGGCTGATCGACACCGGCGGGCCCGAGGCCTCGGCCCGTCGGTTCGTCGGCACCATGACCAGGCGGCTCGGCGTGACCCCGATGGCGAAGCTGACGGACGAGAAGGCCTTGCGATGCGTCGCATGTACCACCCGTCAGTTCCTCGCCGGGAATCAGGTGGGGCCTCACCGCATCGGTGTAGAGCCGTGACATCTCTTCCAATTGCTTCTCAGTCCCATTCCTGAGTTTCTAACCCGGAATCTCTTGGGCCGCTACGTACTGTGGTTCCTGGGTTCGAAAGGCCGCGTACACCCTCTTTTTATCTTTGCCTTGGAACTGCGCTGACCAGCTCGTTGGTTTCGCCCGGGCATTCGAAGCAGCGGTCGGAACCTGAAGTCCGCGTCGGGATCGCCAGCCCGGCCGGTCTGACGGACCGGGGCGAGAACCGTTTGTCAGTCGAGGTGACCGGCGAAGAGGGTGTCTAGCTCGCGGGTGATCCGTTTGGCGCTGACGGGGCCGCGGGTTCCTACCGTCTGGGCGAACAGGCTCACCCTCAGCTCCTCGATCATCCAGGTCACCTCCTTCACCCGGGGGGTGACCTGGCTGGGCCGCAAGGCGGCCAGCAGTTTGGCGTGGTCCGCCTCCACGGCGGCGACCTCGGCGAGGTGGCGTCGGTCCCGGGCGGGTGCTTCGGCTATTCGCCCGATCCGGTGGCCTAGGGCCTGGAGGTAGCGGTCGACATCGGCAAGGCGTGAGATACCGGCCTCGGTCACGAAACCGGGATGGACGAGACGTCGTCGGTGGGCCCGGGCATCGGCCACCAGGTCCGCGAGGGTGGGGCTGGTCAGCCGCTCGAGTTGTCGGTCGAGCTCCGCGGCGGTGACCACCAGGCGACCGGTGTCGGCCAGGGCCGTGGTGGCCATCTGGCGCAGGTGGTCACGCGCCCGTCGTACGAGGGTTTCAAAGGCTGGCTCATCGCGCACGTCTTCACCGTGGTCAGCGATCACCCGGTCGGCGGCGGCATTGATGCAGTCCCGGAGGAGCAGGCCGAGGCTCAGGTCATCGTCGGCGGCCAGGGCCAGCCGGACTCGGTTGGGTACACCTCCCTCCAGGCCTCGGATTCCCACCGGCACCGAGAGCAGCAACAGGCGACGCAGGCCGACGGCCATGATCTTGCTGGCGATCTCGGGGGTGGAGAACACCTTGATGTCGACCGACTCACCTCGATCCAACAGGGCGGGGTACCCGGTGATCCGATGACCATCGACCTCGGAGTGGACGGCAACCGGTAGGTCTCCGAAATCCCAACCGGTCACCCCCTTTCGTTCGACACCCACGGCGCTGGGAGCCCCGTCGACCGCGTTTGGCGACGCGGCGGTCATGGGTTGTCCGTCGGAGGGGGATGGTCGGGGTCCGTTCGTTCTCTCACCGGTGATGGTGGGGTCGGAGCCGGCTTCCGGGCTAGGTGCGTGGTGGGCCTGGTGCTTGGCCGCGGATCGGGCAAGGGCTTCGGCCATCGCGGCCCGGGCGCGGCTGCCGAGAAGGCGCTTCAGGTCGTCCAGGTCCTTGCCGATCGCCACCAACTCGGCAGCTGGCCCGGTCCCCTCGGTGGCGGCGAAGGTGATCCGTAGGTGGTCGTCCACCCGCCGGTGGTTGAAGGCGTCGGCCCCGACTCGGATTCCGGTTTGCTCGGACAGAACGTCGGCCAGCACCTCCACCAGGGCACGGTCCTGGTGTTTGACGGCAGCAACCGCCCGTTCGATTGTGGGGGTGAGGGGGCTGAGTTGGCGGCGCAGATCCTTGGGTGCGGTGCGGATCAGGGCATTCACCAGGTCGGCCCGCAACCCCGGCACCTGCCAGTCGAAGTCCCACGGTTCCACCTGGTTCAGCACCGCCAGGGGGATTCGTACCGTAACGCCGTCCAGATCGTGGCCGGGTTCGAACCGGTACGACAGCGACAGACTCAGGCCTCCCTGGACCCAGGTGTCGGGGAAGTCGGCCGGGTCCAATCCGTCGGGCACTGCTTCGGGCTCCAGCAGGTCGCTGACGGTCAGGTCGAGCAGAGTGGGCTGGTCCCGGCGAGCCTGCTTCCACCAGCGGTCGAAGTGGCGGCCGGAAACGACATCGGGTCCGACCCGGTCGTCGTAGAACTCGAACAGGGTGTGATCGTCCACGAACGTGTTGGCCCGGCGGAAGCGGTCGCCCATGGCTTGGGCCTCCTCCATCACCTCGTCGTTGTGGACCAAGAACGGATGAGGTGAGTCCCACTCCCGACGGACGAGGGCGTGCTCGATGAACAGGTCCCGGGCCTCGTCTCGGTCGACCCGGTCGTAACCGACCCGTCTCCCCGTGACGATCGGCAACCCGTAGAGGGTGACCTGTTCGGTGGTGACCGCTCGCCCGGAGCGTTCGTCCCAGCGGGGGTCACCGTAGGAGCGCTTCACCAGATGAGCGCCCAGATCCTCGGCCCACTCCGGCTCGATGGCGGCCACCTGACGGGCCCACAACCGGTTGGTCTCCACCAACTCGGCGGCCATCACCCAACCGGGGGGCTTGCGGGCCAGGCCCGACCCGGGCGCGATCTGGAACCGTGACCCCCGGGCCCCGTGGTACTCGCGGGATTGGCGCTGACCGGACTGTCCGCGGCCTCGGTTGAGCTGGCGGCCTTGGGCCTTGTCGTCGGGCCTTTCCAACATGCCGACGTGGGACAACAGCCCGGCCAGGATCGCCTTGTGGACCCGATCGGGATGAGCGTGGCCACCACCGTTCCCGGTCTCGGATGGCTTGATGTCGAGGGTGGCGGCGGCTCGGGCCAACTGGCGGTGCAGGTCGATCCACTCGCGCACCCGCAGGTAGTTGAGGAACCCGTCTCTACACTCTCGCCGGAACCGGCTGGAGGAAAGGGTGTCCCGGCGCTCGCTCAGGTGGTCCCAGAGCCGGACCAGACTCAGCAGGTCAGACCCGGGGACCTTGAACCGACCGTGGGCTTCGGCCGCGGCCTGTTCCTGATCGGTCGGGCGCTCGCGTGGGTCCTGGATGGACAGGGCCGCGGCGATGATCAACACCTCACGGACACAGCCTTGACGCTGGGCCTCCACCACCATCCGGGCCAGGCGAGGATCGATGGGCAGTCGTACGAGCTGACGGCCCACCTTGGTGAGTCGCCTCCTATCGCCGTCGCGGTCCGCCACGACGGCGTCGAGCTCCTCCAGCAACGCAACCCCGTCTCGGATGGCGCGGGGATCGGGGGGATCGAGGAACGGGAACCGGGCCACGTCACCCAGACCCAGGTTCGTCATCTGCAAGATGACCGAGGCCAGGTTGGTTCGCTGGATCTCGGGGTCGGTGAAGGCGGGACGGGCGAGGAGGTCGTCCTCGCTGTAGAGACGGATGCAGATCCCCGGTGCCACCCGGCCGCACCGACCCGCCCGCTGGTTGGCTGACGCCTGACTCACCGCTTCGATGGGTAGACGCTGGACCTTGAGCCGGTGGCTGTAACGCGAGATGCGCGCCGTTCCGGCGTCGACCACGTATCGCACGCCAGGAACGGTGATCGACGTCTCGGCCACGTTCGTGGCCAAGACGACCCGTCGACCGCGGTGGGCCTCGAACACTCGGTGCTGTTCGGCCGCGGACAGGCGGGCGTACATGGGCAGGATCTCGGTGCCCGCCAGTGGACGACCGGTCAGGGTCTCCTTGGTCAGGGCGTCGGCGGTGTCACGGATCTCTCGTTCGCCGCTCAGGAAAACCAAGACGTCGCCGGGGCCTTCCCGGGTCAGTTCCATTACTGCATCACAGACCGCGGTGACCTGGTCCCGGTCGTCGTCGATGACGTCGTCGCCCTCATCGGCGGGGTGCAGACCCCCGTAGGGGCGGTAGCGGATCTCGACGGGGTAGCTGCGACCTGACACCTCGACCACTGGTGCCGGTCTGTCGTCGGTGCAGAAGTGGTCGGCGAAGCGGGCGGTATCGATGGTGGCCGAGGTGATGATCACCTTCAGGTCGGGGCGACGGGGGAGCAGCCGCTTGAGGTGACCGAGCAACACGTCGATGTTGAGGCTCCGCTCGTGAGCCTCGTCCACGATGATCGTGTCGTAGCGGCGTAGGTCCCGATCTCGTTGCAGCTCGGCCAGCAATATTCCGTCTGTCATCACCTTGATGGCCGTGTCCTCGCCCACCCGGTCGGTGAATCGCACCGCGTAGCCGACAGTTCCGCCTAGGTCGGTGCTGAGCTCCTCGGCCACCCGTTCGGCCACCGTGCGCGCCGCCACCCGCCGCGGCTGGGTGTGGCCGATCCAACCGTTGGTCCCTCGTCCCAGTTCCAGGCACAACTTGGGGAGCTGAGTGCTCTTGCCCGACCCGGTCTCGCCGGCGACGATCACCACCTGGTTGGCGGCGATCACCTCGAGCAGTTCCTCGCGCCGGGCCGTGATGGGCAGGTCGGCCGGGTAGGTGATGGCCGGCGGCACCGAGGGCATTTCCCGAACTCTAGAGCCGGACTTGGCACGGATCCGCGGTGGTTCTGAGACTCACGCCCACGCCCAGGACGGTCAGACCGTGGTCGCCAGCCTTCAACGCCTGTGTGGACCCCACAACCGGGCCCGCGCCCAAGCCTGACGACCAGGTCTGGGATGCCTGGTCTGGGTTGTCAGTGCTCCTGGGTACGGTGGCGGTGGCGTGAGATTGACCCTTGCAGGGAGACCTGACAGACGATCCGAACCTTCCGTCGGGAGCGGGCCACAGGGGGCTTGCGTTGTGGGCGGTTGGTTGACCCTTCGGAGTGAGGTCACCACAATGTCGTTGACAGAACGAAGCCGTCACACGCTTTATGAGACCTTCGCGGTGCTCATCGACGATGAGAAAGCAGTCGAGGAGATGCTCTCCTACTTCCCGGCAAGAGACGTCGAAGAACCGGTCACCAAAGACTTCCTCCGCTCCGAACTCGGGGTTCTTCGTTCTGAGCTTCACGCCGAGTTTCAGTCTGAGATCGGTTCCGTCCGTGGAGAACTCTCCGACCTTCGTGTCGAGATGTTGCAGTCGGCGCGTGCCACCCAGACCTGGATCATCACCACCGGCCTGTCGCTGGCCGGGCTCGTCTTGGCCCTCGCCCGCTTCGGCTGACGCTCAGCCAGGGCCAGCGGGGTCGCAGCGGACCCGGATCCCTGCGCCCGCCTGTCGGCGGCGGGCCGCGCTCAACCCTCGGGTCCGACCCGGCCGTCGTAGAACTCAACCAGGGTCTGGTCGGCTACGAGCGTGTCGGCCCGCCGGAAGCAGCCACCCACCGAATCGGCCGCTTCGAGAACCTTGTCGCTGTGCACGAGAAGGTGGTGAGGACTGCCTGGAGCCGGACGTGGCAGAGTTCCGCTGTGGTTCTGCGGCGGTCCGGTGACGGATTCATCACCTGTGCGGACGGTAGGACTCGCTGGGGTCGCTTCGGAGCGGCCGGTGTGGTCTTCGTCTTTCGGGCCCCCGACGGTGACGAGGTGCTACTCCAACTTCGTTCGGCAATGGCCCACGAGGGGGGAACCTGGTCGTGTCCGGGCGGGGCGATCGATCGGGGTGAGTCCCCGTTCGAGGCGGCCATGCGAGAGTCGACGGAGGAAGTGGGCGAGCCGCCTGCGGGTTGGCGGCATCTGGGAGACCACGTCTTCACCCCGGCCCACGACTGGACCTACACCACAGCGGTGGTGGAGGTGACCGACCGCTTCGGTTCCTCGCTCAACTTCGAGACCACCGACGTGGCATGGGTGCTCGTCACCGCCGTGGAGGATCTGGCGCTGCACGGAGGCTTTGCCACCAGCTGGCCCGACGTCCGCCGCATCATCGCCCCCGCCGCGGACTGACGTCGAGCGTCCCCCGCAAGCTCCCGAACGGGTGCACCGGGCGCTGGTCGCAGGACATGCGGGCCGAACTCTTCGGTGCTTAGGAGGTGCGCCGACAGGCGGACCGACCCATAAACACGGGATGGCTAAACCGAGGCGAAGCCTCGGTCTGATCACCCTTGCAGCGACGACGACCGGACCTATCCGCTCGGGTCCTTATTGAGATGGTCGAGCGAGTTCGCTCTTCACGCTGACCGTTAGGCGTCATGGCCGCCTGTCTGTGGGCGGTCAGCCGCAAATTTTCTGGCGCCCTCGGCAGGATTCGAACCTGCGCACACGGCTCCGGAGGCCGATGCTCTATCCCCTGAGCTACGAGGGCGGGGGTCGTCACCCTAGTGGGTGACCGGGGAGCGCCCCCAACGGCCGTGAGATGCGCCTGGGCTTCTGGCCGAGGAACCGATATCAGCGTAGCCAGGGGGTGCCCGTAGGATCGGACGACCGCCGCGGCACCTGCCCGGACCTCGGCGCAGCACCCGAAAGGTTCCTCCGTGATCCGCGACGCCCTCGCTTCCGCCGTGCACGATGCCCTGGTGGCGTTGGCCGTTGACCCGCTGCCTGAGCGGATCGATCTGGAGCGGCCGGCTCGCAAGGAACACGGTGACTGGTCGTCCAACGTGGCCTTGGCAACCGCCAAGAAGGCCGGGCGCAACCCGCGTGAGCTGGCCACAGCTCTGATCGATCACCTGAGCGCGAACCTTCCGGCTCACGTCGAGCGGGTCGAGATCGCCGGACCCGGGTTCGTCAACTTCCACCTGGCCCCGACCTGGCTCCACGACGTGCTGGCCGAGGTCGTCACCGCGGGCGTGGACGACTACGCCCGCTCCGAGGATGGGGCGGGGCGCTCGGTCATCGTCGAGTTCGTGTCGGCCAACCCGACCGGACCGGTGCACGCCGGTCATGCTCGGGGTGCCGCCTACGGCGATTCGGTGGCCCGACTGTTGGAGCGGTGCGGATGGGCCGTTACCCGCGAGTTCTACATCAACGACCGCGGTGTCCAGATGCAGAACTTCGGCGCCTCGCTGGCTGCCCGCAAGAACGGTGAGGAACCGCCCGAGGACGGCTACCAGGGCCAGTACGTCACCGACTGGGCCGCCGAGATGCCCGATGGTGTCGATCCTGTGGCGTGGGGCGAGGACCGGGCCCTCGCCGACCAGCGCGACGCTCTAGCGGCCTTCGGCGTGCACTTCGACGTGTGGTACCGGGAGCTGTCCCTGGTCGACTCGGGTGCCATCGAGGAAACCCTCGGCGAGCTTCGGGACAAGGGTTACGTGTTCGACGAGGACGGAGCGGTCTGGTTGCGGTCCACCGACTTCGGTGACGACAAGGACAGGGTCCTGGTCAAGAGCGACGGCGAGCTGACTTACCTGGCGCCTGACATCGCCTACCACCGAGACAAGTTCTCGCGTGCCGAACGTCTCATCAACGTATGGGGGGCCGACCACCACGGTTATGTGGCCCGCATGAAGGCGGCCATGGCGGCACTCGGCCACGACTCGGGTGAGCTCGAGGTGGCCATCGTCCAGCTCGTCGAACTGCTCAAGGACGGGGAACCGGTCCGCATCTCCAAGCGGTCCGGAAACCTGATCGAGCTGCGCGACATCGTGAACGAGGTCGGCGCCGACGCGGCACGGTTGACCTACCTGCTCCAGTCGATCGACTCCCGTCAGACGGTCGACCTGGCCGTGGTGGCCAGCCAGGGCATGGACAACCCCGTGTACTACGTGCAGATGGCCCACGCCCGGATTCACGGGATCGCCCGTCGGGCCGCCGAGGCCGGTATCGAGCGGGCACCCCTGGGTGAAGCCAACCTGGCGCTGCTCACCCACGAACGAGAGCTGGATGTGTTGCGCTCGTTGTCCGAGCTACCCGAGACCGTGCTGTCGGCCTGCGCCGACCGGGCCCCACATCGGGTCACCACCTGGGTGCGAGAGCTCGCCGGTGCGTTCCACGGCTTCTATCACGACTGCTACGTGGTCGGAGATGGGGTCAGCCCGGAGCTGACCCAGGCCCGGCTGTGGCTGGTGGAATCTGCTCGGGTCGGCTTGTCTGTCGGCCTCGACCTATTGGGCGTAAGCGCCCCCGAGTCCCTGTGACCCCCCAAACCACCACCCAACCCGTTCTCGGGCAGGTTTCGGTTGGAGGGCAGCCGGTTCTTGCCCCAGTTCGGTGCTTGCCAGTTTTGGGGCAGGTTTCGGTTGGAGGGCAGCCGGTTCTTGCCCCAGTTCGGTGCTTGCCAGTTTTGGGGCAGGTTTCGGTTGGAGGGCAGCCGGTTCTTGCCCCAGTTCGGTGCTTGCCAGTTTTGGGGCAGGTTTCGGTTGGAGGGCAGCCGGTTCTTGCCCCAGTTCTGATTCGGCGGCGGATTGCTGAGGGGTGGAGGGTGTGACTGATCGGTCTGAACATGTCCTGCCTTTCGGGCTGTTGCCCGACTCGGCCCAGGTCGGCCCCGGTGGTCAGCTCCTCATCGGGGGGTGTGACCCTCGCCGACCTGGCCGAAGAGTTCGGCACGCCGTTGTTCGTCTACGACGAGGACCAGCTCCGGAACCGGTGTCGTGAGGCGGTTTCCGCCTTCGGTGACGGCGTGGCCTACGCCACCAAAGCGTTCCTGTGTCGGGCCATGGCCCGACTCGCCCACGAGGAGGGGATGCACCTCGACGTGGCTTCGGGTGGTGAGCTGCACGTCGCTCTCTCTGCCGGGGTGCCGGCGGAGCGCATTGTGTTGCACGGCAACAACAAGAGCGATCAGGAACTGGCCCGGGCCCGAGCCGAGGGTGTTGGCCGAATCGTGGTCGACAGCTTCGACGAGATCGATCGGCTGGAACGCCTGCACGCCGCCGATGGGGTGGTGCCCAAGGTGTTGCTGCGGATCACCCCTGGGGTCGAGGCCCACACCCACGAGTTCGTGATGACCGGACAGGACGACTCCAAGTTCGGTTTCGGTCTCAAGGTGGGTGACGCCGAACGGGCAGTCGCCCGAGCCCAGTCCAGCCCGGCGGTGGACCTGGTCGGCCTACACGCCCACATCGGGTCGCAGGTCTTCGTGGCCGGGTTCTTCGAACAGGCGGTGGAGGCGTTGGCCCCGTTCGTCAACGAGTGCGCCCTTCCTGAGCTCTCGATCGGGGGCGGAATCGGCGTGGCCTACGTCGAAGGCGAGGAAGCGCCGTCGATCACCGAATGGGGCGAGGTGGTAAGTCGGGCCTGTGCCCAGGCCGGGATCTCCGCCCGGGTGTCGGCCGAGCCCGGTCGTTCAATCGCGGCTGCAGCCGCGGTGACCGTGTACCGGGTGGGCACCGTCAAGGAGGTGCCGGGCATCCGAACCTTCGTTGTCTGTGACGGTGGGTTTATCGACAACCCTCGTCCCGCCCTGTACGGCAGCGGTTACGAGACGTTCCTGCCCCGGGCTGTGACCGCGCCCCGGACCGAATCGGTGCGTCTGGTGGGAAAGCATTGCGAATCGGGTGACATCCTGGTCTCCGAGGCTCGGGTGCCCGAGGGGCTGGTGGTGGGAGACCTGATCGCCACTCCGGTCACCGGTGCATACGGGCGATCCATGGGTTCCAACTACAACCTCCTGCCCCGTCCGGCAGTGGTGTTCGTGTCCGATGGTGAGGCCCGTCTGGTCATCCGGCGCGAGACCGAGGATGACCTCCTCGCCACCGACATCGGTTGACTTCGAGTCGGGCCGATCCGACCGCGATCAGATCCGGCCGTCACGCCCCAGAGATGCCACCTAGTGCTGTAACTGACAACGTTTGCGCTGTTGTGAGCTTGCGAGCCACTGGGCAAACGCCGTCGAGCCGCCGCAACGAAGTGAGGACCGGGCTTGACGGAACCGGAATCGTCCGCCGAAGGCGGCCCAGGAGAACTGGACAGCGTTCAGTGCAGGCGACTCCCAACGCCTGCAAAGGCTGCCGGTCACGGCATTAGGGTCCGTCGCCATGAGGATGCGCCTGCCCGAAGGAAGTAGCTGGTTCAGTTCCTTCGTCGACAGATCCCAGATCGACGCAGGCCTCTCCGAGCATGACATCGTCGAGGGAGTCTCCGTCGATGTGCTCCAGTCCGCTCTTGAGGCCATGCAGCGGGGCGAGGTGGAGTTCGTGATTGTCGAGGACGGCGACGAGTTCGTCCAAGCCGCCGGTGATGGTGATGGGCCGTACCAGCTCGAGCACTATGCAGTGGACGGGACGGTTACGGCTGCGGCAAACGCGGGGTATCCCGCGGTGGCGTCGGTGTTCACCAGTTACCTCGCCGGAGACGGGTCGTGGCAGAAGATCCTCGGCCCGCCCGGCGGAGCTGAAGCGCCAGAAAGGAGCGAGACGTCTCCTCAGGGCCCGGTCGAGGAAGGCCGGGGCCTACTCGGACGATTATTCCGCCGATAGCACCGTCAAGGGTTTGGTGCCGGTCGGAGGGTCAGCGTCCTCTGTCCAACGAATGCACATCAAATTGCCGTATCGGCGAATCGGCTTGTCTGCTGAGCGGTCTCAGCTGCCGAAAGCGAAGAACGTGATCTGGGTGACCATGGCGTCGGAGAGGGCTTCGACGTAGTGCAGGGTCTCAGCGGCCGAAAGCGAAGAACATGATCTGGGTGGCGTAGGCGATGGGATCGATCAGATCCTGGTCCCACAAAGTCATCTCGACCGACGCGTACCCGTCGCCGGCCCAACGCGCACGGGTGTGCCCGAGGAGCCAACCAGGCTCAGCTTCGCCGAACAGGTGGATCGTGTAGTCGGCGCTCGGTCCAAACCAGGTGTCACCACTCGGTCCCACCTTCTGGAAGACCGCGGAGGGCATCATGTCGCACAACACGATGGGGGCAACTCGGTCGAGCGCGCCACCAAGCGAGGTGGGTGGCTCGTCGATTCGGAACCAAGACGCCGACTCCGCCCGTCCGTCCTCGAACGCTTCCCATGGAGCCCTTCCAAGAGCGGATCGCCCATCGACGATGCGCTCCCAGAACGGAACCGGTGGTCGAGTGAACTCGAACTCGACTCCAGCGGGAAGGGGATCGCGGAACGAGCGAAGGGACTCAGGGTCAGGAACATCGGGCGGCACGGCATCGACGAAGGAGAAGCCCTTTCGCTCGGCACCGAAAACCGCCACCGCGGTAAGTCCAGCCTCAGCGCCGGAGTTGCGGACCGTGGCGGTGCACTGAGACATCGACCGCCCTCGACGGAGGATCTCAACCGATATCTCAACCGGGCCGACCGCGACCTGTCCGGCGAACACGCTGGTCATGGTGCGAAGGAGCTGGTCGGGCCGGTTCAGCTCCAACTCCATGGCCCGGGCCGCGATGGCTGCCACGATCCCCCCTTGGGGCACAACGACGAGTTGCCAGTCCGAGGAGATTCGGGTCGTGAACGTGCCGGGTTGCTCTCCGCGGGTCACGTCGAGGTCCAGCCATGGTGCGGCCATGTCGGAGTTCATCGCCACAGATTGCCCGGTGCTCCGTTGTGGCCCGGCATGGGTTATTGGTGCGCCTCCGGTGTGTCGCGTGGATGCCGTCGCCTGCAACGACGGTGGTGGTGTGCGATCCCGCCTCTAGCCTTGTTGTGATGGAGGACGAGCTGGCCTTCGGGGAGATCTACGACGCCGAGACCCTGGCCGCGCTCGACTCCTACCAGCCGCCCGATCATGGACCAGACCCTCTGTCGTCACGGATGGTCCGTTGGAGCCGGACGTCGGCAGTAGGGGCCATGGCCGCAGGGTTTGCCTTCGGTCTGCGAGAGGTCCTGGAGCCACCGCGGGACGAAGCGATCGTCATCGAGGTGGACGCCGACGGGCAGCCGCACGACCTGCCGATCCGCTTGATACTGGACCCCGACGACCCATCTGGGAGTCTGTGCATCATCCGGCGTGACCCGCCACCGCCCATCACCTGACTGCATTGGTTCGGGCCTACTCGAACCGACCGGTAGCCTCGCCGCCGTGGCTGAACAGGACGCAAGGCCGGGACCGGTGGTCAGAGTCGGGTTGTTGGGGTGTGGCAACGTGGGCGCGGCCCTCGTGCAGCTACTCGAAGACCGGGGAAGTGAGATCACCGCCAGGACCGGCGTTCGGCTGGACCTGGCCCGCGTCGCGGTCCGCAGCCTCACCCGCAAACGCGCTGTCCACCTCGACGACGGAGTGCTGACGGTGGACGCCGGCGAGGTCGTCAGCGACCCGAACGTAGATCTGGTGGTCGAGGTCATGGGCGGCATCGAGCCGGCCCGGGAGTTGATCCTCGCCGCGCTGGCCGCGGGCAAACCGGTGGTGACCGCCAACAAGGAACTCTTGGCCAACCACGGTGCCGAGCTGTTCGCCGCGGCCAACGCTGCCGGTGTCGACTTGTTGTTCGAGGCGGCGGTGGCCGGTGGCATCCCCATCATGAGGCCGCTGCGCGAGTCATTGGTGGGAGAGGAGGTTCGCCGGGTGATGGGCATCGTCAACGGCACCACCAACTTCATCCTCACCCAGATGTCAGAGCACGGCACCTCCTATGCCGAAGCCCTCACCGAGGCCCAACAACTGGGCTACGCGGAACGGGACCCAACCGCCGATGTGGAGGGCTACGACGCTGGCGCCAAGGCGGCCATCCTGGCTTCGCTGGCCTTCGGGGCCAAGGTGGTGGCCGGTGACGTGTACCACGAGGGCATCGCTGGCATCACCACCACCGACATCGACTTCGCCCGTCGCCTCGGCTATGTGATCAAGCTCCTGGCCATCGCAGAGCTGGTGGACGAGGTTGACGGCACCGAAGCGGTGGCGGTGCGCGTGCATCCCACCATGGTCCCCACCACTCACCCCTTGGCCGGTGTGCGTGATTCCTTCAACGCCGTGTTCGTGGAGGGGGCAGCGGTAGGGGACCTCATGTTCTACGGCCGCGGCGCCGGGGGTGATCCCACCGGGTCTGCGGTTCTGGGAGACCTGATCGATGCTGCCAACAACTTGGTCAAGGGAACCCACGCCAGCCTCATCAGCCTGGTCCGCCGCCCCATCCGGCCGATCGATGATCTACTCACCAGCTACTACCTGAACCTCGACGTGCACGATCGGCCCGGCGTGCTTCGGGCCATCGCCGAGGTGTTCGAGCGTCACGGTGTGTCCATCCGTTCCATGGAGCAGGAAGGCACCGGTGACACCGCCCGTCTCATCCTCATCACCCATGAAGCTCGTGAGGCCGACGTTCAGGCCACCCTCGAAGACATTCGTGGTCTCGACGTGATCCTCAACGTCACCTCCGTGCTGCGCGTCATCAGCGCCGACTAGATCCCAGCAGGTGCAGATGAAGTACGTGTCCACCCGAGGTCAGGCGCCGTCGCTGGAGTTCGGAGATGTCCTGCTGGCCGGTTTGGCCGTCGATGGTGGGCTCTACCTGCCCGACCAGTGGCCCGCTCAGTCCGAATCCTCCGCGTCGACGTTGGTGACGTACCAGGACGTGGCCACCGCGGTGATGGCGCCGTACGTGGCCCCCACCCTCGCCGAGGCTGAGTTGGCGGCGATGGTCTCCGATGCCTACGCCACCTTCACCCACCCCGACGTCTGTCCGGTTACCCCCCTGGGTGATGACGGCCTCCACCT
This sequence comes from Microthrixaceae bacterium, assembly GCA_016702505.1. Lineage (NCBI taxonomy): Bacteria > Bacillati > Actinomycetota > Acidimicrobiia > Acidimicrobiales > Microthrixaceae > Microthrixaceae bacterium. The sequence continues at coordinate 148,810 of JADJDU010000001.1, forward strand.
CCTCGAGCTGTTCTGGGGACCCACCATCGCGTTCAAGGATGTGGCCCTTCAGCTTCTGGGCCACATCTTCGACCACGAGCTGACGGGGCGGGGCCAACGGGCCACCATCGTGGTGGCCACCTCAGGAGACACGGGCTCGGCCGCAATCGAGGCGTGCCGGGGCAAGGACCACCTCGACATCGTCGTGCTCCACCCGGCCGGACGGGTGAGCGACGTCCAACGTCGCCAGATGACCACCGTCGATGCCCCGAACGTGCACAACGTGGCCGTGGCGGGAACGTTCGACGACTGCCAAGACCTGGTCAAGGCGTTGTTCGCCGACGAGGGGTTCCGAACCGAGGTGGGGCTGTCGGCCATGAACTCGATCAACTGGGCTCGCGTCATGGCCCAGGTCGTCTACTACGTCACCGCGGCCCGCAGCCTGGGCGCCTCGGCTACCTCACCGATTGCCTTCGCCGTTCCCACCGGCAACTTCGGGAACGTGTTCGCGGGCTGGGTGGCCCGCCAGACCGGTACGCCGATCAGCCAGCTGGTGGTGGGATCGAACAGCAATGACATCCTCACCCGTTGGCTGGCCAGCGGGGTCATGGAGCAACACGGGGTCCACCCCACGATCAGCCCGAGCATGGACATCCAGGTTTCCTCGAACGTCGAACGGCTCCTGTTCGAGCTCTACGACCGCGATGCGACGGTGTTGGCCGAGCGCATGGCCGAGTTCCGGGCTGATGGTCGGGTCGACACCGGAGATACCCGGCTGGCCCCGGTCACCGAGGTGTTCGATGGGGCGGCCTTCTCTGATGAGCAGACCAGGGCCGAGATCCGCCGTACCTACGACGACACCGGCGTGATCCTCGACCCCCACACCGCGGTTGGGGTGGCGGCAGCCCGTCAGGCCCGCCGGGACACCGGCATCCCGATGGTCTGTCTGGCCACCGCCCATCCGGCCAAGTTCCCCGATGCGGTCGAGCAGGCCATCGGCATCCGCCCCGAGCTTCCGGCTCACCTGGCCGATCTCTTCGACCGCCCCGAGCGGTTCGAGGCCCTGCCCAACGACCTCGCCGCCCTTCAAGCCCACGTTCGCCGAGTGATCAGCCACTGACGCGACCCTGAGAGCGGGCCGATAGGTTCGATGTTTCGCTTGGCTCTCGATGTCAAGGCATTGGTGGTCTGGGGTGGAGGGGCCGAGACGGGATATGGGAGCGACCCGGTCGCAGTTGGGGCCCGGTTCCGGCCCGGTGGGTAGCGGGTCAGGTGAGGTGGACGTCGATCGCAGCTAGGAGGTCATCGAACTCTTCGTGGGCGGGGAGTTGGGGGAACTCGGCCTTCACGTTGTCGGGGGCGTGGAACAAGAAGCCGGCATCGGCGTCGAGCAGCATGGTGGTGTCGTTGTAGGAGTCGCCCGCAGCCACCACCCGGTAGTTGAGGCTCTGGAAGGCCTGCACCGCACGGCGCTTGGGGTCGTCGATTCGAATCCGGTAGTCGGTGATCCGGTCGTCATCCACCACCAAGCGGTGGCACAAGATGGTGGGCATTCCCAGTTGGCGCATCAACGGGGCCGCGAACTGCTCGAAGGTGTCGGACAGGATGACGACCTGGGTGCGTTGGCGCAGCTCGGCCACGAACTCGGCTGCGCCCGGCAGTGGCTCCAGGCCGGCGATCACATCCTGGATCAGAGACAGCGTCAACCCGTGCTCGGCCAGCAGGGCGAGCCGGTAGCGCATCAAGACGTCGTAGTCGGGTTCCTCGCGGGTGGTTCTCCGCAGGGCGTCGATCCCGGTCCGTTCGGCCACGGCGATCCAGATCTCGGGGACCAGGACCCCCTCCATGTCCAGCGTGACGATCGTCTGGGTGCGGGTGTCGGTGGTGTCAGCCGATGCGGTCATGCCGGTCAGTGTCGCAGGTGACTACCATGCCCGACGGGTCCGAGACACTGCGTCCGGAGCCGCTCCGATCCTCGGGCCGGGATCACCCAGGTGGGTTCCGTTCCGAGGTGGGAGTTCAGACCCCTGCGGTGACGCCCGTCGCGCTCGCCGCTCCGAAGAACCGCAACCACTCCGAGAGGGTGTTCTCCATGTCCGATGGTCAGGCTTTCGATCCGTCAGTGCTCGAGCGCAAGGAGCGTTCCGAACTGGTCACGATCGTCGAGACGCTGGGCGGAAAAGTGGCGGCCCGTGCCACCAAGCCCACGATCGTCAAGCAGATCTTGTCCCTCGTAGGGCACGACGAGGATGAAGCCACACCGGCCCCCGAACTGGCCCCCGAGCCAGCCCCGCACGAGAGCGATGCCGGTTCAGCGCCGGCCTTCGACTTCGACGACATCTCAACTCAAGACGACGGTGACACCGCCCATGCCGGTGTCACTGGGGGAGCCGAAGGTGACGACGACGCCGAGGCGGAGGCCGCAGGCGGCGAAGGGCAGAGCCGAGGCCAACGATCAGGCGGCGGTCGTTCCGACCGCAACGGTGATGGCGCCGGTGCTGAAGAGCCTGGAGTCCCCGAAGGGGCTACCGGAGGAGACCAACAGGGTCAGGGGTCCCAGGGCAGCGGTGGAGACGAAGTGGAGACCGGCAACCGTCGCCGTCGCCGCCGTGGTCGTGACCGTGACCGCCGCAACGACCAGGATGACCTCCCGCCCGCCGAACCGGTGGACGTGGAAGGTTTCGTGGACCTGCGGGAAGAGGGCTACGGGTTCCTCCGGGTCAACGGGTACCTGCCTTCACGCGACGACGCCTACGTGTCGGTCAAGCAGGTTCGCCAGTTCGGTCTGCGGCGAGGAGACGTGGTCAAGGGCAAGAGCCGCATGGCCAACCGCAACGAGAAGAACCCCGCCCTCATGCAGATCGACGAGGTCAACGGCACCCCGGCGCGGCCCGACCAGCCCGAGCGACCCGACTTCGACGACCTCACCCCGTTGTTCCCCGATGAGCGTCTGACGCTGGAGCAGACCGACTTCCCCGAGAACATGACCGCCCGCATCGTCGACCTTGTCGCTCCCATCGGCAAGGGTCAGCGTGGGCTCATCGTTTCTCCGCCCAAGGCGGGCAAGACCACCGTCGTGAAGGACATCGTCCGGGCCATCGAGCGCAACCACCCCGAGGTCCACGTCATCGTGCTCCTCGTGGACGAACGCCCCGAGGAGGTCACGGACATGAAGCGATGGCTGCTCAACGGCGAGGTGGCGGCGTCCACCTTCGACCGACCTTCAGAAGAGCACATCACCCTTGCCGAACTGGTCATCGATCGAGCAAAGCGCCTCGTGGAGATGGGCCGTGACGTGGTGGTGGTCCTGGACGGCATCACCCGGTTGGCGCGGGCCTACAACGTGGCCGCTCCGGCTACCGGCCGCGTCATGGCCGGAGGCATCGACGCTGGCGCCCTGTACCCGCCCAAGAAGTTCTTCGGCGCCGCCCGCAACGTGGAAGAGGGCGGATCGCTCACAATTCTGGCCACAGCTCTGGTGGAGACGAACACTCGCATGGACGAGGTGATCTTCGAGGAGTTCAAGGGCACCGGCAACATGGAACTGCGCCTGGACCGACGCCTAGCCGAACGCCGGATCTACCCGGCCATCGACGTCGACGGATCCTCCACCCGTCACGAGGAGCTCCTCTACGACCGCAAGCACCTGAACAACGCCTGGAAGCTGCGTCGAGTGCTGGGCGGCTTGAAGGACGAGACGGGATCGAACGCCGCCGGTCTGGAGATGCTGGTCGAGCGGCTCAAGACCATTCGGACCAACGAAGCGCTGCTGACCGAGATCGGCAAGGCCTGACCTGACTGGCTCCGTTCGCCGCCTCGGCGCCCAGACCGCTTTGGGGTGTGGATCGCTACATTTGGTCGGCGACGGTTCAACCGCCACACTGGAGACATCTATGAAGGCTGACATCCACCCCGACTACGTGGTGACCAACGTCCGTTGTTCCTGCGGCAACACGTTCACCACCCACTCCACTCAGGCGGAGATCTCCGTCGAGCTCTGCAACGAGTGCCACCCCTTCTACACCGGCAAGCAGAAGCTGGTGGACACGGGTGGTCGTATCGACCGCTTCGAGCGCCGCTACGGCCGACGCAACAAGTAGTCCCAACGATCTCGCTCACGTGCGCCGGCCCAGCCGGCGCACGTGGCGCGCCCGGGACCTGACGCCACCGCCATGAACACCGCCGAAGCCGATCGCCGTGCTGCCCTGCTAGCCACCAAGCTGCGCGCCCTGGTGGCCCGACGGTGGGGGGTTCCAGACGATGTGGGCGCGGGATCGTCGCCGGCGGGAGCCTCGCTCAACGACCGGAACGGAGGGCAGACCTGGGTCCTGGTCGATGACGACCCGGCCCGACGCCTCGGAATGGCGATGGCCCTGGCCGTTCGAGGCGGTTCCGATGACCGGCCCAACCACCTTCACGTGATCGTCGACTCCGAGGAAGCCGAAGCGGCGGGAATCCTGGCCCGACGTGCAGGGCAGATGAGCTGCCCCATCGAGATCTGGAGGGCTGACGGGGCCGACCTGATAGCGGTGACGGCGGCGGACCCTGCTGTCGACCCCGCTCCGCCTCCCGAAGCCGAGCTGTACCGCCCGGTGTTGGCCGCCGCGGGGCTAGACCCGGTGGTGGAGGGCGGCGAGTTGATGGGTGAACTACTGGGACTCGAGGTGGCCCGAGTGGTGGTCGGTGATGACGGTTCGGCCCATGTCGAAGCCGGAGTAGGCAGGTTCGACCGCGAAGCTGGGGCCATGATGTTCGCCCATCTCGGCGAGACCGATGCGGTGGCCCGTGCCGTCGATGTGGTTCGTCGGTCCCGCCATGGCGGGGCGGACCGACACCCGCTCAACCAACTCGTGCCCGAGCGTTGGCTTCGTTCGGTGGTGGTCGGCCGCCCAGACCTGGTCGGGGCGGCCCAGCTTCGCCCAGTGGGCTCTGCTTGTCCCCGTCGCAATCTCCGTGAGATCGGGGTGGCCACCGCGGTTGGGACCGATAGGCAAGGCGATCCGATGGTCGTGGTGTGCTCTACCGGCATCGACCTGGAACTGGTCCCAGCTGCGGCTGACGATCGCCTCACCCATGCGCCCGGAGCTCGGTTGGTGCTGGCGGTGCCGGCCGATGATGCGCTCGGGATCACCAACGACCTTGCCGGTTTGCTCCGGTTGCCGGCCGAGGTGGTCATGGTCCCCGACGACTGGCGATCGCTGTCGGGCGAGGGTGGCATCTGATGCAGGATCGTCTCGATGCTCTCGAAGCCGAGCTGGCTGACGTGGAGGTCCGGTTGGCTGATCCGGACGTCTTCTCCGATCAGGCTCGCTACCGGGAGCTGGCCCGCCGGCACAAGGAGCTGGAGGCCATCGTGTCCCGTTCGGTGGTACTGCGTGGCCGCGCCGACGATGCCGCCACCGCCCGGGAGATGATGGCCGAGCTGAGCGGCGACGACCGCGAGGCTATGCGCCAGGAAGCCACGGAGGCCGACGCCGACGTGGAGCGCCTCACCACCGAGATCCAACTGCTCCTCCTGCCCAAAGACCCCAACGAAGGTCGAAACGTGATCGTGGAGATCCGCGGGGCCGAAGGCGGTGAGGAGGCGAACTTGTTCGCCCGCGACCTGTTCGGCATGTACCAGGGCTACGCCCAGCGTCAGGGCTGGAAGCTCGAGGTCCTCAACGCAGACCACTCCGAACTGGGCGGCTACGACGAGGTCACGTTCCTGGTGGCCGGTGAAGGGGCGTGGACCCGCCTCAAGCACGAAGGCGGTCCTCATCGGGTGCAGCGGGTTCCCGCCACCGAATCCCAGGGCCGTATCCATACGTCCTCGGCCACGGTGACCGTGTTGCCCGAAGCCGAGGAGGTCGATGTGGACATCGACCCCAACGATCTCCAGGTCGAGTATTTCCGGTCTTCGGGCCCGGGTGGGCAGTCGGTCAACACCACCGACTCCGCCGTACGTCTCACCCACAAGCCCACCGGCGTGACCGTGTCCATGCAGGACCAGAAGTCACAGATCCAGAACAAGGCCAAGGCCATGCAGGTCCTGCGGTCCCGGCTGTTGAAGCTGGAGCAGGACCGCCAGGCCAGCGAGCTGTCGGAGGCCCGTCGCGACCAGGTCGGCGGGGGAGGGCGGTCCGAGAAGGTTCGGACCTACAACTTCAAGGAGAACCGGGTTTCGGACCATCGGATAGGACTCACCATCTACAAGTTGGACAAGGTGCTCGGCGGCGAGCTCGACGAGGTGAGTGACGCCCTGGTCCACGACGAGCAGACTCGCCGCCTCACCGAATCGGCATGAGGGACCAGGCCCCCGCCGACGAGGGTGAGCCCAACCTCGTCGATGGTTCCGTCACCGATGCCGTCGATGGAACGATCTCGTGGCGAGCGCTGCTGGCCGAGACCATCCAGCGGATCGGGGGGAACGGTTCAGTGACCTCGCCGCCTTCTGAGGCTCGGTGGCTGATCGAAGAAGCGAGTGGGATGGAGGGTGCCGAGTTGGAGCTTGGCCTTGATTCTCCGGCGACGACTCGGGGCGTGGCCCGCCTCGACGAGATGGTGGAGCGACGCGTCGGGGGCGAACCGATCCAGTACGTCCTCGGTCACTGGCCGTTCCGGACCCTCGACCTCATGTGTGATCGCCGGGTTCTCATCCCTCGACCTGAGACCGAACAGGTGGTGGGTTGGGCCCTCGACGAGTTGGACCGTGTGATCATGGCCCGTCCAGACGGCCATGAGGTGACCGTGGTTGACCTGGGAACGGGCTCGGGGGCGATCGGGCTGTCGGTTGCGGCCGAGCGGCCGGGAACCGACGTGTGGTTGATCGACCGTTCGCCCGACGCACTGGCTGTGGCCCGCGCCAACCTGTCGGGCCTGGGCATGTCCGGTGGTCGGGTCCGGGTGGTGGAGGGGTCGTGGTTCGATCCGTTGCCTGTCGACTTGGAGGGACTGGTGGACGTGGTGATCACGAACCCTCCCTACATCGCGGCGTCCGAGGATCTGGATCGGTCGGTGGCCGACTGGGAGCCGGCCTCGGCCCTGGTGTCGGGGCCCGGAGGTCTCGAGTGCCATGAGCAGATCCTCACCGGGGTGTCGCGGTGGCTGGCCGCCGATGGTGCGGTGGTCATCGAGATAGGTGCAACCCAGGCCGATGCGGTTCGAGCCTTGGCCCGAGAAGCGGGGTTCACCGAGGTGACCGTCCAGGTCGACCACGCCGGGCTGTCTCGTTGTGTCGTGGCCCGAGGCCGTTAGCCACCCGATCTGGATCGTGCCGAGTTCGGACGACAACTGTCGGGCTGTTGTCGGCTCGACTTCTTCGCTCGCCGTTCAGGAGGCGAGTGAATAGGGAGCCGACCCATGAACACGGCATGGTTAGACCGAGGCAACGCCTCGGTCTGATCAACCTGGTAGCGACGACGACCGGAAATATCGGCTGGGGTCCTCAGGGGGTCAGCGATTGATCTTGGAGATGAGCCCTCGGGCCTCGCGCTCGGTGAGGCCAGTTGCGATCAGGAACACTTCGTCGGCCATGTCCTCTACGGCTATCGCCGGAGCGAGCAGAACGACACCGTCGAGAACGAAGGCCGCTGACCCTCTTCCGGACGGACCGGCCGGGCATTCTGGTTGGCCGTTGAAACAGGAGTTGAACCCGGCGTTGAGCTTTTCCTTGGATTCCGGCTTCACCCGCACCATCACCTGGTATGCGCCGTCCAAATCGGCGACCGTTGCATCGTGGAGATCGTTGCCGTCACCGAAGGGCTCGCCCACGGTGTGGCAGTAGACACCGTCGGCGGTGGGGAACAGGCCGTCGAGGTCGCCGGACCTGTCCGGCTCGGCGGCAGTTGTGCCAGGTGCCGAGGTAGAGGGCGTGCTGTCGGTTGCAGGGGCGGTGGTGGGGGTGGTGGTGGTGGATTCCAATGCCGGACATCCGGTGACCGACAACACCGGTACCAGCTTCAGTTCGGCCTTCTCGGCGGAGTTGTCGACCGTGGTCGTGGTCTCGGCGGTGGTGGTGGTGAGCCGAGCGGCGGTTGTGGTTGTTGGGGCTGAGCCTTCATCTGATCCGCATGCTGGTACGAGCATGATCAGAGCGGCGGTGGCGGCCGCAAGGAGGCGGTTGCGCAGAATTGCTGACATGGAAGTCGACGATAGTTTGGTCACCCGTGTCGCTGTTGGTGTCGGCCCTCCAAGATCCTGAGGAAGCGCTGGTGCAAGCGATCGCCGTGCTCGAGGCGGGCGGGACGGTGGTGATCCCAACCGACACCGTCTACGGGGTGGGTGCACTACCCCGGATCCGAGGCGCGACCGGGGCGTTGTTCGCCCTCAAGGACCGTTCGGCTGCACAACCTCTGGCCGTGCTGGTCGCCGACCGCGCCCAGGCCCTGGAACTGGTGGACCCATCGGCGGTGAACCAGCGCATCGAGGGCTGGATGAGTCGGTGGTGGCCGGGGCCGCTGACCTTGGTCCTGCCGCGTAGCACGTCGGCGCGAGAGATGGAATTGGGGGGCGCCTCGGGCACGGTCGGGGTGAGGTGCCCGGATTCAGACTTCGTTCGGATGCTCGCCGCCCACGTGGGGCCGATAGCGACCACCAGCGCCAACCGGCATGGAGAGCCGACCGCCACCGACGCGGCCGCTGCCGCATCGTCGCTGGTCGGACTGGTCGATCTGGTCGTCGACGGCGGCCCGGCGGGAACGGTGGCTTCGACGGTCATCGACGTGAGCGACCTCACGCCGCGGATGCTTCGTGAGGGCTCCGTGTCAGCGACCGAGTTGGGCCTGACGTAGGACCGTCCAGGAACCTCCACACACCAGTTGCTGCAGGCGACGCCTTGCCTGCGTCGAGGGGCGCGGCCGTTGTTGGTCGACCCCGCGTGGGCCGGGGATACTGGGACGGTGACGACCCGGATAGGAGCCCTGATCATCCTGGCCGGGATCGTTCTGATCGTGGCCCGGGCCTTCAACTGGGTGGACAGCGAAGCCGCTGACATCGCCGCCACCCTGGCCATCGTGGTCGGAGCGTTGGCTGTGGCGGTGGACGGGGAACCCGGGCATCCCAGGCAGTCGAGGCGCTGAGGACGCGAACCGATCGGCGGCTGGCGTTCGCTTGGACCTAACCGCGCCGCTCGCCAATGTGAGGTCAGTCGGTGAAGGTGAAGGTGCCGTCGGCGTCCACGGTCCCATGGCGGCCTGCGGTCTCCACCGTCATCAGTTCCCGAAGTACGTCGGTATCGGTGGACCCCGCCCATGCCCTTCGTCCGTCGGCGAGGAGTGTGGACAGGATGGCTCTCTCGGGGGTGCTGGTCCGGTCATGCATGACCGTGGACGTCTCGACCGTCACGGTGCCGTCGGTGGTGGGGTCGACGATCTCGGCCAATGCGCGGGATGGACCGGCATCGACTTCGTCCTGAACGTCGGCGTGGCGGAAGGCCGCATCCGGTGGCCTCGTGCTGTACACGCCGAACGCGTGCTTGGTGAGGAAGCCGCCGTTGGCGGTGATCAGCCCGACCGTTCCTGGATCGCTCCTCAGCCGTTCGACCATGGCCGAGATCGAGTGGCTCACGTAGTTGTTCCACGGCCCGCCCGCGAAGGAGAGCCCGCCGGTGACGGTGAGGGGACGGTCCGTGCCCAGCCCGATCTCGTTGGCTGCGATCTGAACCGCGCTGGGGAAGCACGAGTACACGTCTGCGTGCGCCACGTCGTCCGCCCCGACACCGGCGAGTTCGAGGGCCCGACGCCCCGCCACGCGGATGGCCGGGGCCTCGGCCAGGCTCCAGCGGTTCGAGACGTGCCAGTGCTCGTGGGCATCGGTTCCCGTCCACGGGAACACCCAGCGGTCTGAGGAGACGCCGAGGGAACGGGCCCGTTCCACCGAGCACACCACGAAGGCGGCTGCCTGCTCGACGGCGTTGTTGGCGTTCATCAGCTTCGTGTAAGGGAAGCCGACCATTCGGTTGTCGGGGGTGGGCGTCCGGATCGCATCGGCGTCGAAGGCCCGACGGATCCAGGCGTTGGGGTTGGTCGCGGCCACCTCACTGAAGCCTGACCAGAGCTGCGCCACGCGGTCGCGGTGGTCGTCGATGGTCCAACCTCGAGCGGCCCGGTAGGCGTTCTCGAACAGCGGGTAGAACTCGATGGGCAGCATCACCCGGCGGGCCCACTCGCCGGGGTGCCACAGTTCTGCCTTGTTGGCGACCGATTCAGCCGGCTCGACGCTGTCGTCTTGGACCGGCCAGTCCGGCTTCAGGTCGGCGGCCTTGTGGTGCGAACGGGTGCGCCAGGTCTCGGCACCGCCGATGAGCACCGCGTCCGACGTACCGGCGAGGATTGCCAGGCATGCTCGGTTGACGAGCGTCTGGGGGTAGTTGCCTCCATCGTCGGTGACGATGGTGTGCCTGGGCGAGATGCCGAGTCTGCGGGCCACGAGGGCGCCCGGGTCGCGGTAGCGCCACGACAGGATCCGTATCACCGCCACCGTGTCGACGGAGCCGAGGAGGCCATCGGTTCCACTGTCGGCCTGAGCCTTCAACGCCGCCTCGACTAGGAGGGCATCGGGGGAGAGGGCATCGTGGAAGTCTTCGGTTCGTTGCTCGACCTGACCCACACCGACCAGCACTGGCCACCTGGGGTCGATCGTGGAGGTGGAGGGCATCGCCACAGTCAACGCACTACTTGACCGTTTGGTCAAGTAGTGGCGTGCTCGACGACATCCACCTCTACACTCACCTGCCATCGAGATCGTCGTCATGTGTACCGGGAACATCTGCCGTTCCCCGATGGGAGAGGTCCTGCTGCGCCAGCGCCTCGAGGACAGGGGCATTGACGCCCACGTGTCCTCGTTCGGGTTGGTGCTCGATGGTGATCCCGCCCACGCCCATGCTCGCGAGGTGATGGCCGAGGCTGGTCTCGACCTGAGTAGCCACCGGTCCCGGATCGTCAACGAGGACATGGCGGCGGGCGTAGATCTGGTGATCGGAATGGAACAACGCCATGTGCGAGAGGTCGTGGTGATCCGCCCCGAGCTGTTCACCAAGGCGTACACCCTCCCGGACCTGGTTTTCAGGGCGGAGAACCACGGTGCCCGAGGCACCCGTCCCTTCGATGAGTGGCTGGCCGAGCTGGGCCAGGACCGCAAGCGCGCCGACCTGTTCCGCCAGGATCGACGCCTCGAGGTGACCGATCCCATTGGCGGATCTCGCAAGGCCTTCCAACGCACGGCCGCCCAGCTCAATGACCTGCTGGATCGTTTCGTGGCGCTGGCGTGGTCCGAACCGGCCGTCACCGGCCATCATTGAACAGCAACCTCCTTCCCCCAACACGTCACCTGGAGTCCTGATGCGGATCGCCATCGGAGCCGACCACGCTGGATACGACCTGAAGTCCCACTTGGTGGCCATGCTCACCGATCTCGATCACACCGTGATCGACCTTGGAACCGACGGCACCGAGAGCGTCGACTACCCGGCCTATTGCGCGGCGGTGGCTCGAGCCGTGGCCCGTGGCGACGTGGAGCGGGGCATCGTTCTCGGGGGATCGGGTCAGGGTGAGCAGATCGCCGCCAACAAGGTGTTGGGAGTGCGGGCGGCCCTTTGCAACGACCTGTACACGGCTCGCATGGCCCGCGAGCACAACGATGCCAACGTGTTGTCGCTGGGTGGTCGGATCGTGGCCCCCGCGTTGGCCGATGAGATCGTGGTGTGTTTCATCCAGACGCCGTACCAGGGCGGACGCCACCAGCAAAGAGTCGACCAGCTGGCTGAGATCGGTCGTTACGGCGCCGATGGATCTGGACTCGACACCTACCTCGACTCGCTGGTACCCGGCATCACCGCCCGGGCCGCGGGTCCCGACTCAGGAGCAAACCGATGAGCTGGCCCACCAGTCGAGATACCGAACTGTTCGACATCATCGATGCCGAACGGGACCGCCAGAACCGCACGGTCCAGCTGATCGCCTCGGAGAACTTCACCTCGCCAGCCGTCCTGGAAGCCACCGGATCGGTGCTGACCAACAAATACAGCGAGGGCTACCCCGGCAAGCGGTACTACGGCGGCAACGAGGTGATCGACCAGGCCGAGGACTTGGCCCGAGATCGGGTCAAGGCCCTTTTCGGCGCCGATCACGCCAATGTCCAGCCCCACTCGGGGGCAAACGCCAACATGGCCGTGTACCTGGGGCTTCTCCAACCGGGAGACACCGTGCTCGGCCTGCGACTCGACCAGGGTGGCCACCTCACCCACGGGTCGCCGGTCAACGCCAGCGGCATCCTCTACAACTTCGTCTCCTACGGGGTCACCCCCTCAGACGAACGAATCGACTTCGACCAGGTTCGTGACCTGGCCCTCGAGCACCGGCCCCGACTGATCGTGGCCGGAGCAACGGCCTATCCCCGCATCATCGACCCCCAGCCGTTCCGGGAAATCGCCGACGAGGTCGGGGCGTTGTTCATGTTCGACGCCGCCCACATCGCCGGGCTCATCGCTGGTGGCGTCCACCCCAACCCGGTTCCGGTGGCCGACATTGTCACCTTCACCACCCACAAGACCCTGCGCGGCCCGCGGGGCGGGTGCATCTTGTCCCGGGCCGAGCATGCCGCCGCCATCGACAAGGCGGTGTTCCCCGGGCTGCAGGGTGGCCCGCTCGATCACGTGATCGCAGCCAAGGCCGTGGCCTTCCGCGAGGCCGCCCAGCCCGAGTTCGCCGAGTACGCCCGCAACGTCGTGGACAACGCATCGGTGTTGGCCGAGGCCCTTGCCTCCCACGGGCTGCGCCTGGTGTCAGGCGGTACCGACAACCACCTGATGCTCGTGGACCTTCGTGGGTTCGATGCCGACCTCTCGGGCAAGAAGGCCAGGCTGGCCCTGGACCGGGCGGGGATCAGCCTCAACGAGAACACGGTGCCCGATGATCCTCGCCCGCCCTATATCACCTCTGGCCTGCGCATCGGCACCCCGGCGGTGACCACCCAGGGTATGGGTCACCGCGAGATGAGGGAGATCGCCTTCCAGATCCACCGGGTGCTCAGCCACCGAGACGACGAGAAGGTGATCGATACCACCCGCTCCGAGCTGGCCGAGCTCTGCTCCAAGTTCGAGCCCTACCCGACCTGAGTCGCGCGGGGCGGCGGGGGGGATGTCGTCGCCGCCCGCACCCGACCTGAGATGCCCGCCACCTCCGCCTACGTAGTGGTCTTCGCAGTCGCGCTGTTGGCGACGTTGGTGGTCACCCCGCTGTGTCGGGCGGTAGCCATCCGCCTGTCGGTCGTTGCCGTGCCCACCGAGTGGGCCGTTCACTCCCGGCCGATTCCCTACCTGGGTGGGGTGGCCATGCTGGTGGGGTTCCTGGCCGCGTTGGGTGTGGCCTGGGCCTCGGGCCAGTTCGGCCCGGTGTTTGATGGGCTCACGGTGCCGATGGGGGTGGCGGCGGGCGCGGTGGTCCTGTGCGCGGTGGGCACGCTCGACGATGTGCGAGACGTGTCGGCCCCGGCCAAGACCGCGGGGGTAGTGCTGGCCGGTTCGATCATGTACGCGCTGGGTGTGAGCCTCCTGTACTTCAGGATCCCCTTCGTCGATTCGCTGTTCGTGCTCGGCCCCGACCTCGCCCCGCTGGTGAGCGTGCTGTGGGTGTTGGGCATGGCCAACGCGGTGAACCTCATCGACGGGCTCGACGGGTTGGCTGCTGGGATCGTTGCCATCGCGGCAGGGTCGTTCTTCCTCTACGGCCACAAGCTGGCGACGGTGGGGGTTGAGGTGATCGGCCCGGAGAACCCGAGCCCGCTCATCTCGGTGGCGATCGCCGGGGTATGCCTCGGCTTCCTGCCATGGAACTTCAACCCGGCCCGTATCTTCATGGGCGACGGCGGGGCCTTGATGCTCGGGGGCCTGATGGCGGCCAGCACGATGTTGGTAGGCGGTCAGACCAGTCAGACCTTCTCGGGTCAGGTCTACTTCTTCTTCGCTCCGTTGTTCATCCCGTTCTTCGTCATGGGTGTCCCCATCGTCGATACCGCCTTCGCCATCGTGCGCCGCGCCCGCCGGCGTGCTGGTGTGGCCCAGAAGGACAAAGAGCATCTGCACCATCGCCTCATGCGGTTGGGGCACGGCCACCGTCGCAGCGTGGTGATCCTGTGGCTCTGGACCGGTCTGTTGGCGATCTTCGTCCTTTACCCCGTCTACACCGGTGAGGGTGACTCGCTGGTTCCGATGCTCGTCCTACTTCTCTGCCTGGTGCTGTACACCTTCTTCCACCCTGGTGTGCGTGCGGCAAAGGAGGACGGCGAGTCCGATCAGGTCGGGGACGTGGGCGGCGAGTCCCTGGAATCGGACCCTGACGAACTTTCCTCGACCTCGACCTGAGCTCACGCGGACCGAACCCCTGGTTTGAAATGGAACCTTGCTTCACCGATCCAAACGGCGCAGCATTGGTGGGTCGCCGCACCGCGTGCTCGGCTCCCCGGTCGGATTTGTGGGCTCGCGCCCTTGTCACCTAGATTGCGCTCCGGTTCACAAAGTCCTCGAGCAGTCCCATCCGGCGGCCGGGGAACTCACGACCACACCGATTCAGGCCCCGGCATCACCTCACCCCAACGAGCCCTCCACTGATGGATCTCAGAGCGCGTCGACAGCTGAACAAGGGCTACGCCGACACGCTCGCGCGCGGCTTCGAGTTCGCGGCTGTGCCCGTGGTCTTCGGCGGCATCGGGTGGCTCGTAGACGGGGCCCTCGGCACGGCGCCGATGTTCACCATCGGTCTCGTCGTGTTCGGGTTCATCGGCATGTTCGCCAAGCTCTGGCTCGGCTACGACGAAGCCATGAAGCGCGAGGAGGAGGGTGCGGTCTGGAACCGCCCCCGGACCACTTCTCGCATCGGTGCCACACCGAACACGGGGGAGACCCCGTGACCGTGGCTGCCGACCCCACCTTCACCATGCGCGACACCGGCCCCGCCGTCGAGCGTGAGGTAGCCGGCGACCTGATTCGCCGTGGCGTCCGCGCCCTGCCGATCTTCTTGGCGGTGGGCTTCGTGGGTTGGGGCGTCGACGGGATCCTGTCGGTCGCCTTCGCCGCCGGACTGATCCTGGCCAACTTCTGGGTGTCGGCCGCCCTGCTCGCATGGGCCGCTCGCACCTCCTACAGCCTGCTGATGGGCGTCACCCTCTTCGGGTTCCTCGTACGCCTGGGCGCCATCGTCGGCGCCGTCATGGCGGTGCGCCACATGGACTGGGTGGCCGCATGGCCCCTCGGTGCCACGCTCATCGTCGCCCACCTCGGCCTTCTCTTCTGGGAAGCCCGTTTCGTTTCCGCCTCACTGGCCTTCCCTGGCCTCAAGCCCGGTTCTGAGGAGTAGACCACCCCGTGCTGGCTCTCGAGTTCCCACCGCTCTCCCACGTAGTCCGTTGGCCCGCCATGTTCGGCGAGGGCACCTTCTACGCCTTCAACAAGGTTGCGCTCATCTGCGTGCTGGCCACCGTGATGACCTACCTGGTCTTCATCCTGGGCAACAAGAAGCAGCTTGTGCCCGGTCGGGCCCAGAGCCTCGCTGAGATCTCGGTCGAGTTCATCGAGGACGGCATCGTCAAGGAGAACATCGGAGACCACCACACCGGGTGGACCCCGGTGCTGATGGCCACCTTCTTCTTCATCTTCTTCACCAACATCTTCGAGATCATCCCGATCTTCCAGATGCCGGCCTCGGCCCAGATCGCCGTGCCCATGATGCTCGCGGTGTTCGGCTTCTTCTGCTACGTAGGCGCTGGAATCAAGGCGCAGGGCCCTCTCGGCTACCTCAAGTCATCGCTGTTCCCGCCCGGCCTGCCGGTGCCGCTCTACATCCTGATCACCCCCATCGAGTTCGTCTCCACCTTCTTGGTGCGCCCCTTCTCCCTGATGGTGCGTCTCTTCGCCAACCTGTTGGCCGGGCACATGCTCCTGGTCACCTTCGCCACGCTCTCCGCCGGCCTGTTCACCGCCAAGTGGTACGCCATCTTCCTGCCGCTGCCGGCCTTCGCCATGGTGTTCTTCACGGCGTTCGAGGTCCTGGTGTCGTTCCTCCAGGCCTACGTCTTCACCCTGCTCCTGTCCGTCTACATCGGACTGTCGATCCACGCGGATCACTGAGCACCCCAGCTCTCATCTAGAGACCCACAAACCCAGACCCAAACCACGAAAGGGCTAGGAGACCAAAATGCTCCTCGCAGAGATCACCAACAAGGGCGCTGCTGCCATCGGTTACGGCATCGGAGCCCTCGGCCCCGGTATCGGCATCGGCTACCTGGTCGGCCAGGCCGTCCAGTCCATGGCTCGTCAGCCCGAGGCCGCCGGCATGGTCCGTACCACCATGTTCCTGGGCGTCGCCTTCGTCGAGGCCCTGGCCCTCATCGGCTTCGTGGTCTTCTTCCTCGCCGGCTCCTGATTTCAGGCTCCGGCCGAAAGGACACATCTGATGAGACGATTCCGTCTGCTGTTCGCAGCTACCGCGGTCATTGTCCTTGGCCTCTTCGGGTCGGCCCGCGTGGCCTCGGCCCAGGAGGAAGGCGGTCATGAGGAGGGCCCTACGGCCATCTCCGTGCCTGCCGAAGAGCTTGCCGCCGAAGAAGGTGGCCACGAGCTCTCCCATGCGGCTCACGCCTGCATCGAGGAGATCGAGGCCGCCAACTCCATCGACGTCGATTGCCAGCAGGCCCCCAACCCGCTGCTCCCCGAGACCCACGAGATCTTCTGGGGATCGTTCGGCTTCGTTGTGGTGATGCTCGGCATGTGGAAGTTCGCTCTTCCCGCCATGCGGACTTCGCTCGACGCCCGCGCCGACCGCATCCGCACCGACCTCGAGTCGGCGGAGGCCCAGCGCACCGAGGCCAGCGACATCCTCGCCCAGTACCAGGCCCAGCTGGCCGATGCCCGCAACGAGTCGGTTCGCATCATCGAAGAGGCCCGTCAGACGGCAGATGAGATGAAGCGTGACCTCCAGGCCCGCACCGAGGCGGAGATCGCCGAGATGAGGGCCCGGGCCACCGGTGAGATCGAAGCCGCCAAGACCCAGGCCATCGCCGACCTCCGAGGCGAGGTGGCCGCCCTGGCCATCGGCGCCGCCGAGCAGGTCGTCGAGCGCAACCTCGATCGTGACACCAACGTGGCGCTCATCGAGTCCTACATCAACCAGGTGGGAGCGTCCCGCTGATGTCCGACGACCGCACCACGGCATACGCCGAGGCCCTATTCGCGGTCGCTCGGTCCGAAGGCCCGCTCAGCGAGGTCGAGGACGAGCTGTTCCGGGTGGCCCAGGTGGTGCGGGGCAATGACGAGCTTCGTGACAAGCTCGCGGACCCCCACATCCCTGTGGCCGTCCGTCAGCAGATCGTCGTCGACCTCCTCGGCGGCAAGGCCCTACCCGTCACCACGAGCCTCGTCTCGATGGTGGTGGGCACCGGCCGGGTCCGTGACCTGCCCGCCATCGTCGACCAACTGGTGGCGATGTCGGCAGCGGAAGCCAACAAGGAGGTGGCCGAGGTTCGTTCGGCCATCGCCCTCACCGACGACCAGAAGTCCCGCCTTGCCGACGCTCTCGGCCGGGCCACGGGCAAGCAGGTCGAGATCAAGGTCATCATCGATCCGTCCCTCAAGGGCGGCGTGGTGGCCCAGGTCGGAGACACCGTCATCGACGGTTCCATCCGCCGTCGCCTCGATCAGCTCCGCAACGCCCTCTAGTTCCCAACGCTGCCGGGCCCACCGCCGTTGGGCGGACATGCCCCACGCACAGACTCCTCTCTTCTTCACACGGCTCAGGAGAAACGGCAAATGGCCGAGCTCACCATCAACACCGAAGACATCACCGCCGCCCTCCGAAAGAACCTCGAGGGCTTCACGCCCGACGTGACCGCTGCCCAGGTGGGCCGCGTTCTCGAGGTGGGCGACGGCATCGCCACCATTGGTGGTCTGCCCGACTGCGCCGTGAACGAGATGCTCGAGTTCGCCGATGGCACCATCGGTCTGGCGCTCAACCTCGACGAGGAGTCGATCGGCGCCGTGGTCCTCGGCGAAGTCGGCAACATCGAGGAGGGCCAGGTAGTTCGGGCCACCGGTGAGATTCTCTCGGTACCCTGCGGCGACGGTCTGCTCGGCCGGGTGGTCAACACCCTGGGCGAGCCCGTCGACGGCAAGGGCCCGCTGGTCGGCACCCAGCAGCGGCGCATGGAGATCCAGGCGCCGGGCATCCTCGGCCGCAAGCCGGTGCACGAGCCGCTCCAGACCGGTATCAAGGCCATCGACGCCATGACCCCCATCGGGCGGGGCCAGCGTGAGTTGATCATCGGTGACCGCAAGACCGGCAAGACCGCCGTGGCCATCGACACCATCTTGAACCAGAAGGGTCTGGGCGTTAAGTGCGTCTACGTGGCCATCGGCCAGCGGGCGTCCTCGGTGGCCCAGACGGTGGCCACCCTCGAGGCCCGCGGCGCCATGGACTACACCGTCGTCGTGGTGGCGCCGGCTTCGGATCCGGCTCCCTACAAGTACCTCGCCCCCTACACCGGCTGTGCCTTCGGCCAGCACTGGATGGAGAACAGCGAGCACGCCTTGGTCGTCTACGACGATCTCTCGAAGCAGGCCGAGGCCTACCGTGCCGTATCTCTGCTGCTGCGTCGTCCCCCGGGGCGCGAGGCCTACCCAGGCGACGTCTTCTACCTGCACAGCCGGCTGCTGGAACGGGCCGCCAAGCTCAGCGACGCCAACCGCGCCGGCTCCATGACCGCCCTCCCGATCATCGAGACCAAGGCCGGCGACATCTCGGCCTACATCCCCACCAACGTGATCTCGATCACCGACGGTCAGGTGTTCCTCGACGACGACCTGTTCAAGTCCGGCAACCGACCGGCCATCAACGTTGGTCAGTCGGTGAGCCGAGTGGGTGGTGCGGCCCAGATCAAGGCCATGCGCGCCGCGGTCGGCTCCCTCAAGGGTGACCTGGCCCAGTTCCGTGAGCTGGAGGCCTTCGCCTCCATGGGCTCGGAGCTCGACGCCGTTTCCCAGGCCACGCTGGATCGTGGTCAGCGCCTCACCGAGCTCCTCAAGCAGGGGCTCAACTCGCCGTTGCCCGTCGAGGAGCAGGTCGTAGTGCTCTACGCCGGCACCAGCGGCTACGTGGACCCGGTGCCGGTACCCGAGGTGCGGCGCTACGAGGCTGACCTGCTGGCTTGGATGCGCACCCGCCACGCCGGTCTGCTGGCCGGCATCCGTGACACCGGTCAGCTCGACGAGGACGCGCTGAAGGCTGCACTCGCCGAGTTCGGCAACGACTTCGTCGCCGGCACCGCCGAGTCGTCGGTGCCGGTTGCCCAGGTCGTAGCCGCTCCCGGACCCAACGACGTTCCGGCCTCCGGAAACCCCGAAGGTCAGTAGGAGCACCCATGGCCGGTGGTAAGGAGCGGGCCCTCCGACGGAGGATCAAGTCCGTTCAGTCGACCAAGAAGATCACCAAGGCGATGGAGCTGATCTCAGCTAGCCGGATCGCCAAGGCTCAGGAGCGGGTCCAGGCGGCTCGCCCCTACGCCGATCGGATCACCGGTGTGATCCGCAACCTGGCCGCGGCTGGTGCTGGTGGAGATTCGCCTCTGCTCAACGCCAGGGAAGAGATCTCGACCATCGCCTACGTGGTGGTTGCTGCCGACCGCGGCCTGGCCGGTGGCTACAACTCGGCGGTGATCCGTGGTGCGGAGCGGGCCATGGCCGCCGACGAGGCTGCCGGACGCTCGACCGCTCTGATCACGGTCGGCAAGAAGCCGACCGGCTACTTCCGCTTCCGAGGTCACGAGATCGCGGCCAGCTTCACCGGGTTCAGTGACAACCCGACTTATGAGGACGCTCGCGAGGTGGCTCGGTACGTGGCCGAGCGCTTCGATTCCGGTGAGTACTCCGAAGTCCACATCGCCTACACCCGTTTCATCACCATGGGTAGCCAGTCCGCCGAGATCGTGCGCTACATGCCGCTCGACACGTCGGCCATGACCGATGGCGACAGCGCCGAGGCCGGACCGTCGGCAGATTACGAATTCGAGCCCGGCCCCGATGCCATCCTCGAACGCTTGCTACCCCGCTACGCCGAGGCCCGTCTCTACGCCGCCATGCTCGACGCCGCGGCGTCCGAGCACGCCGCCCGTCAGCGGGCCATGAAGTCGGCGACCGAAAACGCCGAAGAGATGATCGTCAAGCTGAGCCGGGTCATGAACCGGGCCCGCCAGGACGCCATCACCACCGAGATCATGGAGATCGTCGGCGGCGCCGAGGCCTTGCGCCAGGCCGCCACCGACGGATCCGACCTGCTCGTCGACCAGGTCAATGTCGACGACGTATTCCCCGCCCGTACCGGTACCACCGGCGAGCCCGCCCGCCCCCTCCACTTTGCCGCAGGAGACCAGTCATGACCATCACCAACGAGCCCGCGATCCAGCGCAAGGACGGCCGGGTCGTGACCGTCGCCGGCCCGGTGGTAGACGTCGAGTTCCCTTCGGACTCGATCCCCGAGATCAACTCGTGCCTGTCCATGACCATCGAGGTCGACGGCAAGCCCAACGAGGTGAGGGCCGAGGTCGCCCAGCAGATCGGCGACAACCGGGTGCGGGCCATCTGCCTGAAGCCGACCGACGGCCTTCGCCGCGGCACCGCTGTGCGTAACACCGGTGCCGGAATCACCGTCCCGGTGGGTGACAAGGTCCTCGGTCACGTGTTCAACGTGATCGGTGAGCCGCTCGACATCTCGTCGGAAGAACTAGGTGAGGTTGCGGATCGGTGGGAGATCCACCGCCCCGCCCCCGACTTCGACACCCTCGAGCCCTCGGCCATCATGTTCGAGACCGGCATCAAGGTCATCGACCTCCTCACCCCCTACAAGCAGGGTGGCAAGATCGGCCTGTTCGGCGGTGCGGGCGTGGGCAAGACCGTTCTCATCACCGAGATGATCCGCCGTGTGGCCCAGAACCACGGTGGCGTATCGGTGTTCGCCGGCGTAGGCGAGCGCACCCGCGAAGGTACCGACCTCTTCTTGGAGATGGGTGAGTCGGGCGTGCTCGAAAAGGCGGCCCTGTGCTTCGGCCAGATGGACGAGCCCCCGGGTGTGCGCCTTCGGGTCGCGCTGTCGGCGCTGACCATGGCCGAGTACTTCCGTGATGTCCAACAGCAGGACGTGCTGTTGTTCGTGGACAACATCTTCCGTTTCACCCAGGCCGGCTCGGAGGTTTCCACCCTCCTCGGCCGCATGCCGTCAGCCGTGGGCTACCAGCCCACCCTGGCCGACGAGATGGGTGTGCTCCAGGAGCGCATCACCTCGACCCGGGGCCGCTCCATCACCTCCCTTCAGGCCGTGTACGTACCCGCGGATGACTACACCGACCCGGCGCCGTTCACGTCGTTCACCCACTTCGACGGCACCACCGAGTTGAGCCGCGACATCGCAGCGCTCGGCATCTACCCGGCTGTGGATCCTCTGGCGTCCAGCTCCACCATCCTCGCCCCCGAGATCGTCGGCGACCGCCACTACAACGTGGCTCGCAAGGTCCAGCAGGTGCTCCAGCGCTACAAGGAGCTCCAGGACATCATCGCCATCCTCGGTCTCGATGAGCTTTCCGAAGAGGACAAGGTCGTGGTTTCCCGGGCCCGGAAGGTCCAGCGCTTCCTGTCCCAGCCCATGTACGTGGCCGAGGTGTTCACCGGTCTGCCCGGTGTGACCACGCCCGTCGAGGAGACCGTCGACTCCTTCGAGCAGCTCGTCAACGGTGATCTCGACGACCTGCCCGAGCAGGCCTTCTTGAACGTGGGCGGCGCCGAAGCGGCCCGAGCCAAGGCTGCCGAGCTCCGCAAGTCTGCGGGGGAGTGACGTGACCCTTCAGGTCCAACTGGTGTCGCCCGAGCGCATCTTGTGGGCGGGCGAGGCCGAGATGGTCACCGCTCGTACCGTAGAGGGCGGCGACATCAGCTTCCTCACCGGGCATGCTCCGTTCGTGGGGGCCCTCGAGGTCTGCAAGGTCACCGTTCGCCCCGCTCAGGGATCAGATCTGTACTTCGCCGTTCACGGTGGGTTCGTGGAGATCTCCGGTGACGAGGTGTCGGTATTGTCCGACGTGGCCGAGGGGGTCGACCAGGTCGACATCGACCGGGCCACCGCGGCCCGAGCGGTCGCTCGCAAGGCGTTGGCCGACAACCCCGGGGACGCTGAAGCGGTCGTGGCCCTCCGTCGGGCCGAGGTACGTCTCGAGATCGCTGGCGTCGTCCCCGAGTAAGCCGTCCGGCAGCTTCAGGACAGCGTGATCGACTTCGTCACGTCTGTGCCCAAGCGGACCTCCCAATCACCCCATTGACCCTCGTCGACCGTGGCGGCCGCGCCACAGTGGACACAGCGGCCGTGGGGGTCGACGGTGAGCCCGGCGCCACAGTTGGGGCAGTTGCCGGACACGGCGATTGATCGCCGACGGGCACCGACCTCCCCGAAGCGCTCGAATCCCAGCCGGCTGCCGTCGGTGGCGCTGAAGTCGACGAAGTCCACCGAGCCGTTCGGGCTGCAACCGGTCTCCCCCTTGGAGACGAACGACGCCGTACCGGACTCGGAGCGGGTGAATGCGGTGCTGGAGTATCCGCACCGGTTGGCGTCGGGTCCACCGGTGACCGCGGCGGCATCGATCGCTTCCCATCGCGTGGCAACCGTGGTGTCGAAGTTCTCGATCGACACCCAGATCTGACGACCGTCCCCTACAGCCAAGCAGTGTTCGACCCAGCGGTCGCCGGCGTTCTCGAAGACGATGGTGCCGGCGATGACCGCATCGATGCCGTCGACACGGACGCTGGCTCCGACCGGGGCGTTGGCTACCGCCTCCAGTTCTGAGGTGCGGTTTCGGTTGAAGAGGCCCATTGGTTCATCCTCCGGTGGGGTGTTGGTCAGGCGGATCTGATTGGACGGAATGGTGCTCGGCGTGGGCCAGCGTGTGGAGCACGGCCGCAAGCTGACGCCGTTCAGTGCCGGAAAGAGTGGCCCAGCTCAGCAGCCGGGTACGGATGTGATCCACCTCCGCGTCACCAGAGGTGTCGGCACTGGCGGTCCGCTGGGCCAGGAACCGTTCGGCCACCTCTCCGGTGAGAGCACCGAGCATTCCAATCCCGGCGATCATCAACACGGCGGCCAGCACCCGGCCACCGGTGGTGGTCGGCGAGATGTCGCCGTAACCCACGGTCGTGGTGGTGACGACCGCCCACCACAACCCATCGCCGAACGACGCGGCCACGCCAGGGTCGAGGCGGGGGAGAAGAGCTCCACCGACACAGACGACCGTGACCCCCACCGCGGCGATCAATCTGATGCCGGTCAATCCGAGGACGTCTCGGAGGCCTTTGGTGGCCCGGACCATCATGGCGAGTGGGCGCAGCAGTCGCAGCAGGCGGGCCGGTCTCACCAGGTCGAGGGGTAGGGCGGCGACGAGCTCCAGCCGATGACGCCGGACATAGTCGGCCCTGTCGTTGGCGACGTATACCCGTACCGAGTAGTCGAGCGCGAACCATGCCCAGATCACCCAGCTCATGGTGTTGGCGGTCGTTCCGCGACGCAGGAGTAGCCACGCCGACGCCACCGCCGCGATCAGAAGCGCCATCTCGTACATGAAGCGCAGCCCCACCAGCCAGCCTGGTGCCTCGGTGTCCATCTTGATGTCGTCGTCGTCGAGCAGCCGGCGAAGGTCACCCAACAAGCGGTCCCCGACACCCATCGTGATGTTCCCTCTCGCCCTGTGCGTAGAATCCAGTCGATGCCTGGCGGGATCGACCGTCGGCCCATTTCACCACCTCATGAGCCTCCAAACGGTAGATATCGCGTCGGTCGATGTGTTGGGTGACGCGCTGCGCCTCCACTTGGGGCCCAACCTCCTGCCCGCGGTGGCAACGAGCCACATTCGCCTGGGACCGTCGATCACAGTCGTGCTCGAGGCGTTGGCTGCCTCACACCGGGTCACGGTGACCTATGGCGGCTCGGAGGCGATTGTCGAGACCGTTGCTTGCCGGAACGGAGGAGACCCGGTATCCACGCTGGTCTCCCCCGACCGCCTGCCATCCTCGTACCGCCAGACCATTGCCCATGGCACCTATTGCTTCGCCGGGCGCAAGATCACCGGACAGAGCGAGCTCGAAGACGGGGCTCGAATGCTGAGAGCGATCAGTGGGCGCCCCGGCTCGTTGGTGGTGGGGTTTCCCGGCCACCCCGATGCCCTCACCGGGCTAGTGCTCGACACCTCAGATCAGCACTCGTTGGCATGGAGCTCATGGCATCTATACCCGGGAGTAGATCCCCACATGATCGTCACCACCTCGGCCCTCGAACTGCAGGAGGTCGCCTGATGTCTGCTCCACGGTGCAGGACCCTGGCCGCAGTCGTGGTCTTGGCGGTGACGCTGGGCCTTGTCGGCGCGGCCTGTTCGAAGTCGGGGAAGGGGCCGGACCTGGCCAAGGAGCTCAACGGTCTGCCCTCGCTCACCAAGCTCACCACGGCTCCGGCGGGGCTCGACGTGAGCGGGGCCGATGGATTCTGGGAGTCCACCGGATCGACTGCCGAGGTCGCCGACGTGATCGCGGCCAAGGCTCGGCCCGATGAGCGCGCCAGCGGTGGAACCGACCAGTACCTGCTCTACCCGTCTGGGACTGTTTGGGTTTCCGAGCTGAACGGCAAATCCGAGGTCGTGCTCTACAAGGACAACGACCGGGCTTACCGTCGCCACTCTGGCGTCCTGCTGGCCAGCACCGGATGGGGTACTCGGATGGGCGGATACTCGGGGGGCGGCGGGTCCAACAACGGAGGTTCCGACACCGGTAACGGATTCCGGGGCGGTGGCTCCGGGTCGGGCAAGTAGTGGGAGACAGGAGAAGCAGTGGAAGACTTCATCAACGACCTAGGTCCCATCGCCGCATGGCTGGGGGTGTCCTTGGCCATCATGATCATCGGTTTCGTCGTGGTCGACGTGCTCACGCCCGGCAGCCTGCGTGACCAGGTATCGGACAACCTGAACGCCGCGCTGCTGGTTGCAGGCAAGCTCACCGCGGTGGGGATCATCGTCTGCGGTGCGGTCCTGTCCGCCCCTGATGCCCTCGACGAGGGGCTGGTCCAAGCCGCGCTGTACGGGGTCACCGGCATCGTTGCCTCGTCACTGGTCTTCCTGCTACTCGATGCCGCGCTTCCGGTGAAGCTGCGACATCTCGTCAACGAAAAGGAGTTCGATCCTGCAGCCGTGGTCGCCGTCGGATCGGAGATCGCGGTGGCGCTGGTCATCGCCGCCTCGCTCTCTTAGGTGACGACCTCCGACGACGGCGGACCAGAGGCGAGACCGAGCTCCGCACCGTCGTTCCCCGATCACGTCACCGATCTGAGTCTGCGGCGCCGTCGCTGGATGCTGTTGGGCGTGGCGGCGATCATCGCCGGTGCCGGAGTTGCCTACGAACTGGCGCTGATGCTTCTCGGGACGGTCACGGTGGGTTCCACCGAGCGGGCCAATGCGGTGGTGCTGGGAGCGGCCATGTTCGGGATGGGGGTGGGGGCCACGACCGGTGGAAGGCTGGCCAACCGTCCCGTGGTCGCGTTCGTGGGGGTGGAGAGCCTTCTGGCCGTTCTCGGTGCGGCCGCCGCGCCGTTCCTCTACTGGTCGTGGGCCACACTCGACGCCTTCTGGGGGCCGCTGCTAGCGGTCGCCTTCGTGCTCGGCTTGTGCATTGGGGCCGAGATGCCACTGCTCGCTGCTCTCAACGACCGTCTGGCTGAACAGCGCGCGTCGACGGTCGTGGCCGCGTTCACTGCCGCTGACTACTTCGGAGCCCTGGTTGGTGCCGTGGCATTCGCGTTCGTGGTTCGACCGTGGATCGGCTTGGTCCACGGAACGATCCTGGTCGCGGTGGTGAACGTGGCCATGGCCGCAGCGGTGGCCGTCATCGTGCCCACCCGTCGAGCCTTGCCCGTGGTGGCGATCATCGTCACGGCGTCGATCGGTCTGATCGCGGTGGCATCGAGTGCCGACCGGGTGACCGACAACGGGCGTCAACGCCTGTACCGGGATCCGATCGTGGATCGCCGGGAGAGCGCCTTCCAGGAGATCATCGTCACCAAACGTGTCCATCCCGGTGGAACGGTGGACACGAGGCTGTTCCTCGACGGTGATCTTCAGGTGTCCAGCGTGGACTCCCACCGGTACCACGAATCACTGGTTCATCCCGTGGTGTCGGCCACCTCGGCCGAGCGGGTCCTGGTCCTGGGCGGTGGAGACTGCGTGGCGGTTAGGGAGGTGTTGCGCCACCGAAGCGTTCGCCATGTCACCCTGGTGGAACTCGACCCCGAGGTGACGGCAGTGGCAACCGAGGTGCCCGAGCTTCGGGCACTCAACCAGGACGCATGCAACGACGACCGTGTCGAGGTGGTCAACGCCGATGCATTCACCTGGGTTCGGGCCAACGGTGGAGCCGGAGGTCCTCGCTTCGACGCGGTGATCGCCGACTTCCCCGACCCAGACACCTTGGCCCTCGGCCGGCTGTATTCGACCGAGCTCTACGGGCTGGTCCGGGACCTGCTCAACCCGGGCGGGGCCATGGCCGTACAGTGCGGATCCCCGTTCTTTGCTCCCGAAGCCTTCTGGACCTGTGAAGTCACCCTCGAAGCTGCGGGCTGGGCCCCCACCCCCTACCACGTCGACGTTCCGAGCTTCGGTGACTGGGGGTTCCACCTGGCAACTCCTCTGGGCGCGGGAGTTGCCCTGACCGATCCGCTTCGTCCGGTTCCGGTGGTCGACGGTCGACTCCCCATGAGGTTCCTGACCGCCGAGGTACTGCGGGCCGCACAGGTGTTCCCGCCCGACGTGGCCCGGGAACGGGTGACTGTCCGACCGTCGACCGTTCTAGATCCATCGATCGTCGAGGCCACCCAAGGGGCCTGGATCGGCTACTCCTGAACCAAGGGGCCAAGCTGGTGGTTACCCGAACAGAGCGTCCAAGGTCGCGCCTCTTCGGAGCCTCAGCAGCCGGGGAGATCAGGCAAGGCCGTCACCACGACTTCGGCAGCACCGACCCGCCCAACCGCTACCGACGTGGGAGCGGGGGATCGTGAACCGCCAACGGTGCGGACCTCGACTCGGACCGTCTCACAGCCGGTACGGCGACGCTGATCGCCGAACATGAACAGAAAGTCGTCGGTGGTGGTGACCGTCCACCCTTCCCGCTCGAGCTGGTTGAGGATCAGGGCTGCGGTCGGCCACGCCTCCAGGTCGACGATGGTCACGCTGACGGGCTGGTCCCGAGCTGGTAGCTGGGCGGTCAAGGCTTCCAACTCGGCATCGGTGGCCACGGAAGCCCGGTTGGCGTGCAGCGTGGAGGGCATGTTCCACACCACGGCGACGGTAATACCCGCGGACACCAGCGCCGGGACACCAAGGGCCATGGTCGACAGGCTCCTGGCCCAGGGGCGGACGCGGGTCTCGCTGGATGGGGGCGATGAAGGGCGCGATGGACCCTCCGGCCCGAGCCGTAGAGCCCGATCGGCTTGGTCCATGAGGAGCATGGCCAGGGCCATGAACAACACAAGCCCCACCGACAACGCAGTGAGGGTGAGATAACCCGACAACGGTCCCTTGACCTGGATGAAGCCGATCACCGCCGATCCGCAGGAGAGAACACCGACGAGAGATAGCGCGACCGAGAGCGGCACATCTACCCGCCACCATGGCCCGACCCGTCCGTTCACCACCCGACGCAGCGACCCGAATCCGAGCACCAGGACCGTTCCCACCACCGGCCAAGGCGGTCACCCTGAGAGGGCCAGAACCGACATCGGAGGTGCTGCGTCCCAGGGAACGCTGCATCAGGTCACGATCTGACAGGGTGAACTGGGCTATCGACGCGTCGATCACCTCGGCAACAGAATGACTGCCACGGTCCTCGCCTAGATCGTTGGTGATCAATCCCAAGTTGCCGGGTGACGTGGTGAGTTGCTGGTAGATCGGTGGCGCCCACATCACTGCGGCGACGCCGAGGGCAGCCAGCACTGGGCCCAACCACCGTGACCTGTCGACCAGGACGCCTCGGAGCCCGAACACCACGGTGACGAACAGGGCGGGAGCCAGCGGCGTGACGGTACCGATGTGGGACTGGACGGCGAGGCTGGCCGCAGCCGCGACGGTGACGATCTGGAGAGGGCGTCCGCTCACAACGGCGGCGGCCGCGGCTAGCGCAAGAGCGGTCGGCAACACCACGATGACCGGGTTCCACGGGTCGTCGAACCAGGTTGGTCCGGCGGCGGCCACGAACCAGACCAGCGCGCCACTGGCGGCGATAAGGGACCGCTCGCCTCCGGAACGCCACATGACCGCGGCGATCCCCACCATGGCAGACAGGTTCATTGCCAGGGTGGTGACGGCCAGCCCCGAGGCGCTCTGGCCCGTCGCGGCAAAGAGCGGACCCCACAAGTAGAAGGCGGCGGGGCCAGGATGGTTCCAGCGGTAGCGCGAGTACGGGCCTACCAGAGCATCGAGGTCCAGGGCCGATCTGGTCCAAGCCTCGAGCACCGCGTAGTCGCCGTCGAGACGGGGCGACCCCAGATGGGCGAACATCTGTGCCGCGTAGGCCACCACCGGCAGGACCACCATTGCGAAGCAGAGCGCTACGCGACTCGGCGGCTCAGCCCTGAGGTACCTCACCGGTGCCCGGGCCCGGATCGGCGATCAGCTGAACTCGATGCTGGAGAACTCTTCGAGTTTGCCGAGCTGGTGCTGAGCCTCGACGAGGCGAACGGTGCCAGACTTCGACCGCATGACCAGGGACTGGGTGAAGGCGCCGCGGCTCGTGTAGCGGACGCCCTTGAGGAGCTCTCCGTCGGTGATGCCGGTGGCGGCGAAGAAGCAGTTGTCGCCGGCCACCAGCCGGTCCTCGTCGAGCACCTCGGAGAGGTCGTACCCGGCGTCGATGGTGGCCTGGCGCTCCTGATCGTTGCGGGGCCACAGCCGGCCCTGGATGGCACCGCCCATGGACTTGAGGGCGGCAGCGGCGATGACACCCTCGGGAGTGCCACCCACACCGAACATGATGTCGGCACCAGAGTCGGGCCATGCGGTGGCGATGGCACCGGCCACGTCCCCGTCGGGGATGAGCAGGATCCGAGCCC
This sequence comes from Microthrixaceae bacterium, assembly GCA_016702505.1. Lineage (NCBI taxonomy): Bacteria > Bacillati > Actinomycetota > Acidimicrobiia > Acidimicrobiales > Microthrixaceae > Microthrixaceae bacterium. Next base: position 177,927 of record JADJDU010000001.1, read on the forward strand.
CGGCTTGGCGGATCTCGCCGATCAGCTCCTCGTGGCGGGGGCGATCGAGGACCACGGCCGTGACCTCGGTGACCCGCTTGCCCAGTGCCTTGGCCACCGCGCTCAGGTTCTCGGTGGGGGTGGCGGTGATGTCGATGGCGCCAGCGGCCTCGGGGCCTGCGGCGATCTTTTCCATGTACACGCAGGGCCCGGGGTCGTACATGGTGCCGCGCTCGGACACGGCGATGACGGCGATGGCGTTTCCACGCCCCAACGAGGTGAGGGTGGTGCCGTCGATCGGGTCGACAGCGATATCGGCCGCGGGGGGTGTGCCGTCCCCGATGCGCTCGCCGTTGTACAACATCGGGGCTTCGTCCTTCTCGCCCTCACCGATGATCACCACGCCGTCCATGGGCACCGTTCCCAACACCAGCCTCATGGCGTCCACCGCGGCGCCATCTGCGCCTTCTTTGTCGCCCCGGCCTACCCAGCGGGAGGCGGCGAGGGCAGCGGCTTCGGTGACCCGGACCAGTTCCATGGCCAGGTTTCGGGTGGGGACCTGCTTGTCGGGCATCTGGGGATTCTATTGCCGGTGGTGGAGCCGCACCGGAAGCACTCGGTGACCCGGAGGTCCGAGGACCGGGTGATCGTGCCAAGCTTCCGCCATGGCCACCCGGAGTTGCCCACAATGTGGATCCCAGTACGTGGCATCGGTGCGCCGATGCATCACCTGCGACGTCGTCCTCCAAGATGACGTTCCCCCCGCGGTCCCTGGCGGTGCCCAGGGCGAAGAGCCCGGGCTGGTCGTCGGTGAAATGCTGGGCAGGGGGGATCAGATCGCCTATGAGCTCGACAGTTGGGGCAACCAGCTCAAGGTGTCGTTGGAAGGGATGCTCGATCACGCCGGGGTCCGACGGGTGTGGGAGGCGGGGACTCTGGTCGTGCCAGCAGAATACGAAGAGGAGGTGGATGCGTTGATCGCCGCGCTCGAGGGTCGCGACGTTGGTGACCTGTCCGACGTGGAAGAGCAGGTGGCCTTCGAGATCGAGGACCTCGATGCCGGTACCGCGTCGGACCTCGATGCGATGCTCATCGCTAGCGGAATCGCCCACTCCTGGAGCGACGAAGGCGATTTGTTGGTGTCGCTCGAGGACGAGTCCGTGGCGGCCGATCTGATCGACCGACTGCTGTCATCGGCCCTCGACGACGAGGGTCCTGGCGACAGCGACGGATTGGCCGCCAACGAGGCGCTTTCGGATCTCTACCTGGTCCTGGACCGCCTGGTCCCCGATCCGCACGACGCCAAGCTCGCATCACAACTCGCGGAGGTGGTGAAGGTCATCGGTGCCCTTGGGGTTCCCTACGGGTTCTCGTCTTCTGATTGGGACGCATTGGGTGAAGACTTGGAGGCGTTGGTGGGATTGGTAGCGGTGGACCCCTCGACCGTCGATGGTGACCCAGACGACGAACAGGGCGGTCCCGCCCCGGATCGGGTCACCCTCGCAGAGAGCGGTGACGGTGATCGGTCTGACGCTGACGACGCCGATGTGCCCACCTGGACCCAGCAGATCAGCCGAACCGCCGCTGAGCTGCGCCAGTTGGTCCAGGGTTGGATCTGAGCCAGGCGCATGACCCGACGGGTCGGCGATGGGGGGTTGTTCCTTTCGGCAGCCGAACTCCATGCCGGCGGGGCTCGGCGCGGCCACCACTAGCGTGGCCCGATGCTGATGGCTGAGCTGGAGGTTTTCCACTCCCGGCCGATCGCGCCCACCCGCCGAGTTGCTCTGGGGGCGACGGTTCTCCCCACCTCCCCCAGCCCGGGTTTCGGTGGTTTGCTCCTCGGTGGCGTTGTTGCCAGCTTCATCGACGAGGTCGACCCGGACCTGACGGGTGACCTTCTCGCTCTGACCCGCGACATCGAGGTCGGGAACCGACTTCCTCAGCCTCGCCTGCGACATCGCTTCCAAGAAGACCGGGTGGGGCTGACGGTCTTCCGGCATCGTCTGGTAGGCGATGGCGAGGAGCTGCACTTCGACCTCGACCTGAAGGGGGCTCCGACCCCCAACGTGTTGGCCGCCGTGTACGCCGCTGCCCGCATCGATGCCGACCACCGGCCCGGAGTGATGCGAGCGATCCGGCGGGCGGTGAGGTGGCAGGGCCCGGTCGGACCGCGACTGATAGCCCACCTCAGCGATGCCCGAGGCACGGCCGGCTGGGCCACCCTCGGAGGTCGAGACCCGTTGGCGTGGGCGCTCGAGGTATTCGAGCTCGATCCAGCGTCGACGGAACGAGACGTGGTTCAACAGAGGTTCCGGGAGCTTCTCAGAGCGGCACACCCCGACCACGGCGGCGAGGCTGCTCGTGCTGCGGTGCGGATCGCCGAATTGAGCGAGGCCCGGCGGATCCTGCTGGGGGCCAACCGATGAGGCCCGAAATCGGTGCGGCGGGGGGAGTGCTGTTGACCCCCGGAGCCGGCAGCGACCGAACCCACCACACCCTGGTCGCTCTGGAAGAAGCCCTCGGTCCGCTCCCGGTTACCAGAGTTGATTTTCCCTACCGCAAGGAAGGTCGAAAGGCCCCCGATCGGGCCCCGAAGCTGATCGCTTCTTTGTTCAGCGATGCCGACACCTTCTGCCGCCGTGCCGGGGTGGCTCTCCAACGGCTGGTGCTGGGTGGTCGATCCATGGGGGGACGGATGTGTTCGATGGCCGTGGCCGAAGGACTTCCCGCAGCTGGTCTGGTGTTGCTCAGCTATCCACTCCATCCCCCTGGCAAGCCTGAACGCCTGCGAACCGAGCACTTCCCCGACATCGAAGTGCCCTGCCTGTTCGTGGGAGGTGACCGGGACCCCTTCGGCACGCCTGAAGAGCTGGAGGCGGCGACCGCGGCGATCGCCGGTCCCGTCACCCACCACTGGATCGCCGGCGGTCGCCACGACGTCAAGGGCGCCGATGACGAGATCTGCGCCGTGGTCGACGCATGGGTCAAGGCCCTCTAAGGGTCCTAGCGGATAGGTCCGGTCGTCGTCGCTACCAGGTTGACCAGACCGAGGCTTCGCCTCGGTTTAACCATGCCGTACTTATGGGTCGGCTCGCCTCCGCTCGCCTCCTAAGGCCGGTTCCGCCGAACGGCAGAGCCTTCCGACGGAGTCAGGCCAACTCGCCGTTCAGCCGCTGGGGCGGAGGAAGGCGGCGTCTTCGGGGTTGAGCTCCTCCAACTCGAGATGTGCGGTCTCGGGGTAGAGGGTGAGTACCAGAACGGTCACCACCAAGGGACCGGCGGCCAACACGGTCAGACCCGGAGCGATGCTTCCGTACCGGTCCGACATCCACCCGGCGGCGAACAAACCGATGGCCGCCCCGATCACACCGGTGAGCGAGATGATCCCGTTGGCCCGGCCTCGCAGCGCGGTGGGGAACAGTTCAGGGCCGTACACGGCCAGGGCTGGAACGGTCATGGCACCGATCACGCCCCCCACGACCCACGCCAACCACAGCCAGATCCCCGAGGCGTGGAAGGCGGCGGCTAACAGCACCGCTCCTCCAAGGGTGCCGACCGCTCCGACCACTTTCCTGCCCCTCTGATCAGCCAGTCGACCTCCGACCACCACTCCGATCCCGGCAGGGGTGTTGGTGCAGATGGTGAAGATGGTGATGGCCAGAGCCGAGAAACCGCGCTCCTCGCGGAGGAACTCGTTCTGGAACTGGGTGACGGGGGCCAGGAACATCACACCGAAGAACGTCGAGGCCCCGAGCAAGGTCAGGCGTCCTCGGTGTCCTTTCATGGTGACCCGGGCGTGGGGACGCATGAAGCGCCGGCTCTCGGGCACTCGTCCCGCCAGCCTGGCAAAGGTCGGAAGGGCAAGGAGGGGCGCGACGTAGAGAATCCTCCACGCCCCGGGGTGAAGGTCGGCGAGGGGGAGGAGGAGCACAGCGCCGCCCGCGCCCAGCGCGGTGGTCATGGCGACCACGCTGGCGGCGTAGGCCCTTCCGCCTGCAGGCATCTCCTCGGCGGCGACGACCGCGATGAGAAGGGCAAGGGCGGTGGAGAACGACCTGGTCAGGAACTGCGTCGCTCCGAGGGTGGTCAGGTTGGGGCCAACGCCCCGAGAGAAGCCGCCAGGATGCCCGAAATGGTGCACACCACCAGCAGGCGTTGTCGGCCTCGGCGGTCGGCGATCGTCATGATGACTAGGGAGAGCAGCACGCCGGCGCGGGCACTGGCCAGGGTCAGGCCTTGCGAGCTGGTGGACGCGTGGAACTGGTCCGACGCAAAGGTGATGGTCTGGGTGAGGAGAGTGCCGAGGTAGCCCACCACCATGGACAGGGTGCACAGGCGGGCGACCATGGCTGTGGCCCTGGCGTCCAGCCGGTCTGGTGGTGACCACCAAGGTGGAGATCCACCTACCGGTTGTCCTGCCTCGTCGATCCGGTGGTCACGGTTGGTGATGTAACGCCGGACCAGGGGTCTGAACATGGCGCCCCACACCGGGATGGCCAGCTCCCATTCGACCGTCTCGGTGACCCGGTGGCGACCATCGCCGTCGGGTTCCACCCTCAGTCGCCGTTCGTAGCGGTCGAAGGGCCCTTCGGCGCAGCGCCAGACATCGGGACCGATCGGCTCCTCGAGGACCATGTCATCGAGGGGTAGGCGCATCGACGCCAGTTCGTGGTCGTCCACGTTGAGGGTTCGCTCGGTGATCGACATCGCGAACTGGTTGCGTCCTCTCCGGTCGTCGACCCCCTGGTCGGTGGCAGCCGGGTGAGCTTTCCACAACCGCGAATCTCTGGCAGAGCGCTGAACCAGCGCCCACCGTCGATTCGGTGTGGGTTTCCTGCCTCGGTCTGGGCACGCGAGAATGGTCGAGTTCGAAAAGGAGACCCGTGGAAGATCAGGTTCGTCGCACCCTCGAGGTGATCCGCCCGGCCATCCAAGCCGACGGTGGCGACATCTTCCTTCGGGGCGTCGACGTTGAGACGGGAGTGGTCACCGTCGAGTTGACCGGGGCTTGCGTTTCCTGCCCGGCATCGACGGTCACCCTCAAGGCCGGGGTCGAGCGGATCCTCAAGGACCGGGTTCCGGGCGTCACCGCGGTGGAGCAGTACGGCGTGGCCCCGGCGGAGTCCCCCGTCTCACTCTGACCGGCGTTACCGTCGATCCCCATGGCTGACCCGGACCTTCTCGACCCCACTGATCTGGTCGATGCGGCCCGGTCCGGTGACCGCGGCGCGCTGGCCCGCCTGCTGTCAGTTGTGGAGCGGCGTGGGCGATCCGCTCACCAGGTCGGACGTCGGGTGTACCCGTTGGCCGGTTCGGCCTACACGGTGGGTCTGACCGGGGCCCCAGGGGCCGGGAAGTCGACGCTGACCAGTGCGGTGGTGGCCGCGGTCCGGAAACGGGGAGAACGAATCGCCATCTTGGCCATCGACCCGTCCTCTCCATACACGGGGGGCGCCATCCTGGGAGACCGGGTGAGGATGTCCGAACATGCGCTCGACGAGGGCGTGTTCATCCGCTCGATGGCCACTCGTGGCCATCTCGGGGGCTTGGCCTTGGCCACCCCCGAAGCGGTGCGGGTTCTGGACGTGGCCGGGTTCCCGTGGGTCCTGATCGAAACCGTGGGCGTCGGCCAGGTCGAGGTCGAGGTGGCCGGGACCGCCGACACCACCGTCGTGGTCGTGAATCCCGGATGGGGTGATCGGGTACAGGCCAACAAGGCCGGGCTCATGGAGATCGCCGACGTTTTCGTGATCAACAAGGCAGACCGGCCCGGAGCCGACCTCACCCGGCGCGACCTGGAGTCGATGTTGGATCTCACCGGACCCGGTCCCAGCGGCTGGCGGCCTCCGGTCGTCTCCGCGGTCGGGACCACCGGAGATGGGGCGGGCGAGGTGTGGGACGCCATCACCGCCCACCGGTCCCACCTGGAGACGGTGGGCGGACTGCAACAGCGCCGCCGCACCCGTCTGCGCGACGAGTTGACCCTCATCGTCGAACAGCGCATCCGTGCCCGCGCCGACCAGATGATCGGTGCGGCCGGGCGACGCTCGCTGGAGGCCCAGGTCGAGGACGGAACCTTGGATCCCTGGTCAGCAGCAGACGTGGTCCTTCAAGCCGTGGACGGTCGAGGTCCTCGCCCCTAGGCTCCGGAGGATGTTTGGGTCGATCAGATCTTTGCGAGGAGCGGAGTGCCTTGGTCGAGAAACCCGTGAACCCGCGATGACTCGTGAGAGCAGCAGCGGCGTGTTTATGCGGGTTGCAATGATCGCCGTGGCGTCGGTCGCCCTGCTGGCGATGGCGGCGTGCGAGCCCTTGCCGGCTCGCCTTCAGTTGGTCGTCGCCACTCAGACCAACGGAGCGGACGACAACCCGGGTGACGGAGCGTGCACCTCAGCCGCGGCGGGTGGGGCGTGCACGCTTCAAGCCGCACTTGATGAGGCCAACACCGCGGCGGACGGTGCCGACGTGATGGTCCCCGCTGGAACCTATGGAGGCTTCGACCCGACGATCACCGGCGACGTGAGCATCCTCGGTACCCCGGGCGGCACGATCGTCAGTCCGATGCGGATCACGGTGGCGGCCGGTGGCCATTTGAGCATCGACTGGTTGTCGGGTGGCGTCGAGGGCGAGGCGGGTGCGCTGGCGCTTGACGTGAGCGGCTCGGCGGCCGTGGACCACTCCTTGCTGTTCGTCTATGACGTACCCGCCTATGCGGGCACGAACCCCCTCATGGTTCGGGAAGGGGGGAGTGTTGTGGTGTCGAACAGCAAGCTGACCACGGCCGGAGTAGCCGTCCTAGCCAACGCCGGAAAGGTCGTAGTCACCAACACCGCCATCCTCCAGGGCTACAGATGGGGCGTCGCGGTGTCCACACTGGCGACGGGTGAGACGCACGCGGCAGCTACGGGGATGGAGATCAACCTGGTCACAGCCCTCCCGGCCTGCGGCGGCCCAGGGCCGGTGATCTCCCACGGGTACATGATCGGGAGCTCCTGCCCCGCGATGATCCCCTCACCCGCCGACCTGTCGTCGGGGTCGTCGGGGATAGATGTCATCCCCCTGGGCGATCCGCTTTGTGACACGACGGTCCTGGCCATAAATGGCGTCCAACGGGGAATCGACGGGGACGGCGATGGGATAGGCGGCTGCGACTTCGGCCCCGCCGAAGTTCAGCCCCTGACAGGGTTCCATCGGTGGGCTTTCCAATCGGTGGAGGCGAAACCTAGGGTCGATGGCCATGTCTCAACCCTTGGTCACCATCGAACGTCGAGACGACGAAGTTGCCGTGCTGCGCCTCGACAACCCCCAAGGTGAACGCCCTTTCCTCGGAGTTGCTGCGCCAACTGGCGGCGGCGGCACGTCAACTGACCGCCGAGCCTCCGGGAGCCGTCGTAGTCACGGGGGGTGATCGGGTGTTTGCGGCAGGAGCCGACATCTCCGAGTTCGGCGGGCCCACCGAAGCGGCCGAGATCGGCGGACTGTTCCTGGAGGCGCTGAACGCGGTGGCTGCCATCCCCCGGGCCACGATCGCCGCGGTTTCGGGCTTCGCTCTCGGCGGCGGCTGCGAACTGGCCCTGGCCTGTGATTTTCGCTTGGCGTCCTCCAGGGCCCGATTTGGCCAGCCCGAGATCCTGCTCGGCATCATCCCCGGTGGTGGCGGAACCCAACGCCTGGCCCGTCTGGTGGGGCCGGCCCGAGCCAAGGACCTGATCCTCAGCGGGCGTCAGGTCGGCGCCAAGGAAGCTTTGGCCATGGGTCTCGCCGACCGTGTGGTCGAACCCGAAGCCCTCATGGACGAAGCGCTGGCATGGGCCGGGTCGTTCGCCCAGGGTGCGGTGGTGGCTCAGGGACTGGCGAAAGCCGCCATCGACTCTGGTTTGGAAACCGATCTGGAATCGGGCCTGGCCTTTGAACAGGAACGATTCGTAGAGGTCTTCGGTACTGCTGACGCCAAGATCGGCGTGGCCGCCTTCTTGGAGCACGGTCCCGGCCACGCCCGTTTCACCGGGCGCTGACCGGGACCCCCATCCCTGGTCGGCCGTCAGTCGGCCTGTCGGTCGACAACCAGGTTGACCACGTCATTCATCAGTGCTCCATCGGGCTCGGTGTCGATGGCGGTACCGGAGATGGTGGTGACCAGGTCACCGGTTCGTACGGCGATCAGCATCACCCGCATGGTCGAGTTTCCTTGTGGGGTGGGGATGGTGAACTCCCCGCTGAGCGCGCCGACCTGGTCGGCTACGTCGGGGAGCTCCCCGGTCGGGGTCGGTGCGACGCTCCCGGTCATGCCGGGGACCGCAGCCAGGTCGGCCATGGCCGTCGTGGTGCAGTCGGCGAAGGCCTGTTCGCCGATGATGTCGACCATGGCCTGGGCGTTCTCCTCGGAGTCGAACACGCCCGACGTGGTGGTCAAGGTGAGCCCACCGCCGTCGGAGGTGGCGTACTCGAAGTTGTCCGAGGAGACCTTGGCGACGGTGATCTCGTCGAGGTCCAGATCACCGCAGGTGTCGAAGACGTTGCTGTCGTTCTCCTCGCCGTTGGGCGTGGACGTCCAGCCGTCGGGCAGGTCATCGAGGGTCAGGTTGGCTGCTTCGGCCCGCTCCTCGGCGGCCGCGGAACTGCTTTCACTTTCGCTTTCGCTTGTGGTGCTCGCCTCGGCACTGGTGGTGGTCGTCTCCGCCTTGGTGGTGGTGGCGGCCGTGTCCTTGTCGGAGCTGCTGTTGCCACAGGCGGTGGTTCCCACCAGCATGACCACGGCGGCGATGGCGGTACGGGTACGTCGTGATATCGGCATGGCCGCGATGATTGCACAGTTGATGGCGGCATGCGGCGTGTCAGGGCCAGGTCAACAGGCCCAGCTCGAGGGGTGTGCTGAGGGCGGGGTGAGCGGGTGAGACGCGAGCCGTGAACCCGTAGCGGCCTGGCGTGGTACAGGTGATGGAGCCCCGATAGGTGGCCTGGCCATCTGCGTCGGTCGGATCGACAGGTTCGAGGGTGGTGCTGGTGTGGCTGGTGAGCTGATCACCCTGGCCCACGGGTCCGTGTACGAGTTGCACGGCGACGTCGCCAGAGCGCAGGGGGCCCAAGGCCACGGTGACGCTTACGGTGCGAGTCGACCCCAGGTCAGCGGGGTCATCCTCGGCGTCGACGCCGAGGATGTGCACCTCGGGCCACGCCGCGCTCACCCGACGCTTCCAATCGGCCAGGTCGCGGGCGATCGCGCCATCGTTGGACTCCATGGTGTCGGCTCCGGCCGCGGTCGGTTCGTAGAGGTCGGTCACGTAGTCGCGGACCATCCGTGACGCCACCACCGCCGGGCCGAGCGAGGCCAGGTTGTGCTTCACCCGGCGCAACCAACCTCTGGGAGCGGAGCTACTAGTACCGGCCCGGTCGAAGAACAGCGGCACCACCTGTCTTTCGAGCAGGTCGAACAGGGCATCGGCCTCCAGCCGGTCGCGTTCGACCTCGTCGGTGATGTCCTCGGCCGAGGGGATTGCCCAACCGTTCTCACCATCGAACATCTCGTCCCACCAACCGTCGAGGATCGAACAGTTGAGGGTGCCGTTTAGTGCCGCCTTCATGCCACTGGTACCGCAGGCCTCGTGGGGGCGTCGAGGCGTGTTCAGCCAAACATCGGCGCCCTGGTAGAGCGTGCGGGCCACGGCGATGTCGTAGTCGTCGATGAACACGAAGCGATGGCGCACGCCGAGCTCGCGAGCGAAGTCGACGATCTGGCGGATCATCTCCTTGCCGGCGTTGTCGGCCGGATGGGCCTTGCCGGCGAACACGAACTGAACCGGTCGGTCGGCATCGAGCAGCAAGGCCTGCAACCGGTCTGCCTGAGCGAGCAGGAGGTTGGCTCGCTTGTAGGTGGCGAAACGGCGGGCGAACCCGATGGTCAAGGCATGGGGATCCAGCAACTCGTCGGCCCATGCGGCTTCGGTCGACGTGGTACCCGTAGCCACCGCCCGCCTCCTGACCCGGTCTCGGACCAAGGCCACCAGTCGAGCTCGGGCCTGTTCCTGCACCCGCCACAACTCGTCGTCGGGCACGTCTACCACCCGTCCCCACGTTTCGGCGTCGGCCTCATCCCAGTCGGGGAGGACCGAACGAGACAGCAGGTCGCTCATGTCGGCAGAGACCCAGGTGGCGGCGTGAACCCCGTTGGTCACCGATCGGATCGGAACCTCCTCGGCGGGGATCTGAGGCCAGAGGTCACCGAACATCTCGCGGCTAACGACCCCGTGCAACTTGGCTACGGCGTTGGAACGACCGGCCAGCCGCAATCCCATGACCGCCATGTTGAACGGGGAGTCGAGCGGGTTGGTCGGGCGATGACCGAGGGTCATCAGCTCGTCGACGGTGATCCCGACTTCAGCGGCCCAGCCGCCGAAGTACTTCTCCATCAGCTCCCGGGGAAACTGATCGATCCCGGCCGGGACCGGCGTGTGGGTGGTGAAGATCGACCCGGCCCGCACCGACTCCAGTGCCTCGGCGAAGGTGAGCCCGCGGTCGACGACGGCCCGTCGGATCCGCTCCAGACCCAAGAAGCCGGCATGGCCCTCGTTGGTGTGGAACACCTGGGAGTCGATGCCGAGCGCTTCCAAGGCTCGTACCCCACCGATGCCCAGGAGCATCTCCTGCCGCAGGCGGTGTTCGGTGTCGCCGCCGTACAGGCGGTCGGTCACGCCGCGGAGCTCCTCTGGGTTCTCTTCGACGTCGGTGTCGAGGAGGTAGAGCGGAACTCGACCGACATCGGCGCGCCACACCCGGGCCTCGAGCGGAGCGCCGGCCAGTTCCACCCGAACCCGAACTCCTTCACACAACGACAGGGCCATGGCCCACGGGTCCTGGTCGGGGAACCGCTCCTCTTGCCAGCCCGCTACCGAAAGGGCTTGGCGGAAGTAGCCGTGCCGGTAGAAGAGGCCGACTCCCACCAACGGTACGCCCAGGTCGCTGGCGGACTTGAGGTGGTCGCCGGCCAGGATTCCCAGGCCTCCGGAATATTGCGGGAGGGCCTCGGCGATGCCGAACTCGGGGGAGAAGTAGGCGACTGAACGCAGAGGTGAGTCGGGTCGGGCCTGGAACCATCGGGGTGATTCCAGGTAGCGGGTGAAGTCGTTGTGGACGTCGTGGAGGTAGCGGATGAAGGCCTGATCGCCAGCCAGGGTGGCCAAGCGATCGGGGTGCACGGTCCCGAGCAGGGTGACCGGGTCGTGGCGGGTGGTATCCCATGCCTCGGGGTCGACCCAACGGAACAGGTCGCGGGTCCGGTCGTCCCAGGACCATCGAAGGTTCAACGCCAGGGGTTCGAGCAGCGACAGCGGCTCCGGTAGGCGGGGGCGGACCGTGAAGCTCTTCAGCGCGCGCACGCTTCGACGGTAGCCATCGGTACGGCTGGTTGCCTCCCACGTTGTCGGATGTGGCGCCGAGCCGGGCCAGACTGACCCGATGGCCCAGATCCCGGTACCCGATGACCTGTTGCCCGACCACCCCGCATCGGAGTCGGTACCCGACGTGATCCGCAACCGTCGGACCTCCTTGGTGGTGGACCCGGCTCGCCCCGTCGACCCTGAGGTGGTCCGAGGGTTGATCGAGTTGGCCACGTGGGCACCGAACCACAAGCGGACATGGCCGTGGCGGTTCACGGTGTTGACCGGAGAGTCACGATCCCACCTTGGTGAAGCCTTCGCCGCCGTGGGCGAGTCGCTCGACATGGACCCGATGAAGGTGTCGAGCCAACGGACCAAGTACCTGCGAAGTCCGGTGGTCGTCTTGGTCTGGGTCATCGGAGACCCCGATCCGGTGCGCCGCCGAGAGGACCGCGATGCCACCGCCGCCGCGGTCCAGAACCTTCTCCTGGCTGCCACATCGGAAGGGCTGGCCAGCTATTGGGCATCCATCTCCGACCATTTCCACGCTCCGGCGAGGGCTTTGGCCGGTTTGGACGACAACCACGATTTCGTGGCCCTGATCTACCTCGGTCATCCGATCGGTCAGGTGGCAGCCCCGCCTCGTCCCGACCCGGAAATCACCTGGCTGGGCCAGCCCTAGGATCACCGTCGGTGAACATCGACGATCCGCAGTGGTACCGCCGGGCCACGTTCTATGAGGTCTTGGTCCGAGGTTTCAACGACTCCAACGGGGACGGCACCGGAGACCTGAGGGGGGTCACCGAGAAGCTCGACTACCTGGAGTGGCTGGGCGTCGACTGTTTGTGGCTGCTTCCGTTCTACGAATCTCCTCTGGCCGACGGTGGCTACGACATATCCGACTTCTTCAGCGTCCACCCCGACTACGGGACGGTGGGTGACGCCGCCGAACTGATCGATGAGGCTCATCGCCGCGGGATCCGCGTCATCGCCGACATGGTGATGAACCACACGTCCGACCAGCATCCGTGGTTCCAGGAGTCCCGCCAGTCACGGGACAACCCTCGTGCCGATTGGTACGTCTGGAACGACGAGAACGACCGGTGGTCGGAGGCCCGGGTGATCTTCGTGGACACCGAGCTGTCCAACTGGACCTGGGATCCTCAGCGCGAGCAGTACTACTGGCACCGGTTCTTCCACCACCAGCCCGATCTCAACTACCGCAACCCCGATGTGGCCGACGCCATGATCGACGTGGTGCGCTACTGGCTCGACCTGGGTCTAGACGGCTACCGCCTCGACGCCGTGCCCTACCTGTTCGAGTCCGACGGCACCAACGGTGAGAACCTGCCCGAGACCCACCAATACCTGAGGCGGGTCCGGTCGGTCGTGGACGCCGAGTTCCCCGATCGGGTCCTGCTGGCCCGAAGCCAACCAGTGGCCCGCCGACGTCGTCGACTACTTCGGGGCGGGCGACGAGTGCCACATGTGCTTCCACTTTCCCCTCATGCCCCGCATGTTCATGGCCGCTCGACAGGAACTGGCCAAGCCCATCAAGGAGATCCTGGCTCAGACCCCGGCGATACCCGACGGCGCGCAGTGGGGGATCTTCTTGCGCAACCACGACGAGCTCACCTTGGAGATGGTCTCCGATGAGGAGCGCGACTACATGTACGCGGAGTACGCCAAAGATCCGCGGATGAAGCGCAACGTGGGCATCTCGCGCCGGTTGGCCCCGTTGATAGACAACGACCGTAGGGTCGCCGAGCTGTTCCACGGCCTCCTCCTCTCCATGCCCGGCAGCCCGGTGCTGTACTACGGCGACGAGATCGGCATGGGGGACAACATCTACCTCGGTGACCGTGACGGGGTTCGGACCCCGATGCAATGGACCCCCGACCGCAACGGTGGCTTCTCCAAAGCCGATTTCGCCCAGCTCTACCTCCCCCCGCTGATGGACCCGGTGTACGGGTTCGCCGCCACCAACGTCGAGTCCCAACTCCGTAATCCCGGTTCGTTCCTGCACTGGGTTCAGCAGTTGCTCCAGGCCCGCAAGGCCCACCCGGTGTTCGGTGTCGGCGGGTTCGAACCGCTGGAGGTCGCCAACGAAGCGGTCTTCGCATTCCTACGCACCCAGGAACGTCACGACAGCGCCGATGACGTGGTGCTGTGCGTGAACAACCTGTCCAAGGTGGCTCAGCCTGTCGAGCTCGACTTGCGCCACCTGGCCGGAAAGCGTCCGATCGAACTGTTCGGCCGGGTCCCGTTCCCAGCCATCGGTGAGTTGCCGTACTTCGTGACCCTGCCTCCCTACGGCTTCTACTGGTTCTCCCTGGTCGACGAGCTAGGGGACGACCTGACCTGAGCATCGGGTGATGCCGCTGAACGGTTGGCGTCCGTATGCTCTGGATCCGATGGATTCCGTTGCTCCCGTGCCCGCGCCGCGGGCTCATAGGGTGAGCGACGTGATCCCGCTGGCCGCGGGCGTGATCTTCACCACGCTGGTGCGTCTGGCGGTGACGCTCGATGCCCGTGCACCTCAGGTGGTGGCCGACGAGACGGCGTACTTGGCTATGGCCCGGTTCAGTGCGGGGGGGCCAGCGTGGAACCTGGCTGACGCCGCGCCCTACATGCCGCTCTACAGCCTTCTCATAGCGCCAGCCGAGCTGTTCGGGTTCGGCCCTGCGGCAACGTTTCGTTGGGCGGTGGTGGTCAACGTGATGCTGGCTGGCGTGACCTTCGTGGTGGTGGAGGCCCTGGCTCGTCACCTGGCTGGAATGGGGCGCCCATGGACCGCGGTGGCCGCGGCGCTGGCCGTGTCGATGCCTGCCCTGGTACTGGGTTCCGGCCTGGCTTGGTCCGACAACTTGGTGTTGCTGATGTTCCCGCTGGTGTTGGTGAGCGGGCTGAGGCTGCTGAGCGAGCCGTGTACAGGGCGCGCAGCTGCCTTCGCCGGTACGGCGTTGGTGGGGTACGCGGCCCATGCTCGGTTCCTGCCGGTTCTGGTGGTGGTGCTCGCCACCCTCGCGGTGCTGGCTCGGAACCGATCGCTGCGACCGACGGTGGTGGCAGTTGGCGCGATCGTGATGGTGGCCGGTGTGGTGGTGGTGAACGTTTGGTCCGCGTGGCTGGCCGACTCGCTGGGAATGGGGTCCCGGGAGGGCAGCGAGCTGGCGGCTCACATCTCGGTGTCATCGCTGACAACCGCCATTTTCGGACAGGTCTGGTATCTCACCGTTACCACTGCGGGCTTGGCCTTCCTGGGCGGGTTGGCCCTGGGTCGCTGGTCGTGGGTGGCCGTTCGGAACTCCCGGCGGGGGGATCCCACGGCTGGTTCGGGTGTCCGAGGTGATGACGTCGACCGATGGGGTCCAGCGTCGTCCCGGGGCGGATCCGCGGCCGGCACTACTCCGCTCACGGTGTCCCACCTGGCGTTGACGGTGGCCCTGATCGGGATCTCCTTCGCCACCTCCGCTGGGTACATGGCCGGTCGCCCACGACCCGATCACCTGGTCTACGGCCGATACAACGACATGCTGCTGGCTCCGCTGGTCGTCATCGGGTTCGGGGCACTTCTGAGCGCCGGGCGACGGCGTCTGCTCGGCGAGACGGCGATGTCGTTGGCGGTGACCGCGATCGCAGCCGCCGTGGTGTGGATACCGAACCAGGAACGCCTACGACAGGATTTCGTCCCCTACACGGTGCTGGGGCTGTTGGCCTTGGACCCCATGGCCACACAGCGGTTGAGGGTGGCAACCCTGGTGGGTGGAGTGACGATGGTTGTGCTGGTGGCAGCCGCGGCCATCGGGTCCCAGACACGTCGACGGCTGGTGCCCACCCTGGTGGCGGCGTTGTTGGTGGTGGCCGGGGTGTGGAGGGCCGACGTTGGACTGGACCGCTACATCGCTGTGGATCCGTCGATATCGGCCGATATCGACGCCCTTTTGCCCACTGGGCAGACGATCTCTTGCGTGGACCAATTCGGATGTCCGTTGCTCGAGTTCTATCGGTACCAGTTCTACCTACCGGAACGGCGCTTCGAGATCGTCTGGTATCCGGACCAGTGGGGTGATGGGGCGGTCATGGCCGGCGTGTCGCCAGAGCAGACCAGCGTGCTTCGGTTGCAGGGGTACCGGGAGATCTGGCGCTATGAGCCGGGCCAGGCCTCGATCTGGGTCCTCGAGGACGCCCGCATGCCGGGTTGACCCCCGGCCCGCTACCGTGCCCCGTCGTGTACCAGCCGATGCAAGCGTGCTACCGCCACCCCGACAATCCGGCGGGGATCATCTGCCAGCGTTGTGACCGGCCGATCTGTCCGCAGTGCATGAACCAGGCATCAGTGGGGTTCCACTGCCCCGAGTGTGCCCGCAAAGGGGCGCAGAAGGTCTACCGCGGGGTGTCGGCCATGCAGACCCGGCCGATCCTGACCCAGGTGCTGATCGGGCTCAACGCGGCCGTGTTCGTCCTGGGAGTGGCTGTAGACGGAGGTCGTTCGCTGTCTGGCTCGGCGGGCCGGGTCCACGCCGAGCTCGGCCTGATCTCGCGTGCGTTCTACCGCGGTGAGGTGATCGGGGTGGCCGAAGGGGAGTGGTACCGGATGCTGACATCCGGCTTCCTCCACTTTGGGATCGTCCACCTCTTGTTCAACATGTACGCGCTGTGGATCTTGGGTGGAGCGGTCGAGCACATGGCCGGCCGGGCCCGGCTGGCGGTCGGATACGGGGTGTCCGTGTTGGCCGGGTCGCTCGGGGCTCTCATCCTCTCTCCGGACAGCCTCACCGCAGGGGCATCGGGTGGGGTGTTCGGGCTGATGGGGTTCATCCTCGTGGCCCAGCGGATTCAAGGGTTGCCGTTCCGGGACTCGCCTCTCATCGGTGTGCTCGCGCTGAACCTGCTGATCACCTTCGGCATGTCGGGAATCTCGGTGGGTGGTCACATCGGTGGACTGGCCGGCGGGGCGGTGGCCGGGCTGGCCCTGTTCACGCCGGCGCTGCGCCGCCAGGGACCGGCGCTGGGTTACGCCCTCTGTGCCGGCATCGCCATCGGTTGCCTTGCCGGTGGGGTGGCGGTGGCCAGCGCTGTCTGACCCAACTCGCAGCGACGACGAACGTACTGTTCGCCTGGACCGTTGGGAGCTACTTGAAACGGGCGTGGTACTCGGGCTTGTCCATGAAGTACCGGGCTACACCGGAGATGTCGGTGGTCCCGTTGCGCAGCCTGGGTTCGAGGTAGTCGTAGGTCCCCTGGGGGATGGTGCGCTTGACGGTGCCGTCATAGAGGGCCACCACCGTCACCCCGGCTGTGGTGGCGGTCTTGTACTCGGGTGATTCGGAGAATCCGGTCATCACCTGACCTCGGCTCATCCCCGCCTTCAGCTTCGCCTCCCAGTAGGCCCGACCGTTGGCGTCGGGAGAGCGGCCCAAGACGTTGCGGTAGACGAGGTCGACGAACTGGACCGAGTTCAGCGCCCCATACCGCTGTCTGAACTCGTTTGAGGCCGCGAAGTTGTCTGAGATCTTGTTCAACGACCAGCCAGACCGTCGCTTCTGAACCCAGAACTCCAGGCCAGCCTGGTCGGGGTTGCGGAGGAAGTAGGCCCGGTAAAGGCGAATTGGCTGACGGACGTTGGTGTCCATCTCGGTGCCCGACACCAGGTTGGCCAGAAACACCTCTGCCTTCTGTCCACCGGCGATGGCGGCGCTGGCGAGGTTTAGCTCGTTGGTGTTGGGCTTCCGACGTAGGAGGTCCTGGTAGGACTGGGTGACCAGTTGTGCGGGAGTGGCGAACGGTCCCAGTGGTTTGCTGGGTTCGTTGGGTTGGGTGGTGGTGCTGGATCGTGACGTTGTCGTCGTTGCGGTGGGGATGGTCGGGGTGGTACCGGCCGCGACCGATGTGGCCTTGGTTCGGATCGTTTCGAGTTGACTCCAAAGAAGGTCACCAGGGCAGCTGGTGGATCCGACATCGCGATGACCCACAATCCGCTTGATGGTGGACCCGTCTGGAGCGGTGACGGTGCCCGATGCCGGCATGGCGTTCTGGCCCAGCTTCCAACCAATCACCTGACCGGCGGCATCGAGCTGGGCCGATGTGGGAGCGACCGCGGCCGGGGTGTCGCCCGGATTGTGTTGTCCAAGGAAGGAGACGCCGACGCTGTTGGTGTTGAAGCCGGTGGCGTGACCGCCCACGATGGCGCCCTCGATGCTGCCGGTCCGACCCTCCCAGATGCGTCCGAACCGGTCGATCACGAAGTTGTAGGCGATGTCGCACCAGCCTCGCGACTGGGTGTGGAACCGGTAGATGGAGGCCAACATCCCCGGCACGTCGGCCTGGCTGTAGGTGTTGGCGTTGACGGTGTGGTGCACTACGCCGTACTTGACGCCGCCGGCCGCGGTTTTTGGTCCCGAACCGCAATCGTCGTTCTCGTAGGCCCAACCCTCGGTTTCCCATTCGGAGCGAGGTCTGATCGCTGGCTTGGTGTCGGCCGCTCCGGCGACAGGCATCTGGAAGGCGGTCTGCCACGTCGTCGGGTCCTGCGGGGGTCGGTACTGCATGGCCTCGATCGTCACGTCGGAGAGGGGGCCGGACGCGACCCTCAGTTCGACACGATCGACGCCTCCTCCGAACCAGACCAGGTCCCCAGACGTGTCGTCTCCTGAACCCTCTCCGTCTTGATCCTCCGAGATCCGGCGGCCGGTCCCGTCGGGCCCTTCGGTGGGGTTGGCGTGGATCTCGTTCCACGCTGTCCATCCCGACGCGCCTAGGCCCCGGATCTCCACCTCCCCGGTTGGGCTGCCCGTCCAGGTGACACCAATGGCCTGGCTCCCATTGGTGACGTCGACCGACGCAGTCCAGCCCGCCGTAACCGTCGTCGGGATGCTCGATCGGGACCGGGTTGGGCCTACCTCGACACCTCCCGAAGCGGCAGGCGTGGCGTCGGCGTTGGTGCCGGTGATCCGAATCGTCTGGCTGTCCAGTGTGCCGGCCTCTGGGGCCGGTGCACTGAGGGGGATTCCGCCGATCACGACCCAGACTGCGAACGCTGCTGGTACGGCACCGATCATGCGTCGGCGGCGACGGGCGAGCGAGTTCGTCGGTGCGGGGCGGGATCGCACGAGGACCTCCGGGGGTGCCCGGTACGGATAGACGGCACTGGACTCTACCCTTGGCCCCTGTGGCTCGACTGTCACCCCTTTCACCACCGCCGAGCGGACTCTCCGCGTCGGGTTCGATGTCACGTCGTTGCTGGATCGGCCGACCGGGGTTGGGACGTTCACCCGTGAGGTGCTCGATGGTCTCGCCGGTCGAGGTGACGTGGAGGTCACCGCCTTTGCCGTGACCATGCGTGGTCGTGCTGGACTGAAAGCGGTCGTGCCCGCAGGGGTCGGGGTCAGCGGCCGTACCGTTCCGGCCCGCCTGGCTCGGGAGATGTGGGCTCGCTGCGATCATCCAGATGCACATCTGTTGGTGGGTGACGTCGACGTGGTCCATGGACCGAACTTCGTGGCTCCCCCCGGGGGCTCGGGCACGGTCGAGGTGGTCACGGTTCACGACTTGACCGCGGTTCATCACCCTGGCCTGTGCACACCAGATGTGTTGCAGTGGCCGGCCTTGCTGCGACGGGCGTTGCGCCGAGGGGCATGGGTGCACACGGTCAGCGATTTCGTGGCCGACGAGGTACGAGACGCCTTCCCCGATGCCGACGAGCGGATCGTCGCGGTGGCGAACGGCCACCGGGCTCCCGGTCCTGCGACGACTCGCTCCGACGCGGCCCGGGGCCATCACCTGGCTGGATCTGAGGCGTTACGTCTTGGCGGTCGGCACGGTGGAGCCCCGCAAGGACCTTCCGATGCTGGTCTCGGCCTTCGACGCATTGGCAGCAGATGACCCAGACCTACGACTGGTGATCGCTGGCCCCGACGGTTGGGGGGCCACGGCGCTCACCGCGGCGATCGACGGTGCGTGGCATCGTCGGCGGATCCGGCGTCTCGGCTGGGTCGACGACGATGCTCGGTGGGCCCTGGTCCGAGGTGCGTCGGTCGTGGCCTATCCGAGCCGTTACGAAGGTTTCGGGTTGGTGCCGCTCGATGCCATGTCGGTCGGGGTGCCGGTGGTGGCCACGGCGGCCGGTGCCATCCCGGAGGTGACAGGTGACGCGGCTCGACTGGTCCCCGTCGGTGACCGCGACGCTCTCACCGAGGCCTTGAGGGAGGTGCTGAACGACGGCGACGTGTCGGCTGGCCTGATCACAGCGGGTAACCAGCGTCACCCGCTGTTCTCGTGGGCCACAACGGTGGGGGGGCTGATGTCTCTCTATCGGGCGGCCAGCGAGGGCTGAGCAGAACGTCTGAGGACCCGAGCGGCTCTGCCTTTCGGCGGATCCAGGATCAGGCTGCGGTCTTGAAGCGAGCCTTGTAGGCCTGGCCGTTCATCAGTTCTCGGATGAGGTCCTCGGTGGTCTTGCGGCCGTTCTGGAGCGAAGCACCATAGGTATCGGCAGGGCCGAGCTTGATGCTGGCTTGGAGCAGCGAGGTGTAGACGTGAACCGCGGTGACCACGCCCCAGGTGCCGCGGACGTACTCGGGGGACTCCGAGAACATGATCATCACGTAGCCACGGTGGTGACCGTTGCGGAGGCGGTCCAACCAGAACGCCCGCCCAGCCGGGTCAGCGGGGCGCTTGAGCACCTTCTCGTAGACGAGGTCCACGAACTGCTCGTCGTTCAGGACGCCGTAGCGCACGCTGAACTCCTTGGACACCGCGAACTGGTTGGAGATGTGGGCCAGCGGCATCCCCTCGATCCGCTTGGTCACCCACGACTGGAAGCCGCGGAGGTCGGGGTTGCGGAGGAAGTAGGTCCGGTAGAGCCTGATCACGGAGTGAACGTTGGTGTTGGCCTCGGTGCTGTTGACCAACCCGGCGACGAACACGGCCGGTTCGGTTCCGCCCTCCAGCTTGGAAACCGCCACCCGGGATTCGGTGGTTGTTGGTTCCCGCATGAGGACGTCCTTGTAGGTCTGGTTCACCAACTCCTTAGCCGTGGCGAAGGGACCGTAGGGCGAGGCCGCGGTGGGTGGGGGCTCCAGCGCGCCGGCAGGCTGGACCATGAGGTTGCCGGCAGATCCGAGGGTCACGGCGAGCAGGACTATGAGGCTGACAGCAGCCCGGTGACGGCGTGACCGCACGGTGACGGCCTGTCGGGGGGTGGACACGATGCTTCTCCAAGTCGAAAGAACAGCGCTGAGATTACGTTGACCCCCGGCCCCAGAACACATCACTCCTCATCGGTTCTCGTGGCGTGTGGTGCGACGGCCGTCGGGGGGATCCGTGTCGTGTCGATCGATGGTGGGAAGATGGAGCGGTGAGATCTGACTCGGGCGGTCGCTTGATCGTGGTGACGAGCAACTGTCAGCTCGGTGGGTTGCACGCGGCATTGTCGGCCATGCTCCCAGACGATCGAGTGGTGGCGGTGCCGTACCTCGGTGTAGAGCCGCCGGAGTTGGTGGATCTCCTACCCGGCGCCGATGTATGGGTCTCATCGATGCATCCGAGCGCGGCACGGCCGGTGCTGGAGCGTCTTGGCTCCCGCGCCGAATTGGTGTCGATTCCGCTGTTGTTGTTCACCGGCTTCCACCCCGACATCGTCCACCTGACGATGGCCGACGGCACCGAGGTGGAGTCGGCGGTCGGGGGTTACAGCTCGGCCATCGTGGCCTGGGGGTGGTTGAACGGTTGGGGGATCGACGAGATCGTGGGCCGCTTCGACCTTCCCACGTTCGAGGGCCTCGGCTACCTGTCGGCATGGGAGGGCGGTGTCCGCCTGGCCCGCTACGTGTTCGACGAGGCTGGCTGTGACTTCGAGGGTTGGTTCCTGCCGCTGGTGGCCCGAGACCGGGTGTTCATGCTCACCGACAACCACCCCACCATCGAGGCGTTGATCCAGCTTGGGCGAGTGGTGGCCCGACGCATCGGGGCGGCCTCCGACCTGGTGGATTACCCGTGGGAGCTGGTGATCCCCGACGGGCTACTGGCCACCTCCACCGTGTGGCCGGTCTACCCCTTTGTGGCCAGCTCCCTCGACCGGCCCGGCGCCTTCGTGTGGCGGTGCCCGAACGGTGAACTGATCGGCTTGGAGACCTTCGTGACCCGTTCGCTCGCCCTCTACGGTTCCTTCGACCCCGGGGCCGTCTCGGTGTCTCGTTTCCGCAACGACGAACGGGTGGCCCAGACCCTGGCCGTCGGCTCCGAGCGGGTCGCGGGGTCAGTTTCGGGCCCGACCGTCGGAGGCCACGGTGGCTGACCCTGTCGTGGTGTCGAACCAGCCTGACCATCCCTACCGGGAGATCAGCGACAACCAACGCTGGCACCGAGCCGTCACCTGGGCTCCCCCCGGCGGGTTGGACCCCGTGGTGTCCACTCGTTTCGGTGTCGGGCCCGACGACCTGATCGGGACAATGGGTTCCTGCTTCGCCCAGCACCTATCCAGGCACCTGTCGCGGTCGGGGCTCGGGTACTTCGTGGCCGAGGTCGCTCCCGCAGACCTAGACGAAGCCGAGGCTCGGCGTCGCCAGTACGGCACCTTCTCGGCCCGGTACGGAAACGTCTACACGGCGGCCCAGGCGATCCAGCTGTTTCGACGGGCTTACGGCGACATGGTTCCCATCGAGGGCGCGTGGACCCGAGGGTCGGTGTTCGTCGACCCGTTTCGGCCGCGGGTCGAACCCGACGGTTTCGCGGACGTCGCTGCTCTCGAAGGGGATCGGGTCCGCCACCTTGCCGCGGTGCGCGAGGTGTTCGAACGCTCGACGGTGTTGGTGTTCACCCTGGGACTCACCGAGGCGTGGCGTAGCCGCGACGACGGGGCTGTGTTCGCCACCGCTCCGGGAGTGGATGGAGGGGTGTGGGACCCCGATCGCTACGAGTTCGTGAACTACGGGGTGGACGAGGTCAGGTCCCACCTGTTCGAGCTGTGTGATCTGGTTCGTTCCGTGAACCCGGGCGCCAAGATCCTGCTCACGGTGTCGCCGGTCCCGCTGGTGGCCACCTACGAACCCCGCCACGTACTGGTTTCGACCACGGTGTCCAAAGCGGTTCTGCGAGTGGCAGCCGAGGAGGCACTGGCTCGTTTCGACTTCGTTGACTATTTCCCGAGCTACGAACTGATCGCCTCCGCTACGGGCATCACCGACAGCTACGAGCCCGACCGACGGTCGGTGACAGACGTCGGAGTGTCTCACGTGATGCGGGTGTTCACCCATCACTACGTGGACGGCGCTGCGTGGTCGGCTCCGTCGTCGGGAACCTTGGGGGCAGCAGCGAGCCGGGCCATGACCACCTCCGCCGCCGACTACCCGGTCATTTGTGACGAGGACGCGGTCCTAGCGGCCATGGAGGCGACGGCGCCAGGAGGCTGAACCGCTCGCGTCCTTGGCCTCTCGACGATCGTCGTTGCGATAGGACCGGAAAAGCCGACCTCGGCAATCTGGGGCTCCGCCACGAAGGCCTCTGTCGCCGGACCCCCGGCCCAGTCCTGCTGCTTCATTTCGTCAGACAGCCGAATACCATCGGTGGCCGCATCGAGAGCCCGATTCGCCTGGATGAACAGGGAGAATCGAGAACTACCCTCCTTCGATCGGTGGAGGGGGGGTACCGTCGGGGACGACGACGATGGTGGAGGCGGTCGAGCATGGTCAGGTCAGCGAGGACGGGCAACAGGCTCTTCGTGGTGGTGGCGGCGCTCCTGGCGGTCCTGGCCGGGATTGGGCCTACCGGTTCTGGTTCCGTGATTCCAGTGGCGGCCGCGGCTGGTGTGTCGATCTCGGTGGAACCCGCATCCGGATTGGTCGACGGGCAGAAGGTGACGGTCAGCGGTGACGGCTACTCGTCTCTGGTGGTGATGGGCGTATGCCCAGTGGGGTTGTCGGACCGTGATGCCGAGATCTGTGCTCACGGCCAGTACCTGAAGTTCGCCGAGGCCGACAGCAACGGGTCGTTCACCGTCGAAGTAGAGGTGCCGGCGATGGTCCACCACGACGACTCCCTGGCCATGACCGACTGCCGGGCCGAGCCGTGTGAGCTGGTCGCTCTAGATGCCGATCAGGTCGACCCCCCAGTGCTAGCCCGGCACCCTCTGGACTTCGACCCTGACGGGGACCTGTTGGCAAGGCCGACCTTGACGGTCACCCCGACCACCGGTCTCGTGGACGGTCAGAGGTTGCAGGTGACCGGCGCTGGTTTCGATGCCAGCTTCGGTGCCGCTGGTTGGGTCCACGTGGTCCAGTGCGCCGCGACGGCCTCGCTCTACGCCTGTCGCCCGGCCGGTGACGGCGCGATCTCGGCAACCGGCGGGTTCTCGGTGCTGGCCTCGGTTCGCACGGAGGTCAGGGTCGATGGGAGCACCCAACGCCTCGACTGCCGGTCGACCGCGGTGGTGTGCCGACTGGGCGTGAGCTCGGCTGATTCTCGGCGTGCCGTGCCGGTGACCCTCACCTTCTCGCCGCAGGCTCCCGCCCGGCTCCGGCCAGTCCTGAACCTCGCCCCCACCTCCGGGCTGGTCGACGGCCAGGAGATCCACTTCGAAGGTCACGGGTTCGAGCCCGGCGAATACCTAGCCATCACCCAGTGCGTGGTCTCCGACAGCGGCTCTCCTAGCGCGTGCACAGAGCTCGATGGCGACGTGTTGGTGGACCGAGCAGGAGTGATGCAGGGCGCCAAGCGGGTGCGACAGGTGTTGGTGCCCCACCCCGAAGACCCCGGCATCCCGGTCGACTGCGGGGTCGGGCGATGTGAGATCTGGGTGTACAACGCCGATGAACAGATCACCGTCCCGCTCCACTTCGCTCGGTCCTCGGTTGGCGCCGCCGCATCGCCGGCTCGCCCAGGTTCAGCGGTGGCCGGCACTCCCGGCTACACCGGGTGACGCGGCCGGACCGCCGAGACTCGTGATGCAATCACCAACCACAGGGACGAACAGGACATGAAGACCTTGACGGGCTCGGCCCGAACGCGCTCGATCCACCGCCAGGTGGTGGCTCTGATCCTGGTGGCGGTGTCTGCCTTGGTCCCGGCCGGGCGAGGCGCCCTCTTCGGTGTCGAACAGGCATCGGCGGCTGCCACCCTGTCGGCTTCTCCCTCGACTGATCTTGTGGACGGACAAGACGTGACCGTCTCCGGGGCGGGTTTCACGGACATGGTCCTGATCGCGCTGTGCCCGGTCGGGCTGACCGATGCCGAGGCAGAGGATTGCGCCTGGGCTCAGGAGTTGGTCCTGGGGCAACCTGATGAGGCCGGTTCGTTCTCGCTGACCTTCCGGATCTCGGCTCTTGTCGCCGAGTCCGGGTCTGGAACGTTCACCGACTGCCGCTCGGCGATGTGTGAGCTGGTTGGCCTGGAATGGCAGGACGATGGTGGGCCGGTGGTCCGGGCCCGCGTTCCGATGGCATTCGATCCCGTCGCCCCGCTGATCCCGGCCCCGGTGGTATCGGTGAATCCCGACTCGGATCTGTTCGACGGTCAAACCGTCTCGGTGGGCGGGGCCGGATTCGACCCTGAGGAGCCGTTCACCGTCCAGCTCTGCGCAGCAGATGGCACCGAGACCGGGTGTCGGTCGCTCGGCAGCGGCGTGACCTCTGCCAGTGGTGACCTGATCACAGACGTGAAGCTGCGAGCCACGGTGGCCAGCTACGAGACCGAAGAGGCCCGGATCGATTGCCGTTCGGCCAGCGCCGTCTGTCAGGTCCAGGTCTACGCCGATGCTTGGCGCCAACCAGACCCGGTGACGGTGGACTTCGATCCGGCGGCGCCTCTGCTTCCGCTTCCGCTTCTCTCTGCTCACCCCACCACCGATCTGGTGGACGGCCAGGTAGTTCACCTGAGTGGATCGGGCTTCGATCCAGGATCGTGGATCGTCATCACCCAGTGCGGCCCGACCGATCTCGACGGGAACAGGACTTGCAGGTCCAACCACACCAGCGCTTCGCCAGATCCGATTGGCGCCATCGAATCTGATTTGGCGGTGCGAACCATCATCAAGCCGTGGGCGGACAGCGGCGACGAGCCGGTCGATTGCCGGGTGCAGAACTGCGTGGTGAGGGCATATTCGCCCGACGGCAGCTACGTGTTCCCGCTCGATTTCGATCCCGACGCTCCGTTGATGGCTCCTCCGTCGGTGTCGGTCGACCCCTCGGCGGACATTGTCGATGGTGAAGCGGTGGCGGTGACCCTCACCGGCTTCGATCCGGCCACCTACGTCGACGTATCGCTGTGTGAGATCGGTACCGAGCGATGCGATCCGGCATCGTCACGTTCGCCAGAGATCGACATGGACGGCCCGACGGTCGTAGAACTGAAGTTGTACGGAGCCTTCCCCACCTATGCCGAACCGGTCGACTGCCGGCAGGGTCCTGGCTGTGAGATCAGGGTCACCGACTGGATCGAGGAGGAGACCTACCGGGTTCCGGTCTCCTTCGGGCCGCCACCTCCGTCTCGGGGCCGCTTCATCGACCCGGTGTTCAGCGACATCGAAGTGGACCACGATGTGCTCTATCGGACCACCACCGATCACCTGGGACGCACCGTCGACCTGAAGATGGACATCTACCAGCCGGCCGGTGACCGCCTCGCCCAGCGTCCGGTGGTCATGTGGATGCACGGCGGTTGGTTCATCTTTGGTGACAAGTCCTCCATGGAGCCCTATGCCTGGGCATCGGCTCAGCGTGGGTATGTGGCCATATCCCTCCAGTACCGGCTGAGGACCGATGCCTCCACCTCACAGCTCGAGGAGGTGGTGGCCGCGGCCCATGATGCCCGTGACGATGCATCGGCGGCCCTGCATTGGATCAGGGCCAACGCCGATGACCTGAGGATCGATCCTCGGGCCATCTTCGTCGGCGGCTATTCGGCTGGCGGGGTGTTGAGCTGGAACCTGTCCTATCCGGACCAGTCCCGTGGCTACGGCCCTTCCGAGGTGGCAGCCGCCGCTCCCATCGCCGGAGTTCCCTTCGTGGCCCGAACCCGGTGATCCGCCGGTCATCGGCTTCCACGCCACCAACGACACCACCGTTCCTCCCAGCGGGGCACGGGAGAAGTGCGCGGCAGCCGTCTACATCGGGTTGGTGTGCGAGTGGATCGAGTACCCCGACGGCGGGCACGGGGTGGTGTCCTCTGAGTTCCGCGACATCGTGGAGAGGAGCCACACCTTCTTCTACGAGCAGGTGCTGGGCCCCCTCGGCTATGACCCGGGTGTCGGCCCGACCCATCCACCGCTTCCGCCGCGTCCTCCGCTGAACCCGACGGTTACCACCACAACATCGGTTACCACCACGACCTTGCCGGGCGGTTCCACCACCACCACCACCTCCTCGCTCGCTTCTGCCTCGTCGACCACATCGTCTACTCCGAACTCGGAGCCGACCTCGACGAGCGGGGTAGCTGTCACCTCCACCACTGGCCGAGCACCGACAACCGGGCAGCCCCGTCCCCCCGTCGACCACGTTCCAGGTGCCCGGCCCGCCGCGGCCATCGAAGCACCCCCCAGCTACACCGGCTGACCACCCCCAGATCTGCTCGACGACAACCCAGCGATCGGAAAGGCCCGGAGACGAGATGCCCGCCCGAAACTCGGGGCCACCGCAGCCAGATGACTGCCGGGCACCCCACCACCCGTGGAATGCCCTGGGCACCGTACGATTCGATCATCGATGTAGATGGCAGGGGGCAGGCGATGGCGTCAATCGAGGTAGCCGACGACAGAGAGCGCAGACTGCGACCATCACCACCATCACGACCATCGGCCCGAGGCGCGACGTGGACGGCCTGGCGTGGTCGTAGCAGTTCTCTGGCCCTGATCCTGATAGGGGTCGTGGTGATCGGTCTCGTGGTGCCTTCGACATCGCTGGCCCCGGTGGGCGCCGACCCCGTAGACCCCTCGGTCGTGGTGACACCGACATCTGGTCTGGTCGACGGTCAGGTTGCGCACGTCGCCGGCTGGGGGTTTCCGGCCGAGGCCGGTGTGGCGGTCGACCTATGTGGACCGGTGGAGCTAGACGGCGGTCGGCAGTGCCGGAGGCTGAACAACACCGATGCCGACTCTGGCGGAAGCGTGGAGGTGGACGTCTGGTTGCGGGCCATCATCTCCCAGCGTTCCGTTCCCGGGCCGCCCCCGGCGTCGCCCCGGGTGCCGGTGGACTGCCGGGAGGCCTTGTGCGTGGTGGTTGTCTCCTATTGGGACTCGCTCACCTTGGAGACCTTGGGCACGCTCGCTCACGTGCCGGTGGTATTCGAGGCCGACGGGCCGCTGCTGCCAGCACCCGATGTCTCGGTGGATCCCGACCGGGGGATCGTGGACGGTCAGGCGGTTCGGGTGACGTTCACCAACTTCGATCCCACCGGCTACTTCGGAGATGTGCGCCTATGCCGAGTTGGATCCGACGCCTGTGATCTGCAGGCCGGCGTTCCCGTCGTCATCGACCCCTTCGGCTCGGCGACGGTGAAGCTGGTGCTCCACGCCAGCTTCTCCAGCCACGACGGTCAACTGGTCGACTGCCGAACTCCTCCCGGATGTGAGGTAGAGGTCCAGCACTGGGACCGAAACCTCTCCTACTCCGCTCTCGTCCGCTTTGGCCCACCCCCAAGGCCCCCGTTCGTTCCTCCGCCCTCAGACCCTGGCCAGCCATCCACCTCGCTGCCACCGTCCACCACCTTGCCCACGGCGACCGCCTTGCCCACGGCGACCACCTTGCCCACCGTGACCACCCTGCCGGCCTCGACCTCAACCTCGACACCGTCGACATCAGCGACGGATCCGAGGCTGCCTGCGGCTCCCGCTTCGCCACCCCGAGCCCAGCCCGCCACCGCCATGGCGGCTGCCCCGACCTACACCGGCTAGCGCTCTACCTGGAACCGAATGGGGGTGACGACTCGTTGCTAGAAGCCGGTGCCGTGGAAGAAGTGGACGATGGTGGGTTCCAAGGCGGCGTAGCCGCGATGGGGATCGTGTTGAACCACCTCGAAGGCCGCCCCATCGTCTGACCGGTCGAATACCTGGCCGCCAGCTCGGTTGGTAATGATGATCGACACCGAGAACTGTCCGTCCAGGAGAGGTACCCGGGGCAGGTCGAAGCACACCGCACCGACGCCGTTGACCGTCACGATCGGCTGGTTCAGGATCTCGGTGTCGGTGGCGTAGACGATGTTCTGACCGGCATCTCTGATCTCGAGGGTGAAAGCCACGTCGGGGATGCGTTCGGGTGCCACGTAGTCGACGCGGATCCGTAGCGGCTCGTTGGGTTGCAAGAACCTGGCCTCGGTGGTGGGGTACTCACAGGCAACCTTGGTGATCTCCACCACCTTGTCCCCGGTGGTGGTCGGACGCTCAGCCGTCTCGACAGGAGGACCAGACCATTCGGTTCCTTCCACCGCGGCCAGCACCGGACCAGGTTCGTTAGGAGCGGGGGCCGCCGCCTCCAGGTCGGGGGCAGCGATACCTCGGCGTTCCAGGGTCTCGCGCAGGACACGGATCGCCTCGCCCGGCTCGGCCACCTCGACCAGGTGGCCGTGGTCGAGTACCGCGGCGCGGTCGGCGAGCTGGCGGACCAGGTCGGCGGCGTGGGAAACCAGAAGGATTGTGCGACCATCGGCTTGGAGCTTCTTGACCCGTTCGATGCACTTGCGCTGGAAGGCCTCGTCCCCGACGGCCAGGACCTCGTCGACCAACAGAACCTCGGGTTCGACGTTGATGGCGACGGCGAAGCCCAGCCGGGCGTACATGCCCGACGAGTAGTGCTTGACCTGGTTGTCGATGAACTCCTCGAGCTCGGCGAAGGCCACGATGTCGTCGAAGATCTGGTCGATCTGGCTGGCCGAGAAGCCCAGGATGGACCCGTTCAGGTAGATGTTCTCCCGACCGGTGAGATCGGGATGGAAGCCGGCACCCAACTCCAACAGGGCAGCCAGGCGACCTCGGGCCACGATGCGGCCGCTGGTCGGTCTGAGGGTTCCGGCCACGCACTTGAGCAGCGTGGACTTGCCCGATCCGTTGTGGCCGAGGAGGGCGAAGGTCTCACCCTCGTTAACCTCGAAGGACACGTCGTCGAGGGCCTTGAACACCTCGTGGGGGTTGCGGCCGACCCGGATGAGTCGTTCCTTGGCTGATTGGGACTTCTCCCGGTAGATCTTGAAGCTCTTGGTGACGTTCTCGACCGAGATGGCCACGCCGGAGGTGCCCACTCAGATCTCCTCGGCGAAGTTGTCTTCGAGCCGGCTGAACAGGGCCAGTGCCCCATAGAGCAACGCCATGGACACCAAGCCGGTAACGGCCAGATGGCTCACGTACCAACCCATGCCGTGGGGTGGGATGGCGGGGATGAAGTTGGGGTCAGCCAATTCGGCGGGGGTGGGGTCGGCCGGGTTGTAGAGCGTGCGCTGGAAGGTGACGACCACGGTGAGAACCGGGTTGAGCGCCGCGATCAACTCGCCGTTGGGGCCGAAGCGGTCCACCAGCTTCTGGGCCACCATGCCGTAGCTGTAGGCCACCGCCGACAGCCAGAACCAGGCCAGCAGGGCCACCTCGAGCAGGTGCTGGGTGTCTCGCAGGTACACGTTGATGGCGCTGAGGGCGATGGCCAGTGCCGTGCAGAAGATCAAGAGCACCACCAGCCCGAGCACGAACACCGGTATGAACTCGAGGGCTGGCATGCGCCGGAAGGCCAGCAGGGCGCCGATGAGCACCAGGCTCTGGAGCAGGAAGTGGACCATGGCGGCCAGGATCGAGGCGATTACGAGCGACTCCCGCGGGAACCACACCTTGGTCACCAGCTGGGCATTGGCCACGATGGCCGACGTGCCCGCCGACAGGCCGGTACTGAACAGGTTCCAGGCCAGCAGCCCCGACAGGAAGAACAGCCCGTAGTACGGGATGTTGACGTCGAGGACTTCGCCGAACACCAGCGAGAACACCACCAGGTACATAAGCGGGTTCAACAGCGACCAGGCGAAGCCCAAGACGCTGTTCTTGTACTTGACCTTGAGCTCCTTGCGGGTGAGATTGCCCACCAGTTCGCGGTACTGCCAGAGGTGGCGGATCCGTTCGGTGGGGCGGGGCCGCTTGGAGACCTCCAAGGCCGGTGACAGGTCGGCGTTGGCAGGCTTGGTGACGGTGTCGACCACGGGAGGCAACGTTACCGACCGACCGTTCCCACTCCGTAGACCACGGTGCCACGCTCGACCTTGTCCATCAGCCGATCACAGGACGATGGTGGGAGCGGCGTCAAGGACCACCTGGGTGAAACGCTCAGCCAGGGCGGGCCACCCGAGGGTGGCGGCCACTAGGTGATGGCCGTGGAGGGCCATGTGGTGAGCGGCAGTCCGGTCACCCAGGACGTCCTCGACGGTGGCGGCGAAATCGTCAGGCTCGGCCAGCCTCAGATGCTCGCCGTCGACCACGTCAAGACCCCGGGCGCCGAAGGGGGTGGACACGGTGGGAATGGCGTTGGCCAAGTACTCCACCACCTTCAGGTTGGTGCCGCTGCCCATTCGCATGGGGTTGAGCGCAACGGTGGCGCTGCGCAGCAGAGACCGGCGGGACGCATCGGAGACGACCCCGGTGAACACCAGGTTGGGCGGCACGATCCGGTTGTAGAAGGCATCGCCGATGCTCCCGGCACACACCATCAACAAACCCGGTAGGGAGTCGGCGATCTCGGTCAACAACCAAACCGCGTCCACGTTGGGCGGGTGCCACGACCCGATGAACAACCCGATGTGCTCGTAGGACTGGGTCAGGGGTCCGCTGCGGTGGTAGTTGGCCAACCAGCCGTGGGTGTGGTGCCGTCGCTCGTCGGCCTCGACAGGGCGAGCGGGTACCTCGGCGCCGTTGGGGATGACTGTGAACGCGTCGGCGGGCTTGTGATAGCGGCTGGACAGCTCGGCGGCATCCACCTCCCCGCATGCCACCACCGCGGTGGCTGCAGCGACGGCGTCGGATTCGATGGCGGTGGCCTGCCGGGCTAGGCGTCGCCCCAGGACGGTGGCCGGGAGCACGGAGTCCTTGAGTGCGGCCTCGACGTTGTAGGCGTCGAGCACTAGCGGTGGTCCGCTGACCCCGGCCAGTTCCCGGGCTTGGAGCACGGCGCGAACCAGATAGGGCTCGGCCAAGACGACGGCATCGGCTCCTCCCATGGCCTCGGCCAGGGTGGCGAGGTAGCCAGGCGTGAGGCCGGGTTGATGGCCCGAGACTATGTCGGCCACCGGTACACCGACTTCGAGGCTGGTCTGGAGGCAGGCATCGCGGGCTGTGGCGGTGCGGGGCACCAGCGTCTCCACCAGCCCGGGGGTGATCTCGATCGAGGTCGGCGGTGTATCCCAGTCGACCAGGGCCACGATCTCCACGTCCACGTGGCGGGCCAGTCCGCCGTAGAGGTGCCGGGCCCGGAGCTGACCGCCACCCACCGGCCGGTGGACCGGGAAGGTGGTGGTGACCACAACTCGGGGTCGTCCCGACGCACCCCTCTCGGGGGCCGGAGGCCCGAGGGGTCCGGTGGCGGCGTGCCGTTTGCGCCCGGCTCTGGACCTTTCACCCACCAGACGCTCGACGGCGCCGTCCCAGGTGATCCGGTCCGCGGCTGCAGCCGCCGATCGTCCCAACGCGGCCGACTCGGCCCGGTTGGCCACCAGTTCGGCCAGTGCGGCACCGAGCGCTGCCGGTTCCGGTTCCACGATCAGACCGGTGATGTTGTGTTCCACGAGTTCGGTGGGACCGCCGGCATCGGTGGTGGTCACCACCGGCACTCCCCGGGCCATGGCCTCGAGGGTGATGAGGCCGAGGTCTTCGTCTCGGGGAACGAACGGCACCGCCAATGCCTCGGCGTAGTGGCGCCGGAGCTCGTCGTCGGCCAGGCGGCCGACGAAGTGGATCCTCTCGTCTGCCTCGGCCAGGGTCCGCAGTCGATCCCCCTCGGGTCCTTCGCCGGCGATCAGCAGCGGTACGTCGCCGTGAACGTGAGCCATGGCAGCCACGATCATGTCGATCCGCTTGGGCCCGTCCAAGCGTGACGCAGTGAACAGGTAGCGCTGGCCGTGGCCTGGCTCGATCTCGGGACCGGCTGGAAGGGGGCTGGGCAGGTAGACGACCCGCGGGGTAACACGGTCGGGGAAGTACCCGGAACGGGCGGCCACGGTGTGGGACAGGGCACAGTGATCGACCACCTCGCCGGGGGCCAAGGCCACACCGTCGAGCCAGCGAACCAGTCGTCGGGCCAGAGGACCGGGGAAGGACAGGTCGGGGTGGTCGGCACCCAGGGTGTCGACCACCAGCCCGAACCAACCGAACACGTCGGGCAACGCTTCGCGCCCGCGCCGGGACTGAGGCGGCGCAGCAGGTCCTCGGTTACCGGCTCGGGATCGATCACCTCGGTAGGCAGGTGGTCGGGGTAGGTGTCGTAGAGGCCCCGCAGGGGGTGAAACATGAGCACGGTGTGGACCGGATGGCGGACCATCCACGCCGGGTATTTGACGCTGATCACCCGGTCGAAGTGGGACAGGTCGAGCAGGGAGAAGTGCTGGTAGCCGGCCACCACGCCGGGCAGGGTGCGTTCGTCCACGGGCAGCTTGAACACTTCGGAGCGGTGTCCGGCCTCGGCGAGGGCGTCGGCCAGACCGGCCACGGCCCGCTCTGCTCCACCGGTGGCATAGGGCACCGCCGATGGCGCAACCACCGCGATCGACAGGTTGCCGGCGGAAGCCCGTGCGTGGCCAGCATCCACGGCTTCGATCTCGGGGCCGGTCACCGGTCGACCCGTTCCAGGCCGTCTCGGAACTCGGCCACCGCGTTGGCCCATGAGAACTCCGCGGCGCGGTCTCGACCGTTGCGGCCCAACTCGGCGGCCAGATCCCGGTCGGTCACCAGTCGTTCGATGGCGTCGGCCACCGCCCTGGGTGTCGGGTCCACGACCAGACCGGTCTGCTCGTGGACCACCAGCTCGGTGAGACCACCGCCGTCGGTGCACACGATCACCGGGCGGCCGTGGCGCATGGCCTCGATGGCGGTGAGGCCGTAGTCCTCGTCGTGGGCCACGGCCAGCACGCAGGGGGCGTCGCGGAAGCGCCGCTCCAGGTCGTCGTCGGACACCCGGCCGGCGAACTCCACGTGCGAGCGGAAGTCGTCGGGCACCAGCTGGGCGGCCCGGCCGGTGTTGCACCAGATCTCGGCAGGGGAGAGCTCAGCAGCGTCAGCCTCACCGTGGGCCAGGACGTGATCGAGGTGGCGCACCCAGCGCTCCCGGCTGCCGGTACCCACTAGGGCCATGGGGCGCTCACCCATCAGATGGGCGGCGGCCACAGCCAACTCGGAACGTTTGGGGAACTCCATCCGGCTGATCGACAGGACCGGGCCGGTGCCTGGTGGTGTCTGGGGTACCGGTTCGGCGTCGTCTCCGACCCCGACCCCGGCATGGAACAGGCTCACGTTGGTCTGGCCGCCGAAGTGGGCGAGTCGGTCGGCAACGGTTTGAGATCCAGCCAGGAACCAGCCCACCGAATCGAGGCGGTCCTGGTCGATCTGGCGGATGATCTGACCGGCTCGACGGTGGAGATCGGGGTCGTCCACGAAACCGGCCTCCACATATACGTCTTCGAGGTCGTAGTAGACGCGGTGATGGTGGAAGAACAACGCCAGATGGCGAGGGTGCACGTGGCTGAACGACGGCGGTTGCGTGGAGATCACCAGGTCGGCATCGCCGGTGTCGAGGCGGTCGAAGGCCTGGCGCACCATCAGGTACCGGAAGTATTCGGGGTGGGACTCGAACACCTCGGGCGGGATGTCGAGCCCGCCGACTTCGAGGGGCAGGTCGACCACCTTCACCACACGGCGAGACACGGTGTAGCCGTCGGCGGTCAGGGCATCGTCGAGGATGTCGACCACGCGCTCGAAGCCGCCGACGATGCCGTAGTAGTCGGGCTTGAGGATGGCGACGCGAGGTCGACGCACCGGTCCCTGCCCGTCCTCAGGCCGGGCCGGCGGCGGTGCCGGGCTTGCGGGCCACTACCGCATAGTCGAGTGGTGAGGCGAAGGCCTGGTTGAGGGCCTCCACAAACGGCGTGGTGCGGTTTGGGTCGCCAGCCAGGTCGGTGGGCCGCAGGGGTTCGATCCCTGGGCCGTGTAGCTCTCGTACCTCGACGGGGTCGAAGCCACGGGAACGAACTAGGAACTCCAAGAAGAGCGGGTGTAGCGGCTTGAGGTGGGACGGGTCGAGGTAGAAGTTGGCCGCGCCCACCTGGTGGTTGTTGGGGTTGGGGGTTTCCAGGATCAGTAGGCCGCCGGGTTGAAGGGCTACCAGGGCGGCGTCGATGAGGGCCACCAGCGTGTCCAGCGAGAGGTGCTCGGCCACGTGGAAGCTGGTGACTGCTCTGACCGTTCCTGCTTCGATGGTGGTGAGGTGATCCACGGCATCGGCGTGCCGGACCTCTAGACCGAGGGAGCGGCAGCGCTCGACCACGACATGGTTGATGTCGCAGCCGTAGGCGGCGACGCCGTTGGCGGCGAGCAACTCCAGCCATTCCCCCCGACCGCAACCCACGTCCACCACCGGGTTGGTCCCCTCGATGGCGGCGAGGTCGGTCAGATAGCCGTGGAGCATCTCGGTGACGGCGTCCCGGCTGCCTCGGAAGGCATCCTCGATGTCTTCGTAGAGGGCTTCATCGTGCACCGTCAGCTCACGGCTGAGCAGTTCCAGCGGCGGCGGGCCGTCGGGCAGAGCCTGGCGGGCGGCGCGCAGCAGCGTGTCCTGGCGGGCTCGCATGATGGCCAACTCGGCCAGGACCTCGGCTCGGAAGGATGCGAAGCGCTCCTGCTCGGCGGCGATCTGACCCCCGAGGGCCTCACGAGCTTCTCGCTCGGCTTCGAAGCCCGTGACCAGTTCATCGACCAGGCCTTCGATGGTGGCGGCGGTGGCACGTACCCGCGACACGTACTGGTCGGCGGTGGTGATGCGGGCTGCTAGCTCGCGGAGGTCGTCGGCGACCCTGTCCAGGGCGTCGAGGACCTGGTGGTTGACTACGGACTGGTGGGAGGTGACGGGTCGGGATGCCGCTACCACCGCCTGTTTCACGCCCCGCAGCCGGGCCCCTTCGGGCACTTCGGCCCCGGCGTGGGCATGGGGCCGAGCTTCGTCCACCCGGTCGCGGACGTAACGGCCCAGGTCTCCGTCGGCCCGCACCGCCGCCCGTTCGATGTAGCTGCGTACCAGTTCGCGGTCTGTCATGGTCCGACCCAGCGTAGTGACCAGTCTTGAACGCCCAGGAGCAGGGTCGGGACGCACAGAAGGACCGACCCGGGGGTCGGCCCTTCTGGCAAGGGGGATCTCGGTTGGGTCCGTCGGGCGGACCGTGCAGCAAGCGGCCGGGACGACCCCAGAGCTATTGGTTGGCGCCGGAAGGTCAGGCGGCGAGGCCGACGAGCTCGCGGGCTTGCTTGACCAGGTCACGGGCCTGCTCAGGGAGCTTGTCCTCAACCTGGGAGAGGATGGTCTCGAGGCGGGTCTCGAGGGCGGTGAGGCGCTCCTCGACCAGCTTCACCCGGTCCTCGACCAGTTCGGAAACCGAACCCAGGGACTTCTCGGCGGTGTCTTTGGCTTCGTCGATGCGGCCCTTGGCCTCGTCGAAGCGAACCTTGGCGTCGTCCAGTTGGGTGCAGACGGTCTCGGTCAGCTCGACCCGCTGGACCTGGAGCTTCTGGAAGGCGATGACGCCAGCGCCGACGCTCACGTAGAAGGCGTCGCGGGCAACGTTGGTGACGGTTTCGAGGCTCAGTTCGGCCATCTCGGTGTTCTCCTGTGAACAAGCGGGGGACATTCGATTCGCTCACTACGATACGCGGGTTGTTAAACAGTTGCAAGCACTGTGACCACTCGCACATCAGGCTCGTCCCCCTAGGGGGGTGCCCGATCGGAACCGAGAGCACCGGTACCCTGGAGACATCGTGCGCCTCCGACCAACTGAGTCCGGCACCCCCGTCGACCAGTCCGGCCCCGACGTCACCCCGCTTCCCGCCGTGGTTCCCCCGGTGGTCGTGGTGATGGTCACTCACGATCCCGGACCCTGGTTCGAAGACACGCTGGCGAGTATCGCGGCACAGACCTATGCCGACCTGGGGGTCGTGGTGGTCGACACCGCCAGCGAGGTCGATCCCAGCGATCGGGTGCGGGACCAGTTGCCCGATGCCCGTATCCACGTCCTCGAACACGACCCTGGGTATGGCGCGGCAGCAAACACCGCCACCGGGCTGGTGGAGGGAGCGGCCTTCTACCTCTTCCTTCACGACGACGTGGCCCTGGAACCGGACTCGGTGCGCGCTCTGGTCGAGGAGGCGTTCCGGTCAAATGCCGGCGTGATCGGGCCCAAGCTGGTCGATTGGCACGACCCGACCCGTCTTCTCCAGGTCGGCCTCGGGGCAGACAAGACCGGCGTGTTGGCCCCCTACGCCGAGGTGGGGGAGCTCGACCAGGAACAACACGATGCCGTCCGTGACGTGTTCGCGGTTCCCGGTGCCTGCACCCTGGTTCGGACCGACCTGTTCGAGGCCCTCCACGGGTTCGACGAAGCCATCGACTACCTCGGCGAGGACCTCGACCTGTGCTGGCGAGCGCACACCCTCGGTGCCCGGGTGATGGTGGCCCCCGGTGCCCGGGTTCGCCACCTCGAAGCGATGGGGGAACGGATCCCCATCGACGACAGGCGCCGGCGGCTTGCCCGTCACCGGCTCCGCACCACCCTCGTTTCCTATGGTTGGTGGAGCCGCCTCAAGGTGCTTCCCCAAGCCATCATCTGGGCCCTGGTCGAGGCTCTCTACGGCGTCCTGTCGGGTCATCCCGCCCAGGCCCGAGATGTCCTGTCGGCCTGGCC
The DNA here is from genome assembly GCA_016702505.1 of Microthrixaceae bacterium. Classification (NCBI taxonomy): domain Bacteria; kingdom Bacillati; phylum Actinomycetota; class Acidimicrobiia; order Acidimicrobiales; family Microthrixaceae; species Microthrixaceae bacterium. The sequence goes on from JADJDU010000001.1 coordinate 215,168, forward strand.
CTGGAACCTGCGGCGCTACAAGACGGCCCGGGCACGACGCAAGCTCCTCAAGGTCGCCCGAGGGGTCAAGGACTCCGATGTCCGCGAGTTCCAGGTCAACGGGAGCGCCCGGTTCAACGCTCTCGTTCGGGGCCAACTCCTTCGACGCGACGACCGCGTCACCACGTTCACCAGGTCGTCGCGGGACATGATCGGGTCGCTTCAAGCCGGTTCCAGGCAGTTCACCGGCGCCTTCGCTCTGGTACTCGGGGTGCTCCTCGCCGTCAGCTCGCGTGAGCTCCTCATCGACCCCATCCCCGCCATCGGCGAACTGGCCCGATTCCCCTCGGCTCCGGGAGATCTGATCGCCTCGTGGTGGTCGGGGTGGAGTCGAGACGGGCTGGGCGGGGCTGCCGGTCAACCCACCGCTCACCTCCTGTTGGGGCTGGCCAGCTTCGTCATGTTCGGGGCGACCGGCCTGTTGCGTACCGTGCTCATAGTCGGCATGGTGCCCCTCGGGGCCCTGGGGGCGTGGCGGCTGGCCCGGCCGATCGGATCAGCGCGGGCCAGCGTTGCCGCCTTCGCCGTCTACCTCGCCATCCCCGTGCCCTACAACGCCTTGGCCCGCGGTTCGTGGAGTGGACTAGTCGCCTACGCCGCCGCCCCGTGGGTGATGTTGATGCTTGGTCGAGCCTCAGGGGTGGCCCCGTTCGGTCCGGTTTCCCTCGACGGGGATGACGCCGAGTCCATCCCCGCGGGGACACAAGGTGAGCCCTCGCGCGGGGCTGAGGTGGGAGTTGACGGTCGAGCCGGTCTGCCCGCGACGCGTCGACGCATGGGAGGGTTGATCCTGGGCCTTGGGTTGCTGCTGGCTCTCACCGCCGCCATCGTTCCCTCCTTCGTGGTGATCGCAGCAGCCATGGGCCTGGCCCTAGCCCTCGGATCGGTGCTGTGCTTCCGAGTGGCTGGTGTAGCGCGGATGTTGGCGGTCACAGGTGGGGCGGTGATCGTGGCCGTGGCCCTCCACGTCCCGTGGAGCCTCGAGCTGATATCGGCCCCGTCATGGTGGGAAGCGGTGGCCGGCGTTGGGTCCACCAATGGAGGACCCCTCACGCTGGGCCGTGTGATCCGCTTCGAGTCGGGCCCGTGGGGGGCACCTCCCCTGGGTTGGGCGTTCCTGGCTGCAGGAGTGCTCCCGGTGATCATCGGACGGTCCTGGCGTCTGGAGTGGGCGGTGCGGGCTTGGTTCGTAGCTCTCGCCGCGTGGGGGGTGTTGTGGGCCGGGCAGGCCGGTCACCTGCCGTTCGGGCTGCCGGCCGCCGAAGTGGTGCTGGCCCCAGCCGCGGCCGCGCTGGCCCTGACCGCCGCACTCGGCATCGCCAGCTTCGACACCGACCTGCGGGCTTACACCTTCGGTTGGCGTCAGGTGCTTTCGGTTGTGGCCGCCCTCGGCGTGGTCCTGGGCGCGTTGCCGTTGGGGGCGGGTCTGATCGACGGTCGCTGGCGTATGCCAGCACGAGGGTTCGGCGCATCGTTGGACCCCCTGGTGTCCAACCACGACCGGCCGGCAGCGAGGGTCCTGTGGATCGGAGACCCCGAACTCCTACCGGTGTCGGGGTGGCGTTTCGGTGAGGACATGGCCTATGCCGCCACCGACCGCGGCGTACCCACGGTGCTGGACCGGATCCCGGGCGCCCCGCCGGGGGCCACACCGCTGTTGGCCGAGGCTCTCACCATTGCCCAAGATGGCCGCACCGATCGCCTCGGTCACCTGCTGGCCCCGATGGGTGTCCGCTACATCGTGGTCACCAGTCGGCTGGCTCCGTCCAGCACCACCATCACCGGGCAACGCCATCCACCCCGAGCCCTCACGGCCATGCTGGCCCAGCAGCTCGACCTCGAGGAGATCCCGGTGGCCGACGGCTTGCTCGTCTATCGCAACACCGCGGCTCCGAGTGCCCGATCGGTGCTGCCCGAACGCGACGGCGACCGCACCCGGTTCACCGACGCCGTATCTGACGAGCTGTCCGGTGCCGATCCGGCTCTGGAAGAAGAAAGTGGCGCCGTGGGTGCAGCGGGGGAGGTCCCTGCACCAGGAGACGTCCTGGTCTCTCAGAGCGCCGACCCGAACTGGCAGCTCAGGGTTGACGGGGTCCCTCTGGCCCGTCGCCGCGACTACGGGTGGACGAACGTGTTCACGGCCAACCGCGCCGGGCAAGCCACGCTCACCTATCAGACGCCGTTCTTCCACCACCTGGTTTCGGCCGGCCAGATCGCCCTGTGGGTCGCGGTTCTGGTGGCTCGGCGCCGCATCCGGCGCCGCGAGCGAGCAGAGAAATCTGTGACCGCGACCGCGTCCGCGGTGGTCGGTTCGGCCGTGTCCGAGGTTGGAGACGGCCAATGATCATCGGTGTTCACTGCCCCAGATGGCTAGACCCGAGAGGTAAACGGTGATGGCGCGACGACGAGGCGGACGCCATGCCCGGATCAGGAGCCGGTTCACCCCCCGACGGTGGCTGCCGTTCCTGCTGCTTCTAGCGGTGGTCGGCGGCGCTGTCTACGTGATCGACCGGGTCAGTCCGCCGGTGCTTCGAGATGTCACGGTCACCGCCCCTGAGACCTTGCTGCCGGTTGCAGCGGTAGCCGATCCCGTGTCGTCGACTTGGTTCTGCGGTGGTGGTACCGCGGTCGGGGCCGGAGAGCGTGCCGACCTGTCCTTCACCATCGCGAACGCTGCCGACACCGGAGCCAAGGCAACCGTCACCGTCTTCGGCGGAGATGCCAAGCCCAAGGCCGTCACCGTCGACGTTCCGGTCAACGGCCGGGTCCGCGTCGGGGCGCGAGACGTGAGTCGGTGAATGGGCCGCCGCCACCGTCGAGGTTTTCGGTGGACGGGCCACAGTGGAACGCCAGGTAGACGGTGAGCACGGCTTCGAGGTCAGCCCGTGTGCCTCGGCGGCTTCCAACCGCTGGTACCTGCCGTCGGGTACGACACTGCGGGGAGCGACCCTGCACCTGGCGCTGTTCAACCCGTTCCCAGACCCGACCTCAGTAGACATCTCCTTCGCCACCGACGAGGGGCCCATCTCGCCGCGGGCTCTGACCGGCATGGCCGTTCCGGCCCGTTCTCTTCGAGTGGTCACGGTGGAGAACCCGTCCCGTCGGGCCGAGGTGGCGACCACCATCACCACCCGCACCGGGCGCATCGTGGTGGACCGGCTCCAGATCTACGACGGAACCGGGGACTCGGTCGCTGGGTCGGGGGCAAACGCGGTCTCCACCGAGGCTCCTCGTGGAGTGGCCTCCACTCCGGCCTTGGCTACTGCATCGACGCAGTGGTTCTTCCCCGACGTTCGCTTCGTCCAGGGCGGGCGCACTCAACTGGCGGTGCTCAACCCCAGTTCCGAGCGTGCCGAACTGGAGCTGACGGCCGGCTTCGCCGACCCTCGCCTAGAGGTACCGATCGCCCCGATCGAGGTGGTGGTGGGGCCTCGCCGTCAGACGTTGGTGGACCTGACCGACCGTATCGAGTTCACCCCGGGAATGGAGCTGACACTGCGGGTGCGGTCCACCAACGACGTGGACGTGGCCGCGGAACTGGTTTGGCACGTCGGCGAGCGTGACACCCAGCCCGAACCATCCGAAGGCAACCCCGACGCGGCCGCGGAATCCGATTCTGAGCCAGACCCCGACACCGCCACGACCACCTCGGTCCCAGCCACCACCACATCGACCGTGACGACCACCACTACGTCGGCACCTTCAGGATCGGGAACATCCAACCTGACCGGTGCCGCGCCGTCGACCCGGGTCGGGGTCGCGGTGGCGGCGGCGGCGAAGCAGGTGGTGGCCTCGGTGACCACAACGTCGTCCCCACCGTCCACCGTCTCGACGACCGAGACACCCTCCACCACCAGCTCGCCCGATCTACCCGTAGACGATGAGAGGATTCCCGAGACCGACCCCGACGCAGAACACGACCATGAGTCCGAGGAGGCTGAATTGAGCTACACCGTTTACGCCCCCGGCTACGCCGTGACCGCGGGCGCGCCGGTCGCAGCTCGGTCCTGGTTCCTGGCCGGACGGGGTGCCAGCGAGGTGATCACCTCTCAGGTGGTGGTGGCCAACCCGTCGGATCTGGACGTGAAGGTGACCGTCCACGAGTTGGTGGGAGGTGCCCGACAGCCTCGGCCGTCGTCTTCGGTCACGGTCCCCGCCGGTGGACGCGCCACCTTGGATCTGGGCGATAGCCAACTCGGATCGGCCCTGGTCATCGCTGGCGATGGTCCGATCGTGGTGGCCCGGACCCAATGGGCCACCACCGGTCGAGGAATCTCCACCGACCTGGCCACACCATTCCCCGACCAGGTGGTCCCGCTTCCCCCCGGCTAAGCCTGGCTCCGCCGAAAGGCACAGCCTTCCGGCGGAGTTCGGTCGCCGGCCTGACGGCCGACGTCTTCGCTGCTGCGACCGGCAAAGCCGATCTCCGCAGGTCGGAGGCTCCGATCGGTGGATCGAGGCTGATGCCTCTGGCGGGTAGGTCACATCTCGGCATGTCGGGTTGATGAGTCACACAGGTTGCGGCTCGCCTCCTGATCGGGGCCTGAGCGGTTCCGGTGGTCGAGGTGGTTCGTCCACAGTCCGGTTGACCAGACTGTGGGGGTGATCCCAATCGTGGTCGTGGCCGTGTTGGTGGTGGTGGCCGTCGTCATCTCCACGATCCTGAGTCGACGTGACGGAGACGCTCCCGAGCAGGGCGCCAGCTGGGTGGTGCCGACCCAACTGGATCGAGCCGACTTCGAACGACCGGAGGCGCCGTGGATGGTGGTGGTGTTCTCGTCGTCCACCTGTGATGCGTGCCGGGGCACCGTCGACAAGGCGATGGTGCTGGAAGCGCCGTTGGTGGCCGTTCAGTCCGTGGATGCAGCAGAGGACAAGGCGCTTCATCAGCGATACAAGGTGGACGCAGTGCCCATGGTCCTCATCGCCGATGCCAGTGGTCTGGTACATCGATCATTCGTGGGTGAGCCAAGCGCCACCGACCTGTGGGCGGCGGTGGCCGAGCTTCGTGAACCAGGCTCGGTCCCGGCTGGTTGCGGAGATGCCTGTTCGGGCGACAGAGCCTGCGGCTCGGGTGAGCACGCCTGAGCAGCTGCTGCTACGGCGGCAAAGAACCCGAGCGAATAGGTCCAGTCGTCGTCGCTGTGAGGGTGATCAGACCGAGGCTTCGCCTCGGTCTGGCCATGCTGTATTTATGGGTCGGCTCACCTATTCGCTCGCCTCCCAAGCCGATCTCCGCAGGTAAGGGGGTCCCAACCCGATTGACCGAACGTATGTTCGGGCGCGAAGGTGGCAGGGTGGGGTTCAACAATCCGTCGGTGCCATGGTCAGAGCTGGAACGACGGCTCTCTGGTGTTCAGCCTCAGGGGTCACCTCGGGTCAGAGAAGCCACCGAACCGGATCGGCCCGAATGGGCCACCGGAGGCGACGGGCCGGCATGGTCCCACAAGCGGGTGGCGTGGGAGCCACCGACCCAATTGATGGCTCCGTCGTCCACCGTTCCCTATGCCGAGCTTCACTGCCACACCAACTTCAGCTTCCTCAAGGGTGCATCTCACCCTGAAGAACTGGTGCAAGAGGCGGTTCGTCTCGGCTTGGAAGCGCTGGCGGTCACCGACCGCAACGGCTTTTACGGAGTGGTGCGCTTTGCCGAGGCGGCTCGGGCCGTTGGTCTACCCACCGTGTTCGGAGCTGAGATCGTGCTGGCTGACCGAGGTGCGCCGCTGGTGGTGCTGGCTCGGGGTCCAGGTGGTTATGCCCGCCTGGCCCGAGCCCTGAGTCAGGCTCAGATGGCCGGGAAGAAGGGGGCTCCCCGCATCACCCTCGGGGAACTTGCCGATCTGGCCGTAGCTCCCGTGACATCACCACCGCATCGAGCATCTTCTCCGATCCCGGGTGGGGACGGGTGGGTGGTGCTGACCGGTGGGATCGACGGTCCGTTGGCCTGTGCCTTGGCTGCTGACGGCCCGGCTGCGGCTGCTCGGGAGCTGGATCTCCTGGTGGAAGCCTTCGGGGTCGATTCGGTTCACGTAGAGCTGTGGGACCACGGCGACCCGTTGGACTCCCACCGCAACGACGCCCTGTCCGAACTGGCCTTGCGGCGGGGGGTGGGGCTGGTGGCCACCAACCACGTGCGCCACGCCACCCCGGCCGGGAGTCGCCTGGCCGCGGCGCTGGCCGCGGTGGGGGCCCGGCGAAGTCTCGACGATGCCGATGGTTGGTTACCGGCCGGATCGGGAGCCCACCTGCGGTCAGGGGCCGAGCAGGACCGCCGCTTCGCCCGCTATCCCGGGGTAGTGGCTGCCGCCGCCGAGTTGGGACGCCAGTGTGCGTTCGATCTGGCTCTGGTGGCCCCATGTCTGCCGCCCTACCCATGCCCAGATGGGCTGAGCGAGATGGCCTTCTTGCGGAGGCTGGTGGAAGAAGGGGCGTCTCGTGTCGATCGTTACGGGCCTAGACCTCGGCGCCGGGGTGACGGGGGCAACGACCGGGCATGGGCCCAGATAGATCACGAGTTGTCCATGATCGACCAGCTCGGGTTCCCCGGCTACTTCTTGATCGTGTGGGACATAGTGCAGTTCTGTCGTCTCAACGACATCTACTGCCAGGGTCGAGGGTCCGCAGCCAACAGCGCGGCGTGCTGGGCGTTGGGTATCACCAAGGTCGATGCCGTGGGTCTGGGGTTGCTGTTCGAGAGGTTTCTCTCACCCGAGCGCGATGGTCCTCCAGACATAGACCTAGATATCGAGAGCGGTCGCCGAGAAGAGGTGATCCAGTACGTCTATGGGCGGTACGGCCGTCAGAACGCTGCCCAGGTGGCCAACGTGATCACCTACCGGTCCCGCTCCGCGGTGCGAGACATGGCCAAGGCGCTGGGAGCCGATCCGGGCCAGCAGGATGCCTGGTCCAAGCAGCTCGACCCCTGGAAACGATTGGAGGCCCAGATCGGAGAGAAGGCTGACAACGAGATTCCCGTGGCGGTGTTGGATCTGGCTCGTGAGGTAGAGCACTTCCCGCGCCACCTGGGGATTCATTCGGGGGGCATGGTGGTGTGCGACCGGCCGGTGGTCGAGGTGTGCCCGGTGGAGTGGGCCCGCATGGCCGATCGCAGCGTCTTGCAGTGGGACAAGGACGACTGTGCCGCGGTGGGTTTGGTCAAGTTCGACCTGTTGGGGCTGGGCATGTTGAGCGCCCTGCACCACATGGTCGATCTGGTCGGCCCCATCTCTGATGATCTCGGTCCGGCCCGCTCCGGAATCGACCTTGCCACCATCCCCCAGGATCCCGAGGTCTATGACATGTTGTGCCGGGCCGACTCTGTGGGTGTGTTCCAGGTCGAGTCGCGGGCCCAGATGGCCACCCTGCCCCGGCTTCGGCCCCGCACCTTCTACGACTTGGTGGTGGAGGTGGCGCTCATCCGGCCAGGGCCGATCCAGGGCGGTTCGGTCCATCCCTACATCCGTCGCCGCAACGGCAAAGAGCCCGTCACCTATCTGCACCCGTTGTTGGAACGGTCGCTGTCCAAGACCCTGGGAACCCCTCTGTTCCAAGAACAGCTCATGCAGATGGCGATAGACGTGGCCGGTTTCAGCCCGTCCGAGGCCGATCAACTGCGACAGGCCATGGGGTCCAAACGTTCCAGCGAACGGATGGAGCGGTTGCGCCAGCGGCTGTTCGAGGGCATGGCCGAGCGGGGCATCACCGGAGATGTGGCCGAGGAGATCTACGTGAAGTTGGCGGCCTTCGCCAATTACGGCTTTCCCGAGAGCCACTCGGTGAGCTTCGCCTATCTGGTGTACGCGTCGGCGTGGTTCAAGTACCACTATCCGGCCGCGTTCTGCGCTGGTCTGCTCAACGCCCAACCTATGGGCTTCTACTCACCGCATTCACTGGTGGCTGACGCCACCCGACACGGGGTCGAGGTGCGTACTCCATGTGTGAACGCTTCGGCGGCCACCGCTACCCTCGAGCCCCCATCCTCTCTGCACCCTCCGGCACCGCTGGCGGCGGAAGAGGAGGCGGGATTGGGTAGGGCCGATGCGGTCACTGGCGAGTCCATCGGTGGGGATGGGGTGGGGGGTGCCACGGTGCTGGTTCGTGACCCGAGCGATGATCGGACCTGGGGGTATGGCGGACCAGCAGTGCGCTTGGGCATAGGAGTGGTGCGAGGCATCGGCCCTGACCTGGCCGAGCGGATCGCAGCTGGTCGGCCCTATGCCTCGATGGAAGATGTGGCTCGTCGTAACCCAGACCTCACCCTGACGTTGTTGGAGTCGTTGGCCACCGCTGGAGCCTTCTCCTGCTTTCGTGGTGCTGATGTTCCCCCGGGTCGGGCTGCGGTCTCAGGATTGGATTCCGACCCGGTGTTGGTCCCGGTTCCCGGGCGTCGAGAGGACATCTGGGCGGTAGGAGCGCTGGCACAGGGCGGACCCGGTCACCTGGAGGGGATCGTCACCGGCGTCCAGGCCCCCACGCTGCCGGGGATGGACGAACGTGAGACGGCCCAGGCCGATCTGTGGTCCACCGGCATCGCCGCCCACGGTCACCCCACCCGATTCGTGAGAAGTGAGCTGGACCGACTGGGGGTCGTGTCCGCCTCGGATCTGGCGGCCCGACCCCATTCGTCCCGGGTTCTGGTGGGTGGTGTGGTCACCCATCGGCAACGGCCGGCCACCGCGGGCGGAACCACGTTCGTGAACCTGGAAGACGAGACCGGCCTGATCAACGTGGTGGTGTCCAAAGGCTGTTGGGTGCGCCACCGGCGGCTGGTGCAGTCGGCTCCCGCCTTGTTGGTGAGGGGGCGGGTGGAATCGGCCGATGGTGCGGTGAACGTGGTGGCCGAGGCCATCTCCCTGCTGCCCTTGGCGGTGACCACCACGTCCAGAGATTTCCGGTAGTCGTTACGGGTGGAATGCTCTCTGGTCACGTTCGGAGATGAGCTCCGAGCGGGCTCCAAACAGACTTCAAGAGGTCTTGGTCTGCACCCGAACCTGAGCCTGGAACTGCAAGGCGGGCGAGCCGATGACCACTGCCAGCACCCTGGTGTCGAGCTCGCCTTCAGCCCTCACCGACGGCAGGTCGACCCATGCCTCAGCCCATGCCTGGTCACCGCACTTCGACGAGCCTTGGGTGGGCGTGTCGACGGTTCCTATCGGGCAGAAGCCGACCCCATCCTCCTCCTGGCCTTGAACCTGGACGTAGGCATGGGAGTTTCGGGTGTCGGCCTGGGCCGTGAACGTGCCACCGGAGAACACCTTGTCTTCACCAGTGGCCAGCGACATCGTCCCGGTCCAGTTGCTGAAGGACCTCGACGCCAGCTTCGACTCGTCCGGTGCAACCCGGACCCCGAAACGAACCTCACCGGGACCCCGCACGAGGCCGGGATCGGCGTCGTCACTGACATGGATCCACTCAACCGTCGTCGTGACGATCCGGTGCTTGGTCTTGAACGACTTGGCCACGACATTCGCTTCTTGCCCGGCTTTTCCGGGCAAGGTCACCAGCACGTGATAGGTGGTGTCAGGCCGTAGCCCATCGGGCGATAGCGTGAACCGATAGGTGCTGGCAGTGGCCAAAGCGCTGATGTTGCCTGAAACGCGCTGGCCTGCAAGGGCGACCGGTTGGGCTGCTCCAAGGCTCGGCTTGCCATCGATCATCTTGGGAGCACTCGTGGAGAGCTGCACCACCGCGTGAGATGCCGAGCTCTGGAACGCCAGATCAGCCCAGACCGCACCGGAGTCAACCACCCAGGACTGAACCGTGGCGGTGTTGACACCGACGTCGACCGCAATAGCGCCAACCGTAGGTATCGGTCCCGGCTCGGCCACGGCGGGATAGGCAAGTCCGCTGACCAGAGAGCCAGCGGCGAGAGCGCCAACCGCGAGCCGTGACATGAGACGGGGAGACCGTCTTGTGCGGCTGTCGGTGGCAGACGAAGTGGTGACGGTCATGATCAGCTCCTGTCGTATCGATGCACCCGGTGGTGCGTTCAGGAGATAGGACCGCCCGCGGATCAGCCCCTTAGTAGATCGACCCCCAAATGGTTCCAACGACCCACCTAGGGAACCCTCGCGGAGCGAGTCGATCGTGGTGGTCCAGTAGTTCCAGGGTCCGGATGTGTGTCCTAGCCAAGGAGGTGAGTGAATAGGCGAGCCGACCCATATGCGACCCGGTCCGTCTACCGTCGGTCTCGACAAATGGGTATCGACACTGGGAGGGTCACGTGTCATCTGACGGGTCGGGTGAGGCGAGTTCTGATGGGGTCCGTGATGGTGGTGGGGGAGGTGACTGGGCCCCGTTCTCGGTCGCCCTTGGTTCTGTCATCGGTGTTCTCGAAGTTGACCAGTTCCTGATCTTGAGCGGCACGGGTAACCGGTTTGTGCAGGTGATGGTCGACCACGGTGGTGTTCGGCTGGAGTCGGTCAGCAATCAGTACCTGACGCCCGAACACCAACTCGACTTCGAGGGCCTGGATCGTTTGAAGGGGCTTGGCTGGAATGAACCCAGCCACTTCTCGCCCGGTGATCCAGTTCCGCTCGTCGGGTCCCCCAACCACTTCATCGATCTGGGCCGTGGTGGGGACCCACAATGGGTTGCGGAGATACTGGTGGAAACCCTGAGAGGTATCCATCGGGTAGACGACTTGAGTGATGTCACCTACCGGGCGGGCACCTTTGCTGGAGCCATGATCTTGTTGCCGACTCTTGGTCTGAGACGCAGCTGACCGGGATCTTCACGAACAAAGGCCGCCCGAACCAGAGACGGCGGCGTGGCTGTCAGAGCGGCTCGATAGGTTTGTCCTCGGCGATGCGGTGTTGCCCTAGGGCTTGCCGGTCGGGTTCACGCCGACCCCGTTGTTCACCTACTTCGTGGTCTGGAGAACAGTCATGGCTATCACCGAACAAGCACGGCATCATCTATACCTGAGACTCGAGGAGCTAATCGGGCCCGAGGAGGCTGCCGTGCTGATGGAACACCTGCCCCCGGTTGGTTGGGCCGATGTGGCCACCAAGCGCGACCTCGATTACCTGGAGGCCCGAATGGTGGCCGGATTCGCTTCTGTTGATCAGCGGTTTGCCATGATCGACCTTCGGTTTGAGCAGATCGACCACCGGTTCGAGCAGATCGATAGTCGATTTGCGCAGGTCGACCATCGGATCGACCAGCTTGAACATCGGATCGACCAACTCGATCATCGGATCGACTCGGTTTTCACCCGGCTCGGTTCGGTGGAAGGGGAGGTGGCCGGCTTGCGTCAGGAGGTGGCCGCCATGGAACTCCGAATGGTGAGCCTGTTCAGCCAGTTCAAGGATCAGCACTACGCCGCTCAGCAGACCTTTCAGCGCCAACTGATCGTGGCGCTGGTTGTGGCTTTGGTGTCGATGGTGATAGCTGTGGCCGGTCTGGGCTGACCCGCTCGCGGTCAGGTCCGGGTCTCAGGATCCGGCAACGAATCCCAGGCGAGCAAGGGTCGGGACGGCGACATCCAGGGTCTTACCCGGATTCAGCTCGCCGCCGTAGCGGGTTCTGGGCCAGATATAGGCGACACCGTCGGTCACCTCTACGTAGTGGTCCGAATCCCGGTCCAAGACACCTCCCAGCGGTGTCTCGGCTCCCGGTAGAGAAGGCAGCATCATGGCCACCCGATACGAGCCCCCGGTGTGGCCTCGAAGAACGAAAAACCCCAGACGGCCGGTAGTGGAAGCGCCGCTGACCGGTCCCCGCAGAATGCCGATGGCCCTTCCGGGTACGGGACAATGCGGCTGGGTGCGGTGGAACAGCACCGGTGACTCGGGGGTCATCGAGAGCTCTTCGGCCACCTTCGACAGCGCCGCAACCTCATAGTGCTCGGGTTGGTCGAAGCCCCCGATCTGCTCGGCCTGTTCGGGGCGAGGAAGAGGGGAATCGAAACTCTGCGCATGGATCATCGGGCGGGCGATACGGATCCGAACGATCCTGGTAGTGCTTGGCCCACGAACTCGAGACCTCTGTCTGTGGCCCACCGATCGAGTGAGAAAGAGGGCTCACCACGCTTGGCATCTTCAACGTCTTCTCTGGCGTATGCCGCGTGGCTGTGGCCCATGAAACCGTCCGTCGTCTCAGAAGAGCACCAATCAGGTTCGACTCGACTGGGGTGCTGCCCTTGTGCCCGATGTCGGCCTCAGAAGCCAGCTGCGCTGGAGGTGCCATTTGACCTCTTCCTGCGGTGATGGAAATCAAGGCGTCGTGCCCGCGGCCACGACGCTCGAGCGGTTCCCATACGGTGCGGGGGTGCCTGTTCGCTGTGTGCAGTTCGCGGTCGGTGACCTGGTCAGCTTGAGACGATTTGATGAGGTCTTGGGGGAGTTGAGCTTGCGTCTCGCCATCGGCCTCGTGATCGACGACGCGGCTGACGTACACCACCGCAAGTGGGTTCGAGTTGTCGACTTCGTGCTCGACCCGGTCAGGATGGGGTTGACGCAAGCCGAGGGTCGGCTCTTCTCGGTGGGGGCCGCAGCCGGGGGTTGCCATCTCAGCGAGCTGGTACATGTGACATCTGAGATCGCGGACGTAACCCGAGCGCAGCGTGCTGGATGTCGGGGGGTCTGGCTCAATCCCTCCGAATCTCCGTGCCCACCCGGTCAAACACCGGATGCCGTGATCTCCTCCATCGCAGAGATGCCCGCCGTCGTTCTCCTCCTCGACGACGAGGAAGCGAAGGCCAGCTCGGCGGTAGGTCTGCCGCCACATCCCGAACCATGGCCCGATCAAGGGCACTTCGACCGTGACCTCCTAGGGCAGGGGGACCGACGCAACGTCGCCGACCGGTACCGGTACTGGCGGGAGGACGCGATCGCGGCCGATCTCGCTAGCCGAGCCCATCCGTTCCACGTGGCGGTGGAGAACTGGCGTCATGACCGCAACATCGGAGCAGTCGTACGAAATGCCAACGCATTTGGAGCTGCTGGCGTCCACATCGTCGGCCGTCGTCGTTGGAACCGCCGCGGTGCCATGGCCACCGATCGCTATCTAGCGGTGTACTACCACGACACGGTCCGAGCGTTTATCGACTGGGCCGGGGCGGAGGGACTGGTGGTGGTGGGCGTGGACAACGTCGAAGGCTCCGTCCCCCTCGAGACCACCGAGTTGCCTGAGCGATGTGTGCTGTTGTTCGGCCAGGAAGGACCGGGGCTATCGGAAGGCGCTCTGAGGGCCTGTTCGATGGTTCTCGCCATCGCCCAGTACGGGTCCACGCGTTCGGTCAATGCCGGGGTGGCATCGGGTATCGCCATGCACGGTTGGATCCGCCAGCACGCCGGACCTCCTCCTGCCCACTGAGCGGCTCGAGTTGGGTGGCCAAGGGTCCTAGCGGGGTCGGCTCGCCTATCCGCTGGCCTCCTAGAAATGGTGGTCGCTGCGGCCGTGGCGCCTCCGGTTGGTCCCGGGTCGGCATGGTCCCTAGCTTTTCGAGGTGGCCAACCGCACCGACGTCAGCAAGCAGAAGAGGGCTCGTCAGAACAAGGCTCAGCGCGAGGCATTGGCGGCGCGCACCAAGGCGGCGTCCACGCCGCACGAGGATCGAGTTGCCGCGGCAACGGCGAAGGCGCCATCGGGTAAGAACCGTGAGTCGGCTCGGGCGGGAGATCTCCACGGCTCGACGGCGGCGAAACCGACTTCTACCCCGGCCCGTCTGGGAGAGGTACCGGTCGACATCGCCACCCTCGAAGGTTCGTTCCTGCGCAAACTGGTCCAAGTGCCGGGAGGCTTACAGGTGATCATGGCCGCGGTCTTGACGATCGTGCTGGCCGTGATGGCCTCGATCATGGACTCGGTTCCACCCGAAGGGGCCGAGCAGGGGGCCAAGGCGACCCGGACCCTGTTCGAGGCCTATGGAACCGGTGCAGTTCTGTTTCTCGGGCCTCCGTTGATCTTGGTTGGCAACGCCGTTGTGTTCAGCCTGCACCCCAAGCGCCGACGCATGTGGACCATGTCAGCGGTGATGCTGGGTGTGTTCTCGTTGCTTCTTCCCCAGTTCTTGTTCCCGGCCGGAATGTTGGGTTACGCGGCGCTGCGTTCGAAGCGGATCGAGGACGGCCCGGGCCGGTCGCCTTTCGCCGGGCGCTTCGGTCGCTCGAAGTCCAGTGATGGGTCAGATCGGCCCAGCGCCGACACCGCCGTTGAGTAGGGCCAGAACCGAGCCAACCCAAGAGGAGGCGAGCGGATGGGGCCGGACCTATTCGCTGGGGCCCTGAGGGTCATTCGGAGCGCGGGAAAGAAGCCACGTCAGAGGCCTTGACGGGTAACGGGCAATCGTCCATGGTTGACGTACGTCAGGGGTGACCCCACCCCGACGACACGGAAGCAATCCCACTCTCCCCGGGAGGTGCAGGACAACCGTGAGACCGAAACGAGAAGTGGAGCGGTCGCCTCCGGGCTGAATCGCCACCACCAGGTAGGAGAGCCGCCAGCGCCCCCCGTTCCCACAACGGACCGCGGATGTGCTTCGGAGTCGGCACCTGTTGCCCTCCCCGCTCGCCACCGGGCCCGTCCGAACTTCGGCGGGAGCGCCCGGATTCTGCTACCGAATCTGCGTCCCGCCGTGTGGGTCAGAGCCGATGACCCAACCGGCGGGACGCATCGCGTTCTGAGCGAACGATCTCCTAGACGCTCAGCTTCCATCCACCGATCAAGGGTGAGTGGCGCTCGATTGTCCGTGGTCTCCCAGGCGTGTCCGACTCTGTGTGGCCAACATTGAAGTTCGGCTGTCTGACGAGCTGACGCAGGAGGACATGGATCCAGGCTCAGACGCTTGGAGGCGGGCTGGCGGGAGGGGCGGGCCGAGCAGGCGGAGCTGGTGGTGCGGGTCGGGCGGGCGCCGGTTGAGCCGGAGCCGTCGTGGGAGCAGGGGCGGGCTGGGGTGCAGCGGGGGCGGGGTGGGCCGCGACCGTTGCTGCCGCTTCGGCCGCTTGACGGTCAAGGGCAGCGCGAGCTGTGGTGGCCCGGGCCTGGCGGCCCTCCTCGTCTGTGCCGCTGCCAGCGAAAAGCTCGGCCACTGCGGCCAGCGATCCCAGACCGCTGCCGAAATCGGCGGGCAGGTAGATCTTGGTGGCCTGCCCGTTGGCGATACGCCCCAAGGCTTCGAGGTACTTGATGGCCAACAGGTCAGGTGAGGGGTCACCGGCATGGATTGCCTGGTAGACGGTGGTGATGGCGCGGGCCTCACCTTCGGCCACGGTGAGCTGGCGGAAGCGTTCGGCATCGGCCAGCGCTCGAGTGGCCTCGGCGTCACCTTGGGCTTGGAGGATCTGGCGTTGACGTTCACCTTCGGCGCGAAGGATCGCGGCCTGCTTCTCGCCTTCGGCGGTGGTGATCGATGCCTCCCGGCGGCCATCGGCTTCGGTTACGACGGCACGACGGGTTCGCTCGGCCTTCATCTGCTCGTGCATCGAGTGCATTACGTCTGGTGGTGGGTCGATCCGCTGGATCTCCTCGGACCACCCGGACGCCCCACTTGTCGGTGGCGTCGTCGAGGATCTGGCGCAGATCGACGTTGATCTTGTCTCGGCTGGTCAGGGCCTGGTCGAGCTGAAGGTCGCCGATCACGTTGCGCAGGTTGGTCTGGGCCAGCTTGGTGACGGCCAGAATGAAGTTGGCGACGTTGTAGACGAGTCGCTGGGGGTCGGTGGGCTCGTAGTAGACGACGGCGTCCACAGACACGACCACGTTGTCGGATGTGATCACCTCCTGGGGCGGGACGTCGACGACCTGCTCGCGCATGTCGACCATGCGGATCTTGTCCACGAACGGCACGATCACCCGCAGACCGGGGTCGAGCGTCTCGTGGTACTTGCCGAGACGTTCCTTCACGCCCCGCTGATAGGGCTGGACGATGCGGATGGCGCTGGCCGCAAAGATGAAGAAGAAGATGGCGAGTATCGCCAGCACTACTACGAGGGGTCCCACGGGGTCTCCTTGGTCTGCCTATGAGGACGGAAGGGCATGATCAGTTGCCCATGACGAGCGAGTCGGCCGGCCGATGGTTCACGAGGCCGGGGGAACGGTGTGCTCGGTGCCCACCGGGTCGGTGGGGGTGACAACCACCCGGGTACCCCTCACCTCCACCACCAAGACCGTGGTGCCGGCGGGGATGGCCTGACCGCTCTGGCTCTCGGCTCTCCACTTCTCCCGGTTGAGTTGCACCATGCCGTGGTCGTGTTCGCCGTCGATGGGCTCGATCACTCGGGCCCGTTGGCCCACCTGCCGGTGGGCTCCAACGTTCGACTCGGGGGTTGATGCGCTGAGTTTGTGCGCCATGGGGCGAAGGGCCACGAAGGTGGCGACCGAAACCCCGAGGAAGGCGGCCCACTGAAGCGTGAGGCCGCCACCAGCGAAGGCGACCACGGTGGCAACAGCTGCTCCCATGGCAAAGGGGGCAAGGAAAAAGGACCCCGCCACCGCCATCTCTCCGACACCGAACACCACGGCGGCGATCAACCAGATCCACCGCCAGACCTCGGGATCACCGCTGTCCATTTCGTGCCTCCCTGCCACACCACTCGGTGCAGCCAGACAATCTATCCACGGCCACTGTGGATCTGACACGAATTTCCTGCATTGGTGAATTGATGACCATTACTCGCGGGGTGGGCTACGGCGACGCCGTCGATCGCGGTTTCGAGGTGCCTCGCAATTCGGGGGCGTCGGAGTCGGGCAGTCGGACGGGCGGCATTGGGTGACGTGCCCGGTAGCGTCGGGCGACGTGGACCGACCCCTTCGCCTTCTCACCGTGCACGCCCACCCTGATGACGAAGCTTCCAAGGGGGCGGGGACGGTGGCCCGCTACGCCCGAGAGGGCATCGAATCCACTTTGGTGTGTTGCACCGGGGGAGAGGCTGGAGACATCCTCAACCCGGCCATGGATACCCCTGAGGTGCACGCTGATCTGGCCGGGGTCCGTCGGGCCGAGTTTAAGCGGTCGGTTGACATCATCGGTTACGCCCGCTGGGAGATGCTGGGCTACCACGACTCGGGTATGCCCGACAGCGATCACAACCTCAACCCCGACTGTTTCGCCATGGTGCCTCTCGATGAAGCCGTGGGCAGGCTGGTGGCCATCATCCGTCGGGACCAACCGCAGGTGCTGGTCTCATACGGCGAAGACCAAAGCGGCTACCCCCACCCAGACCACATTCGGGCTCACGAGATCACCCTGGCCGCTTGGGACGCCGCCGGGGACCCCGCCCGCTATCCAGACCTGGGAGACCCCTGGGAACCGTCCAAGCTCTATTACACGACGTGGTCACGGGCTCGGATCTTGGCCATCCACCAAGCCTTTTTGGACCACGACTTGGAGTCGCCCTTCGACCAGGCCTGGTTCGACAGACCCAGCCAGGACCACCTGATAACGACCAGCATCGACGTCGACGGGTACTACCAAGTTCGGGCCGATGCGCTGAGGGCCCACGCCACCCAGGTGGATCCGGCCTCGCCGTTCTGGTTCGGGCTCCCCGATGATGTCGCCTCCAGGATCCATCCGTGGGACGACTACGAACTCGCCCGCACCCGGGTGCCGGTGCCCGAAGGGATCGAACGAGATCTGTTCAGTGGACTCCGGGCAGAGGTCTGGTCATGACCGCCCCTGATCTGGACTGGGTGACGCCACTGGCAGGTCTCGGACCGGTTTGGGGTCTCCGTCGGCCGCTGGAGGTGACCTGGTCGGTGCCGAAGGCGCCCGATGGGCCGGTGGCAGTGACCGTGCGCTTCGAGCCGTCCCCCTCCGCTGGCGGCGACGAGGCTGGTCGCGGCGAGGACGTCGACGTAGTGGAGCTGTCCTCGACGGCGGCCGAGGCGGCTCGCCTGGTATCGGGCGAACTCGACGCCAACGTGGCTTGGATGAGTGGACGTCTCAAGGCCGCAGGGCCGACGGGACCCCTTCTGGCGCTATTGGCCCACGCTGCACGCGCCTAGGCGCCAGACCCGACGACTGCACCTATCCGCTCGGGTCCTAGGGGGTGAAGGTCGGCCGAGCTTCCCGCTGGGCGCGGCGGAGATCCCGGTAGCCGATGCGGATCACCCCGAGGCGATCGAGCAGCACCGGCAGTTCGTGGTCGAAGCAGGTGAGGTGGTGGTCGTCCACCCGGTGTGACCACGCCTCATCGTAGGCCCGAAGCTCGGGGGTGTCGTGGGCTGGGTGCACGTGGAGTTCGGTGACGCCGGGTTCGAGATCGTGGATGGCCCGTTCGACGGTGCGGCGGCTGCCGTGACCGGAGTGGACCGGGGCGAAGTGGTCGGGGAACACGACGCCCTCCTCGCTGGCCAGCGTCCGGAACGGGAACCCGACGGAGCGTTCGAACGTTGGACCCGATAGCCGGGTGGGTAGGCGGAACTCCACGGCTAGGTCAAGGTAGATGTCGAAGAACTCGGGGCGGTGCTGGAGAACCCCGAGGTGGGAGTCGAGGTGGCTGACGTCGAAGCCCCACAGGATCGCCCGCTCCACCTGGGCCCTGAGCTCGCGTCGTGCCTCGTCTAAGTCGGCGTGGTCCCATAGGTCGGCCACCGTTCGGGGAAACCCTCCGTCTCCATCCAGGAGCGAGGGCGCATGGGTGATTGGACCCCACCGGTAGCGGTCGTGTTCGGAGTTGAGGGTCAGGTGTACGCCGACGTCTTCCCCTCGGTACCGAGATGCCGCCTCCCGGGCCCACGGCGCTGGAACCATGATGGATGCGCTGGTGGCATGGCCCGTGCGCAGCGCCTCGTAGACCCCGGCGTTGACGGCATGGCTGACACCCAAGTCGTCGCAGTTGATGATCACGGCCCGGGCATCGGGCCCCAACCCGAGGCGTTCGGTCAGCTCGGTCATCGGGGTGGACGCTATCGCCCTGCGGGGTCGGTGCACGCACCCCACAGTCCGAGCTGGCGGCGTCGAGCTGACTGTTCGGTCCGGGCCAGGTCTGGCCGGTGGGCGATGTTCGGGGTGATGCTCAATATGGTGGCGTAGCCGTCAGCGAGCAATGTCTCATTGATGAACAGGCCGTCAGCACGGCGCCACAGGTAGACCAGCAGCCGGCCGTAGCGGTCCCTGGCCTCGGTATCTCGCTGGACCAAGACTTCGGTTCCCGGTGGCAGCAGGTGTTTGGTGCGGGCCGAGGCTTCAGGTCCGAAGCACTCGACCGGGCTATTGGGTTTGACCGTCTCTGGCGTGTCAATACCGAGCAGGCGAACCCGTTCGACACCAGCACCAGAGAACGACAGGGTGAGGGTGTCCCCGTCTGTGACCCGGTCGACCATGGCCACCAGGCCGGTGCCCCCATCTGGTAGGGGTGCGGTGCTCGGCGGCTGGGGACGGGTGCAGGAGTTCGCCAGCAGGGAGGTGGAGAGCCAGATGATCGAGGCGAGGGTGAGCGAGGGTAGGCGGGTTGTGAAGAGATGGCGGGACGGTCTCATGGCGGACTCCAGTGACGATGTCGATGCTCGTCGGCCGGAGCCGCATGGGTGAGGTTCTGGGCCATGCCTAGGACCTGAGCGGATAGGTCCAGTCGTCGTCGCTACCAGGTTGATCAGACCGAGGCGTTGCCTCGGTTTAACCATTGCCGTGCTTATGGGTCGGCTCGCCTCCTTAAAGCCGTTCGATGATGGTTCCTGTACCCAGGCCGCCTCCGCAGCACATGGAGATGAGCCCGTACCGGCCCCCGGTACGCTCGAGTTCGTTCAATGCCTTGGTGATCAAGACTGCACCGGTGGCTCCCAGCGGGTGCCCCAGAGCGATGGCCCCGCCGTTGGGGTTGACCTTCTCCATGGGCACATCGAACTCGCGGGCCCAGGCCAAGACGACCGAGGCGAAGGCTTCGTTGATCTCGAACGTGTCGATGTCTGCGATGGACAGACCGGTGCGGTCCAGCAGGTGGCGGGTGGCATCTATCGGGCCGGTGAGCATGAGCACGGGATCCACGCCCACTAGGCAGGTATCCACGATGCGGGCCCGCGGGGTGAGGCCCATCTCCGGTGCCCGTGCCGCGGTGGTCAACAGCAATGCGGCGGCACCATCTGAGATCTGTGACGAGGAGCCAGCTGTGTGCACGCCGTCTTCTCGGGCTACGGCCTTGAGGTTGGCCAGCTTTTCTATGGTCGTCTCGCGCAGGCCCTCGTCCCTTGAAACGGTGGTGGTGTCTCCGGTCGGCTTGCCGTCTTCTCCGAGGATGGGGGCTTGGACGGGCGTGATCTGGCCCTCGAATCGGCCATCGGCCCACGCCTGCGCCGCGAGTTGTTGAGAGCGGAGTCCGAAGTCGTCGGCGTCGGAGCGGGTGATGCCCCACTTCTGGGCGATGCGTTCGGCACCTTCGAACTGTGACGTGAACTCGAGGCGGGCGAAGTAGGACTTGGGGATGGGCCGGCCGTAGTCCCCCTTGGCGTTTGAACCGATGGGTACCCTGCTCATGGCCTCGACGCCGCTGGCTATGGCCACGTCGACCACGCCGGCCTGAACCAGCGCGGTGGCGATGTTGGTTGCCTGCTGAGAGGATCCGCATTGGGTGTCGACCGTGGTGGTGGCCACCGACTGGGGCAGGCCTGCGGTCAACCAGGCCGTGCGACCGATGTTGAAGGCCTGCTCACCGATCTGGCTCACGCAGCCGGTCACGACTTGGCCGACCTGATCGCCACCGATGCCGGAGCGGTGCACCACCTCGCTGAGCACGGTACCGAGGGTGTCGGCTGGGTGGTTGGTGGACAGCCCGCCGTTGCGGCGACCCACGGGGGTGCGGACAGCTTCGACGATCACGACATCGGAAGGGGTGGTCATGGTCAAGAAAGGTATCCGTCCCCAAACCAACCTGGCCCAAGAGCCGAGCGGTGCGACGAGGGATCAGGCTGCTTTGGGGCGGTGGTCGTCGGTGGGGCGGTGGGCAGCCAAGGCGGCCCTAGCCGAGGCGATGCCTCGACGGCCGACCTCCCTGGTGCGTTCGTCTAGCTGCCAGTTCCGGGGAGTTCCGGTGGGGCGGGCGGCGGTGATCGTCGTGAGTGGAAGCTGCTCGGCCATGTCATCAGTCTCCTCGTGGGGTGTGACAACGAGTCTTTCCACCTCTGATCGTACATGTGTTCGATGAAGGATGCGAGTGGAAAAGGCGATCCAAGTTGTTCAGAGGGGTGCGCCGGGGGCCACCAACGGCCACGGGCAGGTTTGCTCCACCCGGAGGGCCAGGTCCAACAGAAGTTGGTCCTGGTGGTGGCGACCGATCATCTGCATGCCCACAGGCAGACCCTCGAAGGGCTCCACCGGAACCGACACCGCGGGATTGCCGCAGATGTTGGCAGGGATGGTTAGGGCGCCGTTGTTCCCGAGATCAACCCTCTGGTCGCCAACCCGGGTATTGGTGGTGATGTGAGCCGGGAAGGCCACGTCGGGGTTGGTGGCGCAGATGAGCACGTCGACCTGGTCGAAGATGTCGGCCATTGCCTCGTTGGCGGCGGTGCGTGTGGCTTCGCCCCGGGCGTTGGTCTCCAAGCTGACGAGCTGTTCGGCCATCTCGAGACCGAACGCGATCTCCGGCGTGAGCAGGTCCTTGCAGTCGGGCCACAGGCCCTCCAGGTCCTGGCGCAGCCCCGACAGGTTGCCCAGAGCCCAGGCCACGTCGAGCTTGGGAAACTTCACGTCCAGATCGACAACGGTGAGCCCAGCATCTCGAGCCAAAGCCTCTGCTGCTGCCGCCACCCGCTCGGAAACCTCGGGGCGAACCACGGCGGTTCCCAACGTGGGGGAGATGGCCACTCGCAGACCCGACAGGTCATGGCTGCCCAAGTCCCGCTCCCAGCCGTCGATGCGAGGCAACGAGTACGGGTCGCGGGAGTCGTATCCGCTGGCTACGTCGAACCACCGGGCTGCATCGCGTACTGAACGAGCCTGGCAGCCGAGGACAACCGTCATGGGATGGATGAGCGTCTTCGGCCCTCGAGGTATGCGTCCCGCCGTTCCCTTCATGCCGAGCAGACCACAGAACCCGGCCGGGATGCGTATGGATCCACCGCCGTCGCCTCCGGTGGCGATGGTCACGAGACCTCCGGCCACCGCTGCCGACGACCCGCCCGACGAACCCCCCGCCGTGCGGCCCTGGCCCCAAGGGTTGGTGCACGTTCCATGGATCTTGTTGGTGGAGATGTTGAGCCCGCCGAACTCCGAAGCCAGGGTCTGGCCCACGGGAACGATGCCGCCTCGTTCCAGTAGTCGGGTGTGTGAGGTGGAGGACCGGTCGGCCGTCCGCGCCTCGAACACCAACGACTCCTCTGTGTACGGCCAGCCCTTCACCGGCTCGAGTGCCTTGATCCCCACCGGGACACCGCCGAATGGCAGCGAGACGTCGGCGGCTGCGGCTCGGGCCCGGGCCCGTTCCTCGTCGAGCCAGACGAAGGCCCCTAACTCGCTGGCCTCGATGGCGGCAAACGTGGCTTCCAGCTCTTCGGCGGGTGAACGCTCACCGGAGCGGAAGGCATCGACCAGAGATGAGGCATCTCCGGCCCAGGGCTTGTCCACGGTCATGACTTTCCTTCCGATGGTGTCAACCGGGGCGGTTGTCGGTGTAGGTCGACGCTCAGAACTCGAACTGGACCGAGCGTCGCTCGGCGGTGATGGGTTCGATGTGGTCGGTGATCACGGCTAGATGTTCGGGGTGGGTGCGGTAGGTGTGGAAGTCCTCTACCGAAGCGAAACGAGCGGAGACGGCGAAGTCCCAGGAACCCTCGGTGATCCCCAGGTTCGAGCCGACGGCGTAGGTGGCCACCTGGGGAATCAAGCCCGGCAGACGACGAAGGGCGGTGGCCATGGCATCAATGGCCGAAGCATCGGTGTCTTCCAGGAATCGGAATAAGACGACGTGTTGGATGGCCATGCGCCTACTTCCCCAATCGAACTTGCGGGTTTGGTGGACCGAGACCCCGTGATGACCGAGGACCGTTCGGGCAGGACCGTAGGCGCTGTACCTGCTGCCGTCACTCCCGGTCGTCGCCGTCGCCGGCGCCGCCACAAGGCCAGCCCGTGCGACGTGAGCTCGCTTGGCCCGACGCTCCGTGGTTCGATCCCCGGTGGGCGAGGACACCTGCCCCTGCGGTGTTGTGGCCCCCGTAGGCTCGTTCACCGTGGATGCTCAGGAGTTCCTCGATCTCACCGCCACTCACAACCCTCACCGCTGGTACCTGCCGGTAACCAATGGACTGTCCACCCTTGGCGGGTTCCTGTTCGGTGGCTGCGGGCTCGGTGCCGCGGTCTTGGCTCTTGAGATGGCCACCGGTCGACCCGTCGTGTGGGCGACCGCCCAGTACCTGTCCTACGCCACGCCCGGATCCGTGCTCGACCTCGATGTGACGGTGGCCGTGTCGGGGCGCAACAGCACCCAGGCCCGCGTCGTTGGTCATGTCGAGGACCGGGAGATCTTCACCGTCAACGCTGCATTGGGTTCACGGTCCACCGATTCCGATCAGGTGTGGGTGGAGCCGATCGACGTGCCTCGCCCCGAGGATTGCCCGGCCCGTTCACTTCGCGTGCCGGGAGAGGACTCGTTGATGAGCCGCTTCGAAACCCGTCTGGCGTTGGCCCGGGACTGGGAGCAGTTGCCCGGCAACCCTATGGAGCGGGGACGGAGCGCCCTGTGGGTCCGCATCCCAGAGCTCACCGAGCCGTCTGCGGTGGCTCTGGCCATCCTCGGCGACTATGTGCCGTTCGGGATCGGTCAGTCACTCGGCGCCTACGCCGGGGGCAACAGCCTGGACAACACGCTACGGGTCATACGGGTGGTACCGAGCGAGTGGATCCTGGTCGAGGTCCAAGTCGACGGCATCGGCAACGGGTTCGGCCACGGCACCGTCCACCTGTGGGCCGACGACGGCACCCTCATGGCCACCGCCTCCCAGTCCACCATTGTCCGGTACTGGGATCCCGCGGGAACCACCATCGGAAGCCGACCCAGCCTCCCGCCCCAGGACCGAGGCTGAACGGGATCTGCCAGCGCACCGGCAATGGCGCCCACCGAGTAGGTGGGGCGTCCAGGCCATGGCCGACGCCCGGCGTGTAGGTTCCGGCCATGACCTATCAGGGCTACGGGATGACGATCCCTATCGACGGTGTCCCCCTCCATGCCCAGCGGGACTGGATCGTCGAACTGGAAGACTTGGGCTACACCGACGTGTGGTCCAGCGAGGCCAACATGGCCGATGGGTTCACGCCACTGGCATTGGCGTCGGTGTGGGCTCCGTCTCTTCGTCTCGGCTCGGCCATCGTTCCCGCCTTCACTAGGGGGCCGGCCACCCTGGCCCAGTGCGTGGCGTCGCTGGCCGATGCTGCCCCGGGACGGGTCGCCTTCGGCATCGGAA
Organism: Microthrixaceae bacterium; assembly: GCA_016702505.1. Classification (NCBI taxonomy): domain Bacteria; kingdom Bacillati; phylum Actinomycetota; class Acidimicrobiia; order Acidimicrobiales; family Microthrixaceae; species Microthrixaceae bacterium. The sequence goes on from JADJDU010000001.1 coordinate 239,540, forward strand.
CCTCGTCCAACGTGATCGTGGAGCGATGGAACGACATTCCCTTCACCGAGCCCTACAAGAAGACCCGCGACACTGTGCGCCTCTTGCGGACGACCCTCACCGGAACCAAGGTGAGCGAGGATTACGACACCTTCTCGGTCAAGGGCTTCAAGTTGGGGATTGTGCCCGAGAAACAGCCCAAGATCCTCATCGCCGCCCTCCGCGAAGGAATGTTGGGGCTGGCTGGACGCGAAGGCGACGGTGCCATCCTCAACTGGCTGGGTGCCGACGACGTGCCGACGGTGACGCCTCACGTCCACCAGGGCGGAGCGGACAAGGAGGTGGTGGCCAGGATCTTCGTCGCGCCAACGACCGACCGGGATCTGGTGTTGGAATACGGCCGGTTCTTCATTGCCGCATATTTGACGGTGCCGGTCTACGCCGAGTTCCAGCGATGGCTGGGCCGAGCCGACGTGCTTCAACCAATGTGGGATCACTGGGCGGCCGGGGACCGCAAGGCTGCGTTGTCCGCCATCCCTGAATCGGTGGTAGATGACCTGATCATCCACGGAACCCCCGAACAGTGCCGTGACCACATTGCTCGCTACCAGGCCAACGGCGTGACAACGCCGGTGATCGCCATGCTGCCGTTCGGCATCGACCAACGTCAGGCCATTCGGGACCTCGCCCCCCGCTAAGGAGGTGCGCCGATAGGCGGACCGACCCATAGATACGGCATGTCTAAACCGAGGCGAAGCCTCGGTCTGATCACCCTTGCAGCGACGACGACTGGACCTATCCGCTCGGGTCCTAAGGCCAAGGACCCGAGCGGATAGGTCAGGCCTGGGCGGCGTTGGGTGAGCAGGTCGAGAAGGGTCCGCAGGAGCGTCTCGTCGAGGTTGCGGTCCACCGCGGTCGAGTTGAGCACCGTGACCATATCTCCGGTCCGAAACGCCACGACCGCCATGCTCACCGGGTGGTCGGGCGTGTCGTCGAGAGGAGAGATGACGAACTCGCCCGACATGGCGACGGCTTCGTCACCCAGGCTGGGGGCCGTTTCGTTGCGGGTGAGGCTTCCCGTCCGCTCGTAGGCGTCGGTGGAGCCGTTGAAGAGCTCGTTCACACACGACAAGAACCGATCGGTCCCAATGTCTTCCATCAACTTGGTGGCTGAGTCGACCGAGTCCATGACGGTGACCGAGCTGCTGGCCTGGAGCGTCCCGGGATCGACCGAGGTGGAGAAGCCATCGGACCGGTAGAGGCCCAGCAGATGGGTGTCGAGGTCGACCTCGGTGCAGGTCTCCATCGGGCCAGCGTCGCCTTCGGCGGGGGGTAGGTGTTCCCAGCCCGACGGAAAATCATCGAACGTCAACGAGGCGGCTTCGGCGCGTTCCATGGCCTCCTTCATGGATGCTTCCAACTCGGGGTCCAGCGTCACTGTCGTGGCGACCTCGGTGGTGGAGGTGCCGCTGGACCCGGCTTCGGAGCTTGTGGTCGTCGACTCGTCGGCCCTTTCGGTAGATCCATCATCTCCGCTGCATCCGCCGAGCACGCTCCCAACCAGGGCGACCGTCAGCATCAAGCGGCGCGCTCGCCGGGGAAGGGTGCGAAGGGTGGGGTGCAACAACAAGGGGTCTCCTGGCTGGTGGCGACGGGTCAGTGATCGCGGGCGTGGTCGGGTCGGCCGATCATCGGCGATGGGTAGGCGTGGTCAGCATGACATGGCCTGAGTCGCCGCCGGAAGCGGCCACGGGGCGGCAGCAGGGCGGGCGCAACGGCACCCACCTCTAGGCGGTGGACCCGGACCGACGGGTGGTGACGGCCTCGTTGTGCACAACACGGGCGGCCAGGACACCTCCGACGGCTCCGAACAGGTGACCCTGCCAGGAGATGCCGGGCCGGGGTAGCACCCCCCACAGCACCCCGCCGTAGAGGAACAGCACCACCAAACCCACCACGAGGTTCATGACCTTCCGCTCGTAGAACCCGCGGGACAACAGGTAGGTGAGGTAGCCGAACACCAAGGCGCTGGCCCCGATGTGGACGGTGTCGTCGGGACCCAGCAGCCACACCCCCACGCCGGCCACCAAAGTGACGATGCCCGTGACCACGAAATACCGCGCTACCCCTCCGGCCGCCACCATCGCACCCAGGATCAGAAACGGAACGGTGTTGGAGATCAGGTGGCCGAAACCGTCGTGTAGGAACGGCATGGTGACCACGCCGACCAGTCCTTGGACCTCGCGAGGCTGGATCCCCCATCGGTCGAAGCTGGTACGGGGGATCAGGTCGACGATCTCCACCAGCCACATGACGGCCAGCATCATCCCCACCACCAGGATCGGCCGCGCCCATTCGGGAAGGTTCAGGCTGTCCTCATCGGCACCGGCTGGTGCGGTCGCGACCCCAGCCATCGCTGACATTCCTGGTGAGTTCTGGTTCTTGGCCATCGATGCCTCCCGCTTTCGACCCAGCCTAGGAGGCACCTCCGCCGATCGCGTGGGCACCCCCGTCGACGTGGACGATCTCGCCGGTGGTGGCCGGGAACCAGTCCGACAACAAGGCCACCACGGCCCGCGCTGTTGGTTCGGGGTCGTCGACATCCCAGCCGAGCGGGGCGGTTCGGCTCCAGGTGTCCTCGATGCGGGCGAAACCGGGGATGCTGCGGGCGGCGACGGTTCGCAGTGGACCGGCCGCGACCAGGTTCACCCGCACCCCGTGGGGACCGAGGTCCCGGGCCAGGTAGCGCGACGCCGACTCCAATCCTGCCTTGGCTACGCCCATCCAGTCGTAGGCCGGCCACGCCACCGAGGCGTCGAAGTCCAGGCCCACCACCGAGGCTCTGGTGGTCAGCAGGGGCCGAACTGCTTTGACCAACGCCGGCAAGGACCAGGTCGACACCCGCAGCGCGGTGGCCACGTCATCCCACGATGCTCCGAACAGGCCGTCGTCGTGTCCGAGGCAGTCGGCCGGCGCGAAACCAACAGAATGAACCACACCGTCCAGTTCACGAACGCCCAGTCGTTCGGCCAACGAAGCGAGGTGGTCCTCGTCGGTGACGTCGAGCTCCACCACCACCGGTTCGATCGGGAGCCGGCGAGCAGCTCGACGGGTAACCGGAAGCGCCCGGCCGAACGAGGTGAGTACCACCGTCGCCCCTTGTTCCTGGGCCAGTCGGGCCACGGTGAAGGCGATCGACGATGGTGTGAGGACACCGGTGACCAGCACGGTTCGGTCGGTGAGCAGCATCGGGGTTCCAGTCGAGTGGGGGAGGGGATCAGAGCGGTTGGTTCGAATGTTTGCGCGCCGGGAGGTGCGGTCGCTTCGTGTGGAGTCGACCGAGGGCCGCGGTCAGCACCCGACGGGTGTCGGCCGGATTGATCACACTGTCGACGAGGCCTCGCTCCGCGGCCAATCGAGGCGTGCAATACGTCGACCGGTACTCATCCTCCAGGCGGGCTCGCATCGCCGGGGCGATCTGACCTCGATGGAGGATCTCCATGGCTCCGGCGGGGCCCATCACCGCGATCTCCGCCCGGGGCCAGGCCAGTACCAGATCGCTACCCATGGTGTGGGAATCCATCACGATGTAGGCGCCGCCGTAGGCCTTGCGCAGGATCACACATACTCTCGGGACGGTGGCCGCGGCATAGGCGTGGACCAAGGTCGCGCCGTGGCGGATCATGCCGCGGGCCTCGATGTCTCGACCGGGCTGGTACCCCGGGGTGTCCACCAACGTCACCAGCGGCAACCCGAAGGAGTCGGCACACTGGACGTGGCGTGCACCCTTCACCGAGGAATCGATGTCCAACGTGCCGGCCAGCACACAGGGCTGGTTGGCCACCACCGCCACCGACCGTCCCGCCAGGCGGGCGTAGGCGGTGACCAGTCCGGGGGCGTGCTCGGCGTGGACTTCCAGCACGCTGTCACGGTCGAAGATGTCAGCCAGCACGTCACGCACGTCGTAAGCCTTGGCCGGGTCGGCTGGAACCGTTGCTGCGGCCAGCTCACACAGGCGACCGGCGGGATCATCGGTGAAGCGGATCGGTGCGTCGTCTAAGTGGTTGTCGGGTAGGTGATCGAGCAGGTCGCCCACGGCATCGAGGGCATCGTCGGCGTCATGGGCGATCAAGGCAGCCAACCCGGTGACCCGGCTGTGGACCCGTCCTCCCCCGAGGCGCCCCGGGTCGGTGAGGGTGCCGGTGATGGTGGCTACCGGCCCGGGCCCATTCACATAAGCCGAAGCCTCGGTGGTCATGACCACGTGATCGGCTAGCGCGAGGAGAGGAGCCAGGCTGCCGTGAACCGGGCCGGTCACGGCTAGGACGATGGGCACCACACCCGAGGCCCGTACCGCCGCAGCGGCCACCCGGCCCCACGCCGCCAGCCCGGCCAGCCCCTCGGGTCCGGGTGGCACCGACACCGACCGCACCATCCCGACCACGGGGCATCCGATCGAGGTGGCCAACGTGATGGCGCGGGCCACCACCTCTGCCTCGGCGGACCCGTCGCCACCGCGGCGTCGGCCCGACAGTTCGAACCACGCCACCGTCCGGCCACTGAGCTCTCGGAGGTCGGCGGTCACGGCATCGGGCCGGTCGACACAGACCGGGGTTGTGATGGTCATCGGGATCGATCGGCGGGATGGGCGACCAACACCAGCGATGCGTTGTGGCCTCCGAAACCGAAGGAGTTGGACAGGGCCACCTTGTCGTCGTTTCGACGGGGTCGGTTGCGGACCAGATCGACCCTGTGGTCTACGTCGGGATCGTCGAGGTTCGCGACCGGTGGAACCAGTCCGTGTCGGGCGCTGAGCAAGGTCAAGATGGCCTCTACCGCGCCGGCCGCTCCCACCAGGTGGCCGGTGACCCCTTTGGTCGAGGTGACCGGTGGCGTGGAGCCACCGAAGAGCCGCACCAGCGCCTCGGACTCGGCTCGGTCGTTCAGTGGGGTCGAAGTGCCGTGAGCGTTGACGTGGCCGACCTGGGCCGGGGTCATGCCAGCGTCGGCCAGCGCTGCCTCCATGCACGCCAGCGCGCCAGCGCCGGTCGGGTCCGGGGCGGTTATGTGATGGGCGTCGCAGGTGGCGCCGTACCCGGCCACCTCACCAATGGTCGCGGCACCACGTCGGCGGGCGTGTTCCTCGCTCTCGAGGACCACGATGCCAGCTCCTTCTCCCATCACGAAGCCGTCGCGGTCTCGGTCGAAGGGTCGTGACGCTCCGTGGGGATCGTGGTGGCGGCGGCTCAATGCCCCCATCCGGGCGAACCCGGCGAGGGCGGTCGGTGTAATGGCGGCCTCGGCTCCGCCAGCCACCACCACATCTGCTCGACCGGCTCTGATGAGGGCGGCTCCTTCCCCGATGCTGTTGGCTCCCGACGCACATGCCGTAGCCACCGCCAGTGCCGGGCCCCGGAATCCGTGGTGTAGGGCGATCAGCCCGGCGGTGGCGTTGGACATCATCATGGGAATGAGTAGTGGGCTGACCCGATCGGTCCCGCGGGTGACCCTCGTCGACACTCCTTCCTCCAAGGTGATGAGACCACCGACCCCCGACCCGACCACCACCGCGACGCGGGTCGGGTCCAAGCCGGGATCGGGCAGACGGTCGGGGCCGGAGAGGCCGGCCTGAGCCAGTGCTTCGTCCGCCGCTACCAGGCCGAACTGACCAACCCGGTCCACCCTTCTGGCCTCGCGGGGATCGAGCACCGACGATGGGTCGAAGTCGGTCACTGGGGCGGTCAGGTTCTCGTCGGTGCAGCCGTGCCCGGTGAGCGTCCTCTGAAAGGTGGACATGGCCGTGCCCCCGGCCGGGGTCACCGCCCCGAGGCCTGTCACCACCACGGTGGCGCGGGTCGCGGTCACGCGGCTTGGTCCAGGTGGCTCATCACCAGGTCGGCGGCGGCGCCGATTGTGGTCACCGCCTCCAGGTCCTCCTCGGGGATGCGCAGGTCGTAGCGCTCCTCGAGCACCATGACGACTTCGACCAGGGCGAGGCTGTCGGCTTCCAGGTCGGCGGCGAACTCGGTTGCTTCGCCCAGTTTGTTTCGCTCGACTCGGAGCACTTCGACGCAGGCGTCGAGCACTGAATCGATGATCTCGGAGCGGGTGACGGGGTTCGTGGTCATTGTCGTGTTCCTTGGTTGTTGGTTGTTGGTTGTTGGTTGTTGGTTGTTGGTCTCGGTGTGGCCACCATTGGTGTTCAGCCGTTAGGTCGGCGATCGAACTCCGCCGGAAGTTTCTGCCTCTCGTCCGATCGGGTCCTGAGGACCCGATCGGATAGGTCCGGTCGTTTTCGCTGCGAGGGTGATCAGACCGAGGCGTTGCCACGTTTTTCCATGCCGTGCTTGTGGGTCGGTCCGCCTATCGGCGCACCTCGTGAGCTCAGTGACCCATCCCCAGCCCGCCATCGACGGGAAGGACCGCACCGGTCACGAAGGCAGCGGCATCCGAGCAGAGATAGGCGGCAGCTGCGGCCACCTCCTCGGGTTGGCCGAGGCGACCCACCGGAACCTGGGCCGCCATTCCGTCGATCCGTCCCGCCCCGATCTGGGCCAGCATCGGCGTGTCTATGGGCCCAGGCGCGACCGCGTTGACCGTCACCGACCGGGACGCCAGTTCCCGAGCCAGAGACCGCGTGAAGCCGATCAGACCCGCCTTCGCGGTGGCGTAGTTGACCTGGCCAGCCGATCCGCTGAGACCGACCACGGAGGTGACGTTCACGATGCGTCCCCACCGGGCTCGAACCATCGACGGCACCACTCTGCGGGTGAGACGGAAGGTTCCGTCCAGGTTGGTGGCCATGACCCTCGACCAGTCGGCATCAGACATCCGTATGAACAGACCGTCGGAGGTGAGCCCGGCGTTGTTCACCAGCACCGTGACCGGCCCCAGTTCGGCCTCGAGAACGGTGACGCTCCGCTCGATCGACTCGGCATCGGTCAGGTCCAGGTGGACGGCCATGGCGTGACTGCCCGCGGCGGTGATCGCCTCGACCGCCGCCCGGGCAGACTCGGGATCAGATCGCCATCCCACTCCCACCGCATGTCCGGACTGGGCCAGGGCCCGAGCCGTGGCAGCACCGATGGCCCCGGTGGCCCCGCTTACCAACGCCACCCGGGCCTGGGACTTGGCCCCTAGGGCGGTCATCGTCCCCACCTCATGACCAGGCTGGCCCATCCCAGACCGGCGCCGACACTGCTGAGCAGTACCGTCGCACCAGCGTCGAGTCGGCCTTGGGAGCGGGCGCTGTGAAGCGCCAAGGGGATCGATGCCGCCGAGGTGTTGGCCCTCTCGGCCACGTCGACAACTACTCGCGCCGGATCCACTCCCAGCCGTTCTGCCGCGGCAGCGATGATGCGGGCGTTGGCCTGATGGGGCACGAACAGATCGACGTGGCCGGCGGCCAGGCCGGCCCGGTCCAGGGCGGCCGCGGAGGAGGCCACCATGGCGCGGGTGGCGCGTCGGAAAAGATCGGGGCCGTCCATGGTCAGGTGGTCCCGGCCCGGAGTCACCTCGATCAGTCTCAACGTGCGCGGGGCGCCTCCCTGGTCGGTGCCGAGGATCCCGGGAGCTCCCGGGCGTCGGGTGACCTTTTGGATCACCATCGCTCCTGCACCGTCACCGAAGAGGACCGCGGTGTTGCGGTCGGTCGGATCGGTCAGGGACGTGTAGCGGTCGGCCCCGATCACCAGCGCCGTGCCCACCGAGTCGGCCACCAACGCCGCCGCCGCGCCGAGGGCATGAACGAACCCACAACAAGCGGCGTTCACGTCGAATCCGCCGGCGCGAACTCCGAGAGCTGAGGCCACCCGGGCCGCGGTGGAGGGGCAGCCTGAATCGGGTGTGGAAGTGGCGATCACGATCAGATCGAGCGTGGCCGGGGTGATACCGGCATCGCCGAGGGCGTTGACCGCGGCCTGGGAGGCCAGCGCAGTGGTGGATTCGTCGGCGCCCGCCACCCGGCGGGCGTGGATTCCGGTGCGCCCCACGATCCAGGCGTGGTCGGTGTCCATGCTGGCACCGAGGTCCCGGTTCGTCACCCGTTTCGTGGGTAGCGCCACACCGATTCCGGCCACCGCGAAGGCCAGCCGGGGGATCGAAGGAGCGGAGTGATCGACCGACGCGGACGAGGTGTCCCGAGCCGAAACCGAAGCCGTGCTCACACCGAGACCGGGTGGATCAGGGCCACGGGCTGGCCGACCCGGACGTGTTCGCCGGGGTCGGCCAGAAGCCTCATCAAGAACCCGGCGCAGAAGGTGTGGATCGGTTCGTGGTTCCCAGATCGGACCACGTGTCCGATCACGTCGCCGCTGTGGACCACCTCACCTTCGGCGGTCACCACGCGAGGGGTGGCCGGGTGGAATCGTCCATCTTGGGGCGCGACCACTAGGCGCAGGTCGAGCACCACTGCGTCACCGTCAGCGGAAGCCTCCATCACCATCGGGTCGGCGTGGCCAACTTCCGACTCCGGCTCCGGCGCCGGATGTCGATCTTGAGGTTGGGGGGATGTCACGAGGAGGTCAGACCGCCCCCGACGCCCGAGGTTTCGCCTTACCCGTCGGTAGCTTGGAAAAGACCGCCGGGTAACAACCCGGCCGACCGACGGTTCACCATGGTGGGCGGCCCGGCGGCTGAGCCCGTCGACCGCGACGTTGTAACGGTGGGACCGATGGGCGGTCTGAGGACGGGTGATCGACCTGTTGCCGCATAGGCCGCCGTTTCGCTTCCTGGACACCGTGGAGCGGTGCGAGCCAGGAAGGCACGCCGTGACCCGATGGCGGATCGAAGGAGACGAGGCCTGGCTGGCCGGCCATTTTCCGGGTCGTCCAGTCGTGCCGGGGGTGCTCCAGGTCGAGGCGCTAGCTCAGACCGGAGCCTTGGCAGTGCTGGCCGACCCGGCCCACGTCGGGCGATTGCCGCTGCTGGCCGGACTGGAGGACGTCAGGTTTCCCTCCATGGTCGAACCTGGAGATGAACTGCTCCTGGAGGTGACGCTCGAGCGCATGGGTCCCCGGGGAGGTTGGGGGCATGGCACTGCTTCGAGAGCTGGCGTCACCACATGTCGGGCCCGCATGTTCTTCGTGTTCGCTCCAGTAGCCGGCGACCGGATCCGGGCTTAGGAGGCGAGCCGATAGGCGAGCCGACCCATAGGCACGGCATGGTTAAACCGAGGCGGAGCCTCGGTCTGATCAACCTGGTTGCGACGACGACTGCACCTATCCGCTAGGACCCTTAGGAATCAGCGGATGGGGATGAGCTGGAGCGAGTCGGTGGCCTGCCCCGGATAGTCGCTCGATCCCGACAGGACGCACACCAGGTCACCTCGCCGGATGTCTCCGGCTTCACGGGCCACGTTCAGGACGTGGGTGATCACGTGATCGTCGTGGTAGTCGACACCCAGCGGGTGAGGGATGGCCCCCCAGCTCAGCTTGATCTGGCGCAGGGCCTGGGTGTCGGAGCTGAACCCCAAGATCTTGGCCTGGGGCCGGAAGCGGGCGATGGCTCGCACCGTGAAACCGGTGCGGGTGATGCAGATGATGGCGCTTGCCTTCGACTCGCTGGCTGCGCGCCATGCCGCCATCGTCATCGAGTTGGTGACGGTGTCGTCTATGGACGGCTGCATGGTGGTGGCCATGGCGTGGACCCGCGCCCCCCAAGCGTCGTAGTCGAACTCGTCGTCGGCTCGGGCCGCGATCCGGGCCATGGTGGCCACCGCGTTCACTGGATCATGACCGATGGCCGACTCGCCCGACAGCATCAGCGCGCTGGACCCGTCGAACACAGCATTGGCGATGTCGGATGCCTCGGCCCTGGTCGGCGAAGGAGCGGTGACCATTGACTCCAACATCTGGGTGGCGGTGATGGCTGGGCGGCCCAGGGCGATGCAGCGCTGGAGGATTCGCTTTTGGAGGTGCGGCAGCTCCTCGATGGGTAGCTCCGCCCCCAGGTCACCTCTGGCGATCATGACCGCACCGGAGGCTTCGATGATGCTGTCCAGGTTGTCCACCGCGGCCCGGGTCTCGATCTTGGCGATGACCAAGGGGCCGCGAGGGTGGGGCTCAACACCGACCCGGCGCACGTCGTGGGCCGACCGGACGAACGACAGGGCCACCATGTCGATCCCCTCTTCCACGAAGGCATCGAGCATGTGTAGATCTTCGGGGGTGGGTGACGGGATGCGTAGCCGATCCGAGGGGATGTGGACACCGGGCCGACCCTGGAGCAGACCGCCGTGGGTGACCCGGGCGACTAGGTGGTCGCTGGCCCGCTCGTCGACCAAGGCCATGACCCCGCCGTCGCCGAAGGTGACTCGGTCGCCGACGTGGAGGTCGGCCAGAAGGCCATCGTGATCGACTCGGATGGCAGCTTCGGTGGAGCCTTCGTTACCAGGGGTGAGACGGATCAGGTCTCCTTCATCGAGATCCAGACCGCCCTCGGGCATGGCGCCGGCTCGAACCTTGGGACCGGGCAGATCGACCAGGACACCCAGGGGTCGTCCGAGGGAAGCCTCGACGCGACGAACCCGCCGGAACTTCTCGATGGCCTCGTCGAGGGTGCCGTGGGCCAAGCCGATGCGGGCCACGTCCATCCCGGCTTCGGCCAAGTCCTTGATCATGGCCTCGGAGTCGGAGGCGGGACCGATGGTGGCGATGATCTTGGTGCGGCGGGCCATGGTTCCAGTGTCGCACCGTCAGGTGCGGTTCCAACGAACCGGATTCGTCGAGGAGGTGGGCGGCGGGCGAACCCTCGGCGATCCTCGACTCCGAGGCGGGACCCGACTCGGAGAACACCCCGCCTGCTCCCTAGCGTTGGTCCCGTGAAACCTTCTGCTCAGGACCTGGGTCGGGCCGACCAACGCGAGGGTCGTGATGCTGACGCTTCGGACCGCTGGACCAGCCGGTTGGAACCGGCTTCGGTGGCGGTGTTCTGTGCCGTGACCCTGTTCATCTGGACCAACCGGATCTGGTTGGCGTGGACCAACCCAGACGACACCGTGGCCGAGAAATTGATCTGGTCCACCCCGATAACCCTGTTCGTGTTGGCGGCGTTGGCGCTGGGGGCATACATGGTCACCGGTGGAGATCGCGAGGATGCTCGCTTCACCCTGGGTGTGACCGGGTTCGCGGCCGGGACCGTCATCTACTGGGTGGTGCGGATCGCCATCATCGTGACCGCCGACCACCCCGTTGGGTTCAAGGTGGTGCACTCGGTCCTGGCCGTGGCATCGGTGGGCCTGGCGACGTGGGCCTGGCGGTCGGTTCGCCATCCAATGTCCTGACCCTGGGGTGATCGGATAGCAGCATCGCCCGAAGCCATGGGTGGATGACTGGCGTTCAGGGGGTTGGAACTACGATCCCGAGACCATGGGCCAGGTGATCGTCGTCAACGAGAAGCCATCGTCGAACCGCGGGGTCGTCCGCTTCGAGACCAACCGGATGCTCACCGGAACCGGTCACGAGCGCTATGCCCTGGACGAGGAGATCTGGGGCCAGCGCCCACCCGATGTCTTGGCCCGGCGTCTCTTCGCCAGCGGCCAGGTTCAGAACGTGCACGTCAACGGCAACATGGTCACCGTCGATCTGGCCAAGGGGCACGACAGCCAGGGTCTCAAGGAGATCGTCGAGCTCCTCTACCTGTACTACGACGAGGAGAAGACGGCCGCCTACCTCGAGGCCGAGGCCGAGAAGGCGGCCAAGGCCGCAGCAGAGGCGGCTGAAGCTGAAGCCAAGGCCGCAGCAGAGGCGGCTGAAGCTGAAGCCAAGGCTGCAGCAGAAGCAGCCGCCGAGACGGCCTCGGATTCGACGGCCACGGAGGGCTGACCCTTGGAGCATCGCCGCATCCCCGTTCGATCTGGTCGGAAACGGGCGGCGGTGTTGCTCACCGTCGCCGTGGCTCTTGGGGCTGGCGGCGTGCTGTCCGGCTGCGGAGACGACGCCCCAGCCAAGGTCGAGCTGAGCGCAGCGGGTCAACGAGGCAAGGCCGTGTCCGATGCTCAGGGGTGTCATTCGTGCCACACCATCGACGGACAGCGGAGTATGGGCCCTAGCTGGCAGGGGCTGGCCGGTTCCGAGGTGCAACTGGCAGACGGTGTCACCGTCACTGCCGACGAGGCCTATCTGGAGCGTGCCATCCGAGACCCTCGCTCTGAGGTGCGAGCCGGTTTCGAGAACCTGATGCCGGTGGCCTATGGCGATCTCACCGACGAAGAGCTGGCCGACCTCATCACCTACATCACCGAGGTCTCTGGGTCCTGATCTGGCTTCGGCCTTTATCCTGGATCCGCCGAGAGGCAGTGCCTTGGTCAGCCCTGGCAATTGATCTCAGGGATCAGTTGCAGGCATCGAACAAGTGTTCGATACTGGGTCCATGGCCGTCGCAGCACCCGATCTTGCATCTCTGGCATTGCTGGGTCAGCGGGTCAGGCCGGTGGTGGGGGCCACAGAACGAATCCTGGCTGTACCCGATGCATTGGCCTCCCTGCTTCCCCACGGGGGGCTTCAGCGTGGCTCGCTGGTAGCCACCAGCGGTACTGCATCCTCTTCGCTGGCTCTGGCCCTAGTGGGTCCCACCACCACCTCTGGAGGGTGGGTGGCGGTGGTCGGTCTACCTCACCTGGGTTTGGTGGCGGCTGCTGAACTGGGTGTGGATCTGGAGAGGGTGCTCCTTGTCGATGAACCCGGTCCCGATCGGTGGGCGTCATCGGTGTCGGCCGTGCTCGACGCGGTAGAGGTGGTGTTGTGCCAGCCAGCGCGCCCGGTATCGGCCGGTGTCCACCGTCGGCTCAGCGCCCAGGCCCGTGACCGCGGCTCGGTGATGGTGCAGGTGGGGGGTTCTCAGGGGCGCTGGGCCTCCGCACCTGACTTGGTGTTGGAGGCGTCGGCGGCCCGGTGGCGTGGGGTGGGTCTGGGGCATGGTCATCTTCGAGGTCGACTGGCCCAGGTCTCGGTGACGGGCAGACGGGGGGCCGACCGTCCCCGTCGGGCCCATCTCTGGCTCCCGGCTCCCGGTGGGGGGGTGGCGGTGGTGGAGGACCCCGGTGCCGGCACTGGCACTGGCACTGGCACTGGCACTGGCACTGGCACTGGCATGGGCACTGGCACCGGTGCGGGCGTGGTGGGCAGGTCGGTGTGGGCCGACCACCTCGGAGCGGCAGGGTGAGCGGAGATCTTCCCACCCGGACCGTGGTGGTCCACTGCCCGCACTGGCCGGTGGTAGCCGCGGCCCGAGGGAGCGACGGTGGCAAGACGCCCGGGAACGGCGCAGAGGCTTCCGAACCCGAGGCCATGGTGGTGGTTCGGGCCAATCGGGTGGTGGCCGCTTCGCCCGAGGCTCGTCGTGTCGGCGTAGAGGTGGGTATGCGGCGACGGGAGGCTCAACGTCGCTGCCCTCATGCAGATGTCGTGGGACACGATCCCGATCGTGACGCCCGGTGCTTCGAGCCGGTGGCTGCCGCATTCGACGTCCTCACCCCCGGGGTAGAGGTTTCGGTGCCGGGTACTTTGGCCTTCGCCACCCGGGGTCCGTCGCGCTACACGGGGGGAGACGAATCCCTGGCCGAGCGCACCGGTTGGATCGCCACTGGAGCCACCGGGGGGGCCGAGGTGGGGGTCGGCGTCGCCGACGGTTCGTTCGCCGCCCTGCTGGCGGCCCGTCAGTCGATCCGCCAGGGCCAGCCGGTTGTGGTGGCCCCAGGAGAATCTCCGGGCTATCTGGCTTCGCTCCCGGTGGCTGCGCTCACCCGAGCGGCGTTGGACTTGGCGGTTCCGGTCGAGTTGACCGAACTGTTGGCGCGGCTCGGTCTGAAGACGATCGGTCAGGTAGCCCAGTTGGATGGGGCCGATCTGCTGGGTCGCTTCGGTGAGATGGGGGTCGTCGTCCACCGTCTGGCCCGAGGGTTGGATGCCCGTCCCCTAGCTGCCCGTCGTCCCGCTCCGGAACTGAAGGTCAGCCGTGAGGTGGATCCGCCGGCCGACCAGGTCGACCGGGCTGCGTTCGTGGCCCGAGTGCTGGCCGGGGAGTTGCACGAGTCTCTTGAAGGTCGGGGACTGGCCTGTACCCGGGTGCTGGTGGAAGCCGAGACCGATCACGGTGAGACCTTGGCCCGTCACTGGCGTCATGAGGGGGCCTTGACCCCGGCGGCCCTCACCGACCGGGTTCGCTGGCAGCTCGACGGTTGGCTCTCCGGTGGAGCTGCGGTGCGACCCACCGCCGGCATCGTTCGGATCACCTTGGTGCCCGTCGAGGTGGTGGCGGCCCGGGGTCGTCAGCTCGGTTTCTGGGGTGGAGAGACCTTGGTGGATGAGCGGATTCTGCGGGCGGTGGCCCGACTCCAGGGCACCTTGGGGGCCGGTTCGGTGCGGGTAGCTGAGATGCGTGGGGGGCGTGGCCCTGCGGATCGGGTGGTCCAGGTCCCGGTGGAGACGGTTGACCTCACTACCCACAGGCCCGCGGCCCGACTGGTCGAGGTGGACGGTCCCTGGCCGGGTCGGGTGCCCGATCCGGCCCCGGCTTCGGTACTGGAACCCCCTGAACCGGTGCAGGTGTTGGACGTTCACGGCCACCCGGTAGTGGTTACCGGTAGGGCCGAGGTCTCCTCTCCGCCGGTTCGGTTCTCCCGGCGTGGTCAGCCGGCGCGCAAGGTGGTGGGGTGGTGTGGGCCGTGGCCGGTGGAGGAGCGATGGTGGGATCCAACCCGGCATCGTCGTCGGGCCCGGTTCCAATTGGTCGATGACACCGGTGATGCACACCTTTTGGCCGTCGAGTCGGGCCAATGGTGGTTGGAGGCCATATACGACTGATCCGCGAGGTGAGTCGAGGCGGGTCGCCAGTCACCCCGGGTCGGATGAGTCGTGACCAGTCCAACGGGATGTGATCATTCGTCAGGTGTTCAGCGAAGGGAAGATCTTAGCCACCTTGGCAGTGAGGTAGTCCCCATAGGTGCCTCGGTACTCGTGGACGCTGGTCTCGTCCCAGCGGGTCAGGGCATCGTCGGTGGGGGGTTCGCCGTCCATGGGTAGGGGTGTCACCTCGGCATCCCAACTGGGATCGAAGAAGAACGGGAACGACAATCGATCGACAGCGGTGGCCAGAACACGGTGGGGCGTGGAGCGGTACCGGCCTCCGGTCATGCGGTCGAGCATGTCTCCGATGTTGCACACGAAGCTGTCCGGTCTGGGATCCACGTCCAGCCATCGTCCGTCCCGGCGGACCTGGAGACCGCCCGAACCGTCTTGGGCCAGCAGCGTGAGCAGTCCGTAGTCGGTGTGTTCGGCCACGCCCCAACGCGGGGAGGTGGCATCCGGGCCCACCGATGTGGGGGAGTCCACCGGAGCGGCAAGAGCGGGAGGGTAGTGGAAGATGCGGAACAACACCGTCGGGTCGGCGGTGAGGTTGGTTGCGAACCAGTTCGGTCCCAGCCCCAACGCCAGTGCCAGTCCGACCATGATCTGTTGGGCTAGGCCGGTCATGGCCGCCATCCATTCCAAGACGATCGGCTTCAGGTCGGGCGGGTAGGCCGGGAACAGGTTGGGGCCGTGAAGCGCAGTACCGGCCCGCACCCGGGGATGGTCGAGATCGAGCTCGGCACCGAAGTAGAGGCCTTCCTTCAGGTCGGGCTGTCCAGAGGTGAGCTCTCCGCCCACGGGGAACCAGCCTCGCCATGCATTACCGGCTCGGGGCATGGCCACGTCGGCCTTCACCGTGTCGGGGAGATCGAAGAAGGCCCGGGAGGCCCGGTCGAGACGGCGCTGGAGGTCAGGGATGACGCCGTGCCCGGTGATCAAGAAGAATCCGTCACGACGGCAGGCTTCATCGATCTGGCGGGCGACCTCCATCTGGTCGGGGTCCGCAGGTGAGGTCAACGGGGGATCGCGTTTGGCGGTCAGGGCGGACACGTCGATCACCGGTAGCTGCATCGGTGTCGGTCTAGCGCCGTGGCCGGGGTCGGGCCCAGCGACCCGTCAGGAAGTCGCACGCAACATGCAAATATCTGCCAGAATCCGGGGCGGCCCGCGTCAAAGGGGACGCGGGTCATCAGATCGCACGAGGGGTGTACGCGCACATGGCCGACCAAGACCAGGTCGAAGAGCTGTCAGTTCCAGAACCGCCTGCTGGCGGTCCGGACGGAGCATCCAAGCGTCGCATGGTTCGCCGCCTGTCGGTGGCGGGCGTGGCCCTGGGCCTTGCGGTCGTGGGCACCTTCGCCTATCAGCAGATCAAGCCGGTCGTCGACGCCCAGCGCTTCGCCACCGTTACCAAGGAGGTGCCCCGAGCACCTCGGCTGACCCCGCGCGACGGGGAGACCCTCCTGCGGATCGATCCGACCCGTTCCTCGCTCACCTACGAGGTGAACGAACAGCTAGGTGGGCGCACCACCGGCACAGCCAAGGGCTCCACCAGTGGCATCGCCGGTGATGTGGCCCTCAATGAGGGCGCGCTGGAGAAGAGCCGCATCGGACAGATCGTGGTGAACATCGAGCAGTTCGAGTCCGACAACAACCTCCGCGACGCCCGCATCCGCCAGGACTTCCTCCAGTCCAACCAGTTCCCGCTGGCCACCTTCGACCTGGACAAGATCGTCGGGCTCACCGGTGCGGCCACGGAGGGGAAGTCCTATGACTTCACCATCGAAGGAAACGTGACGGTGAAGGGCAAGCCCGCCACCGCCACCTTCGACGTGACCGCCACATGGAAGGACGGTGAGCTCGTCGCGACCGCCACCACGGTGGCCAAGCTGTCTCGCTTCGACGCCGGGCCCATCTCCATCGCCGGGTTGGTCCAGACCGAAGACGACGTCCGGCTGACCCTCGAGTTGGTGGCCGTCGACCCGGCCACCACCGAGGTTGCTTCGACGATCGAGAAGCAGTCCCGGATCGAATCAGATGCCGAAGGGGTGCCGTCTTATGCCCGTGACGTGCAGCCGATCCTCGCCGAGCACTGCGTCATGCCACATCTCGGGCCAGTTCGGGGCCCACACGCTCACCATGGACGATGCCGGTGACGTGAAGGCCGTCTCCGACGGGCTCAAGACCGTCACCCAAGCTGGATACATGCCGCCGTGGTTCGCATCCGATGAGGGTGTCGAGCTGGCGCACAAGCCCGACATCTCCGACGCCGAGATCGCCACGCTGGCGGCGTGGGCTGATGCCGGCGCCCCCCTCGACGTGCCGGCCACGACCAAGCTGAAGCCGACCAAGGAAGCAGCCGATCTCCTGCCCCGCCAGGACCAGAAGATGTTCATCCCGAGCTATACCGGCTCCACGGACAACACCAACGACTATCGCTGCTTCGTGCTGGAGCCCGAGATCACCGAGCCGGTCTTCATGACCGGTTACACGTTCCTGGCCGACCAGGTCCCCCAGCTTCACCACGCCCAGGTGTTCCACATCTCCGAGGAGCAACGGACCAACGCACTGGCGATGTCGGGCGAGGGTGGCCAGCCCGGTTGGTCCTGCTACAGCAGCCCGAGCATCCCTGGGCGTCGACCGGATCGAGATCCGGGAAAACCCCGGCACCGAGACGTCGGCTTTGCTGGTCAGGCCAACTTGGTGGCGGGCTGGGTACCCGGCCAGTCCCCGGTGATCTTCCCGGAGAACTCCGGCATCTTGTTGGAGCCCGGCGATGCCCTGGTCATGCAGATCCACTACCACTTCGGTGGCACGCCTGTGGCCGATCGGTCGGGTTTGGCCATCCAGCTCACCCCGGACACCCCCGATGTGAAGGAGATGCGGGTGGTCAATCCGCTGGCTCCCGTCGAAGTGCCGTGCCTACCCGAGGACGCCGACGCTCCGCTCTGTGACCGCGCCGCGGCCATGGAAGAGAACGTCCGGTTGTATGGCCCGTCGGGGGCTGGAACTCAGAACGGGCTTCTCATGTTGTGCGGCCGGTCGCCTGAGGAGTTGGCTGCCACCTTCGATGGTCGGTTCGCCCGGTCATGGTGCGATCTGGTGGTGCCCGAGGACGGCATCATCACCGGCGTGCTCGGACACATGCACACGATCGGCTCCTCGCTTCGGCTCACCCTCGACGTCGACACACCGCAGGAACAGATCCTCTTGGACATCCCTGACTGGAGCTTCGACTGGCAGATGAACTACGGGCTGGCCAAGCCGCTCCGAGTGAAGGCCGGTCAGCCGTTGCGGCTGGAGTGCTCCTGGGACCGGGACAAGGCCGTGGGCCGAGTTCCGAAGTACATCATGTTCGCCGAGGGCACCGAGGACGAGATGTGCTTCGCCACCTACTCACTCATACCTGACCGTCAGGATCGCTGACCTTCTGGATCCGCCGAAAGGCAGAGCCTTCCGGCAGAGTTCGGTCGCCGGCCTGACGGTCGTCGTCCTCGCTGTTGCTAGGACCGTTAGTCGAGGACGAGTTCGGCGAGGCGGCGACGGAGGTCGGCCTGGTCGGGGTCGAGGTCATCACCTCGTGAGGTGATCCGCAGGGGATGGTTGGGATCGTCGTCGACGATGATGGCTTCGCCGTCGTCGAAGGCGCGGTGGCCTGCTACCTCCAACGACGTGTACTCGACGGTGAACCCCGAATCCTGCTCGGCCGCAACCCACGCGTCCCACTGGTCTCCGGGAGCGGTGGTCACCTCACCAGAGCTGCCGTCCTCGAAGGACAGGTGGCATCCGCTGGGGTTGATGGTCAGGTCGTCGATGACGATGACCCCACCAGTAGGCCCGGTCGACTCCAGGGTCCCGAACGACTCCGGTGCCATGGCGCCGATCTCGTCGCAATCCATGTCGGCCTCGGTGACCAGACCAGATCCCTCGGCGAGCACCGACTCGGCCAGCTCTCGGGCCAGGGGCAGCGACGGTTCATCGTCGTCGCCGTAGGCGGTGACGAACACCATGGCCCCGTCGACGAGGACCACAATGTCGGTCCCGGATCGGTAGGCATCCTCGCCCAGATCCTCCAGCGGTTCCATGCCGTCGTCTACGAAGTCGGCCTTGATTCCTGCCTCTGCGGCGTCGAAGAACGAGCCGTCGGCGTCGTGGCCCCTGACCCTGGTGATGTTGACCTCGCCGTCGGAACCGTCGGTCAGCTCGTAGGAGCATCCCTCGTAGTCGTAGTTGAAGGATCCTCCGTCGCTGTTGGACGAACTGGATCCGCCAAGGCTCGGGGTCATCTCGGTGGGTCCACCTAGGAGCTCCTCGACCGCGGCGGTGTCGGGGCATCCCGGAAGGTCGTCGATTCCGGCACGGCTGGTGGTGGTCTCGGCCGCGGTGGTCGTGGTGGTGGTGGTGGTTCGTTCGGCCTTGGTGGTCGACGACGACGTCGACTCGTCGCCGCCACCGCAGCCGGCCAGCGCGGCGGTGGTCACCATGGCGGTCAACATCAGTGCCTGTGCAGATCGGGAGCGCATGGCCATTGCGTAGCAGAACTCGGGACGGACTGGCCCGATGGGTGGCTGAGTCAGCCGACTCCCACCAGCGTGGGTTCAGGTCGTTCGTCAGCGGATGTGGCCAGGGCGGTCTCGGCTGCTTCGGCGCGACGGCTGGCGAAGCGGCGTCCGGCCTTGTCGATGCGTTCCATTCGTTTGAGGAGCTTGGTCCTAGCTGCCTCCGCCTCGGGGTTGAGGCCCTCGATCTGGTCGATGGACCACTGGCGCAAGATGACGGGGACCAGGACCGAGTCGTGGTGGACGCTGAAGTCGTAGATCCCGACGCGGGCGATGGCGTGGGCGTGGGACTCGAAGTCGACGATTCCGGTGCCGGGCATCTCGAACTCCCGGACCTGGCGTTCGGCGGCGATGACCATGGCCGACGGGTTGATCTCCAGCGCGGCAGTACCCAGGTCGCGGTAGAAGAGGTGGTGACGGTTCTCGTCGGCGGCGACGCGCTTCATGACTTCGTAGCCGGCCTTGTCGTTCATGAGCTTGCCGGTGTTGTAGTGGGCGATGCGGGTAGCCAGTTCCTGGAGGGCCACGTACACGATGCCGTCGGTCAAGAAGTCGGGGCTGGGTACCTGACCGCCGGAGACCTGGTGCATCCGGGCGCGCTCGAGGGCCACGGGGTCGATGGTCCGGGTGACGGTCAGGTAGTCGCGCATCACGATGGAGTGGCGACCCTCCTCGGCGGTCCAGCGTCGTACCCAGGTTCCCCACGCGCTGTCGTTGCCGAACATGGTCTCGATGGTGTGGAAGTAGTACGGCAGGTTGTCTTCGGTGAGAAGGTTCACGAACAGGCTTGACCGCACGGCAGGATCGAGGTCCACCTCTTTGGGGTCCCATTCCTGGCCCGCTTCGAAGTCCCGACCGCGGCTCCAGGGCACGAGCTCGTGGGGGAACCACTCCTTGGAGGTGGCCAGGTGCTTGTCCAGCAGGTCGGCTGCAACCGGCTCGAGCTCGTTGAGCAGTGCGATCTGTTCGGGGGACAGCTGCAACATCCCGTCAGCCTACCTACCGGTAGGTAGGCTGACAACAGAAGCGTTTGCCCGCCCATCGATCGGTCGCAGATGGCACAATTCCCGGCCCTGATCGATCGGCGCTCGAGCGGTCTCCACCGAAGTAGCCGAAACCCCTCGAAGGAGGACCCCGCCGATGTCTTCGCAATGGTCCAAGCCAGATACCAGCGGTGGTAATCCCGTCAGCCTTAGCCGGAGGGCGTTCCTGACCGCGTCGGTCGCCACCGTCACGCTGGCCGCCACCGGATGCTCGGACCCGGGTCCGGCGACGACGTCGGCGGACCGCCCGACCTCGCCTGGAGCGGGACAGAGAACCACCACCTCTCACAGCGCCAAGTTGGCATCAGACCCGTTCACCCTGGGGGTCGCATCAGGCGATCCCCTGGCTGACAGGGTGATCCTGTGGACCCGACTGGCCCCAGACGCTCTGGCTGGCGACGGCTCCGGGGGAATGTTCTCTGACCCGGTCGATGTGGCGTGGGAAGTAGCCATCGACGCTCGCTTCACCAAGATCGCCACCAAGGGCACCTTCACCGCTCGCTACGACCACGGACACAGCGTGCACGTCGACGCCGACGGCCTGGATCCCGCCACTGACCACTTCTACCGGTTCCGGGTCGGCGAATGGACCAGCCCAATCGGTCGGACTCGGACCCTCCCAGTGGGCACACCAGATCGCTTCACTCTGGCGGTGGCGAACTGTCAGATGATGGAGACGGGGGCATGGGCCGCCTACCGTCACCTTGCCGCCCGCGATGTTGACCTGGTACTCCACCTCGGCGACTACATCTACGAGTACCCCGGGGTACCGGGCGCACGCATGTCCCAGCCTGCCCATGCGGTGGTCACACTGGAGGACTACCGCATGCGCTATGCGTCCTATCGCCTCGACCCTGACCTCCAGGCTGCGCACGCCAGCGTACCGTTCGTGGTGACGTGGGACGATCACGAGGTTGCCAACAACTACATGGGCGACGTTGTCCCTAACACAGAGGCAGGAGGCGACCTGGATCGCAAGGCCGCCGCCTACCAGGCATGGTGGGAGAACCTGCCGGTGCGCCTCGACCCACCTGAGGGTTCGGTCCTCGACGTGCACCGCCGGTTCGAGGTTGGGAACCTGGCTCGCCTTCACGTCCTGGACGAGCGTCAACACAGCGACCTACCACCCTGTCGTCCCGACCCCCGCGACACCACCGACTTCGGAGATTGCGACGCCCGCACCGACGAGGATCGGTCACGACTGGGGGTCGAACAGGAGAAATGGCTGGCCGACGGGCTGGCCCGCGGGGGAGTCACCTGGAACCTTCTCGGCAACCCGGTCGTGTTGGCCGGAGTGGACAGTGGAGCACCCGACGGTGACCCCGCCTACTACCTGGATGTGTGGGACGGCTTCCCCCAGGCCCGAGCCCGGCTCATCGACCAGCTCGCCGGTTCGACCAACCCGGTCGTGCTCACCGGCGATTACCACCAGGGGATGGTGCTCGATGTCCACGCTGTCCCCTTCGATGTCGATTCTCCGGTGGTGGCACCCGAGTTCATGGCCGTGCCGGTGTCTTCGGTGCTGTTCAGCCAGGATGTGAGCGCCCGAACCCCTCACCTGCGCGAACAGCTAGACCACCACGGTTACCTGGAAGTGGAGCTGACACCAGATCGGCTCACGGCCCAGTTCCAGGTGGTGGCAGATGTGGCGGACCCGGCAAGCGCGGTCTCGGTCGCGTCCCGTTGGGTGGTCGATGCCGGGGATCCGGTTACCCGGCCAGCCTGACCCGCCAGTCCTCCAACAAGTCGGTGAGCGTCTGGGCGATCGGGATGTCGGGCTGCCAGCCGGTGGCATCGGTGAGGCGCTGGTGGCTTCCACGCAGCACCGGTAGTTCGACCGGACGAAGGAGGGCCTCGTCCACTTCCAGACGCAGTGGCACCCGAGCCTGGGCCACAAGCTGGTCGGCCAGATCCCGGACCGCCAGATCGACCCCAGAGCACACGTTGTAGACCTGCCCCGGTTCACCTCGTTCCACCAGCAGCCGGTAGGCCCGCACCACGTCGCGGACATCGGTGAAATCCCGTCGGGCCGACAGGTCGCCGACGGTGATCACCTCTCCGCCTTCGACCTCGGCGCGGGCGATGCGCGACGCCAGAGCGGGAGCGACGAACTTGTCGGTCTGGCCGGGGCCGAGGTGGTTGAAGGCACGGACGCGGAGCACCGGCAACTGACGTCCGAGCCAGGCCTGGAGGCCCAGATAGTCGGCGGCCACCTTGGATGCGGCGTAGGGACTCGCTGGTCGCAGCGGTGAGTCCTCGGTCAGCGGAAGCTCATCTGGGGTGACGATCCCGTACACATCGGCGCTCGACACGGCCAGCACACGCTCCACACCGGCGGCGGTGGCCGCCGACAAGACGTTGAGCGTTCCTTCGGCGTTGGCCCGGAACGCCTCCACCGGGTGTTGCCAGGACCCACCCACGTCGGCCCAGCCGGCCAGGTGGTACACCACCGTCGGCCGGGTGCGCTCCAAAAGCGAGGTCACGGCGTTGGCGTCGGTGATGTCGATCCCACCGGTTTCGCGATCCACCCCGATTACGTCGTCACCGGCTTCTTCGAGGTGACGGATGAGGTGGCGGCCGACGAACCCCGACGCCCCGGTAACCAGGGCCCTCATCGGGGACGACATGGTGGACATGGCGGGCGATCATAGGGCCGCAATCGGGGCCCGCTTCCCGTGGGCGTGACCGCGGGTCAATGGTTGGGCGGTCCGGGCCGATCTGTCGGCGAATCGTGGGCCATCTCGTCGGACAGCTCTTCCAGGCGGGCATCGGTGGTCTCGGCCGCCTGGAGCGATGCCTTCTGGAGGCGCACGAGCTGTTCGCGCAACGGGTCCACCTCCCAGGCGATGACCCTTCGGATGACCTTCTTGACGGTGGACACCCCGGGGCGGGCCGATGTGGCCGGCGGCGGGGGGACGGGCCTTAGTCGTCTCAGCGGAAGGGCGGCTGTGGCCGGTTGAGCTGCGGTGGCGTGGGTACGGGCCCCGGTCCGGCTGATGACTCCTCGGTTGGCGGCGGACCGGCGTCCGATCTCGGCCATGACCGTGGTGCGGTCCACGGGGCCATCGAAGGTCCACGCCGACACCGTGGCGTCAGCCGATTCCGACACGTCGCCGCTCGAGTCACCGCGGTTTGTGCGGCCGTCGTCTAGTTCGGTGGTGCCGTCTGAGGGTGCCGAGCCTCCGATCACCGCGGCCCGGAGCGCGGCCGCAAGCTGGAGGTTGTCGTCCACCAGCACGGCGCCGGGGTCGTCGGCGAGCTGGTGTTCGAGGCTGCCCACCCGGGTGGCGATGACCGGCCGGTCGAGCAGTCGGGCCCGTTCTGCCACCCCCGACGACCAGATGTGGCGGTAGGGCAAAACCACGGTGTCAGCGGCCACGATCCACCGGTCGAAGGCCTCGTCGGACAGGTATCCGAGGTGTAGGTGCACACCGGGGATCTGGGACTCCAGGGCCTCCAGCTCCCGCTCGTGGTCGGCGGCGGCCGGATCGTCTATGCGAACCGATCCCACAATGTGCAGCGAAGCGCCCTTGTCGGCCAGGCCTCGAAAGGCGGCTGCGGCCCGGTCGAACCCCTTGTGGGGCTGTACGAATCCGATGCACACGAAGACATGGTCGGACTGGGCCAGCCCGAGTGAACGCCTCGCTTCGGCCCGGTCGGTGGTGGTGCGAGGCTCGAAGTCAGCTCCGTGGTCCACCAGCACGACTCTGTTGGAGGGAACCTTGAACTCATCGGTCACCATGGCCACGTCGCCTGGGCTGTGTACCTCCACCCGGGTAGCAGCCCTGAACACGGCTCGGGTGGCGAACGCCGACGGATCGGTGGTCCCGACCCAGCGTCGGTCCACCTCGTGTAGGCGGATCACCACATTGGGCCCTGACCGGAAGGCGGTGGCCAAGGCTATTCCGGTGGAGATCCGAGACGAGGGCGTGGCGGGATGGTCATAGAAGAAGTCGGGGTGGAACTGGATGATCACCTCGTCGAAGCCGGCCATGAGTCGGCGGAGCCCGAGCGCGCCGCGGGGGCCTCGGAGGTCGAGGTGGTGGTGGGCGGCGGAGGGTGAGGGGGAGCACACCTCGACGTGATGGCCGGCCCGACGGAGCGACCGGACCTGTTGAACGGCGAACGTGCCGATGCCGTCTCGAATCGGCGGGTACGGACTCACCACCAGGATGCGGCGGGGCGGGGTGGAGGTGGCGGTCATGCTCGTCCGGCCAGCTCGTCGAGGCTGGCCTCCATGCGATCGAGGGTGACGGGCCAGGTGTAGTTCTCGAGAACATAGGCCCGGCCCGGCCCGGCCAGCGCCGCTGCCGCGTCGGGCGCCTCGGCGATGAAGCGCAGGCATTGCTCCAGGTCGGCATCGTCCTCGTAGGTGAGGCCGGCGCCAGACCGTTGGCAGTGCCATGCCACCACCGGGCTGGCGGCGTTGGCGATGACGGGCGTACCGGCCAGCCACGCCTCCATGACGGTGCGTGAGAAGGACTCCAGGGCCGAAGGTTGCAGGTAGCCGCTGGCGGCGGCGAAGGCATCGTCTCGGTCGCGGTCTGAGACCAGGCCCAGATCGTGGATGAGGTGGGCCACGTCGTCGGGGATGTGGACCTCGCCGACACCGATGGTCACCAGGTGCAGGTCGACGTCTTCTTTTCGCACGGTGGCCACGAACCCGTCCAGGAGCTGCTCCCAGCCCTTGGCCCCTTCGCGTCGCCCGGCGTAGAGGACGAACGGCACGTCCCCCAGCCCGTGGCGGGAGCGGAAGCCACTCGGGTCGTAGCGCTCGGGTACGGGCACGCCTTCACCGATCACCGACGCCGGCGCGTGACCGGGAGCGATTGAGTCGAGTAGAGCCAGTTCGGGGTCGGTGTTGAGCCACAGACGGGCCACCCCGTTGAACAGGGGCTCGAACAGCTCGAAACGAGCCTCGGGCTCATCGTGGAGGCAGGGACGAAGGATGGTGCGTTCGGGGGCAACGAGGCCGCAGGCGAAGCTGGTCCAGAACAGGTACGGCGACACGACGATAGCGTCGTAGTCCTGGCCGTGGTCCAAAAGCTCGTGGAACAATTCGGGCACCCGAAGCCCGTCGTTCATCCACGCCTCCTGCTCGCCCAGCGAGGGTTGTTCGCCGAGGGCAAGGCGCTGGGCGACGGTGGCTCGGGCCCGACCGGATGTGTCGTTCACCACCGGGAACCGCTGGATGGTCACGGGCCCGTCGGTGCTGACACCGGCCCGATAGTGGTTGGCCCAGGTGTAGTGGTCTCGGGCGCAGGTGGTCAGGACGTCGACCTTCCAGCCCCGGGTGGTCATGCCGTGGGCTACTTCGCGCAGCACCAGCTCGGCACCGCCGATCACGTCGGGTCCGTATCGAGGCGGGACCAGGGCCAGGCGCGGAACGTCCACGGGGCTACAACGTACCGGCGCCAGCCCGCCCACCCGGACCGGCGGGGTGCAGGGGTGGGGTTGGCTCTGGCGCTGCGGATCCGGGACGCTGGGGTGTTGTTGATGGCCGATGGTCCGCGAGACTCCCAGGCGATGGATGTTCTGGTCTGTGCCACCCAGGTGCCGTTCATGAGTGGCGGCCTCGAGCTGATGGTCGACAACCTGGTCGATGCCCTGCACGGTGCAGGGCATCGAGCCGAGGTCGTGGCTCTGCCAACGGCGTGGGACCGCGATCGCCTGTTCGATGCCGCCATGGCGTGGCGCATGATCCCCCTGGATGCCGAACTGGTGATCCCGGTCAACTTCCCGGCCTACTTCGCCCGTCACCCGAACAAGGTGCCGTGGCTGGCCCACCAGCACCGCGCCGCCTACGACGCCTTGGGGCAGCCTTGGAGCGACTTCCGCCTGGACCAGGCCAGCATCGACGATCACCGTCAGCTCCTCGACTGGGACATCCGGGCGCTGGGAGAAGCCCAGCGTCGCTACACCATCTCCGAGGTGGTGGCTAGTCGCCTGAGACGGTGGGGTGGTCTCGAGGCCACGGCGCTGTACCAGCCGCCACCGCTGGCTGAACGCCTGCGACCGCGCCGCGGTGGGTCAGGTGACCACATCTTGTGTCCGACGCGCTTGGAGGGGAACAAGCGCCCCGGTCTGTTCCTCGAAGGCCTGGCGGCCATGCGTCAGCGGGTGCCAGCCGTCCTGGCCGGGCGAGGGTCCCTTGCCGGAGATCTCGAGGCCCAGGTTGATCGACTGCGACTGGACGGCCGCGTCGCGCTACCCGGATTCGTGTCCGACGACGAACTTGTCGATCTGTTCAGGGCCGCGACCGCAGTAATGTACGCCCCCTTCGACGAGGACTACGGGTTCGTTACCCTCCAGGCCTTCCTCGCCGGCGTTCCGGTGGTCACCACCGCCGACTCCGGCGGTGTGCTGGAGTGGGTCGAACACGAGGTGACGGGTCTGGTCACAGACGGGTCGCCCGAGGCCATGGGGGCGGCGCTGGATCGCCTGGTGGATGACCCCGAACTGGCGGCCCGCTTGGGTCGAGCCGGACGGGAACGGGTGGTGGACCTGTCGTGGGATCACGTGGTCACAACGTTGGTGGGCGGGTGAGCGTGGTGGACCGGTCAGCAGAGCTGCGAGGCCACGCTTCACGGGCGTGGGTCTCCACCCCGCGCCGCCCCCCACAGGATGGCTGGTTCTGATGGTGGTGTTGGCGCTTGCGGCGACGCCAGGTCGGGCGAAGGCGGTGGCCGGTCTGACGGCACTGGTCGGTCACGGGCACCGGATCGTGTCCTGGCATCATCACGTACGTCCCGTCACCGGTAGGCGCCCGGCTGCCGTGGTGGCCGCAGATGTCGATGTGCTGGCCGAGATGGCCCGTTCGGCCCTCGATCTAGGCGCACCGGTGGTGTGTCGGGTTTCGAGCCCCGACGAGGTGGGACGGGCCGAGGAATGGGGGGTGGTCGCCACCTTCGCCTTCACCTCGGACCGGGTCCGGTTCCCCGATGGCGGTTCCGACCTTGTTTCGGGGGTTTCCGTGGTCGAGACATCGGCGGGCCAGCACCACGTCGGAACCAAATCCGAGACCGCCCCGTTGTGGGTTCCGGCTCGGGGGCTCGACCTGGCCACCGTGCCGGTGATGCCGCTGTTGACCCGGTCCCGGCTGCGCCTGGCCCACGGGTTGCCCGAGGACCTGGTCTTGGCGGTGGATGGCGCGGCATCGGTCGCTGATAGGTCGACCAGCCTGGCTCTGGCCTCGGCCGCTGTCGTGTCGGACTCACTGGTGCCGCTGGCCCTGGCGTTGGGGACGCCGTCGATCGTCTCGAACCGGGCCGCTCGCCGGTTCGGTCTCGAAGCGGGGCGGGAGGTGCTGGTGGCCGACAACACCAGCGAAGCCGACCGGTTGGCGGCGAGCTTGGCTCGCCACGAGGATCGGGCTGCGGCGCTGTCGGGCCATGCCCGCCGTTTCGCCGAGGACCACTTCGACCTAGGTCCGAGCGCGCGGGAGTTGCGCGTCGGGCTGGGTTTGGAGCGCCCGCCGTCGCTCATCGATCTCCGCTTGACCGAGCTGGCCACGCCTCCGTGGTCTCGGCTGTCCGAGCGCGTCGGCGCCGCCCTGTCGCTGTTCACCCTGGAGCCCACACCATGACCTCGCCCACCGAACCACCCGACCAGGCCGACGAAACGGAAGGGGTCGATCATCTTGATTCCGATCCCGTAGGGGTGACCTATCCCGTCATCGACGCCGAGGCGGTCGCCCGGCTCCGTACCCGGGTGGGAGCGGCGCAGAACCAGGCCAACCTCGAAGACACTCCTCTTCAGTCGGCTCCCGCAGGAACGGCCCGGATCAAGGCCCAGGCCCGGCGGGTGGCCACCCCGGTGGTAGCCCGCGTCAGAAGCGAGTTGGACCGGGCCACCGCGGGGGAGGTGGCGGCGTTGCGGGCCGAGCTGGCCGAGTTGCGAGCGGAGGTCACCCGCCTTCGGGCCGAGCAGGAGGCGGCCCTCGCCGCCCAGCGAGAAGACCGACGCTAGGGGTCCTAGCGGATAGGTCCGGTCGTCGTCGCTGCGAGGGTGATCAGACCGAGGCTTCGCCTCGGTCTGACCATGCCGTGCTCATGGGTTGGTCCGCCTATCGGCGCGCCTCCTTATGGGTCGGCTCGTCTATCCGGTCGCCTCCCAAGTCTGGATTCGTCGGAAGGCGGAGCCTTCTGGCGGATCGAGGATGTTTCTCAGGCTCGGCGGTACACCGACACGTGGCTGTGGGCGTCTTCGGTGTAGCGGTTGTGGTCCCAGTCCGACCAGCGGTCCTCGAGCACCAGACCCGCCCGTTCGGCCAGCGAGTCGAGCTGATCGGGTGAGGACCAGCGCACCTGCCAGGGTCTGAGCTTCACGCCGGACTCGGTGATGTCGACGTACTGGCCGACGACGAGCTGGGCGCTGGCATCGGTTCGGCTCACGCTCAACACGACCCGGTCGGCGGTGACCTGGCGCACATCCACGGTGTCTCCCGAGGTTGCGTCGGGGTCGGGGACGAACGCCTCGACCACGATTCGCCCGCCTGGGGTCAACAACGCGGCACTCCGTTCCAGGCACAGTCGTTGAGCTTGTGGGTCGGTGAGGTTGAACAGGGTGTTGAAGGCGACCAGGACGATGTGGAACGTCTCTCCGTCAAGTGGAGGGTCGGCCATGTCCCCGTGGACGGCGCGGACCAGTTCTCCTCCGGGTCGAGCGGCCATGGCGGTCAACATGGCGACCGAGGCATCGAGGCCGACCACGGTTACCCCGGTTTCGGCCAGGGGGATGGCCAGCCGACCGGTACCGACTCCCATTTCCAGCACCCTTGCCTCACTGCTGTTGCTGCCTGGGTTGTTGCCATCTGGGTTGTTGCTGGCGACGTCGCGGGCCAGTGCCGCCACGGAGGTCACGCAGGCCACGGTGTCGGTCACGTCGGCGTACCAGTCGTCGTACACGTCGACGAACCGGTCGCCGTAGGTGGCGGCATCGAAACCGACCAGGGGTCGGCCCGACGGGTCGGATCTGGGTGCCATGCCCGCAATGATCGCGCCCGGCCGTTGAGCCGCTAATCCGGGGGTGGCTTGGCCTGGATCCGCCGAAAGGCAGAGCCTTCCGGCGGAGTTGGGTCGCCGGCCTGACGGCCGACGTCTTCGCTGCTGCGACCGGCAAAGCCGATCTCCGCAGGTCGGGGGCTCCGCCACAAGGGGCTCTGCCCCCGAACCCCCGCCCAGTTCTGTGACTTCAGCTCGTCAGACAGTCGAGCACCAGCGGTGGTCACACATAGAGCCGGATTTGCCTGGGTGACCAGGGACAATCGAACACGACCAAGTCCGATCGGTGGATCGAGGCTTAGGCCGCGAGCGGATCGGTCTGTCCGATGGTGCCTTGGCCGTGGCGCCCAGGGGGGGCGGCTCGTCTGCCGGCTTGGCTCCTAGGTCCCTTACCCTTGGCTGCGGTGTCGGACGTCTCAGCATCATCCCTCGATCGCCCACCGCTGGCGTACCTGGACCACGCGGCGTCTTCGCCGATGCGGCCCGAGGTCATCGCGGCCATGGTCGAGGCGATGGAGGCGGTGCCCGGCAATCCCTCGGGTTCACATCGCTGGGCCCGAGAGGCTCGCCGCCGCCTCGACGACGCTCGTGACACGGTGGCCGACGCCGTGGGGGTCGAACCCGGGGCGGTGGTGTTCACCGCGGGGGGGACCGAGGCCGACAACTTGGCCATCCGAGGGGTTCTGGCCGCACGCGGTGGGGTGGCCGCGTGTTCCGCGGTCGAGCACCACGCCGTGCTCGAGACGGTCGCAGACACCGGTGGCGTGGTCCTCGACGTGGACCGCCATGGCCGGCTCGATCTGGGCTTGCTCGCTGGTGGTTCGTCTCCCATCGACCCTGCGGTCGTGTCGGTGATGGCGGTCAACAACGAGACCGGTGTGGTCAACAACTTGGGGTCGGTGGCTGACGCGATCGCCGACCGGTGGCCGGGGGCGGTCCTGCACACCGATGCGGTGGCGGCCATGGCCTGGTTCGACGTGGCCGCTACGACGGCGGCGGCATCTCTGGTGTCGCTCAGCGCCCACAAGTTGGGAGGTCCCAAGGGAGTAGGAGCCCTGGTGGTCAAGAGGCCGGGGGAGATCGCCGCGGTCACGACCGGCGGTGGGCAGGAGCGCGAGCGACGGAGCGGTACCCCAAACGTGGCTGGAGCGGTGGGCTTTGCGGTGGCATGCGCCGTCGCGTGTGCGGAGCGGGAACGGGCGGTGGCACGCCTTCGCCTGTTGAGGAAGACGCTGGAAGGTGGGCTTCGCGCCGCGGTGGAGGGTCTGGTGGTAACCGCCGAAGGGGTCGATGTCGATGACCGTTCGCCAGCCACCCTCCACGTCTGCGTACCTGGGGTAGATCGTCAGGATCTGGTGTTCCTGTTGGACCAGGAGGGTGTGGCGACGTCGTGGGGTTCCAGCTGTGCCAGCGGTGCGCCGGAGTCTTCCCACGTGCTGGCGGCCATGGGGGTGGCCCCCGAGGTCGCCCGAGGATCCCTGCGGTTGTCGCTCGGTTGGTCCAGTTCACGGTCCGATGTGGACCACGCCCTGGCCGTGATCCCCGCGGCGGTAGCCCGGCTCAAGGGTCAGGGGGACACGGCTAGGTCTACGGGCTTCGCCGGCGTTGTGTCGTCAGGAGGTCTGCGATGAGGGTCCTGATGATGATGTCCGGTGGTGTCGACTCGTCGGTGGCCGCCGCTCTCTTGCGCGACGAGGGTCACGACGTGGTCGGCGTCACCCTCAAGCTGTGGGGAGGTGAGTCCGACTCGGGGTGCTGTTCGATCAGTGACGTCGACGATGCTCGCCGGGTGGCCGACCACCTAGGAATCGACCATCACACCTTCGGGCTCTCCGACGAGTTCACCCACCACGTGGTCACTCCCTACGGCGAGGATCACACCCGGGGGCTCACCCCCAACCCGTGCATCGAGTGCAACCGTCACATCAAGTTCAAGGCTGTCGACGACCGGGCTCGCACCCTCGGGTTCGATGCGGTGGCCACCGGCCACCATGCCCGGGTGGTGTCCAAGCCCGATGGCACCCGACGCGTCGCCCGCGGGGCCGACCGGGCCAAAGACCAGAGCTACGTGGTCCACATGCTCGACCAGGATCGGCTTGCTCGAACTCTGTTCCCGATCGGTCACCTCGCCAAGGACGACGTCCGGGCCGTGGCCCGAGACCTGGGTCTGCGCACGGCGGCCAAGCCCGACAGCCAAGACGTGTGCTTCATCACTCGGGCCACGGGGCGGTCGGCGTTCCTTGGTGACCGGATCCCTCTGACCCCGGCCCGGGTGGTCGACACCGACGGACGAGATCTGGGTCGGGTGGACGCGGTGGAACTGGTGACCCTCGGTCAACGCAAGGGCCTGGGGCTGGCTGGCGGGGGTGCGCCCCGCTACGTGCTCGAAGTGGACAGGGCCGGCCCCGACCCGGTGGTGACCGTCGGGACCGCCGGTGAGCTGGTGGTGGCTTCCCAAAAGGTCTCGAACTGGGCCGTGACCGCCGGCCCGCTACCGAAACGGGTGGCGGTGCAGTGCAGCGCCCACGGAGCCACTCACGATGCCGTGGTTGAGGCAGACCCCGATGAACCCCGAGACGGGGGGCGGGTCGTGGTGAGGTGGGATGTGGACCAGCGTCGAGTTGCACCCGGGCAGAGCCTGGTGGCCTACGACGGAGACGAGGTGGTGGCCGGAGGCATTGCCTCGGTCTGACCAACGTCGCAGCGACGACGAGCGGACCTGTCCGCCCAGGTCCATAGAGGAAGGGTCCGGTCGTCTCGAGTTCAGTTCGGGTTCACCGGGGCGGCTCGATGTGACCGACGTGTCGTCGAATCTGGTTCCGGTGGACGGCAGGGCGTGCCACCATTCCCGGCGTGCCAAACCATCAGGCCAACTCGCTTGGAGATGTCGCGTCGCGCCTGTCACGTCTGGCTTCGACCCGGCGCGCCCAGCGGGGAGGCCGGGCTCCGCAGCGTGAGTCCGGGCTCTCGTCGGCCCCAGAGGTGGCTGGCGAAGGTGTTGCCTCCACCGTCGAGGCCACCATTCGACCGGTTCGTTCCGGGCGGTTCCGGCTGCTGGGCTGGGCCCCCGGCGAACCCCACCTGGTCCATCCCGCGGGCGGTGCCTCCCCAGACCCGACCCGATTCGAACGGCGGCGGTCACTGCTCTACTTCGCGCAGCACACCGACACCCATCTGTGTGACAGCCAGTCTCCGGCCCGCATGGAGGGCGGGGACACCTTCGGGTGGATCAACCCCGGTACCGACGGCGGCTATCGGCCACAGGAGAGCCTGACAACCCACGTGTTCGACCGGATGGTGGCCGCCACCAACGCCGTTGTCGAGAGCCCGGACTCGGGGGCGGTCATGGCCTGGTGCGTGCAGACCGGCGACAACACCGACAATCGCACCGTGGCCGAGATGGCCTGGTGGTTGTCGGTGTTGGAGGGGAGGCCGATGGCCCCCGACACCGGCGCCGCCGGCCGCTACGAGGGGGTGCAGCGCTCGGGGTGGAGGGGGGCGTGGCATCCCGACGACCCCCGGTGTCGAGACATCTACGGTCGGGCCGGCTTCCCACATCTGCCGGGCTTGCTCGACGCGGCGGTGGCCGAGTTCGAGCCGGTGGGGCTGGACGTGCCGTGGTTGGCGGTGTTCGGCAACCACGACAGCCTTTTCACGGGAACCTTCGGCCCGATCCGGGGTCTGCGCATCGATCAGCTCCAACCAATGCTGGAGGGGACGTCGGCCAAGCCAACCGGAACCGTTGGTCTGGTCCGCGCCATCGTCCACGCCACCGTCCTGGGTGCCGACGTGTCGCGTTGGGAACGGTGGGCCGAGCGGGTCCCCGTCGGTGTCCGCCAGGTGACACCGGATCGCTCTTCCCGGTCGGCACTGTCTCGAGTCGACTATGTGAAGGCGCTGCTCGAAGACGCTCCTCGCCACGGGCCGTTAGGGCACGGGTTCACGGCCGCGAACCTCGCTGAATCGACCAGCTGGTGGTCGCGCTCAGAGGGGGACCATGTGCAGGTGATCGGTCTCGACACCTGCAACCACACCAACGGTGACGGCGGCGGACTAGGTCCCCGGCAGTTCGAGTGGTTGGAGTCCGAGTTGATGACCCATAACCGTCGGTTCCGCGACCGAACCGGTGAGTGGGTCGACGGTGATGGTCCCGACCGCCTCGTCATCTTGGTCAGCCACCACAACTCCTGGACCATGGACAACACGAACAGCGATGACGCCGATCCCGGGCGCCGGGTGGGGGGTGCCGAACTGGTCCGATTCCTGCACCGGTTCCCCAACGTGGTGCTGTGGGTGAACGGTCACAGCCATGAACACCGGGTCATCCACCATCGTCGGCCGGATTCCACCGGAGGGTCTGCGGGGCCGAACACGGCCCGCCGGATGGAGGCCGCGGGGTCGATGAGGGTCTCCGATGAGGCAGCGGCGGTCGTGGAAGGGTTCTG
Source organism: Microthrixaceae bacterium (assembly GCA_016702505.1). Classification (NCBI taxonomy): domain Bacteria; kingdom Bacillati; phylum Actinomycetota; class Acidimicrobiia; order Acidimicrobiales; family Microthrixaceae; species Microthrixaceae bacterium. The sequence goes on from JADJDU010000001.1 coordinate 273,414, forward strand.
GGAGGTGGACACGGCCAGCTTGATCGACTTCTCCCAGCAGGGGCGGACCTTCGAGCTGTTCGACAACGGCGACGGGACGGTGTCCATCCTGACCACCGTCATCGACCACGCCTCGCCGCCGCGTGCCCCCCGTCATCGCCACGGCCGATGGACGGTGGGCGAGATGGCTTCGTTGAGCCGGGAGCTGGCGGTGAACGATGCCCGCTGGATCGATCCCGTCGGCCTGCTCGGGTCGATCTACGACCGCAACGTGGAGTTGCTGTTGCCGACGCCGTTTCGACTCCGGTAGTGGCCGTTGGACGCGGCGTCGTCGCGGCGGTCCCGATCTGTGGTGATGTCGCGTCAGAGGCTGGTGGGATGGTCAGGTCGGGACGCGGATGCGGTGGTGGCGTGCTCGGTCCAGTAGGTGGGCGGGACGAGCGGGGGTGAACAGCAAGGCGTTGGTCTCGACGGTCTCGGTCCGGTTTCGTCCCCGGATCACCAGCAGGTCGACCGGTTCGGTGAGGTCGAGCTGGAGGGCGAGTCCGCTGGCGCCCCCGGTGAGGTCCTCCGCATCGGTGTCGGCCAGTGCTGGGCCGAGCGAGGCCACGGCCAGGCGCGGGAAGAGCTGGGGCTCGGCCAGGGTGAGCGGATCGTGGAGGACCATCCCCGCGGGGACCAGCACCACCCACCGGCGAGAGAGTTGGTGGAGCGAAAGGGCGGCCTGTCGGGCCACAACCAAGCCTGCGGCGGAGGCGGGCACCGCCACCATCCATTGGCCGGCGGCGGCCAGCCCCGGCCCGATGGCCACTCCTGCGACCGCGGCCAGCCAGCTCAGGGGCACGACGGTGAGACCGAGCAACGTCGGTGTCTGCAATGGGAGACGCTGCTCGGGGCCGTACGAAGATCCGTCCACCCAGGCTTCGGTGAACCACGGCGACACCACGGCGAGGGTCGCCAGGGTGGCGGCGAGGATCGCTCCGATGTCGGCGAAATCGAGGGTGGAACCGAATGCGGCCATGGTGACCGTGGCAGCAAGTCCGGCCGGAACCACCAGCCTGGCTCCGGTGAGGCTGGCGCTCCTGGGGACCAGGAGGGTGACCAATCCCGCCGTCCAAGCCACGCTGAGAGACACCACAACCACCATCTGTGCCAGGACGGATCGGCCGTCCAAGACGTCACCCAGTGCCCCGGTGGCGGTCAGCGCCACCACCACCCACGAGCCCCGAGCCACCCACGGGGTGATCTGATCCACCTTCGACACGGACCTGAGATTTGCCGACGCGAGCCGCTGGTGGCTATTCCAGAGGGGGTAAAGGGGACAACTGGAGAGGGGACTGGGCTGTGGAGGCAGTGCTGCACACGACAGGAGACGAGGCGGCCTTGCCCCTTGGCGCGTCCTCGTCGGTGGGCAGCCTCCCCCACGTCGACCGTGACGAGGCCATCGACTTCGTGCTCCGCCACACCCCGCTCCTGCCAGCCGCGCCGACGCTTCCCCGGCTCGACCCCCTCGAGCAGATGATCCCGCAGGCCGCGTGGGGGATCGGTGGCGTTTCGGTGGACACCGACGGAACCATCTCGATCGACGACCCAGCCGTCATCGATCCCGAAGCCCCGCTCGGAGACCCCGGCCTCGACGACGCACCGTTCGCCACCTGGCGGCTGTTCCTGGATCGGGTGGCCGGGCGAACCGATCCGGTGAAGCTGCAGCTCACCGGTCCGTTGACGTTGGGCCTGACCCTCATTCAGGCCGGTCTGGCCCCGACGGTTGCTTTCGAGGTGGCGGGCCGGGCCGTGCGCCAACGAGCCCTGGCCCTGCTGGACCGGGTCGACCAGTCGGTCCCCGAGGCGCACCGGGTCGTGGTCTTCGACGAGCCCGGCTTGGTCGGCGGCCTCCGCCCCGATCTGGAGTTGACCCCCGACGGGGTCATCGACCTGCTCTCAGGCGCACTTGCATCGGTGCAGGACCGTGCGCTCTCGGGCGTTCACTGTTGTGGGGTCGCAGACTGGAGACTGGTGCTGCAGGCTGGACCCGATGTCCTGTCCGCCCCGGTCGGGGCCGGGCTGACTCCCTACGCCGCCAGCCTCAGCGGGTTCCTCGAGCGTGGCGGATGGATCGCGTGGGGGGCAGTCGCCACCAACGAGCCTCTAGGCGAGCATGCATCGAGATCGTGGCGCCAGCTCTCGTCCCAGTGGTGTGAGCTGGTCCAGAACGGCTGTGATCCGGTTCTGCTGCGGCGCCAGGCCCTCGTGACCCCGGCATGCGGTCTGGCCCTCCACGACGTCGCCCAGGCCGACCACGTGTTCGACGTGGCCTCCCACCTAGCCGAGAAGATCCACGACCAGGTAATGGGGATCCGTCTCTCGGTGGGTGCCTAAACCCTGATCCGCCGGAAGGAGGAGCCTTCCGGCGGAGTTTGGATGCCGGCCCGCCGGCCGCCGTCTTCGCTGCTGCGACCGGCAAAGCCGATCTCGGCAGATCGGGGGCTCCGCCACGAAGGGCTCTGCCCCCGAACCCCCGCCCAGTCCTTCGGCTCCAGCTCGTCAGACGGCCGAACACCAATGGCGTCTGCCCGGAGAACTGCGATCCGTCTAGAGCTTGCGCAGGGCACCCATGAGGCGCTTGAGGGTCGAGACCTTGGCGTCGGCGTCTTGTTCCTCGGTGCGGAACGCCACATCGACCGGGTTGGGCTCGCCGCGACGGCGCTTCTTGCCGGCACCGTTGGCAGCGGCGGCGGCCTCGGGCTCGTCGATGAACTGGGCGTAGAGGTCTTCGAGCCACGCCGCGTTGGGGTCGCCCGAGCGCTCCTCCTCTCCGTCCTCGTCGGTCTCGATGCCTTCGTGGTGAAGGTCTGAGCCGTGGTCGCCGAACACGTCGGCGTAGGCGGCGGCATCCGGCTCGGACCGTTCGCCGGTGTCGGGAGCATCGGTCGGTGCCGGCGACGAGGTGCCGAGCAGGTCAGCGGCGCTGGCGAACATGTCACTGAAGGGGTCGACCTCGGGGATGCCCACCCGGGGCTGTTCCTGTTCGGTCTTCCCCTCTGAGGCGAGCGCACCGGCGATGGCATCGCCGATGCGAGCGGTCAGCGGATCGGGCTCATCGGCTTTGGGTGTGGTGCTCCGCCGCGCAGTCCGGTGGGGGAGACCCATGGCCAGCAACGGATCTGGTTCGATGTCTGGGGCCGAGGGCTCGTCGTCGACAGCTTCGGGCGGTGGCGGTGGCGGTGTCTCGGTCTCGGCTTCGGTGCCGGTGTCGAAGCGGTCCTGGGGTTCGGTCGCCAGGCGACCGTCGAAGCGACCGTCGTTGGTGAACGGGTCGGTGGTGTCGAAGCGGTCCTCGGTCTGGAAACCCTGGTTAGCGTCGAAACGGTCGTCGCTGGCGAAGGGATCTTCGGACTCTCCACCAGACCGGTAGTCGTCGGTCTGAACCTCGGGTTTGGTCTCAGCCCGGCGCAGGGGTACGACCTGGGCTTCGGCATCGGTGGACACCACCTGTACCAGCCCGGCCTGGAAGAGTCGGTTGACCACCCGGGCGGTGGAGTACGCGCCGCGGCCCAGTTCGTTGGCCAGTTCGTAGATGGTGCGAGGGCCGGCCAGTGCCGTGACCAGCTCCCAGTCCTCACGAAGGATGGTCACCTGGGCGGCGTTGCCGGGGAGCGTCCGACTTGCTTCCACCCACGAGTCGAGACCCGGGATCGACCCGCTCCACTCGTCTACCTCGCGGACACGCTTGCGGACCTCGCCGACGATGGCATCTACCGGGAACGCTCGGAACGGTCCCAGCCAGTGAACGGTGTCGGGCTCGAAGTCGAACTCTCCGGTGCCATCGCGGAACAGATCGATCAGCGGGTCGTAGATGACCGACAGGACAACCGACGCCAGCAGGTCAGAGGTGATCTCGTCGTTGCGTACGAGGAGCTCGCCGACAACTGGTCGATCCCCGGCCTCGTCGATGGCCTGGCCCCAGCCATCGGCGCTGAGCCGACCAGGGCGCACCAGCGCCGTGGCCAGGGCGCCATCGGTGGCCTCGTTGCGGGCGAAGTAGAGCTGACCCCGGTGGAGGTAGACGGTGCAGCCGTGGGGGCCACCGAAGCGGACAGCGCCCGTTCGCCCGTCTGCGGACAGGACCTTGAGGATGCCCGCCGGCGAGAAGTCTTCGAGCGTGCCGTTGAGAGTCATCTGCTATCCGCGTTCCTCGGGCGTGGGTCTGCTACGGGAGTCTTTTCCCGCATTTCCGTCGGCCGTTGGCATCCCGACTTGAGGCTTTCCCCCTTCGCGACGAGTGGTCAAATGGCCCATTTTTCGGGGCGGCCGTCGTCTGATCTGCAGGTTTCAGGCTCGATCTGACCGGTCGAAGGTTGTCGCAGCCGGCCGGTAGGGTGCCCGGCTGTGACGCCCTCGACAGCATCGGGTACCGATCCGGCCTCGGACCCGGGGCCCAGCCGCCGGGTCGCGGCCGAATCCGATGGGACTCCCATCAGCGGTCCCAGCGACGACGTCGCCACCCGGGCAGCCAAGCTGCGGGCTGAGGTAACCGAGCACAACCACCGCTACCACGAGCTCGACGCCCCTACCATCAGCGACGCCGACTACGACGACCTGGTCCGTGAGCTACGGGCCTTGGAGGAGCAGTTCCCTGAACTGGTCTTGGACGGTACGCCCAGCGCCGCGGTGGGAGGGGCCCCGTCGGCCACCTTCTCGCCGGTCCGCCATTCCACCGCGATGATGTCGCTGGACAACGCCTTCTCGGTCGAGGAGTTGGAGGCCTGGGGGGAGCGTCTCGACCGTCGTGATCCCGGTTCGGGATCCATCACCGGTGGCTATTGCTGTGAGCTGAAGATCGATGGGGTCGCCATCTCGCTGCGATATGAGAGGGGCCGCTTGGTACAGGCCGCAACTCGGGGCGACGGTCACGTGGGAGAGGACGTGACCGCCAACGTCAGAACCATTGCCGCCGTCCCTCAACAACTACCCGATGGGGTCCCCGAGGTGCTGGAGGTGCGCGGCGAGATCTACATGTCCGCCGATGCCTTCGCCCGACTCCAAGCCACCCAGCAAGAGGAGAACAGGGTGCGAGTGGAGGCAGGTCGCAAGCCGCACCCGGTGGCGGTGAACCCCCGGAACGCTGCGGCTGGGTCATTGCGCCAGAAGAACCCGGCCGTTACCGCCAGTCGTGAACTGTCCATGTGGTGCTATCAGCTCGGGCAGGTGGAAGGCGGCCCGGAGTTCACCAGCCATGCCGGTTCCATCGCTCAGCTCGGCCGGTGGGGTTTCGCAGTGAACCCAGAGGTCACGGTGGTAGCGACCATGGCCGAGGTGGCCGCCTTCTGTCGCCACTGGCAGGAACACCGCCACGACCTGCCCTATGAGATCGATGGAGCGGTGGTGAAGGTCGACGACCTCGCTCAGCGGGAAGACCTGGGGACGACGTCCCGGGCGCCGCGGTGGGCGATCGCCTACAAGTTCCCACCCGAGGAGCGCACCACCAGGCTCCTAGCCATCGAGGTGTCGGTCGGCCGGACCGGCCGGGTCACGCCCTATGCCGTGCTGGAGCCGGTTTTCGTGGGGGGTGCCACCGTGACCCACGCCACTCTCCACAACGAGGACCAGGTAAAGGTCAAAGACGTCCGTGTAGGCGACACCGTCGTGGTGCGTCGGGCTGGCGACGTGATCCCCGAGGTGGTCGGCCCGGTGATCGACGCAGCCCACCACGATCGACCCGTATGGCAGTTTCCTCGCACCTGTCCGTCATCTCGGCCCGTCGAACTGGTGAGGCTCGACGGCGAGAGCGACACGCGCTGCCCCGACCCGTTGTGCCCGTTCCAGCGGTCGGGGTCCATCGAACACTTCGCCGGTCGGGGATCGATGGACATCGAGGGGTTGGGGGAACAAAGGGTCCGGCTCCTGTTGGATCTGGAGTTGGTGGGCGACATCGCCGACCTCTACCGCTTGGATTGGGAGCGCCTGGCCCGACTTCGAGCCGCGGTTTCTGCGTGGGCGACGCGGGCGGTGACCCATGCCCAGCAGCGTACGGGCGACGCCAAGGCTCGTCTGGAGGCGGTTGAGGCGGTCGACCTGGCCGCAACTCAGCCTTCAGGTGACGATCATCGGGATCTGGCTGTGGATGTGATCGAGGCACTGGTGGGAGACGTCGGCTTGTTCAAGTCGACAGCCGACGGTGTCCGTGGCCTCGGGGACGAGGCGGTGGCCAACCTCCGAGGTGCGATTGCGGCGTCCCTGGACCGGCCGTTGGCCAACCTGTTGGTGGGCCTGAACATCCGCCATCTGGGACCGTCGGGGGCGCTTGCCCTTGCCGTGGCCTTTGGTGATCTGATCCGCATCGCCGAAGCACCGCTCGAGGCGATGGCCGCGGTCGAAGGGGTGGGACCGGTAATCGCTGCGTCGGTTCGCTCCTGGTTCGACGAGCCCGCCAATCGTGACCTGGTCGACCGGCTGGTCGCGGCGGGCGTCAACACCGTCGGTCCCCAAGCCTCGAGCCTTCCTCAGGTGTTGTTGGGCAAGATCGTGGTGGTGAGTGGAACCCTCGACGGCTACACCCGTGAGCAGGCCGAGGCCGCCGTCACCGACCGGGGCGGCAAGTCGCCGGGATCGGTGTCCAAGAAGACCACCGCACTGGTCCTGGGAGCATCACCAGGGGCATCCAAGGTCACCAAGGCCGAAGGCTTGGGAATACCGATCCTCGACCAGGCCGGTTTCGAACATCTGCTGGAGACCGGCGAGCTTCCCTGACCGAAACAGGCTGGGGCGCGAGATCCCTTTTTCGAGATCCCTTTTTCGATGGCCCCTGCGAGTGACGGAGTCATCGAAATCGTGGAGCTTGTCGACGCCAGCTCTCAGATGACGTGGACGGTCCAGGTGACGACCCGAGTGGTGGTGTCGGCTCGGGAGTCCTTGAAGTATCGGAGCACGATGGTCACTTCGCCTGGCTCGAACTCTTCAATCACTTTGCCGGGCCCGGGGCGGAAGAACACCCGGTTGCGGCTGGTGGGCCGAACGCCGTACTGGCGGAGCTCGGCCTCGGTGAGCGAGTCCGGATCCACGGCGCCTTCCATGTCTTCTTCTGGGATGTCGATGCCGTTCACGGTCAGTCGTCCGTCGTAGCCCAGGGCCAGCTCGGCGCCGACGTCGGTCTGGCGCAGGGCCCGACCTCCAGGGGCAGGGAACTGCGCAACGATGGCGGGGTGGGCGGTGCTCTCGGGCGAGGTCTCACCCTTGCTGCAGCTGTAGGCGAAGATCCCGGCAGCCAGGACCAGCGCAACGGTGGTGGCGACGATGCGGATGGCTCGGCGAGCCGGACTCTCGCCGTTGTCCACGTCGCCACCGACGCCGAGGTTGTCCCCCGGAGCGCGCCCGTTGCTCGATGGGCTGGCAGGCGTGGCGGTGTCGATCATCGAGAGAATCGTGCCACCCGAGGTCGGTTCTCTCACCATCACCGCCGTTGCCTGACCGCTGTCCCACGGTGGGAGTCGCGCTCGGGGCTCGAGGCTCCCCGAAACGTCGGGTGGGGGGCGGTACCCTCGGTTCGTGGCCAATCCACGCATGACCGCCGAGATCGGCCGGGTGCTGGGCGGGCGGTACCGGCTGGTCGCGCCGATCGGCATGGGCGCCTCTGCCCAGGTTTTCCTGGCTGACGACGTACGCCTCCGTCGTCGCGTCGCCGTGAAGATGCTTCACGACGCCTTGGCCGATGACGCCGAGTTCCTGCGGCGGTTCGCGGCCGAAGCCCGAGCCGCGGCGGCCTTGAACCACCCCAACGTGATGGCGGTGTACGACTGGGGAGACGACGAGGTCGCCTTCATCGTCACCGAATACCTGGCCGGGGGAAGCCTGCGGGCCTTGCTCGACGCCGGTCACCTGCTGACTCCGTCGCAGGCTCTCACCGTAGGCCTCGATGCCACCAGGGCCCTCGACTACGCCCATCGGCGTGGTTTCGTCCACCGGGACATCAAGCCGGCCAACCTCCTCTTCGGTGAAGAACAGCGTCTGCGCATCGCCGACTTCGGGCTGGCTCGGGCGTTGGCCGAGGCGGCGTGGACCGAGCCGGCGGGGGCGGTGCTGGGTACCGCCCGTTATGCCTCGCCCGAGCAGGCCAAGGGTGAGACCTTGACCGGCAAGGCCGACGTCTACTCGTTGGCCTTGGTGCTCATCGAGGCGGTGACCGGCATTGTGCCCTTCGTGGCCGACACCACTCTGGGAACGCTCATGGCTCGCGTCGACCGCCAGTTGGTGGTGCCCGACGAGCTGGGCCCGTTGGTCGATGTGTTGACCCGAGCCGGTAACCCCGATCCTGCGGCGCGGATCGACGCCCGTACCCTGGCCGCGGGCTTGTTACGGGCGGCCAAAGCGCTGCCTCGACCCACCCCCTTGGCCCTGGCTGGAGCTTTGCCGCCTGCGGGTGTGGTCGCCGCTGATCTGGATCCCACGATGCACGGTGTCGGACCGGCCGATGGTCTCTTGGTTCAGGGCGCAGCGGTGGGCGCGTCGGCGGTGGCCCAGTCGGGGTCGGATCGGTCTGGTCTCACCGCTGAGGACCTGGACCTCGACCCGCCCGACTGGGTGAGCCGGGTGGAACCGGTCGAGCTCCAACCGGTCGAGCTCGACGCCGTCGACGTCGACGCGGTCGACCCAGGGGATGGTCCCGGCGGTGCCGCTGTGCCATCTGTCCGTGGCGATGGCGACGGCGACGGCATTGGCGACGGTGACGGCATTGGCGACGGTGATGAACACGGCGACACGGTCGTGGTCGATTCCGACGGGTCGGGGCCCCGAGGTGAGGACCTGGGCATCGACCCCGAGCCTCACCCCGAGCGGGTGGTGGTAGATCTCCGCGGCGATGCCGAAGGACTGGGAGATCACGACCTCACCGATCCCGACGGTACGAACGGTTCCGACCCGGCTCTGGAGTCCGAGCAGGCTTCGCGCCACGGTGAGCTGGCTGTGGTCGGTGCCGGCAGCGGTGCCGAACCAACCTGGGCCGACACCGGTGACGGGCACGTCTCCGAGGACCCCGTCGACCGGGTCGTGGATTCCAGCGCCACCGCATTCGTACCGCCGGTGCGCATTGACGACTACGCCTTCGACCAGCCCGATGCCGTCGACCCCGAGGCGGGCGTTACGTCGGGTGGCGGCTTCCAGGCCGAGGCCGGGTCACGTCGACGCCGCCGTTGGCCATGGGCAGTGGTCGCTGTGGTGGTCTTGGCCGGTGGCGGGGGCGTGGCTGCGGCCACGCTGGTGGACCGGGACCCGGTCCCGCCCGAGCCGGCGTTGGTGCTGCCCCTGCCCGATCTGACCAACCTCAGCCTCGACGAGGCGCGGGCGTTGATATCGGCTGGTGGGTGGAAGCTGGGCCCACTGACCGAGCGCCGCCAGGACGACACGTTCAAGGGCCAGGTGCTGGCATCCTCGCCCACGGCCGGGGCCCGAGTCGGGTTGGGTGACACCGTCGACTTGACGGTGTCGGCGGGCCAGAAGATCTACCCGATCCCGTTGGACGCCTTGAACGACGTCACGGTCGAAGATGCCACCGCCGCGCTGGCCGAGGTCGGTTTCGCCATCGACTCCTCGGGTCAGGCATATCACGAAGATGTGGAGCAAGGGCGGGTTATCGGGGCGGTTCCAGGCACCAGTGAGCGGGCCGAGCGGGGTAGCACCATCGGTGTCGAGGTGTCTCGGGGGCCGCGGCCCCGGACCGTGCCGGCCGGGTTGGTCGGCGGTACCGAGTCGTCTGCCCGAGAGGCCCTGGAGGCGGTTCAGCTCCAGATGGCCAAGGTCGGCACCTATAGCGACGATGTTCCCGAGGGTCAGGTCATCTCGGTGTTGCCCCGTTCGGGCGAGACCGTGCCCCGAGGTAGCCAGGTGAGCGTCGAGGTGTCCCTCGGCCCCGAGCTTCGGAGGGTGCCCGATGTGAGCCGGGCATCGAGCCTCACCGAAGCGGCCGCAATGCTCACCAACGCCGGGTTCGAGGCGGCGGTCAGCGGGTCGGCCACCGGTCGACCTCGGCGCACCAACCCGCCGGCGGGCACCATGGCCCGTCCTGGGACCACCGTGACCATCATCATGGGCTGAGGAGACGTGCCGAGGCGAGAGCTGGGTCGTCAACGCGGCCAGTAGGTCGAATCCTGGAAGGAGGACTTGACCCGCGGGTCAAGTAGCCTCGGATAAATGGCAGAACCAGCGCACCACGGTGTGGATCCGCAGGTTCATGCCCGTCGCTGGTGGATCCTGGCCACGGTCCTGTCGGGCCTGTTCGCGGTGAATGTGACCATCACGATCCTGGCGGTGTCGATCCATCGCATCGCCAAGGAGTTCGGGACCACCGAAGCCACCATGACCTGGGTGGTCACCGGTCCCATGTTGGCCTTCGGGGTGGTTGGCCCGTTAGTGGGCAAGCTGGGCGACCGTCTGGGCCACCGTCGCCTGTTCATGTGGGGCATGGTGGGTGTGATCGTCACGGCAGTGGCATCGGCGGTGGCGTGGAGCGCTGGAACGTTGATCGTGTTCCGTGTGCTCGGTGCCGTGGAAGGCGCGGCGACGGGGCCGGCATCATTTGCCATCGTCAGCCGGGTCTTCGCCGAGAAGGAACGGGTGAAGGCCTTGGGGTACTGGACCATGGTCGGCGCCGGTGGGCCGGTGGTGGGTGTGGTGGCCGGTGGTCCCTTGGTCGAGGCCTTCGGTTGGCGGGTTCTGTTTCTGCTTCAAATCCCAATCGCGGTAGCTGCGTTGGCGCTGGCCTGGCGACTGCTGCCCGAGACACCCAAGCACCGTGAAGGTCGTCTCGACGTGGCTGGAGCGGCGCTGCTGGCAGTCACGGTGGCGCCCTTGCTCTACTCGATCAGTGAAGCGACCAGGCTCGGTTGGACCCACCCCGGGGTGCTGGCCGGTCTAGCTGTAACCCCGCTCGCCGCCGTTGGATTCGTTCGGGTCGAACGTCGGGCCGAGAGCCCACTGCTGCCCTTGCACTACCTACGTCGACGCGGGTTCACCTTCGCCATCGTCACCCAGGCCAACCTCAACGCCGCATACATGGGTTCCTTCATTCTCACGCCACTGCTGTTGCAGAACGTCCTCGGTTACACCGAGACCAGGACCGGGTTGGTCAGCATCGCCCGTCCGCTGGCCTTCGCCCTGGCCGGTCCGGTGGCCGGGCTCGTAGTGGCGCGGGTGGGGGCCAGGTGGGCGGCAACCGCTGGAGCGGTGGCAGTGGTCATGGCCATGGGGTGGATGGCCACCTTGGGCGAGAGTTCGGCGGTGATCGTGATCATGGGGGCGCTGGCCCTGGCCGGTGTGGGCATGGGCATCGCCATGCCGCCACTGTCGGCGGCGGTCACCGCGTCGGTCGAACCCCGGGACCTGGGGATCGCGGGCGCCTCCCAGCAGATGGTGAACCAGGTGGGCGTGGTGGTGGGCATCACCGTGATGCAGATGGTGCAGCAGAGCCGGGTGGCCTCGGTGGGGCTGGGCCCAGCTACCACTGGGGTTACCTCACCGGGTTGGCGTTGGCCCTGGTCGCAGTGGCGACGGCACCGCGCATCTCTTCGCCGTCGAGGGCCACCGTGGTGGCGGAGGGCAACTCCGGCGACCCTGTCCTGGGCCCGGCCCCGGACGCGTCTCGGCCCGGCCGTGTTGGCCGGGCCGAGACCGTCAACCGATAGTGATGCGAGCGTGACGCTCGCCTCTGGATCAGTCGGTGATGGCGTTGATGCGCTCAGCGATCTGCTGGGCGGTGGCATCGGGTGTGGCGGACTGCATGGCCATCAGCTTGGTCATATCGCCCTGGACCTTGATCTTGCCGGCCATGAAGGCCTGCATGCCGGCCTGGGGGTTGCCCTCGACCAGGATCGCCTTGGCCACCTCGTATTCCAGGGTGACGGTCAGGTCTGGTCCTTCGAGGTGACCGATGTCCATGTTCATGTCACCGTCGGTGGTGTCCATGTGGGCGTCGATCGGCTCGGCCGACACGTCCTCTGGGGCACCGGTGATGATCAGGTTCATCCTCATCTTGTGTGGCGGTGCTCCCCCTTGCCCCTTGAACTCCTCACGGATGGCGGTAGCGGCCTCGAGCCACTCGGCGCTGAGAAACTTCGACAACTTGTCCTCCTCGGACGTTCTGACCCACGCCCCTTGCACGTGGGTGGCGGAACGATAACCGAGGTCAGGTCGTGGCGGGAGCCGTTCAGGCCGTGTCGGCAGTCAGGAGCGGCACGGCCAACACTCGGCGGGCCACCTTCTCGTGGCTGGCCAGCGAGCACACCACGAACCGGCCCACGAAGGCGGCCAGCTCGTCGACCGGTGTGGGGATGCGTCCGGTGCGGTGCAGGTGCCCGTAGAGACCGACGGTGCTGACCACCCCATAGGCCAGGAGGTCGACGTTCTCGTCTCGCACGGTTCCCTCAGAGATGGCCCGGCGTAGGAGGGCGGCCATGTCTCGGGTGTGGATCTCGGTTCCCTTGCGGAGTTCGTCGGCGAACTGCTTGTCCAGGTTCTCCACCTCCAGCAGGGCGAAGAAGTTGGCGTAGTTGGCCATGTAGCGCACCGAGGCCTCGGTGCCCTGGCGGATCTGCAGCAGCGGATCGGCGTTGCGGTCCATGGCCTGGGCTTGGAACTGGCGCAGTCGCAGCCGGTTCAACTCCACCAGTTCCCGGAACAGGGCCTCCTTGTTCTCGAAGTACCAGTAGAAGAGGCCTTTGGCCACGCCTGCGGATCGGACGATGTCGGCCACGCGGGTGTCGGCGAAACCGCGTTCGGCGAACAGCTCGGCGGCGTGGTCGAGGAGCTGCTGCTTGCGCTCCTGACCCTGCGCGGTGAGTTGGCGCTGATCGGTCACGGCGGTCAGTCGATCACCCCCTTGACCCGTGGGTCAAGGACGGTGCGGTCGGGGCGGCCCTCCGCCGTGCAAGGCCAGGTGGATGATCCGGTTCGTGAGCAGCCCACCTTGCACCCACACCCGCATCGATCCTGCACGTTGTGATCGTGAACCACATCTCTTCGTCCGATGTGATTGATTGTCTGACCGTCGGTCGACGTGGACCGGCCATCGAACTTCGTTGGAGCAGCACCCATGACCTCGTCATTGCCAGAGAACCTGATCCCTGGAGCCGAACCCTGGTCCCATGCCGGTGGCCCGTCTGGGGCGTTGGTGCTCCACGGCTTCACCGGAAACCCGGGTTCCATGCGAGGCGTGGCCGAGGCCTTGGCCGCTGCCGGTTTCACCGTGGAGATGCCGCTCCTGCCCGGGCACGGCACCGTGGTCGAGGACCTGATCAAGACGACCTGGTCGGACTGGCTGGCCACCGCCGAGGCCGCGTACCAGGACCTGGTCGGCCGCTGTGAGCAGGTGGTGGTGGTGGGCTTGTCCATGGGCGGGGCCCTGACCGCCTGGTTGGGTTCTGAGCACCCAGAGATTGCCGGACTCGTGTTCGTCAACGCCATCGTCAGCGAACCCGAAGGGATGCGGGCTGCGGTCACCGAGGTGTTGGCCACCGGGGCCGATCGCATCCCCGGCATCGGCTCGGACATCGCCCGCCCCGACGTGGTGGAGACCGCCTACGCCGACACGCCGTTGGCCCCCCTGATCTCGTTGTTCGAAGCTGGCGAGGCGCTGGGCGACCGGCTGAGCCGTATCTCCTCACCGGCGCTCATCTTCACCAGTCCCCAAGATCACGTGGTACCACCGGTCAACTCGGACATCCTGGCTGCGGCCGTTACCGGCCCGGTCGAACGCATACGCCTGGACCGCAGCTTCCACGTAGCCACCCTGGACTACGACGCGGCGGTGGTCGAGTCGGCCACGGTCGAGTTCGCCCTCAAGGTGACCGCCGGCGCCTGACCGTCCCGGCTCGGTGTTCGCCCATGAAGGGCGAGCCGACCCATTAATACGGCATGGCTAAACCGAGGCGAAGCCTCGGTCTGGTCAGCTTTGCAGCGACGACGGCTGGAGCTATCCGCTCGGACCTTGAGGGCATCTGGATCCCCCGACCGGCCCGATCGAGCCCCCGTCATGCGCGAGGCCGAGGGCGGGCTGACCGGGTCAGGACAGGGGTGGCCTACGATCGCTGGCATGTCTCGCATATCCCGTGACGACGTCGTACACGTCGCCCGCCTGGCCCGGCTGGAGCTGGCCGAGTCCGAGGTGGAGACCTTCACCGGCCAACTCGCCGCCATCCTCGATCACGCCGAGGACGTGGCGGCCCTGGATCTGGCCGGGGTCGAACCGACATCTCACCCGGTTCCCCTCATCAACGTGCTCCGCTCCGATGAGGCCGGCCCCACCTTGACCAATGCTGATGCCCTGGCCAGCGCGCCTCAGGCCGAATCGGGCCGGTTCCGTGTCCCCACCATCTTGGGAGAAGAACCGTGAACGGCTCCCACGTCGACACCGCAGTGGCCATCGCCGCCGTTGTTCGAGTCGGTAAACGTTCGGCCCGGGAGGTCCTCGAAGGTCACTTGGCTGCCATCGAGGCGGCCGAACCCGAGATCCATGCCTTCAACCTGGTGACGGCGGACGCGGCCCGCTCGGCCGCCGATGAGATCGACCGTCGGGTGGCGGCCGGCGAGGACCCCGGTCCGTTGGCCGGCGTTCCGGTGGCCATCAAGGACAACCTGTGCACCCGGGGCGTGGCCACCACGTGCTCGTCTCGGATTCTGGAAGGCTGGATTCCCCCCTACGACGCCACCGTCGTGGAGTTGCTGAACGCGGCGGGTGCCGTGTCGGTGGGCAAGACCAACCTCGACGAGTTCGCCATGGGCAGCTCCACCGAGAACTCCGCCTTCGGTCCCACCCGCAACCCCCGTGACACGACTCGGGTACCCGGCGGTTCCTCGGGTGGGTCGGCGGCTGCGGTGGCGGCCGGGTTCGCCCCGCTGTCTCTGGGCTCCGACACCGGCGGATCGATCCGCCAGCCCGCGGCGCTGTGCGGCGTGGTGGGCGTGAAACCCACCTACGGCGTGGTCAGCCGCTACGGGTTGGTGGCCTTCGCGTCCTCGCTGGACCAGATCGGGCCGTTCGCCACCACCGTGGCCGACGCCGCCCTCCTGTTGGACGTGATCTCCGGTCACGATCCCCGCGACGCCACCTCCATCCCCCAGGCGCCACCAGTAGTTTCAGACCATCTCGACGATGGCGTCCAAGGCCTTCGGGTCGGGCTGGTCTCCGAGTTGATGGGTGAGGGCATCGCCCCCGACGTGGCTGCCCGGGTCCGTCAAGCCGCCGACGCCCTCGCCGCGGCCGGTGCCGTGGTCGAGGAGGTGTCGGTCCCCGCTGTCACCTTCGGCCTGTCTGCCTACTACCTGATAGCGCCGGCTGAGGCTTCGAGCAACCTGGCCCGCTTCGACGGTGTCCGCTACGGGCTGCGCGTCGATGCCGCCACCACCAACGAGATGATGGTGGCCACCCGTACCGCTGGGTTCGGAGACGAGGTGAAGCGTCGGATCATGCTCGGCACCTACGCCCTGTCGGCGGGCTACTACGACGCCTTCTACGGTCAGGCGCAGAAGGTGCGCACCCTGATCTGCAACGACTTCGCCGCCGCCTACGCCAAGGTGGACGTGTTGTTGTCGCCGACCTCACCCACCACGGCCTTCGAGTTGGGTGCCATCCACGACCCGCTCACCATGTACCTCAACGACATCTGCACCATCCCCACCAACCTGGCCGGTCACCCCGCCATGTCGGTTCCGTTCGGGACCGGAGACGACGGGCTGCCGGTCGGTGTCCAGATCCTGGCCCCCACCTTGGGGGAGGTAGCCATGTTCCGCGCCGCGTCGGTGGTTGAGGCGGCCGCAGTCGAAGCCGCCGCCCCATGACCTCTCACCCAGTGATCCAGCCCCAGATCTCTTCTTGGGCAAGATCTGGTCGTATCGCGACCAGATCCGCCCCAGTAACCCACCAGCCCGGATCCCGAGTCGGTTCTTGGGCAAAGCCTGGCTGGGAAATAACCGCTCCAGCAGCAAGTTCAGGTCGACGTCGGTCGCTCAAGTCGCTAGGGCCGCGCCCGGGTTCCTCGAGAATGGCTGCCGCTGCCGTAGGCAATGAGGTGAACAGATGACCACTCCATCCATTGTTTCAGTAGCCGTTGCGGACGGTGCGGTTGAAGGCCGGGTGCCCACCGACTCGCTCGGAAACCCGATCACCGTCCCCGACAGCGACGACGTGTTGGTGGTCGAAGCCGCCGATGGGTCCCGCTGGGAGCTCGTGTGTGGCCTCGAAGTGCACGCCGAGCTGGCGACGGTCACCAAGATGTTCTCTGGGGCTCCCAACAGCTTCGGTGACGAGCCCAACACCAATGTCGATCCCGTCACCCTCGGGTTGCCGGGAACCCTCCCGGTCGTGAACCAACAGGCCGTGGAGCTGGCCATCCGCTTCGGTTGCGCGGTGGGCGGCCCGTCGTCGGTGCGTCGGTCGGTGTTCGCCAGGAAGAACTACTTCTATCCGGACATGCCGAAGAACTTCCAGATCTCCCAGTACGACCAGCCCATCGTGGTCGACGGGTCTCTGGAGCTTCCCTCCGGGCACGTGGTCGGGATCGAGCGGGCCCACCTGGAGGAGGACACCGGCAAGTCCACCCACGTCGGTGGCGAGACCGGGCGCATCCACGGAGCCGAGCATTCCCTGGTCGACTACAACCGGGCCGGGGTTCCGCTGCTCGAGATCGTGTCTCGGCCCCATGTCCGCTCGGCCGAGCAGGCCCGCCAGTACGTGGCCGAGCTTCGTTCCATCCTGGTGGCCTGTGGGATCAGCGACGGGAAGATGGAAGAGGGCTCCATGCGGGTCGACGCCAACGTGTCGGTGCGGCGTGAGGGTACCGACGAGCTGCGCACCCGTTGTGAGATCAAGAACCTGAACTCGCTGCGATCCCTGGGTCGTGCCATCGAGTACGAGGCCACCCGCCAGGCCGACATTCATTCGGCCGGCGAGAAGGTGGTGCAGGAGACCAGGCATTGGGACGACGCATCGGGCCGGACCCAGACCATGCGGTCAAAGGAGGAGGCCGACGACTACCGGTACTTCCCCGAGCCCGACCTGGTCCCCGTCGACCCCGACCCGGCGTGGGTGGCCGAGATCGCCGCGTCATTGCCGATGCTGCCCCAGGCTCGCCGCCACCGTCTGGCCGACGTCACCGGCGAGTCGGTCACCGCCGAGTCGGTTGTGGTGATCGTGGACCGCGGCCAGGACTCCCAGGCCCTGTTGGCCATGGCGGTGGCCGGCGGTCACTGGAAGCACCTCGATGCTCCTGCGGGTGGACCCGACGGTGCCCGGGCCGAGGTGTACACCGGTGACGCCGAGGCCCGCAGCCACGGGCACGGCGTGGGCGAGTTGGGTGAGCTTGCATCTGCTGCCGCCGCCGCTCCCGACGCTGTCAAGGCCCGGGTCTTGGTGCACATCGCCCAGAACCTGGCCGGTGAAGGTGGGTCCGAACTCGCCCCGGAACGGTTGGCGGAACTGGTGGCCATGGAGGTGGCGGGTGACCTGACCGCTACCCAGGCCAAGCAGGTTCTGGCCGACCTGGTGACAGACCCGTCGAGGACTGCGGCCGAGGTTGCGACCCAGCGTGGGTTCGAGGCGATGGGCTCCGAAGCCCTGGAGGCGGTGGTCGACCAGGTGATTGCTGGCAACCCCGCCGAGTGGGAGCAGTACCGCACCGGGGACGATAAGGCCCGCAAGAAGCTGGCGGGGTTCTTCACCGGCCAGATAATGAAGGCCACCCAGGGCCAGGCCGACGGCCGCGAGGTAGCCCGCCTCCTGACCGACCGCTCCGCCTGACCGACGGGCGAATCAGTTCTTGGGCAAGGAGCAGCTGCTGAACAGCCGACTCCTGCCCGAGAATCGATGTCCGCGCCTAGGTCAGACGGATCTGGGGCCGATCCTGGTGGCCTGTCCGCCACTTCTTGCCCCAGAACCGGTTTGCAGGCGGGTGGCCTCAGGGTCGGCGTGGACGTTGCGGGTGGGGTGCAGGCTTGGTTGTCACTGGGCCTTGGTGGACTCGGGCTATGACCAGTCTCGCAGCCATCTTCGAACTCGCCAGGGCACAGCACGGGGTTCTCACCCGTGCTCAGCTGAGCGAAGGTGGGGTCACTCGAGCGAGGCTCCGGACTCTGGTTGGCAACGGTGTGCTGGTCAGGGCTGGGCGGCAGACGTTGGTCGTGGCCGGAGCACCGTCGGACCCACTTCAGCGCGTTGCCATCGCATGTTTCGACACCGGTGGGTACGCCTCTCACCGCACGGCGGCCTGGTTGCATTCGATCCGAGGTTTCCAGGCTCCGCGTGTACCCGAAGTGAGTGTGGGGCGGCATAGCTACTCATACGACAACCCACAGGTGAACCTTCACACAAGCACCAACCTCACCGAGGATGACCTGGTCACGGTGGCCGGTATTCCATGCATGTCGGTGGCTCGAACGCTCTTCTCCCTGGCGTCGCTGGTGCCCATCATCAGTGTCGCTCGCGTGAAGGGTGCGGTCGACGACGCCGTCGCGGCACGTCTGGCCCATGACCCTTGGTTGTGGGCGCGGTTGGAGGCCATCCGGTGCCGGGGACGAAACGGGGTTCGTGTCTTTGAACAGGTCCTTGTGGAACGGTCCGGTGGTGCGGTGACCGAGAGTTGGCTGGAGCGGGAGACCCTTCGAGTCCTGGCGAATGCTGGTCTGCCCGCCCCGATCTGCCAGGCCCGGATCGCACCCAAGGGTGCCTTTGTCGCCCGCGTCGACTTTCTGTATCCGGACCATCTGGTGGTCATCGAGGTGAATGGCCATGCGTGGCACAGCACCCGGGATCAGGTGGCGGCGGACGCTGCGCGAAGGCGTCAGTTGGTACTCGCCGGGTATCTGGTCCTCGACTTCACCTACGACGACATCGTGAGTAGTCCGCAGTTGGTGGTGACTCAGGTACGGGCTGCGCTGGTTGCCCGGGCCAGAAATGCTGCGTGACTTCTCTCCTCCCTCTGTGTCTCAACGTGGGTGCCGATTCTGGGGCAAGAAGTGGCTGATTGTTGACCACGGATTGCCCCAGAACGGTGGGTGTGGGTGGACCGCTTGGATACTGGGCAAGAGTCGGCGCCATGGCCGCCGCTTCTTGCGCCAGAACGGGGATGGCGATGGGGTTGTACGGTCCGGGCCATGAAGGTTGCTCTCACCGTTCGTGACTTCTTGGACCGGGCCGAGACCGTCTACCCCGACCGGGTGGCGGTGGTCGACGAACCCGACCAGCCAGCGTCTTCGCTGGGATCGCTCACCTACCGACAGTTGGCGGCGCGGGCCCGAGCCCAAGCTGCGGGGCTGGACCGAATGGGTATCGGGCGGAGGGAACGGGTGGCGGTCGTGTCCCACAATGCCGGTCGCCTGCTGTCGGGGTTCTGGGGCGTGTCGGGCTGGGGGCGGATCTACGTGCCCATCAACTTCCGTCTGGCCCAAGATGAGATCGCCTACATCGTCGAGCACTGCGGGGCCTCGGTCCTGTTGTATGACCCCGAGGTGGCCGACACCGTCGAGGGAATCGAGGCGGCCCACCGGGCCGAGCTCGGTTCGCCCGAAGCCGATGCCATGTTCGACTGGGACAACGAGCCCCGCCCTTGGGAACCTGACGAGGACGTCACCGCCACCATCAACTACACCTCGGGGACCACCGCCCGCCCCAAGGGGGTGCAACAGACCCACCGCAGCCTGTGGGTCAACGCCACCACCTTCGGGTGGCAGGCCGGTGTGAACGATCGAGACGTCTACCTGCACACGCTCCCGATGTTCCACTGCAACGGGTGGGGGATGCCCTACGCCAACGCCGGGATGGGTGCCACCCAGGTGGTGTTGCGCAAGGTCGACGGGTCGGAGATCTTGCGCCGCGTCGACCAGCATGGTGTGACCCTGTTGTGCGGTGCGCCAGCGGTGGTGAACATGGTGCTCGATGCTGCCGCCGGGCTCGACGAGGTGCCCGGTCGGGGGCGGACCCGCATCGTGGTGGCGGGAGCCCCGCCGCCCACCCGAACCATCGAGCGGGTGGAGACCGAGCTGGGCTGGGAGTTCATCCAGATCTACGGGCTCACCGAGACCGCCCCGCTGTTGACCATGAACCGGGCCCGGGCCGAGTGGGATGATCTCTCGCCCGAGGCGAGGGCCAGGAACTTGAGCCGGGCCGGTGCTCCCGCGCTGGGGGTGCGCATGGCTGTGTCCGGACAGGGAGAGGTCAAGGCCCGTTCCAACGTGGTCATGGAGGGCTATTGGGATCAGCCCGACGCCACCGCGGATGCCATCGTCGACGGTTGGTTCCACACCGGCGACGGCGGCGCAATCGACGACGACGGATACGTGGTCATCTCGGACCGCAAGAAGGACGTGATCATCACCGGCGGCGAGAACGTGTCGTCGATCGAGGTGGAAGACGCCCTGTTCAGCCATCCGGCCGTGGCCGAGGTGGCGGTGATCGGGGTGCCAGACGAGAAGTGGGGTGAGCTGGTGCTCGGCCTGGTGGTCCTGGCCCCCGGCCAGGAGGTCTCCGAGGACGAGTTGCGGGACTACTGCCGGTCTCGGCTGGCCGGCTACAAGATCCCCAAGCGGATCGAGTTCCGCGCTGTCCTGGCCCGTACCGCCACCGGCAAGCTCCAGAAGTTCAAGCTGCGCGAGGACTACTGGGGTGACAAGGAACGCCAGGTCAACTGACGTACGGGGTCGAGGGGAACCGGGCCATCATGACCGGTAAGCGGGTCGAACATGGTTCCCGCCAGAGGATCGTGCCGCGGTCAGAGTCGTCGGCGCCGGCTTGTCCTTTCAGCTTCGCGCCCGGTCCTGAGCCGAGCGGCCAGCGCCTGACGGCCAGCGCCTGAGGGTCAGCGCCTGAGGGTCAGCGCCTGAGGGTCAGCGCCTGAGGGTCAGCGCCTGAGGGTCAGCGCTAGGGGACGTCGGTGTGGGCCAGGCGGCGGCTGGCGTAGGCGAGGGCCGCGACGCCCACCACCAGCGGCATGGTGATGCCGCTGGCCAGGTTGAAGATCCCGATCTTGCTGGGGTGGTGAGCGACCTGGGCCACTATGGACAGCAGGTAGGAGCGCATGGCCAGGCGCCCAGCCGTGCTGCCGGCTCCGGCCACGAACCCTTCCCACAACAAGATGTAGGCCAGGCCCCATGGCAGGGCTCGACGGAAGCGGATTCCGGCCATGACCGCCAGCGCCGAATAGGCAGGAATTCCCACGGCCAGGGCGAGGATGGTGGCGGCCATGATGTCGGGGTGGGTGTCCAACAGTGCGGTACCGGCCACCACGGGCAGGCCGACCAGCGGCACGAGGATGGTCATTGTCGCCGCCCACGCCGCCACCACCGGCAGGCGGGTGGAGATGGGGCGCAGCCACACGTAGACCAGCGACCCGTCGTCGATCAGGTCTCCAATTGACCCGGCACCGAACACCAGGGCCGCCACCGGCAGGAGCGTGGTGAGGTTGGCCACAGCGAACGACGCCGCCGCCTCGAAGGAGTCGGTCGGTCCGGCGGCGCTGGCTATGACCGCGCCGAGCAAGCTGAGCCCGCTGAGCGCTCCGATGGCTAGGAGCCGGCCTCGGGTGGCAGTGGTGCGAAGGAACAACCGGTACAGCGCCGCAAACACCGGTACCGGCGCCGGCAGTGGAGTGGCGGAACCTAGGTCCGGGGCCGGCAGTTGGGCGACCGGATTGCTGGGCGGGGGCGGTTGCGGGGGCGCTGGGGGGGAAGCGAAGTTCTGGGGCGCTGGGGTGTCGGGATGGGTCATGGCTGCACCAGGTACTTGAAGACGCTCTCGAGGTCGTCGTCCAACGGGGCGACCTCCCACAGCTGGGCATCGAGGCTGTGGGCGATGGCGGCCACCGACCGGCGGAAGGTGGGTGCGTCGGTGGTGTCGACCAGCACGGCTGGCTCTCGCCCGGCTCGGGCTGGCATGACCGAAGCGGCCTGGACCCCGGCATGGAGCAGTAGCGATGCCGCCACTTCCCGGGGTTTGTCGGTGCGGACGCGGATCCGGTGAGGGCGGTCGTCCATGAGGTCTCGGATGGCCCGATAGTCGCCGGTGGCGGCCAGCCGCCCCTGGGCGATGACGAGGACCCGTGACCCGAACCGTTCGACCTCTTCGAGCACGTGGCTGGACACCAGCACGCACCGTCCTTGTTCGCCCAACAGTGCGAACAGTTCGATCAGGTGACGGCGCTGACGTGGGTCGAGCCCGGTGAGGGGCTCGTCCAGCACCATCACTGCTGGATCGTTGACCAGCGCCTGGGCCACCTTGACCCGCTGCTTCATGCCTTTGGAGTACGTGGTGACGGGCCGTTTGTCGTCGGCGTCCATCTCGACCACGGCCAGGCAGCGGCGGGCGGTCCCGTCGGGGTCTTGGATCCCGTTGAGGACCCCGGCCAGCCGGACCAGATCGAGCGCCCCCATCCGTTCGAACACCGCCTCCTGCTGGGGGACGATGCTGATCCGTCGGCGCACCGCCATGTCGGTGCGGGGGTCTCCACCCAGAACCTTCACCGTGCCGCGGTTGGGGGGACTGAGCCCGCACAGCATCCGCAGCAGCGTCGACTTGCCGGCGCCGTTGGGTCCGAGAAGGGCGGTGACCCCGGCTCCGATCGAGAACGACACGTCAGATACGGCGACCACGTCGCCGAACCAGCGTGAGACGCCGACCACCTCGATCATCGGGTCACCGGCAGGGAGTGGATGCGCCAGCGGGCTACAGCGAAGCCGGCCACCGTCCAGGCGAGCCAGGCTCCGTAGACGGCGGCATCGGAAACGTCCAGGGAGTCGATGACGAGGTCGTTGTGGACTCTCGGCCCGATGTCGAGGCTGAGCGTCAGCACCGAACCGATGAGTGGTAGGTCGCTGTTGGAAGCTTCGGAGAAGATCCCGGCGATCATGACCGACACCAACAACAACAAGATGATCCCGGCGGTGGCGATGCTCTTGCGGTCGGTGAGGCTGGCCACGCCCATGGTGACTCCGGTGAAGAGCAGGGTGATCATCAGCCCGGCCACCAGCACCCGCAAGAGAGTGGTGAGGATGTCACCGAGCCCGGTCGGTCCCTGGTTCTGCAAGACGTTGGCCACCAGCATCAGCAGCGGTGGACCGATGCACACCAGAGACAGGGTGGCCGCCACCGCCAGAGCCTTGGCCACCAGGTAGGTGTCCCGGTTGAGGGGTGAGGCCAGGTAGATGCCGAGCATGCCGCTGCGCCGGTCGGTGCAGAGCATCTCGGGAGCGGCGAAGGCCACGAACAAGACGATGGCGCTGATCACGTAGCCGTAGTACGCCCCGTAGGTGGGGAGCACGAGGTCGGTGATGCTCTCGGCCGGCACCAGGGCCACGATGCCCACGAACACCACCGCCGGTATGTAGGCGATGAACGCGGTGAGGGTGGGGGGAACCTTGGCCCAGATGGGGCGCCGCATTCCCAGGCCTCGCTGGATGCTGTGGCGCATCACTGACCAGATCGCACCGCCGACTCCGGTGCGATCGTTGTCGTAGCGCCGGTAGCCGCGGTCGATGATTCGGGCTTCGGCACCATCGAACACGTCGGGCCCGCTCATGGCGTGTCCCCATTGTTAGGCCGCGACGAGTCGTCATCCAGATGGTGGTGCATGGACGGTGCCGGCCCTGGGGCCGTGGGGGCCGTGGGGGCTGGCGGTGGCGGCGGTGGTGGAGGTGGCGCGGCGTTGGTCGGCATCGATGTCCGGTGGCGCTGGCGCTGGCGCTGGCGCTGGCGCTGGCGGTGGTGGCGGTGGTGGCGGTGGTACGGGTGGCGTCGGCGACGGGTTCGATGACGCCACCGGGGCTACCGCGGTGGTCGCCGGTGCGGGCGAGTGTGGCGGGGCCGGAGTCGGGGCCGGAGTCGGGGCCGGGGGAGTGGCGGGTTGGCCGGTACCGGCTCGGCGGGGGTCCAGCGACGGGTCGATTCCGGCGCCGACCCCGAGGAACACCTCTTCGAGCGACACGGTGCGTCGGCCCAGCCGCCTGATCCCCGCTCCCGTGGATGCCACCGCGTCGCGAACGGTGGTGAACAGGCCTTCGGGGCCGGTCACCAGGTACTGGCGGCCATGTACGCGGATCTCGGCTCCGGTGGCGTGGATGGCGGTGAGAGCGGCTTCGACCGCGGCGGGGGCCCCGTCGAACTCCAACGTGAGGCCTTCGCCTTCCCCGGAGCTCGTCGAGGGTGCCGGCTGCGGCGACGGTGCCTCCAGCCAGGATCACCGCCGAGTCACAGATGCGCTCCACCTCTTCCAGGAGGTGCGAAGACAACAAGACGGTGATGCCGAACTCGTGCCCGACTCGATGGATCAGTTCCAACATGGCGTCTCGTTGCACCGGGTCGAGGCCGTCGGTGGGCTCGTCGAGCACCATCAGGTGGGGGTCGTGGGCCAGGGCCTGGGCCAGCTTGATCCGCTGGCGTTGGCCGGTGGACATGGTGCCGACGGGGCGGCCACGTTCTTCACCCAGCCCGACCTGCCACAGCGCGTCGCTGGCCCGGTTGGTGGCCTCTTGACGGGGTAGACCGTGGACCTCGGCGACGTGGCGGACCAGGTCGACGGCCCGCACATCGGGCGGGAGAAGGTGGTGTTCGGGGCTGTAGCCGAGCCGAGCTCGGATCTCGGGGCCGGCGGTGGTGGGGTCCAAGCCGAAGACTCGGATGCTTCCACCGTCGGGCGGGGTGAGGCCCAGGATCATGCCGATGAGGGTGGTCTTGCCCGCCCCGTTTGCTCCCAGCAGCCCGGTCACACCGGGGCGAACCGTGAACGACGCCCCACCCAGTACCGGGGTGTTGCCCCACCGCTTCACCACGTCGACGATCTCGATCACTGCCTCTCCCGGACCGGGTCGGGTCGCCACCGGGGAGGCGGCGGGTGAGGGCAACGTCGGAACCTGGGTCATGTGGGGTGGTGGTCGCCTTTGGTGTGTGGTCGGGAGAGGTGATCCCAGGTGGTCAGCCGACCGTGAGCGGAATCTCGACCTCGTTGATGCGGCTGCCGTCCTTGGCGCTGGACTCGAACAATACGAGGGTCACGTCGCCGGTGGTGTCACCGAGGTCGATCTCGGTCTCGAAGGTGCCGCGTGTACCGGTGCCCGAGGTGGCGGTGTCGAAGCCGGATGCGACGGTGGTGCCCGCCTCGTCGATCACCTCGTACTCGTAGGTGGCTTCGAAGGTGTTGGACGTCCCCGAGATCGTCAGCGGCGAGGAGACCGTGGCGCCGGGAGCGGGGTGTTCGAGCAGGATGCCCGGGGTCTGGTCTTCGATGTCGGTGCGGTCGAGGTCGCTGGCCGGCACCCCCTCGCCGCCGATGCCGTCGACCTCGTCGCCGTCGATGCGGATGGTGACGGACTCGACGGTGTCGAACTGGGTCAGGGTGGCTACCACCTGGGCTACCCGGAGTTGCATGGAGAGGCTGCCTCCACCGGACTGGAAGTCGCCGCTCAGATCAACGGTGGCCACACCGGCGGCGATGTTCACGCCCAGCACCTCGGTGCCCGCCGGCACGGCGTTGGAGAAGCCGATACCCGATTCGACCTCGTTGGGACCGGCGATCACCGCCTCCAACGCCGCGGCCCCAACTCCTTCGCCGGTGACCGATCGCGACGAGGCGGCCAGGCGTTCGCCTCGCACGAAGTACACCAGCACGTCCTGGCTGGTTGCGGGTTCCGAGGTGGCGGTGGACCCGCCCGTGGTGTCGGTCGATCCGGTGGTGGAGGAAGCGGCCCCGGCCACTGTCGTGGTGGTGGCGGTGTCGTCACCGTCATCGCTGCCGCAGGCACCGAGCGTCACCGACCCCAACACAAGAGCGGCAACGGTGACGCGGCGCCATGACCGAACACGGTTCGTTCCCGACGTCGGCACAACTTGGGGGGAGGCGGAGGGCTTCGACATGGTCCAATCCTTCCCCACCCGCCGTGCCTCCGCCCGTCACCCCCGGATCGAATTTGTCCTGAGGGATGCGGCCGGGTTGGGGCCTACGCTGGACCCATGCCCGAACTGCGGTCCCGCACGTCCACCCACGGCCGGAACATGGCCGGCGCCCGTGCCCTGTGGCGGGCCACCGGCATGACCGACGACGACTTCGGCAAGCCGATCGTGGCCATCGCCAACAGCTACACCCAGTTCGTGCCGGGCCACGTCCACCTCAAGGACATGGGCGACATCGTGGCCGAGGCTGTTCACTCCGCGGGGGGTGTTACCAAGGAGTTCCACACCATCGCCGTGGACGATGGCATCGCCATGGGTCATGGCGGGATGCTCTACAGCCTGCCCAGCCGTGAGGTGATCGCCGACTCGGTCGAGTACATGGTGAACGCTCACTGCGCCGATGCCCTGGTGTGTATCTCCAACTGCGACAAGATCACCCCGGGCATGCTCAACGCCGCCCTGCGCCTGAACATCCCCACCGTGTTCGTGTCGGGTGGGCCGATGGAGGCGGGCAAGGCCGTGGTGGTGAACGGCGTGGCCCACGCGCCCACCGACCTGATAACCGCCATCGCCGCCAGCGCCGCTCACGACGTGACCGACGAGGGCCTGGACGAGGTGGAGCGTTCGGCCTGCCCCACCTGCGGGTCTTGTTCGGGGATGTTCACCGCCAACTCCATGAACTGCCTCACCGAGGCCCTGGGCCTGTCGCTGCCGGGCAACGGGTCGACGCTGGCCACCCACGCCGCTCGTCGTGATCTGTTCGTGGAGGCCGGGCGGATCGTGATGGATCTGGCCCGTCGGTACTACGAGAACGACGACGATTCGGTGCTGCCCCGCAACGTGGCCAGCGTGGCCGCCTTCGAGAACGCCATGGCGCTAGATGTAGCCATGGGTGGTTCCACCAACACCGTGTTGCACATCTTGGCCGCCGCCTACGAGGCCGGTCACGACTTCGGCTTGGACGAGATCGATGCCATCAGCCGCCGGGTGCCGTGCCTGTCCAAGGTGGCGCCCAACTCCGATTTCCACATGGAAGACGTGCATCGCGCCGGCGGTATCCCGGCACTGTTGGGCGAGCTGAACAGGGCGGGCAAGCTCAACACCGAGGTGCACAGCGTCCACTCGCCCGACCTGGAGTCGTGGTTGGACGAGTGGGACGTGCGGGGCGGCAAGGCCAGCGACCGGGCCATCGACCTGTTCCATGCCGCCCCCGGCGGGGTGCGCACCACCGAGGCGTTCAGCACCACCAACCGGTGGAAGCGCCTGGACACCAACGACCAGGTCGGGTGCATCCGTAGCGTTGAGCACGCCTATTCCGCCGACGGTGGTCTGATCATCCTGCGGGGCAACCTGGCCCCCGACGGTTGTGTGATCAAGGCGGCGGGCATCGACGAGGAGCTGTTCACGTTCCGGGGCCCGGCCCGGGTGGTGGAGAGCCAGGAGGCTGCCGTGGACCTGATCCTCAACGAGGAGGTGCGGCCCGGCGATGTCATCGTGGTCCGCTACGAGGGGCCTTCGGGCGGTCCCGGCATGCAGGAGATGCTTTATCCCACCGCCTTCCTCAAGGGCGCCGGTCTGGGCAAGGAGTGCGCCCTGATCACCGACGGTCGCTTCTCGGGCGGTACGTCGGGGTTGTCGATCGGACACGTCTCACCGGAGGCAGCGGTGGGGGGCACCATCGGCCTGGTCGAGGAGGGAGACATGATCTCCATCGACGTCCACGGCCGGTCGATCCTCCTCGATGTGCCCGACGAGGAGTTGGCCGACCGTCGAGCCAAGATGGAATCCAGCGAGAAGCCCTGGCAACCTGTGGACCGCCATCGTCCGGTCAGCCAGGCGCTACGGGCCTACGCCGCCCTAGCCCTCAGCGCCGACCGAGGCGCAGTTAGAGACCTCAGCCGTCTGAGCTGATCTAAGGAGGCGAGCCGGTAGGCGAGCCGACCCATCAGTACGGCATGGCTAAACCGAGGCGAAGCCTCGGTCTGATCACCCAGGTAGCGACGACGACTGGACCTACCCGCGCAGTTCCTGAGCGGTGACGCCGTGCCCGGAGGGGTGGGGTGCCCGTCGTAGCGGAACAACCTGGAGCAGGGTCAGGCCGATGATGATGATGGCGGCCAGGATCATTCCCAGGAACAACAGGTCGGGGTTCAGTGGGCCGTTCCACAGGTCCGGTGAGCGAGGGGCGAACACGGGGCTGGGTTGGCCATGGAGGTTGCGGCTCATCAACTGCTGGTGGGCGACGACCAGGCCCGTCGCCACGGCGGTGGCCGCTACCACGGTGAAGGCAGGTCTGGTTGGTGCCCACCGACCTTGAGCGGGCCGGCGTTCGATGGTCCACGCCGCCAGGATGGGGATTCCGACTCCGAGGGGAAGGCCGTATCGGCCTTGCCATGCGGCCTCGTGGTTGATCAGCACCGCGGCGAGAGGCAGGGTGATCCATCCCGTCACCATCGCCACCATGATCAGCCGTGAACGCCACGTGCCTCGGACCAGCGCGACCACGACGAGTGCCGCCAGGAGTGCGAACCAGGCGACGAGAAGGGGTTTGACCAGGTTCAGCGCCACGATGCCGTGCCAGCTGATCAGAGCGACCTGATCCTCGACCAGTTGGGGGACGGTCGCTGCCACCTCGTTCCAATGGGCTCGGGTGAGGCCTTCTGGTCGGGGTGTGATCATCACCGATGTGAGAGCGCTGGTGGCGATCACGTGGATCACGCTGGCCGCCCACACCAGTGCCGTAACCGCGGCCACCACCCGGGTGGAGCGGTGTGACCAGAGCATTCTCAGCCGGGCCAGGTTCGCGGCTGCGAGTCCCAGAACCACCAGGATGATCATGGTCAGGAGCGGTCCGGTGGGTCGGGACGAGGCCAACACCGAGGCCGCTACCCCCAAACGAATCACCTCGCGTCGTGTGGGCGGGTTGGATCCGAGCACGACCAGCCCGGTGGTCCACACGGCGATGGCGGCGACGAGTTCGGGTCCCTGGGCATTCACGGTCGAGGCCACGAACACCAACGCCGGGGTGAAGGTGAGCAGGGTCGCTCCCGTGACCGTCGAGCCCAGCTTGCGAGCGGACGTCAACGCCGACGCGGCAAGCGCGGCCACCATCGCCACGCTCACCAGACGAGCGGCATAGACCCCGTGGCGGGGCGGAAGGAACCGGGTGGGCAGCCCGACGATGGCGTAGTAGGCGGGCTGATAGGTCCCGACGTAGGTGGTGGTGACCATGTACCGATCTGGATTCTCGGTCAGCCCTGGCGCGCACGTCGTGGCTTGGTTCGCCACCCCTTACCACACTTCACCTGCTCCCACATGGCGCCGTAGCGGTAACCCATCCGGACCCGGACCATGGTGTCGGGCACCTTGCCGATCCACTCGTCCTTCCACACCACCGAGGTCGACAGGTCCCCTCCGGCGACGGCTGCCGCCTTGACCATGTGGGCCGGTTCGTCCGGCCCGCCTGACGGTGGCACCGACAGCGCCCACATCGTCCCGACGAACAGTGCGACGGCGAAGGTCACCCACCAACCAACGCGCTCAGACCCCATAAACCGACGAACCTACCCCCTCGACGTCGGGGTACCCATGGGAGCCGAGGCCACCTTGCCATCGCCGAGTCGGTGACCGCCACCGGGAGCATGTCGACCCAAGCATGGGCGGGTCCGGCGCGTCTGCCCGGTAGTGGCGATATGGCCCAGCCAGCACGTCGAGGAAGAGCCGCCCTGTACGGTCGGTGCCCCCTCCCTTGGCCCCGCCTGGACTGTCGTCTCGGCGAATCCACTAAGGAACGACACGCTCATGCCGATAACTAGCGTTATGACGGGTTCCAGGATTGGTCGGGCTCGCGCGGTGTACTTGAATGGGCCTTCCCTTTGATGCCAAAGAGCCGAAAGTGGTATGTTGTCTTTGTAAAGCTGGTAGCAATTCTGGTGCTCGTCACTGGGCTGGTGCTATTCATGAAGGCTTGGAAAAGGAGCGTGACACCCAGGAAATTGGACAACGCTCGAATGAGCAGCCTGTACGATGAGTCCGTTCGAATCTCTGCCTTGACTGGAGGTGGAGTTAAAGGGGATGTGCGGGTGGACTCTGATGAGTGCCGCCTCTCGGGCAGTATTCCAATCGGTGACCCTGAGGTGGAGACGACCTGGGACGCGCGTCCGATGTCCGGTCGTATTGTTTTGGAGGAGATCTTGAGGAAGCTTGCCACTTTGGGCTATGAACGGTACGAAGGCTTTCCATCTGTGTCCTCGGCGGACTATCCGATCTACTACCTCAGGCAGACCCGCAATGGTCAGTTCAAGATCTTGTTGAGTATCTGGGATGAACCGCCCAACGATATCGTGAGGGGCGCGTGTTTTGGCAGCAAGCCCCTGCTAGTGGACCTGTGCGATTGGGGCGACCCGCTTGACTGAGCCGCGAGTTTGGTTGAGCGTGCTGAGGACGGCCCAATCGGAGGATGTCCCAAGTTCCACGGAACTCGGGAGCATCCTCGCTTGGGGCTTGGACGTTGCCCGTTAACCGGCCCTCAACCTGGCCTTGTGGGGGAGCACAGTGAGGGTCCACCTGTGTAACTATTCAGCCGGCGGCTGGTTTGGTCATGTTGGGTTGGGGATGGTCCAGGGTCCGGTGGTGAGGAGTTGGGTGAGGAGGTCGAGGGCGTGGAGGCCGTGTTTGCGTCCGGTTTCGATGTAGCTGCGGATGGCGGCGAAGGTCTGAACGCCGTCGGGGGTTCGCCAGCCGTAGCTGATCTTTTGGGCAATCTTGGCCATACGGAGATCTCGTTCGGCTTGGTTGTTATCGAAGGGGACGGCGAGGTTCGGGTGTAGGCGAGGATCTCGTGTTGGTGGTCGAAGAACGCGGCGGCGAGGTTGCGGGCGTTGCGGTGGATGCCTTTGGTGATTCGGACTGGGATCCGCGGGTGCTCCTGAGCTTGGAAACGAGTATGGAGCATGGCAACGAAGAGTGGTGTGCGGTCGAAGCCGCCGAAGTATCCCGATGAGCTGCGTGAGCGGGCGGTGTGGATGGTCTTGGAGATCCGCCGTGAGACCGGTGTGTCTCATGGTGTGATCGCCCGGGTCGCTCGTGAGCTTGGTGTTGGAGCGCAGTCCTTGAGTGGCTGGGTCAGTCGCGCTGACATCGATTCGGGGAATCGGCCGGGCCGATCGAGCGCCGATGCGCAGCGGATCTCCGAGCTGAACGCGAGGTCAAGGAGCTTCGCAGGGCGAATGACATTCTGAAAGCCGCATCGGTTTTCTTCGCGACCGAGCTCGACGGTCGCCCGAGGAGGTAGGGCCGCTGACCTCAGATGAGGTCGCTGCGGTTGTTGAGTTCATCGACGCCCACCGGACCCGTGAGTCCGGTGGGCTGAGATGGGGGATCGAGCCGATCTGTGAAGCGTTGGAGATCGCCCCCACCACCTACTGGTCCGCCAAGACCCGCAAGCCCTGTGTCCGCAAGATCCGCGACGCTGAGATGGGCCCGAAGGTCCGGGCGATCTGGGAGAAGAACTACTCGGTCTACGGGCGTCGCAAGATGGCCGTCGCGGTTCGTAAGGCCGGTCTCGACCTGGGTCGTGACCAGGTCGCCCGCCTGATGAAAGCTGAGGGCATCAGTGGTGCCAGTCGAGCGAAGCGCCGATTCACCACCCACGCCGATCCAGCCGCGACCCGAGCCCCGGACCTGGTGAGGCGGAACTTCACCGCCACCGCCCCAGATCAGTTGTGGGTAGCCGATTTCACGTACTGCTCGACATGGTCTGGGATCGTGTACATGGCGTTCGTTGTCGACGCGTTCTCCCGGCGCATCGTCGGCTGGAAAGCCGCCCGCACCATGCACGCCGACCTTGTCGTGGACGCGTTGAACATGGCCGCCTGGACAAGGCGGGGCACCGACCTCGCCGGGCTGATCTGCCACAACGACGCCGGCTCCCAGTACACATCCATCGCCTACACCGACCGCATCGACGAGATCGGCGCGACGCCCTCCATCGGCACCGTTGGGGACAGTTTCGATAATGCAATGGCTGAATCGGTGAACGCCCTCTACAAGACCGAACTGCACCGCAGCCCTGCCGTGCTCGCCGCCAACGGCGGCCACTGGAAAGGACTCGACGACCTCGAGCTCGCCACCTGCGGGTGGGTCGCCTGGTTCAACGAGGACCGCATCCACGGCGAACTCGACGACCGCTCTCCAGCCGAGGCCGAAGCCGCCCACTACCGTGACCTCGAACAGGCTGATGCGGCCTGACAAATCAAACCCACCGAGCACCCGTCAAACCCAGTCCGAATCAGTCGTGGCGTGCACGGGAACCCCCTGTTCACGGGATGGATTCGACACCCGCATCGTGGCCGGGGAACCCGCGCACGTCACGCACCCCGTCCGCCTGTCCCGACCCCGTGCACGCACAACGATCTCAGCCGACCCGGGCCCTCAACCCACCCACACAAGGGTCAGGAGCGCCAGAAAAGTGGGAGAAACTGGATAAGCATATCAACCGTGACAAGCACGCCGCTGCCGATCGCGGCGGTACTCACGGTATACGATTTCGTACACGAGACTTGTTCATGTATGGAATGAAATGGTTGACAGATAACGGCGGGCGAAATTGGGATACCCACCAGGTACAGTACAAGTCGTCCCAGAAAGCAATCAGGAGTCTGAAGAACTATGTGAATAGCTCCAAGAAATGGCTGCGGTCCAAGGGGCCCTGGTGACGTAATCCTTCTAGCTCAAGCCAAGTATTGGCTCGGGCAGTCGGCGCCGACGCCGGAAGAGGCACTCCAGGCAGCTTTTGGAAAACATTGGTACCAGGACATTCCCTGGGGTGATATCGCGGAGGGCGCAGCATGGACCGCGGCGGCTGCAGCCGCAGCAGCAGCCTCTGCCATGTCGGGCGGGTTAGTGCAGGCGTGAGCGGCCATTCACCCGAGCATCTCGAACTCCTCCGTGATGTATTGGCTTCCTGGCGTCCCAAAGTGGAGGATCCGGTTCTCGAAAATGTTGATCTATCTGTATATTCAACTGATGAACTGAAGATCGTGTTTCGCCGTCCTCTGAATGAATTTATAGGGGCAATCCTCGCGTGGCTTGCACCGGAGAGGGGCGATGGGGACCAGTTGTTACCTGTTTCTGAGGCGTCTTCGCTCCTGCATGAGGCCATCACAAATGCCTTCCTCCACGATGTCGACTATGAGAAGAATTGTCTGGCGTGGGAGTGGTTACTGTTCTTCGTCAATCATGCCTATGGGTTGGAGGCACAGTTGGAATGCCTTGATGAGCTTTGCACTCTTGCTACATCAGACGAAGAGTTGCAGCATTATGCGGACTCGTTGGGGGGAACCATCGCGTCGTCCGGAGGTAAGGATCGACTCATTGATCTCGGGAATCGGCGACCGTTGGTAGGGCGGGCCCTCTATCTGGACGCGACTAACCCCTGAGGCTGGGTAGCTCGCCTGGAGGCTCGCCTGCGCGGAGCCCGGCGGGTTCCAGCAGTCAGTGCGCGACTACCTGTTCAGCGATGAGTCTGTCCGATTCTGTATCGGAACAGTGGCGGTTGTTAGTTGGCATAGAAGCGGCCGGTGGCGCGGTCTCAGGTCTCTGTTTGGATTGGCGAGCAGTTGACCCGCGGTTCCTGATGGCAGGTGATGACAAAGGACGTAAAGCCGCGGATTAGGAAACGGAGCCGGCGCCCAGCCAGCCGGACCCATGTCCGGTGAGCGCCGACAAGCGTGGCGCTCTCGAGGTGGGTGAGGCACGTCGTTCGCTTGCCAGGGGGAGGGTGGGGGGGCATACTGGCGGGGATGACGTTCTCGACCCGACTTGTAGTACGCCCGTAGCGCACGTCGTCTTTCCCACCTCGTGCGCCCCTCGACCTCCCCAACGGGAGGTCGTCGCAGTTTTCGGGGCCGGATGCGGACCCGCCAGACTGCAACCGGGGCTACGCACCAGCGACACACCCGACACCAGCCCTAACCAGCTCCAAACCTTTCCCGGAGAACCTGATGCAGCTCAACGGAGGCCAGGCCCTGATCAAGTCCCTCGAGATGGAGGGAGTCGAGGTGATCTTCGGGTTGCCCGGCGGGGCCATCTTGCCGGTGTACGACCCGATCATCGACTCGCCGATCCGCCACATCCTGGTGCGCCACGAACAAGGCGCCGGCCACATGGCTGAGGGCTACGCCCACGCCACCGGCAAGCCGGGCGTGGCGATGGTGACCAGTGGGCCGGGGGCCACCAACATCGTCACCCCGTTGGCCGATGCCTTCATGGACTCGGTTCCCATGGTGTGCATCACCGGCCAGGTGCCCACCGTGGCCATCGGTACCGATGCCTTCCAAGAGGCCGACATCACCGGCATCACCCAGTCGGTGACCAAGCACAACTTCTTGGTCACCACCGCTCAGGACATCCCCCGCACCATCCGCGAGGCGTTCCACATCGCCACCACCGGCCGGCCCGGTCCGGTGCTGGTCGACATCCCCAAGGACATCGTCGACCCCACCAACCCCGCTCGGCCATGGAGTGGTACTGGCCGACCGACGAGGAGGTGGTCGCCGGTCTGCCTGGCTACAAGCCCACCACCACCGGTCACCCCCGCAAGATCAAAGAGGCGGCCGAGCTGATCCTGGCCTCGCAGCGGCCCGTCATCTACGCCGGTGGTGGCATCCTCAAGGCGCGGGCCGCCGAAGCGCTACGTGAGCTGGCCGAACTGCTGGACCTGCCGGTTGTCACCACGCTGATGGCCCGCGGCGCCTTCCCCGATGACCACCGCCTGTGCCTGGGGATGCCCGGCATGCACGGCAACTACACCGCCATCATGTCCATGCAGGAGGCGGACCTGCTCGTCGCCCTGGGCAGTCGTTTCGACGACCGGGTCACCGGCAAGGTGGCGGGCTTCGCGCCTGACGCCAAGATCATCCACGCCGACATCGACCCGGCCGAGCTGGGCAAGGTCCGCACCCCCGACGTGCCGATCGTGGGGGACTGCAACAAGGTCATCGTCGAGTTGGTGGCCGCCATCAAGTCGCTGCTCGAGGCTGACGCCACCAAGCCCGACATCACCTCGTGGTGGGCCACCCTGACCGGCTGGCAGGAGCGCTACCCGCTCACCTACGAACCCCAACAAGAAGGTGAGGGCCTCAAGCCCCAGATGGTGTTGGAGGCCCTGCGCGACGCCGCCCCCGAGGACTGCATCGTGGCCAGCGGCGTCGGCCAGCACCAGATGTGGGCCAGCCAGTACTGGACGTTCCGCCACCCCTACACCTGGGTCAACTCCGGTGGGCTCGGCACCATGGGGTTCTCGGTGCCCGCTGCCATCGGCGCCAAGGTCGGCCGCCCCGACCGCATGGTGTGGGCCATCGACGGTGACGGCTGCTTCCAGATGACCGCCCAAGAGCTGGTCACCGCGGCAGCCGAACGGATCCCGGTCAAGATCGCCATCCTCAACAACGCCTACCTGGGCATGGTCCGCCAATGGCAGGAGATGTTCTACGAGGAGCGCTACTCCGAGGTCTACCTGTCACCGGATCTGCCCGACTACGTGAAGTGGGCCGAGGCCATGGGCTGTGTGGCCTTCCGGGTCGAACACCCCGACGAGGTCCTGCCCACCATCGAGAAGGCCAACGCCATCGACGACCGTCCGGTGGTCATCGAGTTCCGTACCGAGTGGTCCGAGAAGGTGTTTCCGATGGTGCCCGCCGGCAAGTCCAACTCGGAGGTCAAGGTGCCGCCGTTCCAAGAGGATCCGGCCGGCGCATCCAACCAGGAGGAGGCCAAGTGAGCGAGGTCCGTCACCACACCCTGTCGGTCCTGGTCGAGAACCGGGCTGGCGTGTTGGCCCGGGTGGTCAACCTGTTCTCCCGCCGGGCCTACAACATCTATTCCCTGGCGGTGGCCCCCACAGACGACGAGCGCTTCAGCCGCATAACCATCGTGGTCGACGTCGAATCGGCCCCGTTGGAGCAGATCGTCAAGCAGCTCAACAAGCTCATCAACGTGGTCAAGATCACCGAGCTCGACCCCCGCCACGCCGTGGAGCGCGAGCTCCTGCTGGCCACTGTCCATGCCTCGGTGGCCGAACGTCCCCAGGTGGCCGAGGTCACCCGCATCTTCGAGGGCAAGATCGTGGCCGTCAGCAACGAGGCCCTCACGGTGTCGCTGGAAGGGCATCCTTCCAAGATCGACGACTTCGAGGAGCTGCTGCGCCCGTTCGGGATCGTGCAGCTCCAACGCACCGGCCGCGTCGCCCTGCCCAAGCTGGACCGCGAACCGGCCCGGCTCCACGCCGTGTCGGGCATCAAGCCCAAGGTCTCCTGACCAAACTCCTTTCGCCGGCGCTCCCCCGTGGGGTGGCGTCGGCGGTCACCTACGAACAGAGGCCCGGCCCATCTGGCCCCCAAGGCCTTCGACCACCTAGAAACAATCCCCTAGAACGCCCGGTCGGGTGACGTTGTCGCCCGGTCCCACACGAGACACGAGAGAGAAGATGGCCAACGTCTACTACGAGAAGGACGCCGATCGGTCCAAGATCGCCGGTCGCAAGGTGGCGGTGCTGGGCTACGGCTCCCAGGGTCACGCCCACGCCCTGAACCTCAAGGAGTCGGGCATCGACGTGCGCGTCGGCCTGCGCGACGGTTCGTCGTCTCGGGCCAAGGCCGAAGCGGCCGGGCTGAAGGTGCTCACCAACGCCGAGGCCGCGGCCGAAGCCGACGTGATCATGATGCTCCTGCCCGACACCGAGATCGCCGAGGTCTACGCCCGTGACGTGGCCCCCAATCTGAACGAGGGCGACGCCCTGTTCTTCGCCCACGGATTCAACGTGCGCTTCGGCTACGTGCAGGCTCCCGCCGGTGTCGACGTGGCCCTGGCCGCGCCCAAGGGTCCGGGTCACTTGGTGCGCCGCACCTACACCGAGGGTGGCGGCGTGCCGTGCCTGATCGCGGTGGAACAGGACGCCACCGGCGGCGCCCGCGACCTGGCTCTGGCCTACGCCGATGCCATCGGCGGTACCCGGGCCGGGGTCATCGAGACCACCTTCACCGAGGAGACCGAGACCGACCTGTTCGGTGAGCAGGCCGTGTTGTGCGGTGGACTCACCGCCCTGGTGCAGGCCGGGTTCGAGACGTTGGTCGAGGGCGGCTATCAGCCTGAGATGGCCTACTTCGAATGTCTGCACGAGCTGAAGCTGATCGTGGACCTCATGTACGAAGAGGGGATTGCGGGCATGCGCTACTCGATCTCCACCACCGCCGAGTACGGCGACCTGGTAACCGGTCCCCGCATCATCACCCCGGCGGTCAAGGCCGAGATGAAGAACGTCTTGGACGACATCACCTCGGGCCGTTTCGCCGAGCAGTTCGTCAACGAGGTGAAGAGCGGTGGCTCCAACTTCGATGCCCTGCGTCGCAAGGGCGCCGAGCACCAGATCGAGACCGTCGGCAAGGAACTTCGCTCGATGATGCCGTGGATCTCCGCCGGCAAGAAGTCGGTCACCGAGATCTCCGGCGGCGACTGACAGCGCTGATGTTTGTGGGAGCTCCGGGATCGGGCCTTGCGTCTGTGACCGCCTGACTTCGTGTCCTGGACGGGACATGGCGGCCCGCTTCCGGAGTTCTCACTTGCACCGCCCTGCGAGGCGGGCCCTTTGCGATCGCCCATCATCGAGCAGGTCAAAGCGCGTGGTCCAGGAAACTAGGCCGCTCGAGTAGAGCTCACCCGTCCGTGGCCGGGCAGCGGCTTTCGCAGTGGGACCAGATGCTCAAGAACCCACCCATGGTGCCGATGGCTTTCCGATGTTGAACGAAGGTGCCTCCCACCTTGCTCTCTCTCTCTCTCTCTCTCCGCAGATTCCTCGGGTGTGATCGTTCCGTAGCGGTCGGTGGCGACGGTCGGCTGCGTCGGCGCTCGTTTGCTGTGTATGTGGGCGTGTTGGTTCTGGGGGCTCGTCGGTGGAGTGTTGGTGCCGATGCCAGCTTCGGCTGCGATCAAGGCGCGGTGTTACCGTCGGATGCGCCCGAGTTGTGGTGTACGTCGTCTCAGACGGTCAACACCTATCACAATGGGGGTCCTAGGTCGGGGACCAGTTACGTAAAGGTGTGGATTCCCTCGGGTGGGCGGCTGACTGGGAAGTTCTGGGGTGAGATCCTTCCGTCTGGCTACTGGAGCCAGGGGCGCGGTGAATACACGATGTGGTTCAACCTCATCGATCCCGTCTCAGGACAGTCCGTCGACATGACCTGGGATTTCCTTGGCATGGGTGCAGTGGATGGGCCACCGCCGTATCCGTGGGTGGAGGTTGGGCCGCGTGGCAATGACGACATGTGGACGAACCATGGCGCCTCGGGCGTGTTCTTTGTCCAGATCTGGTCGGAGCGTTCATTCGCCGGGGAAAAGTTCGACTGGAACGCGCACTTGGTGTCGGCGGGAGGGAACGGTGACCTACCGCCTGCTTGTCCCAATGGTCTCATCCCCGAGTCTGAGGGCCTTGGCAAAAATCCGTCTTCTCGCAATCCATGTGGGGATCCTGGCGTGGGCGATCCGATTAGTACTCGGACTGGCAATCTCCACATGCCGGTGGTTGGTTTGGGGGTTGATGGTCGTGGTCCGTCCATGGCGGTGAACCCCACCTACAACTCGTTGGAGGCTGACACCGTTGGGTCCGCGGGGTTCGGCTGGTCGACCGAAACCGACATGCGGGTGATCTCTCAGGGACAGAACCGTGTAGTTGTCCAGGAGAACGGTACGACGGTCGGGTTTGCCCCGGACGGTCTTGGGTGGAAAGCGCCAGCCCGGCTGGTGGCGACCCTGGCCGAGACCCCAGGTGGCGGATGGGAGTTCACGCGTCGTCATTTCGAGCATTTCATCTTTGATGAGTCGGGAAGGTTGGCGGAGGTTCGGGATCAGTTCGGCAACGAGACCCGGTATGTTCGCGACGGATCTGGGCGGGTGCAGTACGTGGAGGATTCGGCTGGCCGCCGTCTCGTCTTCGGGTGGGTCGGAGCCCGGTTGGATTCCGTAGCCGATCATCCCTCGGTTGGAAATCGGTCGATCCATTTCGGCTATGACACGGCTGGAAATTTGTCCACTTTTGTGGATGTTGGTGGCGGTCTTTGGTCCTTTTCCTATGACGGTGACCACCAAATGGTGTCGATGCGGCGACCTGCTCAACAGGGTGGGCCTGCTGATGCGCTGATCCGGAACACCTACGACCACATGGGTCGGGTTGTTGAGCAACTCGATGCTCTTGGCCAGGCAACCCGGCTGAGCTACTTCGAACCCGAGGCCGGCTCTACCACGGTCACCTACCCGTCTGGGCGCCAACAGATCTTCGAGTTCGATGATTCTGGTTGCAGCGCCGTCGTCTCAGCACCGGGCAGCGAGTTGGAGCAGGAGGTGTCCTACGTTGCGTGATCCGGTGACGTTGGCGTTGGAGCAGGTCACCAGCCCGGCTGGGGTGGTGGTGTTCGAGAATGATGCTCGTGGGAACCGTGAGATGGCTAGGGATGCGTCGGGTCGGGTGACTCGCTGGACCTATAACGGTCGGGATCAGGTGACGTCGGTGTCGGTGGGTGAGACCGCGGCCCCGTTGCCAGCGTCGACTGTGAATGTGGTGACCTCGACGGTTGCCTATAACGCTGATGGGATGCCCGAGACGGTGGTCGATGCGGTGGGCACGCTTGATGAGGCGTCGACGACGTTGGTGTATGACCCGGTGCACCGTGATGATCTGGTGGAGGTGATCGACGGTCGTAGCCAGCACTGGGCGTATTCCTATGATCCCGGAACTGGGGACATGGTGTCGGTGACGGACCCGTTGGGGAACAAGACGTCGATGGGCTATGACCCGATTGGGCGTTTGGAGTGGGTGGTTTCCCCGAAAGGCAACCTGGTCGGTGCTGACCCGGAGTTGTGGAAAACCAGGTTGGTGTCTGATGAGTTTGGTCGGGTGGTCGAGGAGACCGACCCGTTGGGGAACCGGGTGAAGACCGGTTACGACCTGAACGGGAACATGATCTCGGTGGAGACCGGTTTGTCTGCGACGGTCACCACAGGTGACGTCACGACCTATGGGTATGACGAGGTGGATCGTCTCGAGGTGGTGGATCCACCCGGTCCGGGGGCACGGAGCTACGAGTATGACCCTGACGGACGCCGAACCCGGTTCGTGAACGAACTGAACGGCCAATGGGTCTATGGCTATGACGGGCTAGGTCGTCTCGAGTCCGTGACCGACCCGGTCGGGGAGGTCACCTCCTATGGCTGGAACGGTGAGGGCCACCTCGGGTCGGTGACCCAACCGGGCGGCAGCTGCACTTCCTCACCCAAGACCGGCTGTGTCACGTACGCGTATGACCTTGCGGGCCGCCCGACCGGTGTCGATTACGCCGATACGGCCACCCCAGACATCACCGCCATCACCTATGACGCTGTGGGCCGCCGCACCCACGCGTCGCGGGGCGGTGACACTGAGATGTGGGTGTGGGATCAGCGTTCCAGGTTGAAGTCCCACACCGATGTGAATGGTCGTTCCACGGGTTATGGCTGGGATGACACGGGAAACCTGACCTCGATCTCCTACCCCGGCCAGTCCACACCGGTGACGAGGGCCTTTGATGATGCGGGACGGTTGGAGTCGGTCACGGATTGGACTGGGCGGCTGACCACGTTTGGCTATGACCAGAACAGCAACTGGTCCGAGACGGTGTTCCCGGTGTCCTCACAGAACCGTGACGTCTACAGCTTTGATCGCGCTGACCGGATGGTCGGCGTGTCTTGGAACCGCGGTTCCACCGTGCTCGGCAGCCTCTCATACGGGCCCCGGGATTTGAAGGGCCAGGTCACCACCGTCACCGGCACCGGCGTGGTCGCCGGTCAGAACCAGTCGTGGGTCTATGACGACCGGGACCGACTGACCGCGACCGGCACGGAAGGGTTCGGGTTTGATGCGGCCACGAACCTGGTCGACCAGGATGGTGTGTTGCAGGTGTTCGACCCCGCCCAACGCCTGTGTTGGACATCGCAAACCGCCGAGGGCGGTGATTGTGGGACCCCACCCGAGGATGCCACCACCTACGGTTATGACGCCCGCGGGAACCGGACCTCGATGACGTATCCGTCGGGAACGACCGCGACCTTCGGGTTCGATGCCGAGAACCGCATGACTTCGGCGGTCCTGCCGACGACGTGGCAAGACGACACCGCCCGCCAATACGTCCCAGTCCCCGCGTCTCGCATCGTCGACACCACGACGGGTGCTGGGACTTGTGATGGTGCCCCGTGCGCGAGGATCGCCGCTGAGGACCCTGTCGCGGTGCAGGTCACCGGTGTGGGTGGTGTGCCGGCATCGGGGGTGACGGCGGTGGTGGTGTCGATCATCGCGTCAGGCACAACTGGTGATGGCTGGTTGGAAGTGAACCCCGCTGGTGACGCCGCGGCCGGAACCCTTCCACTCAACGCTGGGCAAACCTCGGCTCAGACCGTGACCGCGAAGGTCGCCGCCAATGGGACGATCACCTTGGCTAGTGGGGTGGGAGTGGATGTGTCGGTTGATGTGGTCGGGTATTTCCGGGCGCCGTCCCCGTGGGTGCCGGCCCTGAACTACTGGCCGGTCACCCCCGCAGTCACCGCGGAATCCTCATCGGGTACTGGTGTGTGTGACGGTTCGCCGTGTGGGACGCTCCCGGCGGGTGAAACCGACGTCGCCACCGCTGGCCGTGGTGGGATCCCCGCTTCCGGGGTGAACGCGGTCACCGTGTCGATCCTGGCCCAGAACGCGTCTGGTGGCCAGGTCCGTGTTACCCCGAATGCGACCGCATCGGCGGGAGAGCTCGTCTGGGAAACAGGCAGTGTCGGTGCCGCTGGTGTGTTCACAGTGCCCCTCAACCCTGACGGCACCATCACTTTGGAAACCGCCGGTGCCACCAGCATCAGGGTGGCGGTGACGGGGTATTGGAAGATCCCCACCGGAACCGACACCGGTCTCGGCCTGGATCTTCTCGAAGCCCCCACCCGACTGGTGGACACCACCACTGGCACCGGTGTCTGCGACAACGACCCGTGTGACACGCTCCAGTCGAATACACCGGTCGAAGTTCAGGTCACCGGGCAGGGCGGGCTGTCGGGTGAGATCATGGCGGTCATGGTTTCGGTCACCGCTACCGACCCGACCGGCACCGGAGTGCTCGGCGTTGGGACAACCGAAGCCGACTTGGGTGGCGGGATCGTGGTGTTCGACCCCGCCCAACACGCATCCACCACCATGATCATCCCCCTCACCGGCACCGGGACGTTCACGATCGGATCATGGACCCAAACTGATGTCGCGATCGATGCGATCGGCGTGTTCAAGGCACCGACCCGGACCTGGCGGTACGAATACGACACCACCGGCATGCGCACCGCCAAACAACTCGACAACACCGCTGGCACCGGTATCGAGTGGCGTAAAGAACACACATGGACCGCCGGATCGGGTCTGCCGTTGCTGCTAGCGGAGCATCAAGGCGCGCAGAGCGCGTATGTGATCTACGGGCCGGGCGGGACAGCGATCTATCAGATCAACACCACCGGAGAAGTCCAATACTTCCACCAAGACCACCAAGGCTCCACCAGACTCACAACCAACGCCAATGGCACCACCCGTAACACCATCAGCTACAACGCCCACGGTGAAATCACTGCCAACACAAACTGGTGGCTCGAACAACCCCTAGCCGGATACACCGGCCAATACCACGACCCCGAAACCGGCTACATCTACCTAAGAGCCCGTCACTACGACCCCGCCACAGGCCAATTCACATCCGTAGATCCGTTGGTCACAGTCACCGAGGAACCATACGGATACGTGGGCGGCAATCCCGCCAATTGGCAAGATCCATCCGGTAGATTCCGAATTCCGGGAACGAGTTACTGCATAGACATAGCCGACTCTGCGTGCCATGGATCTGCTCGCGACGAACATGGTGGAACTATTCAAGGGATCATCTATACTCCGTTTGATCGCCCCGGTCTAGTTGCCACAGCAACGGCTACTGCCTTCTGCCTCGTTCCAGTTGTTGGATGGGCTGAATGTGCAGTTGTTAGCACAGTCGCTTTCATGGCACGGGCGGGTGAGCGGATCGTAGACCAT
The DNA here is from genome assembly GCA_016702505.1 of Microthrixaceae bacterium. Lineage (NCBI taxonomy): Bacteria > Bacillati > Actinomycetota > Acidimicrobiia > Acidimicrobiales > Microthrixaceae > Microthrixaceae bacterium. The sequence goes on from JADJDU010000001.1 coordinate 316,436, forward strand.
GGATTCAGCAACTCGCTGGGGGATAACCTCGTGGACGGATTGTTGTCGTATATCACCGTGGGCCTGATCGGCGGCTCATTCGACGGGCTTGCGCACCTGAAGGGCCTGCCGGCTATCAGGGGGTCAGTGGAGTACGCAGGCAGGATCATTGGTGCTGGCTATGACGGGGTCAGTACCGTCAGTTGGATAGCCGAACAGAACCAGAAGAGAGGCGACGCGGGATGTTGATCAAAGGTTGTGCCCATTGGGCCTTCGATTAGAGTGGCGTGATGCGTGATGGTAAAGAGTCACTTCAACAATCCAGGTTCGCAGGGTGGCTTGGTTGGAATAGGTGCACTTAGCCTAGTAATCGCGGTTTGTGGTCTCATCATAGGAAGGTATCTTGGCGCGGCGATCTACGGCGTGGTAGGTGCGTTTTTGGTATCGTGGGCGCCGAGGCATTTCCGGGTAACGGTGTGCGAGGAAGGCGTAATCACGGATGTCGGGGTATTGATTCGGCGCTACGCATGGGAAGACATCTCATCAGCTTCTGTTGGGCATGGCGTAACAGGTATGGCAAGCGGGGTGAGAGAACGGTTCGAACTCAATCTTGTGGATGGGAGGGTTGTTGTATTTGGAACACTGAATGCGCGGTGCGATTCGGACCCCGATACTGAAAATGAGGTGCGAATGGCTGTGAAGTCCGTTAATGACCAAATAGCCCTCCGTGCGTCGGGGTGGTGAGGGCGAGTTCCAGGTTCTAGTGCGTGCAGTGGGACTCCGGATTTGTGTGTGTAACCGGTGTAGTCATGGCTAGTTGGTGGCCGCTGTGATGCGGTCGTGGTAGTGGATGGACAAGATGTGCAGGATGTGTTTCCAGCCGTTGATCCGGCCGGTCGGGTTCGTGCGGTTCTTGTGCTTCTCGACCCCGGCCCGACGCCGACAGGCGAAGCACGAACATCGACACCTCGATCAGCGCCCCAGCCAAAACGACACTGGCCGTGCCGAAGTCGACCTCGGCCTCCTCACCCAGCGGGTGATGCTGAGGGACCATCACCTCCACCAACGGCACGTCCATGCGCCGGCGGACCTCCGCGACGTAGCGGCGCACCGTCGACTCACCCACCACGACCCCGTGCTCCTCGGTCAGGCGTTGCCACACCCGCCGGGCCGTGTGCCGCTGCTTGCGCGGCGCGGTCCGGTCCGCGTCCAGCCAGCCATCGATGACCGTCTTCCACGGATCCAATGGCGACGGCTGTCGCCGGGACGGCGCCTTGCGATCCGGTGGCACCGCCGACGACAGCGCCTGGCGCACATCACGGCGATGCACCCCGAACCGCCTCGCCAGCTCCCGAATCGACAACTGTTCGCGCTCATGCGCCTTGCGGATCTGCTCGTACAACTTCACCTTCGACCTCTTGGGCATCACCCACAGTCGACGGCAGCCAGCTCCCACCAGCGGACCCCACAGGTGGGGCCAAATCAGGTGAGCACTACCCGCCCAAGTGGGGCCAGATCAGGTGAGCACACCCAGACATTTCCAGGAGTTCCCGTTCAACCGGAGTTGGAACTCCCGAAGTGCCGCCCTTTGAACTCCGGTTCTGCCGGCAGTGCAACCCCTGAGACGGAAGGAATCCACCCACGAGTCATCGGGAGGACGATCTCTCCGCTTCGGGTGGTCGACGTAATGCGGCCGGTCCAACGCCGCTCCGCTGACAAGCGGAAGCCGGCCCGACGACCCCGATCGGTTCGACAAGGCTGCCGCGCGGACCTAGCCCGGCGGCTCGATGAGTTGCGGTCTACTGGTCGATCAGGGTGAGCTCGAGTTCACGGTCGGCTGCGCGCACGATGACCTCGAACCACCGAGAGAAGCCTTCCTGGCCAAGGAGCTGGTAGCTCCATGGCCAGGGTTCACAGAAGCTCACCGGTGCTTCCCACTCCATTTCGCCAATCCGGAGCGCAACCGTTGCGGTTCGTGCCAGCAGGTGCTGGCCACCGAGCCCGATCGCCTCGGGCTCGATTCCGGTCAGGTCGATCCCGATGTCGTCGGCCACCCAGGCCGCGAAGCGGTTGTGCAGGGCGCCGGTGTCGCATAGGGCGAGGAGGTGAGCCGAGGTCTCGTGCGTGGCGACCACGTCCACGACCGGTCGCGGTACGAAGCCCCTGACGGCCGGCAGTCCCCGGAATTGAACGATCACCAGGCGAAGCCACCCACATCCCGGGACGGATCGAGAGGTACCTGGAACACCACGCCGACTCGGCCGATGGCTCCTAGAGCATGGGACACCGCTCGCGGATCGGGGCCTGAGGCGAGGACTTCGGTCCATTCGAGGTCCACGGCGACGAACTGGCCGATGTAGGGCCTGAGGAGCTCTGCTTCTCGGGCGAGGCGCTCGTCAGCCGATGAAACGGGGTCAGGCGTGGCCGCGCTGGTTGGGGGTGATCCGAGCCGGCCCACCGTAAATCCGAGTCGTTCGAGGATCCGGCGTGCCTGGGTGCTGATGAACTCGCTGCGATCGAGCCCGGTTACAGCGCCAATGACCTGCTTCGGCGGGAACCGGCGACCACTCACGATCACGTAGTGCGCCTGGATCGGGTCTGGTGTGATGCCTCGCACGGCGGCTTCGACCGCACTACGAGTGAGATCGAAGGGGCGTCGGGCGATCGTGGCCTGAACCGAGACCATGTTCTTATTCTGTTCTTATCGGCGTCGATCCGTCAATCGGTCGTATGGACCGCCCTGTCTGTCAGGTTGGGGTGAGACACCTGCGGGCGCGACGGGAGGGGAGGCGGATGATCGCGGCGGCCAGCTTGTCGATATCGGTAGAGCTGGGACCATGGTCGTCGCCCGTCGACACCACGGGGGCCCACTGGCGGCGGTCGCCCCAACTCACCCGAGAATCCGAACGCCACGAAAGTTGACTAACTAGGTCGGGAATTGCGCCCGAGGTCGCGCTATGGTGCGGCCATGACTGATGCCAACTGGGGTTTCGAGACCCGCCAAGTCCACGCCGGTGCCGCTGCCGACCCCACCACCGGGGCCGTGGTCACGCCGATCTACCAAACCACCGCGTACCAGTTCCGCGACTCCAAGCACGCCGCCGACCTGTTCGCCCTGGGTGAGATCGGCAACATCTACACCCGGATCATGAACCCCACCCAGGCCGTGGTCGAGGCTCGGGTCGCGGCGCTGGAAGGGGCTCCGGACACCGCAGTGGGTCTACCTGGGGCCTTGGCCTTGGCTTCGGGTCAGGCGGCGTCGACCACCGCCATCTTGAACCTGGCCGGGGCCGGTGACCACATCGTGGCCTCGGCCGCTCTCTACGGCGGCACCTACAACCTGTTCCGCCACTCGTTGGCCAAGATCGGCATCGACTTCACCTTCGTGGAAGACCCCGACAACCTCGAGGAGTGGAGGGCGGCGGCTCGGCCCAACACCAAGGCGTTCTTCGGGGAGAGCATCGGCAATCCCATGAACAACTTCTTGGACATCCGGGGCGTCGCCGACGTGGCCCACGAGGTCGGTGTGCCGTTGATCATCGACAACACGGTGGCCACCCCGTGGCTGATCCGGCCCTTCGAGCACGGTGCCGACATCGTGGTCCACTCGGCCACCAAGTTCATCGGTGGTCACGCCAACTCGATCGGCGGCGTGCTCGTCGATGCCGGTTCGTTCGACTTCTCGGCCAACGACCGTTTCCCCGGCTTCACCGAGCCCGACCCCACCTACAACGGTCTGAGCTACTGGCCTGCGCTGGGGCCCGGGTCCTACGTCATCAAGGCCCGGGTTCAGATCCTGCGGGACTACGGAGCTGCGGTCAGCCCGTTCAACGCCTTCATGTTCGTACAGGGACTGGAGACGCTGAGCCTGCGCATGGAGCGCCACAACGCCAACGCCCGGGCCGTGGTCGACTTCTTGGACGGACACCCCCAGGTCGAGCGGATCCAGTACGCCGGGCTGGCCGGTTCGCCCTGGCACCAGCGGGCCACCGAGATCACCGGTGGCAACGGTTTCGGGTCGGTTCCGGCCTTCGTCATCGCTGGGGGTCGCGACGCCGGGGCTCGTTTCGTGGAAGGCCTGACCCTCCACCACCACGTGGCCAACCTGGGCGACGTGCGCAGCTTGGCCATCCACCCGTCCTCCACCACCCACAGCCAGCTCACCGATGAGGAACAGCGCCTCGCCGGCGTTGACCCCGGCCTGGTGCGACTGTCGGTCGGCATCGAGACGGTCGCCGACATCATCGCCGACCTCGAGCGGGGTTTCGCCGCCGCCGCCGGCTGACCGTCGGCACAACTACCGAGCCAAGGGACCTCGGCCGCCCGGACCTTCGGGTCTCGGCGGCCGAGGTGTCTCCTGAGCCCCGGCGGGCCGGCGGGCCGCCGGAGACGGCAGCAACGAACCGAAAAACAACGAGCACAACGCCGCGCTCATTTGCGACAGGTGCTGGACATATCTGTCCGGTCGGGGTTGACTAGGGGGGAGGCGGCAACACCTCTCAGGGGTCCGCCGTTCCGGCCTTCTCTCCCTCCAGGGCCGGGGCGGCGGACCCCGGCGCGTCTGGGTCCGTACGCGGGGGCCTGGTTCGTCTGTGCCCAGGCCCGCCGAGCACGGAGCGGTGTCAGCTCCGGCGGTGGGCGCGCACTGGTCCGGTGGCGGCGGCCAGCGCGAAACCCAGGGTTGCGATCAAGGTGATGGCGGCGCCCGGCGGAATGTCCAGGTGGTAGGCGGCCAACATTCCCGCACCGCCGGCCGCGGCCCCCCACCCGGTCGAGGCGACGAGCATCGGCCCGAATCGATCGGTGACCAGGCGGGCGGTGGCGGCCGGAATGACCAGGCTGGCCGACACCAGCACCGCTCCGGTGACCTCCATCGCTCCCATCACGGTCAGGGCCAGCAGGACCATGACCAGGTCGTCGAGGCGGTCGACCGGACTGCCGGCGGCTCGGGCCACCTCGGGGTCGAAGGTGGTGAACAACAGTGCCCGGTAACCGAGGCCGACGACCGCAGTGGTGGCCAACAGGATCAGGGCCACCACGGCCACGTCCACGGCATCGACGCCGAGCACCGACCCGAACAGGACGGCATCGAGGCTGCGGCGGGCCTGCCCCCAACGGGCCAGCACCCCGACCCCGAGGGCGAAGCTCGCGGTGGTCACCACACCGATCACGGCATCGGCCCGCAGCACGCCCCTGCGGGACAGACGGCCGATGGTGACAGAGGCGACCAGGCCTCCCAGCCCGGCGGCGGCGTAGAACGGCACCCCGACAGCCGATCCCACCGCCGCAGCCCCGAACACGGTGTGGGACAGGCCGTGGCCGAGATAGCTCATCCCGCGCAGCACGACAAAGGTTCCGACCAGACCACACAGGGCTCCGGCCAGCACCGCCACGAACAGCCCGTCCCGGAAGAAGGCGTACCCGAACGGTTCGGTCAACCAACTCACAGCTGGTCTCCCCGGATCGGGCGCGGATCCCCACCGTGGCCCCCGACGTGGTGATGGCCAGGGGTGCTGTGGTCCTCCATGCCGGCACCGGGACGATGACGATCCACCACCACCGGGAGCCCGCTGTGGCGCAGCACGTCCATGGGCGCACCGAAGGTCCGTTCCAACACATCGGGGACCAGCACGGTCGCGGGCGGCCCTTCGGCGACGATGGTGCGGTTCACGCACACCACGTGGGGCAGGTGGGCCGCCATCCCGTTCAGGTCGTGGGTGCTCAACACGATCGCCACCCCCCGTGACCGGTTCAGATCGGCGAGTCGGTGCAGCAGGTCATGGCGGGTTCGGATGTCGACGCCCGCGGTCGGTTCGTCCAGCACCAACAGGTCGACGTCTTGGAGCAGGGCTCGGGCCACGAACACTCGCTGCTGTTGACCGCCTGACAGCTCGCTGATGTGACGGTCCTCGAGCCCGGCCAGGCCGAGCTGGTCGAGCACATCGGCCGCCGCCTCCCGTTCGGCCGGGGTGGTCCACGGCCAGCGGTGAGCTGGTCGGCGCCCCATCAGCGCCACGTCGGCCACCGACACCGGGAAGCTCCAATCCACGGCCTCCATCTGGGGCACGTAACCCACCCTCAGGCCGGGTCGACGCCGGGCCACACCAGCGGTGGGGCGCAGTGCGCCGGTCAGCACCCTCAGAACGGTGGTCTTGCCCGAGCCGGACGGGCCGACGATGCCGACCAGCGCGCCTTCGGGCACCCTGAGGTCGACGTCTTCGATGGCCAACGTGTTCGACCGGGGGCGAGGTCGCGCTTGCGCCCATCGGGTCCTGGTCCGGTAGTCAACCGATACCGCTTTCAGTGAGACCAGGGAGCGGCCCGGTCCCGGCGGTGGGGTCATTGGGGGTAGGTGGCGTGGTCGGCGGTCACGTCCGATACGTCGAGGGCCTCCAATGCCGAGGTGTCGCCGCCGAAGGCATCGACGATGGTCACGTAGTTGAGGCGCATCAACCCCAGCCAGGAATGGGCTTGGTCGCCTGGCTCACCGGGCAGGTCGTCGTCGCGCAGGTCGTCGACGTATCGGGCGCCGGTCTCGGTGCTGATCTGTTCGAGCACCGGTGAGGGGAAGACCTCCGAGCCGAACACCACCGGAACGTCGTTGGCCTTGATCTGGTCGATCAGTTCGGCCACGTCACGCGGCGATGGCTCAGCGAAGTCCGAGGGTTGGATGGCGCCCAGGATCTTCCAGCCGTAGTGGTCAGCGAAGTAGGCGTAGGCGTCGTGGTAGGTGAGTAGAACTCGCTTGGCCTCGGGGATGGACCGGGTGGCGTCTGCCATGGCCTGGTCGAGGGCGTCGACGCGGGTCTCGAACTTCTGGAGGTTGGCGTCGTAGGTGGCCTTGCCCTGCGGGTGGTGGCGAACCAGGGCATCTCTGACCACGTTGGCGTAGGCCTTGACCATGGGCGGGTTGGTCCACAGGTGCGGGTTGGGCTTGCCGCCCGAACGGGGGAAGGAGAAGTCGAAGATCCACTCGTCCCGGGGCAGTATCTCGTCACCCAGCTTCACCACCTCGGCCCCCTCGGACAGGTTGGCGCGGGCCAGGTCTTCGGTGGGGTCTTCCAGGCCGAGCCCGTTGACGAACACGATGTCGGCCTCGGCGAGGGCCCGGGCCGCCGACGGTGGCGGCTCGAAGGTGTGGGAGTTGACGCCCTCGGGCACCAAGCCGGTCACTTCCACGCCGGCCCCGGCGACGTTGGCCACGATCGAGGTGAGCGGCGACACCGTGGTCACCACCCGTAACGGGGGAACGGTGTTCTCAGCTGTACCCGACGATTCCGAGCTAGACCCGCAGCCGGCCAGGAATGTGAGGCTGAGGAGGACAGCTGACACCACCGAACGCGACAAAGGGCGGGACCACGAGCTTCCTGACGTTCTCATCGGATTGAAGCTAGTTGCAAGTCAGTCGCAACTACGACTGGTGTCTGTTTGAGGTCCACAGGCGAACCCAACAGCGGCGGCAATATCGTCGAATCTGTGAGCAAGGCTGAAACCAGTCAGATCCTGGAACGACTCCGGGACCACAAAGTTCGGGTGACCGGTACACGTGCTGCGGTGGTGAGGGCGCTGACCAGCGAGCCGTCGCACCATGTGACCGCAGGACACCTTTATGCCCGACTGGTGGCCCACGACCCCCGATTCCACGAATCCACCGTGTACCGAACCCTGGAACGGTTGGTTGAGGTGGGCGTCGTCACCCGGATCGAAGTCGACTCCGGTCCCTCCGTGTACCACCTCGCCGTCGAAGCACCCCACCACCACCTGGCATGCGAACGATGTGGGCGGGTCGTCGGCGTGCCCACTGACCTTGTGGAAACGTTGGCCGAGGAACTGCGCGAACGCTTCGGATTCCTTTTACGAGCCGACGCCGTCACCTTTCCCGGGCGCTGCGTCGATTGCCTCGCTTCCACCCCCAGCGGAGCCGGTGCTCGGGGTGAAGCCGACCGCGGTTCGAGCTTGGCCCACGACCACTGACCTACTGTCGCCACACACCCGTGCCCGGCCTTCCGCCTTGGCCTGGTAAAGGCGCCGATCGGCCATGGCGAGGAGAGTGGCCGAGTCTCCGCTCTCGGCCAACGACGCAACCCCCGCTGACGCGGTGATCGGAGGCGGGGAGGAGTCGCTGTGGTGATCACCCGCCAACAGACGGGAGATCACCTCCAAAGCGGAATCCGTGTCGGTGTCGGGAAGCAGGACAGCGAACTCCTCGCCACCCCAACGGGCGATGGTGTCCTGGCGGCGCAGGCCGGCTGTCCACCGCCTAGCCATCTCGACCAGAAGATCGTCCCCGGCAGGGTGACCGTAGGCGTCGTTGTATGCCTTGAAGTGGTCGAGGTCGATTATGGCCAGCGCCAGGCCACCGCCGTCCAGGTCGGCCTGTTCCACGGCTTCGTTCAGGCATTCGTCGAAGCACCAGCGGTTGTGCAGACCGGTCAATCGATCGGTGCTGGCCACCGACTCGATCCTCCTCAGCAGCAAGTGTGATGTCTTGGTCAGGTCATGGAGGAGTGCGCCGATCATCGCAACGACGGACGTGTACACCACGGCGCCGCGCCATTGAATCGCTGGGTAGGGATCTCCGCCGATGACCACGATGGGCAGAGCGAGGCTGAGGAACACCAGACCCACTGCCACGGAAAGTTCTTGGCGCCGGCCGTAGGCGGCTTGCCAGGCAACCGGGACCATCAACAAGCTCAGGTAGCCGACCCCGCCGTTCTCGGAGGAATGGCGCAACATGACCACTGCGGCGCAGATCAACACCATGGGTGCGATGGTCCATCTGGAGTGGAACCTGTGCCATGGCATCAGGGCGAAGCTGGCAACGGTTACTGCAAAGCAAGCAGCGGCCGCCCCGACGAGGATCAGCCCGTGGTCGCGGTGCGGTGGAATGAGGGCCAGCCCCACCGTGACGACCACCAGAGCCAGGTATGGGAGTAGAAGGGAGCGACGCGGAGCCTGACCTTCGGGGATGACATGGTGGCCGTGTCCTGGCCCAATCCCGTCGGACGTGGTGGTCCCGATCAACTCGGCTCCCGGTCAGCTCGTGGTGAGTTGGTCGACCACGTGGTCGATGCAGCGGGTCAGGGCGGCTACGTCGTCGGAGTCGATGGCCGGGAAGAGGGCGATGCGGAGCTGGTTGCGGCCGAGCTTGCGGTAGGACTCGGTGTCGACGATCCCGTTGGCCCGCAACACCTTGGAGATCACGGTGGCGTCGACCGAGTCGTCGATGTCGATGGTGGCCACCACGTTGGAACGAAGGGCCAGATCGGTGACGAACGGGGTGGCGTAGCTCGACGCCTCGGCCCAGCTGTAGATGACCTCCGCTGACCGGGCGCAGCGGCCGCTGGAGAAGCCGAGCCCGCCGTTCTGGTTGATCCACTCCATCTGCTGGACGGCCAAGAAGATGGTCGCCAGGGCTGGGGTGTTGTAGGTCTGGTCCTTGAGCGAGTTGTCGAGGGCGATCTTGAGGTCCAGCGATGCCGGGATCCAGCGACCACTGGTGGCGATCCGCTCGATGCGCTCCACGGCCGCCGGCGACACCGAAGCGATCCACAGCCCTCCGTCGGACGCCAGGCACTTCTGGGGAGCGAAGTAGTACACGTCGGTCTCCGCCGCGTCGAAACGCAGACCGCCAGCGGCCGAAGTCGCGTCCACCGCCACCAGGGCTCCGGCGTCGGCACCGGCAGGGCGGCGGATCTCGGTGGCCACACCGGTGGACGTCTCGTTGTGGGTGAGGGCGTACAGGTCGACACCGGCCTCGGCGACCGCTACCGGAGCGGTGCCGGGATCAGACGAGATCACCGACGGGTCAGCCAGGAACGGTGCCCGAGCAGTGCACTCGGCGAACTTGGCCGAGAACTCACCGAAGGTCAGGTGTTGGCTGTGCTGTTCGACCAGACCGAAGGTGGCGGCATCCCAAAAGGCGGTGGTTCCGCCGTTGCCCAAGATCACCTCATAGCCGTCGGGCAGGGCGAACAACTCCTGCACGGCGTTTCGCAGCCGGCTCACCATGAACTTGACGGTGGACTGGCGATGGCTGGTCCCCAAGTAGGTGGGCGCTTCTGCGGCCAGAGCAGCCACCGCTTCGGGACGGACCTTGGAGGGACCGCACCCGAACCGGCCATCCGCGGGCAGGAGGTCGGCGGGAATGGTGATGGAAGGGATGGCGGTCATGGCGCCAGTGTCGCAGCCCACCCGTTCGACAGGCGAGCCGAGTATTCATCCAAATCCGGATGGGATGGCCGGGGGAGTGCGTGCCACGATGGGCGTCATGGGTTCACGACTCTCAGATCGCATCGCCGCCATTGCACCATCGGCCACCTTGGCGGTTGATGCCAAGGCCAAAGCGCTCAAGGCCGCCGGTGAACCGGTCATCGGCTTCGGCGCCGGTGAACCCGACTTCGCCACCCCCGATCACGTGGTGGAAGCCGCCGTGGCGGCGGCGCGCGATCCCAAGAACCACCGGTACACCCCCGCCGGGGGCCTACCCGAACTGAAGGAAGCGGTGGTGGCCAAGACCGCCCGCGACTCGGGTTACGGCGTCGAGGCGAGCCAGGTCCTGATCACCAACGGTGGCAAGCACGCCGTGGCCAACGCCTTCGCCGCCCTGATCGACCCCGGCGACGAGGTGTTGCTGCCCGCCCCCTACTGGACCACCTACCCCGAGCCCATCAAGCTCAGTGGTGGCGTGCCCGTCGAGTTGCCTACCGACGAGAGCACGGGCTTTCGGGTGACCGTCGACCAGCTCGAGGCGGCACGCACCCCGCGCACCAAGGCGCTGGTCTTCGTGTCGCCGTCCAACCCGACCGGTGCTGTGTACCCCCGGGCCGAGGTCGAGGCCATCGGGGTGTGGGCGGCGGAGCACGGGATCTGGGTGATCACCGACGAGATCTACGAGCACCTCACCTACGGCGATGCCGAGTTCACCTCGATGCCCACGCTGGTTCCGGAGCTGGCCGAGCGCTGCATCGTGCTCAACGGCGTGGCCAAGACCTACGCCATGACCGGCTGGCGGGTGGGCTGGATGATCGCCCCCGCCGACATCATCAAGGGGGCCACCAACCTCCAGAGCCACGAGACGTCAAACGTGGCCAACGTCTCCCAGCGGGCAGCCTTGGCCGCTCTGACCGGGGGCCTCGAGGACGTGGCCCGCTTCCGTCAGGCCTTCGACCGTCGCCGACTGGCCATGCACGCCGGGCTGAGCGCCATCCCCGGCGTCACCTGCCTGGAACCCGAGGGTGCCTTCTACGCCTTCCCGTCCTTCAAGTCGGTACTCCAGCGGCCGGTCGCCGGTCGGACCGTGTCGTCCACCCTCGAGTTGGCCGACCTGATCCTGGAGGAGGCCAAGGTGGCAATCGTGCCCGGCGAGGCTTTCGCCGCGCCTGGATACGCCCGCCTGTCCTTCGCCCTTGGAGACGACGACCTCGGCGAAGGCATCCAGAGAATTGCCGATCTACTGGCTCGCTGAATCGCTGAATCGCTGAATCGCTGAATCGCTGACGCGCGGACTAGCTGACGCACCTGTACACAAGAACCGGCTCTTGGAGTGCGGGGGCCCGTGGATTACCTGGATCCGGTGCCCGGCGCGGGTGGTACCTAGCTGAGGCAGCGATCCACGCCGCGGTTGATCAGCAGAGCGAAACGTTCTCGTCCGGCATCGGTCAGGTGAATGCCGTCGACGCCGGTGTAGGTCGGGTCGGTTCCCAGCTCGGCCCAGTCGACCACCACGTCTGACGTGCGGCGGATGATCCTGTTGACGGCGACGGCATCGTCCGCGTCGTAGTTCCACGCCTCGGTGTTCTCGGTCGCGGTGACGCCGACGATGCAGGAGTCGGCGAATGCCCTTGTCATCGCCATCCACTGCCGCTCGAAGCTGGCTGCATCCAGGTCTGGCTGCCAGGCGTCGTTGGTGCCGAGCGCCACCACGATCACGTCGGGTGGATCGGCCGCGTACTCCCGGACCATGGACGCCATGATCGGTGAGCCGACACCATCTGAGAGCGGGCCGCCCGACATGCCCTCACCGTTGAGGGCGGCGATCTTCAGGGCCTGGTCGGCCAGCAGTTCTCGCAGCGTGGATCGAGCCTGCACGGTGAGTGAGTCACCGAGGATCGCCACCGTGGAACCGTCACCGAAGTACCTGTGTTCGAGGTCTCCACCGGGAGAACTGGGCCGGGAGCGGACCGACGGGCTCTCTTCGTCGTCCGGCGACGGGGCTGGCATGGCGGGGGACGATGAGGTCGAGGTCGACCCGGGTCCAGCCGAACCAGAGGCAGGGGCTGCCCGAACCGGTGCCGGGAGGGCCGCGGGGCCATCTCGATCCGCTTCCCACGGTCGAACCAGCACCGAGACGACGACGGCCACCACCACGACGACGGCCGATATAACCAACTTCCTGATCAACTGCTCCCCCCAGCGGCGGCAGAAGCCGGGCCGGTCATTGCTCGCGTGGACTCGCTATTCCATCGGCACAAGGGGTCTGGATCTGAAGGGGCAAGCTCGACGGTGCTCCACGGTTGGCGGCCCGGGCCGGTCGCTTGCCAGACTCGGCACCATGGCTCGAGTACTGGTGTCGGAGAAGATCGCCGAGAAGGGGCTCGACGTGTTGCGGGCCGCGGGACATGAGGTCGACGTGCAACTCGACCTCACCCCCGAAGCGCTGGTGGAGGCGATCAAGGGCGCACACGCCTTGATTATCCGATCTGCCACCACCGTCACCCCCGAAGTCCTCGACGCCGGCACCGACCTGGTGGTCGTGGGTCGAGCCGGCATCGGGCTGGACAACGTGGACGTGGCCCACGCCACCACCCGCGGCGTCATGGTGGTCAATGCCCCCCAGTCCAACATCCTGTCGGCGGCCGAACAGACCATGGCGCTGCTGTTGGCCCAGGCCCGCAACATCCCTCAAGCTCACGGAGCGCTGGTCCAGGGGCGTTGGGAGCGCTCCAAGTGGGAGGGCGTCGAGTTGGCCGACAAGACCCTCGCGGTGGTCGGCCTGGGTCGTATCGGCAAGCTCGTCGCCCAACGGGCCATGGCCTTCGGCATGCGCATCATCGCCCATGACCCCTTCGTGGCTCCGGAGCGGGCCCAGGCCATGAACATCGAACTGGTCACGTTGGACGAGGTGGCTGCCCAGGCTGATTTCCTCACGCTCCACGTGGCCAAGACCCCCGAGACCATCGGCCTGATCGGCCGTGACTTCTTGGCGAAGGCCAAGCCCAGCCTCCGGGTAATCAACGTGGCCCGCGGCGGGATCGTCGACGAGCAGGCATTGGCCGACGCCATCCAACAAGGCCAGATCGCCGGTGCTGCGCTCGACGTGTTCGCTGCCGAGCCCACTACGGCATCCCCATTGTTCGACCTGCCTCAGGTGGTGGTCACGCCCCATCTGGGCGCCAGCACCGAAGAAGCCCAGGCCAAGGCGGGCGACACGATCGCCGAGCAGGTGGCGCTGGCCCTGGCCGGCGAGTTCGTCCCCTTCGCCGTCAACGTGGCTGCCGCCGAGGCGTCCGAGACCGTCCGCCCGTTCCTGAACGTGGCTGAACAACTTGGCGCTGTGTTCGCCGGGCTGACCGGACAAATCCCTACCGATGTGAGCATCGAGTACCAGGGTGAGTTGGCCGGCTACGACACCCGCATCCTCACGCTGTCGGTACTCAAGGGGATGTTCAGCGACGGAGGAGACCAGGTTTCCTACGTGAACGCCCCTCAGATGGCTGAGGAACGGGGAGTGTCCTTCACCGAGTCGGCGACCTCATCGACCGTCGACTGGATCAACCTGATCAGCATCTCGGGGGGAGGTCACCAGATCGCTGGCACCCTCGTCGGTCTGCGTGCCGAAGCCCGCCTGGTCCAGATCGACGGTCATTCGGTAGACGTGCCGCCAGCCAGCAACCTGTTGGTGGTGAACAACGACGACCGGCCCGGGGTGATCGGCCGGGTCGGAACCATCCTGGGTGACGCTGGTGTGAACATCGCCGACATGGACGTGGCCCGGGTGTCGGATGCTTCCGGAGCCTTGATGGTGATCTCGGTGAACGAAGTACCTTCGGCCGAGGTCGTGGAACAGCTCCGCTCCGCCGACGGCGTGACCGCGGTGGCCGTGATCGGGCGCTGAGGCGCTCGGGGCGGGTTAGCGCTTCGCCCGACGTAGCCCATCGGATTCGGCGTCGATGGCCCTGGAATAGCAACGGTCCGGGTTGGTGCGCTCATAGGCGGCCATGCCCGGTTCATGGAACAATCCGCTGCGGAGCTTGGCTTTGATCCGATGGTCAGGTGGGCAAGTGCCATCGGCGTTGGGGAACACCCAACGTTCACCGGGGGGCGCGGGCGCGGCGGCGTCGTGGGCCTGAGCCCCGGTCGTTGCGGGGGAGTGTTCGAGCTGGGTGACCTCGGTCGGGGTTGACGAAACCGGATCGGTGCTGTCGGTCGGGCTCTGTGGCCGTGGCTCGTGGCCCCGGACCGACGAGTCCGCGCCTGCAGCGATTGCCGTCTCGGCGTGGGCTGGTCGATTGCGTTCGGTGGCCGAGTCGGCCGCGGCTGGGTCGACCGCGGCCGGGGGGGTCGAGACCGACTCGCTCGTGATGGTGGTTGGCGGTGTCAGGACACCCTGGGCCGGAAGTGCGGGAGCACGGAAGGCTGGGGCCTCGGGCCCGCGCAGGATCCGCACCGCGGCTGCGGCCACCCCGATGCCCACCGCGGTGATCAGGACTCGGGCGACAGGAACTGGACTCACCCGGGGCACGTTAGAACGTCGAGGCCAACACCGGCCGGTTCCCCGCTCCGACTTGGAGATGTGGCCCGTTCGGCGGCTGGTCTCGGTCGTCATCTGACGGTCGCAATTCCGACATGGAAACGTTGCCTACGTGCCCCCCGATTCCGCGCATACTGTTCGGCTGTTCCGAGCGGGCTATGTAAGGAGAACACCCCGATGGGCATCATGGACAAGATCAAGGGCGAGCTGGTCGACATCATCGAGTGGATCGATGATTCGCGCTCGACCCTGGCTTGGCGTTTCCCCCGTTACCACAACGAGATCAAGAACGGGGCTCAGCTCATCGTGCGCGAGGGCCAAGAAGCGGTGTTCGTCTACCGCGGGGCCCTAGCCGACCGGTTCACCCCAGGGCACTACGAGCTCACCTCTGAGAACCTGCCCATCCTGGGCACGCTCCAGGGTTGGAAGCACGGCTTCAACAGCCCGTTCCGGAGCGAGGTGTACTTCATCAACACCCGTCCCGTCACCGACATGCGATGGGGTACCCCGCAGCCGGTCACGGTGCGCGACCCCGACTTCAAGATGGTTCAGGTGCGGGCCAACGGGTTGTGCGTGGTCAAGATCGACAACGCCGAGATCTTCCTGAAGGAGGTGATCGGCACCGACTCCAACGTGGACATCGAGGAGATCACCGAGCTCCTGCGCCGGGTGATCACGCTGGCCTTCTCCGACATGGTGTTGGAGACCGGCCTGGGAGCGATCGACCTCCAGGGACGCCAGGTCGAGCTGTCGGCCAAGCTGCGCGACTTCGTGGCCGAGCGTGTCGACGACGAGTACGGCCTGTCCATCCCCGACATCACGATGAACATCTCGCTGCCCGACGAGATCACAGCGGCCATGACCCGCGGTGTGGCTCGAGGTGTCGAGGAGGGTGGCTTCCTCGACAACGTGGGGGACCTGGGCCGCTACCAACAGGCCAAGCAGGCCGACGCCATGTTGGCTGCGGCTCAGAACCCCGGTGGTGGCGGCACCATGGGAGACATGATGGGCATGGGCATGGGGTTGGCCATGGCCGGTCAGATGGCCAACCAGATGACTTCCGCTGTCCAACCCGCGGCCGCCCCTCCACCGCTGCCGGGCGCGCAGACCTTCCACGTGGAGATGGGAGGCCAGGCTCAGGGTCCCTTCACAGTGGCTCAGATCCAGTCCGGTGTGGCCAACGGTCAGGTGACGGCACAGTCGTTGGTGTGGACCAACGGAATGGCCGCATGGGCCGCAGCCAGCACCGTTGCCGCCCTTCAGCCCTTGTTCGCGGCGCCGCCACCGCTGCCGCCGGCTGCGCCTCCCGCTGCACCTCCCGCCGGTGAGCCGCCTACAGCCCCACCGGCCCCGACCGCTGAGCTCACGCCGCCGCCGGCTCCGTGAGCAGTGACGCCGGGGCACCTCCGCCCCCGCCACCTCCGCCATCCCACATCCCCCCTCCGCCTCCGCCTCCGCCTCCGCCGGTCCCCCCGGTCCCGGAGGCGGCAGGGCGCGAAGGTTCTGGGGTGGGCGGGGGAGAGAGCCCGGCACCAGACGGCCGTGCCATGTTCCAGGTCACCGAGCAGACCCGCACCTACCCGTGTACCCAGTGCGGTGACCAGTTGGTGTTCGACATCGCCAGCCAGAAGCTGGCCTGTCCTAGCTGTGGCTTTCAGGCCGACATAGACACGTCGGCCATGGCTGCTCCCCAGGAGCGGGACCTGCGCTCGATGATGGCTCAGCTCCGCTCGGCCCGCGCTGACTCTGCGGCCCCCCAACTCGAGGGTGAGAAGCAGATCACCTGCCAAAACTGTGGCGGCCAGACCACCTTCACCGGGACCCTTACCGCCAAGCGGTGCCCCTACTGCGCCACGCCGATCCAGCGAGACGATGTTCACGACGCTCCCGCTCGGCTCCCGGTAGACGGTGTCCTGCCGTTCCAGGTGTCGGAGAAGCAGGCCAAGGAAGCCATCGAGAAGTGGATCAACAGTCGGTGGTTCGCGCCGTCGGAGTTCAAGAAATACAACGAGAAGGGCTCGTTCACGAGCATCTACGCCGCCTACTTCACCTACGACGCAGACACCACCACCGCCTACACCGGCCAGCGTGGCGATCACTACACGGTCACTGTCGGTTCGGGAGACGACCAACACACCGAAACCCGTACTGACTGGTCGCCAGCCTCGGGCACGGTCACCGACCTGTTCGACGACGTCCCGGTGTTGGCCAACACTGGTTTCGACGAGGACAAGGTGCGAAAGCTCGAGCCCTGGCCGACGGCCACGGCCAAGCCGTTCTCACCCCAGTACGTGGCCGGCCACCTGTGTCGTACCTATGACAACGACGCCGAACAAAGCTTCCCCGAGGCAAAAGCGGTGATGGACGCCCAGATCGAGTCGTCGATCCGGCGAGACATCGGGGGCGACGAGCAGAGGATCACCACCAAGGCCACTACCTTCCATTCGCTCCTCTACAAACACGTCTTGTTGCCGGTGTGGTTGTTGACCGTGGTGTTCCAGGGTCAACCCTTCCAGGTGTTCATCAACGGTGTCACCGGTGAGGTTCAGGGCCAGCGGCCTTGGAGCAAGGTCAAGATCGCGCTGGCGGTGCTGGCCGCGATCATCTTGATCACGATCATCGTCGTGGTGTGGAACGGCGCCAAGTCGGGGAGCGGATGATGGCGCTAATGCTGGTTCTGTTCCTGGTGCTCGCCTTGGCTGTAGTTGCCGCCGGGGTGGTGGGTGCTGTCGTGTTGACCCGTCGAGTCTCGGCCAAGCACCGGGCCGACAACCAGGTTGTCCCGGGGCGTGAGACCCGGGCCCCGGCGTCATGGGCGGGGGCGCACACCCCCGAGGCGGTACTGCACCGACGTCTCCGTGACGCCATGAAGGCGTTGCGGGCCAATCAAGCCTTCGACCACCACGGCGTGTTGCTCGAGGTTCGCGTCGAGTTGGAAGAGCAGGCGGTGATCCTCGACGATCACCTGGTGGCGGTGGCAGCCCTACCTCGTCAGCACAGTGGGGAGCCGCTGGAGCGGGTAACCGAGGCGGTCAGCATGATCGAGAAGGCAGTTTCGGATCTGGCGTCTCGGTCGGCCATGGAGTCAGGCCCTCGGTTGCAAGAGGTTCTGGCCCAGATCCAGCAGCGAGCGTCACTCGTCGATGAGATTCGCACCGAACTGGATCGTCTCCCCTCGGGTGCGGGTGCGGGTGCGGGTGCGGATGGCTCGCCGGTTGCTCCAGGTCCTGTGCCTGAACAGGGGGCCACTGGTGGGCTGGTGCCGGGGCGCACCGAGCCCGGAGACGATTCCGGGACCACGGGCACGGTCGGCTCATCGGGCTAGCACTGTCGAAGCCGGTGCTCCGCCCTTGACTAACCCCTTATGGGGTTTTGATCGAGTCGGTTCGCGAGTCGGTTCGCGAGTCGGCTCAGATGGAGGCCATCTCGGTTGCCGTTTCGTCCCACAACCGATAAAGTCCCCTTTATTACTAGGAATACGGGAATCACGGGAGAAAGGAGTCAGCGATGAGAAGGCTGATCGTGCTCACCATCGTGGGCTTCTTTGCTCAATTGATCGATGGTGCGCTGGGTATGGCCTATGGCGTCACCTCGTCGTCGCTGATGCTGGCCTCGGGTCTGGCCCCGGCGGCTGCATCGGCTTCGGTGCACCTCTCCGAGATCGGAACCACCGTCGCCTCCGCGGTGGCCCACTGGCGTTTCGGCAACGTCGACTGGCGTATGGTCGCCCGGCTGGGCGTGCCTGGTGCTGTCGGTGCCTTCGCTGGAGCGACCTTCCTCTCCAACCTCTCCACCGCAGATGCCGCGCCATGGATGGCTGGAATCCTGTGCGTGCTGGGGGTCTACGTGTTGGTGCGCTTCACCTTCGGTCGGACTCGCACCGAGAGCGCGCAGACCCCGTTGCGGGCACGCTTCCTATCCCCCCTCGGCTTGGTGGCCGGCTTCATCGACGCCACCGGTGGCGGCGGCTGGGGTCCTGTCGCCACGCCGACGCTGTTGGTCTCGGGTCGGGTCGAGCCTCGCAAGGTGATCGGCTCGGTCGACACCAGCGAGTTCATGGTGGCCACCGCGGCCAGCGCCGGTTTCCTGCTGGGCATTGGCAACGAAGCCATCGAGATGGCCTACGTGCTGGCTCTTCTGGCCGGTGGCCTGGTGGCAGCCCCGATCGCTGCCTACCTGGTGCGCCACATCCCCGCCCAGCTGCTCGGGTCGCTGGTGGGCGGCTTCATCGTGCTCACCAACATCCGCACCTTGCTGCGTGCCTTCGACGTCACCGGAACGCCGGCGGTCGCTGCCTACCTGATCGTCATGACCGTGTGGGGCGCGGCCATCGCCTGGTCGGTGCGCCGGTTTCGAAGCGAGCGGTCGGCCGAGATCGACCTGACCACAGCTCGAGAAGACGCGGCTGACGAAGCCGACGGGACATTCATCGTCGCCCCTTCGGCACCGGCCTGAACCTTGCCGGCCTGGCCGGTGGCCGAACTCCGCAACAAGGCTCAGCCGGGCGGCGGCTCCAGGATGAGCGCACCAGAGGGCGGTCAGGCCGAGGTGGGCATCCAGTCTGGCCTGGTCTGTTCGAAGGTGGCGATCTCATCGATCTTCTGGAGGGTCAGGCCGATGTCGTCCAACCCCTCCAGGAAGCGATGTTGAACGGCGTCATCGAGCGGAAAGTCGACGGTCAGGCCGAGTGCCGGGGCTTCTAGCTGTCGACGTTGGACGTCGATGGTGATCTCCAGGGTGGGGTCGGCCTCGACGGCACGGAGCAGTTGCTCGCCCACCTCGGCTGGTACGACCACGGGCACCAGCCCGTTCTTGGTGGAGTTGTTGCGGAAGATGTCGCCGAAACGAGGCGAGATGACCGCCTGGAACCCGTACTGCTGAATGGCCCACACCGCATGCTCCCTCGAGGAGCCGGTGCCGAAGTTGGGGCCGGCGATCAAGATGTTGGCGCCGGCGTACTGCTCCTGGTTGAGCACGAAGTCCCGGTCGTCGCGCCACTCCGAGAACAAGCCCTTCTCGAAGCCGGTGCGCTCCACCTGCTTGAGCCAATCCGAAGGGATGATCTGGTCGGTGTCGACGTCTGAACGGTCGAGCGGGACGGCGGTACCTGTGACGATGCGGACGGCTTCCATTGGGGGCTCCTGGTGGCGCGCGAGGCGGTGGGTCGGGGGTCGAGCGGTGAGGGCGGGTTCTGGTCGAGAGCGATCAGAGGTCTTCGGGGGTGGCGAAGTGCCCGGCGATAGCGGTGGCGGCCGCGACCGCCGGTGACACCAGGTGGGTGCGACCTCCCCGGCCTTGGCGGCCTTCGAAGTTGCGGTTGCTGGTGGATGCAGACCGTTCACCGGGAGCGAGCTTGTCGGGGTTCATGGCCAGACACATCGAACAGCCCGGGTCCCTCCAGTCGAACCCGGCTTCGGTGATGACCCGGTCGAGACCCTCGGCCTCGGCCTGGGCCTTGACCGCCCACGACCCAGGAACGACCAGGGTGCGGAGGCCCGAGGCCACCCGTCGGCCCCTGGCCACCTCGGCCACGGCGCGCAGGTCCTCGATGCGGCCGTTGGTGCACGAGCCGATGAACACGGTGTCGACCGCCACGTCCTTGAGCGGCGTGCCGGCGGTGAGGCCCATGTACTCCAGGGCCCGTTCGGCCGCGTTGCGTTCGACGGGATCGGCGAACGTGTTCGGGTCGGGGACTCGGGCGGTTATCGGTGCGACCTGGCCGGGGTTGGTACCCCAGGAGATGTGGGGGGCGATCTCTGCTGCATCGAGGCGCACCTCCTTGTCGAAGGTGGCGTCGGGATCGGTTCCCAGGGTCTTCCAGTAGGCCACGGCCTCGTCCCAGGCGGCACCGCTGGGGGCGTGGGGGCGTCCCTGGAGGTAGTCGAAGGTGGTCTGATCTGGGGCGATCATGCCGGCTTTGGCCCCCGCTTCGATCGACATGTTGCACACTGTCATGCGGCCTTCCATCGACAGCGCCTCGATGGCAGAGCCCCGGTACTCGGCGATGTGGCCTATGCCGCCACCGGTACCGATCCGGCCCAAGATGGCCAAGATGATGTCTTTGGCCGTGCTACCCGCGGGCAGGTCGCCGTCGACGGTGATGGCCAGCGTGCGAGCCGCGGCCTGGGGCAGGGTCTGGGTGGCCAGGACATGTTCCACCTCGCTGGTGCCGATGCCGAAGGCCAAGGCCCCGAAGGCTCCGTGGGTCGAGGTGTGGGAGTCACCGCACACCACGGTCATCCCCGGCAGAGTGAGGCCCTGTTCGGGGCCGATGATGTGGACGATTCCCTGTCCGGGGGTGCCCATGGGGTGGATGGTGATGCCGAACTCGGCGCAGTTGGCCCGCAGGGTTTCGACCTGCTTGCGCGAGATGGGGTCGGCGATCTCAAGGTGGGTGTCTTGGGTGGGGACATTGTGGTCCTCGGTCGCCACCGTCAGTTCGGGGTGCCGGACGGTACGGCCGTTGAGCCGGAGGCCGTCGAAGGCCTGAGGGCTGGTGACCTCGTGTACGAGGTGGAGGTCGATGAACAACAGGTCGGGCTCACCTGGTTGACGGGACACGACGTGGGCGTCCCACACCTTCTGGCTCAGGGTCTTGGGGGCGGTCATGGCGTTTCCTCGTGACGGTGGCGGCGAGTTGGATGATCTCAATATTTGAGATACGGTTCTCAACTAATGGGAATGACTCTACCCCGAGGCGATCGGTCATCCAAGCCGGGCCCGCCCGCAGCCTTCGATGCCGTCAACGTTTCAGGGGTGGGCGTGCTGGACAAGTCGATGGCGGTCATCGAAGCGGTCGCAGTGGCCCGATCCCCATGTTCGTTGGCAGACCTGGTCGACGCCACCGGCTTCTCCAGGGCCACCACCCACCGGCTGGCCGTGGCCCTGGAGGCGCACCGGCTATTGCGCCGCACCGGGGACGGCCGGTTCTCGCTGGGGCCACGGTTGGCCACCCTCGGTCGAGCTGCCGCCGACGACTGGCCGTTGGCCGACCTGGCCCGGCCCGCGCTCGAGGACTTGCGAGACAAAACCGGCGAGAGCGTGCAGCTCTACGTCCGTGAGGGGGACCACCGCGTGTGCCTGGTCTCGCTGCACTCAGGTCATGAGCTGCGCACCATCGTCGACGAAGGGGCGCGCCTTCCGTTGGGACGCGGGTCGGCGGGCCGTCTGCTCGCCGGCGGTGTTGCCGACCTCGGCTATGCCTTCAGCCTCGGTGAACGAGCCCCGGGGGTCGGGTCGGTGAGCGCACCGGTGGTGGTAGATGGTGACCTGGTGGCCGCGGTCGGGATTTCGGGTCCCCTGGACCGACTGGGGGAAGACCCGGGACCGGTGTTCGGCCCCGCGGTGGTGGCCACCGCCCAGGCCGTCGCCCGCGCGCTTACGCCGTAAAGCACGACGAGATGTGACCAACCCACTCGCGGCCTAGGGCAGCCTTAGGGGCGAGTCAACCTGAGCCTTCGAGCACGATTCACCGATCTTCGGTGGATCCAGGTTGGGGCGGATCAGCCGGTTCGCTGTTCGCGCACGAACTCGTCGACCGACACGATCTCGGCGACCTCGACCGACAACACCGCCCCACTGGGGGTCTCGTAGCTGACGATGTCGCCCACCGCGTGACCGATCAGCGCAGCACCGAGCGGTGATCCTGGTGACATCACGTCGACGCCGTCGACCCGCTCCTCGATAGAGCCGAGAAGGTAGTGCTCGACGCCTTCGTCTCCCTCGTAGCGGAGACCTACCACCACACCGGTCTGGACCGATTCCAACGCCCCGGTCTGCACGATCTCGGCGTTCTCGATCAGTTTGGCCAAGTGGATGATCCGGCCTTCCATCTTCCCCTGCTCTTCCTTGGCGGCGTGGTAGTCGCCGTTCTCGGACAGGTCACCGAGCTCTCGCGCCGCCTCGATCTTGCGAGCGATCTCGAGACGACCTCGGGTAACGAGGTCGTCGTGTTCCTCCTTGAGCCGATCGAATGCAGCCTGGGACAGGTGGACGGTGTCTGCCATCTGCCCAACGTTAGAGGTTCCGGCACCAGGCACAGCCGTGACCCGATTGTCCCCACTCACCGGCAGCGAGCTGGATCGCATGGACACTGGGGTCGACCGCATTTGGTCCCGAGGGTCAGATGGCTGGGCGAGCCCCACGACGGATAACCGAGAACACCGCGACCCCGGCGGCGAGGACCACGAAGACTGCGGTGAGGGCATCGCCCTGGTACGCCGATTTGATCACGTCCATGGCGTTGCCGGCACCGTCCCACAGAGGAACGTCCAAGCCCAGTTCGGAGATGGCCAGAGACCGAGCGATGAAGTACTGCGAGATCGACAACGAGATCAAGGTGAGCACTCCGGCCAGGCCAGCCAGGGTCGCCGAGCCCTTGCGAGATCCAACGAGAACGGCCTGACCCACCAGCGCCCCGAGCAGGATGGACAGATATGGGAACTGGCGTTGGGTCATGGCCACCACCAACCACCAAACACACCCGGCTAAGGCGGCGCCAGCCATGCCCACCAGAACCCCATCGGCCACCCGAGACGGTGACGGCTCGGCTGTACCACCCACGCTAGCCGCAGCCGTCGGATTGGCGCCCCGTGTGGTCTCGACCGTTGGTCCCGGCCCAATCGCCCCGGGGATGGACACGGGCGGAGCCATGGCCGAGGCCGCCGGGGCCGAGGCCGGAGGCGGTGGGCTCGGGTTCTGTGCTCCCGGTACCAGCGGCGGAATGATCGATGGACCACCGGCAGGCCGGGTGGGCAGTCCAGCGAGGGTGGAACCTGGCGTCGAAGGTCGTTGCGGGGCGACGGGTATCGGCGCGTCGGGTGACATGGTCAGCGGCCCGACCGGGGCACCGGCTAGGTCGGCTGGACCGGTGGAGGCGGCCAGATCGTTTCCGGCACGACGGGCCCGAATCGATGGGCGTCGCCGTGATGTCGAATCCCGAGATGGTTGGGCGAAGGAGAACCCGCCGCTGGACCCGTTGGTGGTGGTGGGCTCCTCGGCGCCGGTAGGGCCAGCGTCGTTCGCCGCTCCTGCCGAGCGCGCCACCATCGGGGGCAATGCCGTGCCGGGCTCGCTGGCCTGAGCGGCCTGAGCCTCGGAGTCGACCCCGGCATCACTCTGGGCATCGGTAACAGGATCTCGGTCTCCGTCCTCCTCCATCTGGATCAGGTCGCCGATGAGGTACTGGGCGTCGATGGGCGGAGGGATCACCACTTGGTGAGATTCGGGCCCGTCACCGGATGCCCGGTCGGTACCCGACATCACGGCCTCAGGAACCGGGGCGGGTGAAATCGGGGTCGACGGAGACGACCGAGACGACGGGGTCGAGAAGTTCGAGGGAAGGAAGGCCCGGGGGGTCCGTACCGCCGGCAGTTCATCAGCGGGATCGACGACACCTGATGCGGGCGGTACCGGCGGAGGTGATGCGGGAGGTGGTGGAGGTGCTGGCGGTGCCAAGTCGGCGCCGAAGGGTGGGATCTCCCTGGGGCCGGGCTCGGCGTGGATGGGGGAGTCGAACCGGGCTTCCAGCGGCGGGCCCAAACTCGAGTCACCCTCGGCGGAACCGATCGACCGAGCTGAGGAGGTGCTCTCCTCAGCCGGAGGTGGGGGCAGCCCGGGGCTCGTGGAAGGAGGAACGCCCGGATCCGGGGGTGGGGGAAGGGCGGCCCGGGCGCTGGGGTCATCGGCATAGGGCAGGTCGAAGATGTTCTCCGAACTGGCACCGGTGAACGGCAGCAGGGAAGGTGGTGCGTCGGGATCAGCGTGAGGGTTGTCGGGGGCCATCGCTCGTCTGTCACCTCGGGGCTGCATCGGCGCAGTCCGTCCTGCACCTATCGGCCCCAGCCTCCGATCCGTGAACATTGCCGCATCATCGCCGCGGATGGTGTAACTGGTTGCCCGGCACCGTGGGCCTCGGCGTACACTGGGGTCATGTCCCGCCCCGCCCTGGTAATCGTCATCGGGTAGCGCACACCGAAGTCGTCGGTGTGCGCACGAGCCGTCCACTTCGGTGGGCGGCTTTGTCGTTGTAGGCACAGCATCGTCGCCAGCGGGGCAGCGAATTGATCTCAGAAACCAGAACCGAAGTTGAGAGCACAGAGGAAGGAACAGGCGTGACGCACAGGATCGCAGTGATCGGTGGAGACGGGATCGGCCCCGAGGTCGTGGCCGAGGCCCTCAAGGTCGTGCGGGCCGCGGGGGTAGACCTCGACACCACCGAGTTCGACCTCGGCGGTGCCCGATACCTGCGGGACGGCACGATCCTGCCCGACGACGTGCTCGATGAGCTTCGTGGATTCGATGCCATCCTCCTAGGAGCGGTGGGCACGCCCGACGTGCCGCCGGGCGTCATCGAGCGCGGCCTGTTGCTCAAGATGCGCTTCGCGCTCGACCAGTACGTGAACCTGCGGCCCTTCAACCTGGCCGACAAGGGCATCGACTTCTTGGTGGTGCGTGAGAACACCGAGGGCACCTACGCCGGCGAGGGAGGGTTCCTGCGCAAGGGGACACCCAACGAGATCGCCACTCAGGGCTCGGTGAACACCAGGCTCGGGGTGGAGCGGGTGATCCGCTACGCCTTCGAGCTGGCCGCGTCGCGCCCCCGCCGGCACCTCACCATGGTCCACAAGACCAACGTCCTCACCTTCGCCGGCGACCTGTGGCAGCGGACCTTCGACGAGGTCGGGGCCGAGTTCCCCGAGGTGACCACGGCCTACAACCACGTGGACGCGGCCTGCATCTTCTTCGTCCAGGATCCCCAGCGCTACGACGTGATCGTCACCGACAACCTGTTCGGCGACATCCTCACCGACCTGGGTGGTGCGGTATCGGGCGGGATCGGATTCGCCTCCTCGGGGAACCTCGACCCCACCCGGCGAGCCCCGTCGATGTTCGAGCCCGTCCACGGGTCCGCGCCTGACATCGCCGGCCAGGCCAAGGCCAACCCCATCGCCGCCATCCTGTCGGCCGCCATGATGCTCGAACTGCTCGGCGAGGCCGATGCCGCCGAGCGCATCCGCAAGGCGTGTGCCGCCACCACCGAGCTGGCCGCGTCCACCCCCGAGATCGGCGACGCCGTAGCTTCCCGGGTGTAGCCCTGATTCCGCCCGACCCGGCCTCGGTTCTACCGACCAGGTCTCCATAAGACCCTCCAGACCAACCCCCACAAGTTGCAGCACCGCCGGTGAGTCCGGCGTTCGAGTCCGATAACGGCGCCGACCAGCGCCTTGCACCCACGAGGGAAAACCCCATGCCCATCACCCCTACCGAGAAGATCTGGATGAACGGCGAGCTCGTCGACTGGGATTCGGCCCAGATCCATGTCCTCACCCACTCCCTGCACTACGGCATGGGCGTGTTCGAAGGCATCCGGGCCTATGAGACGGCCGACGGCCCTGCGGTGTTCCGCCTCACCGAGCACATGGAGCGACTCCACAACTCGGCTCGGATCTTGATGATGGACCTGCCCTACACGGTCGAAGAGCTGGTCGAGGCCACCAAGGACGTGGTCCGGGCCAGCGGCCTGTCGAGTTGCTACATCCGTCCCATCGCCTACTACGGCTACGGCGAGATGGGTCTCAACACGCTGCCGTGCTCGGTCGACGTGGCCATTGCCTGCTGGCCGTGGGGCGCCTACCTAGGGGATGACGCGCTCACCAAGGGCATCCGCCTCAAGACCTCGTCGTGGACCCGTCACGACCACAACACCATGCCCCCGGCGGCCAAGACCACCGGCAACTACGTCAACTCCTCGTTGGCCAAGGTTGAAGCCCTCAAGGCCGGCTATGACGAGGCCATCATGTTGAACCGGGCCGGGCTCATCAGCGAGTGCACCGGAGAGAACGTGTTCGTGGCTCGCCATGGCAAGTTGCTGAGCCCGCCGCTGTCGTCGGGAGCGTTGGAGGGGATCACCCAGAACAGCGTCATGACCATCGCTCGCGACCTGGGTTACGAGTGTGAGCTGAGCGAGATCGCCTGCTCCGACGTGTACGTCGTTGAGGAGATGTTCTTGTGTGGCACCGCGGCCGAGGTGTCAGCAGTCAACTCGGTCGACGATCGTCAGATCCCCTGTCCCGGACCCATGACCACCGCCATCGGCGAGGAGTACCACCGCGCCATCAGGGGTCAGGTCGACCGTTACAAGGACTGGGTCGAACACGTCGGGTGAGTCCCGACGGTGAGAAGGTGAGTTGGAGATGAGCGAAGCACAAGAAAACGTCGAGGTACCGGCCCCGGAGCTCCCTCCCCGGGATCCCGGTCTGCCTGAGGCCGTGGAGATCTACGACACGACCCTGCGCGACGGCGCCCAGCTCGAGGGCATCTCTCTCACCGTCGACGACAAGCTGCGCATCGCCGACGCCCTCGACGAGTTGGGCGTGCAGTTCATCGAGGGGGGCTGGCCCGGGGCCAACCCCAAAGACGTCGAGTTCTTCGAACGGGCCGGACGGGAGCTTCGCTTCGAGCGTTCCACCTTGGTGGCCTTCGGATCCACCCGCCGCCCCCGCGGCAAGGTCGACGACGACCCGACGTTGCGCAACCTCCTCGACGCCGGAACCTCGGCGGTGTGCATCGTGGGCAAGAGCTCGGCGATGCACGTCACCGACACGCTCCGCACCACCCTCGAAGAGGGGGAGGCGATGGTGGCCGACTCGGTCGACTTCCTGGCCGCGAACGGGGTGCGGGTGCTGTTCGACGCCGAGCACTTCTTCGACGGGTGGAAGCACAACCCCGAGTACAGCCTCCGGTTGCTGGAGGCGGCCGCCGAGCACGGGGCCGAGACCCTGGTGCTGTGCGACACCAACGGTGGATCGCTGCCCCACGAGGTCGAGGCCATCGTGCGGGAGATCACCGGGCACTTCCGAGACGACGTCAAGGTCGGAGTACACCTTCACGACGACACCGGTTGTGGCGTGGCAAACGCCCTGGCCGGAGTGCGCGGCGGCGCCACCCAGGTGCAGGGCACCATCAACGGGTACGGCGAGCGAACCGGCAACTGCAACCTCACCACCATCATCCCCAACCTCACCCTCAAGATGGGCGTGAACACCCTGCCCGAGGGGCGGTTGTCTCGGCTGACCGTGGTGTCCAACCGCATCGCCGAGATCGTGAACATCGCGCCGGACCCTCAGGCCCCCTACGTGGGTTCATCGGCGTTCGCGCACAAGGCGGGCCTTCACGTGTCGGCCATCGCCCGCCGCAAGGACGCCTACGAGCACATCGATCCGGTGTCGGTGGGCAACGACACCCATTTCGTGGTGTCGGAGATGGCCGGTAAGGCCACCTTGGACCTCAAGGCTCAGGAGCTGGGTATCCAGCTCGACGGTCCGGGCCTGACCACGGTCATGGATGAGCTGAAGCGGCTCGAGCACGAGGGCTACCACTTCGAGGCCGCTGACGGCTCGCTGGAGCTGCTCATGCGTCGGGCCACAGGGTGGACTCAGCCGTTCTTCTCGCTGGAGTCGTTCCGGGTGATAGTCAGCGAAGCCGACGAGCTCCGCCATGACACCGAGGCCATCGTGAAGTTGGTGGTGGGCGGCGAACGGGTGATGCGCATCGGCGAGGGCAACGGCCCGGTCAACGCCTTGGACTCGGCCATTCGTTCAGCCATCGGGTCCCGGTTCCCCCAGCTCGCCAAGGTGCACCTGACCGACTTCAAGGTGCGGGTGCTGGACACGGCCAAGGGGACCGGTGCGGTCACCCGGGTGCTCATCGACTCCACCGACGGTCGTCACAGCTGGTCCACGATCGGGGTCAACGAGAACGTCATCCTGGCGGCGTGGCAGGCGCTGGAGGATTCGTTGGTCTACGGGTTGCTCCACGCCGAGGACTGAGCCGCGTTCGGCCCGGGCCTGGCCACATGGGGCGATGGCCGGTCTGGGCGCTAGCGTCGAGGCTGTCATGGCTGCGCCTCAGTTCGTCCCGTCGTCTCCAACCCACCGACCCCGCACCTACCAGTCGCCACCTCGGCGCCAGGGTGCGTGGAACCTGCACCGTCCGGGCGAGTTGGCCACGGGCCAGCCCGATGCCGACGCTGGACGCATGGGGGCTCCCGGGCCGGACCAGGGCTATGTAATCAAGCTCCTGCCGGTTCTGCGGTCCAAGCTCGAGTTGGTCATCGGGGAGCAGCTCGCCGCTGTCGAACGGGGCGCGGTAGCAGTTGCCCTCAAGCGAGCCGCGCTGTTCGGTAGGGGTCCCATGGCCGAAGACCTCGAGGTGGCCTACACCGTGTGGGGCTATCTGGATCCGCAGGCCCCGGCGGATCTGGTCGACGAACGACGTACCCGCTTCGAAGGTGTGCACCACACCGCCGCCCACTACCCAGAGCTTCGGGCGGTGGCCGATGCGGTCCCGGATTCGGTGCTGGCCAGGTCCTTGCCCGAGGTGGAAGCTGGCTACCGCTCCGATTGGCGACGTCAGCTCGTTCTCGACTGAGGGTTATAGGCGGGACAGCCGGCAGTCGCCGAGGCGGCGGCGGACTGACTCAGGGCTGCCCGTGGACATCGGGCCGCCTCGACCTGCGAGGATGGGAACGGTCGTTCACGTCACGAGGGAGTCACATGAAGATCGATCGTGACGGTTTCCGCTTCGCCGCGATTCCCGCGGTCGCCTCACTGGTGGCCCTGGCCCGCGGGCACCGGGTGTTGGCCGCGGTCCTCGGCGTCTTCGCGGCGGCGGTGGCGGCGTTCTTCCGAGACCCCGAGCGCCCCGCAGACCGGGACCGCTTTTCTGACGACGTCGTGATATCACCTGCCGACGCCAAGGTCACCTACGTGGGTCCCGGCCAGGACGGGGTCGCCCCCGAAGGGTCCTGGCAGCAGGTGAGCATGTTCTTGTCCTTGGCCGATGTCCACATCAACCGGTGCCCCTACGGCGGAACAGTGACGCAGGTGACCCACCGTCCGGGGCGTTACCTGGCGGCTTACAAGGCCGAGAGCGCCCACCACAACGAGCGCAGCGAGATAGCGGTCGAGCGGGACGT
The DNA here is from genome assembly GCA_016702505.1 of Microthrixaceae bacterium. Lineage (NCBI taxonomy): Bacteria > Bacillati > Actinomycetota > Acidimicrobiia > Acidimicrobiales > Microthrixaceae > Microthrixaceae bacterium. Next base: position 346,144 of record JADJDU010000001.1, read on the forward strand.
GGACGGCGTCACTCGTCGGGTGGTCTTCCGTCAGGTGGTCGGCGTTCTGGCTCGACGGGTGGTGACCAGGGTTTCGGTTGGAGATCAGCTCGCCACCGGGGAACGAATCGGGCTGATGCGCTTCGGTTCGCGGATGGACGTCTTCTTGCCCATGGACTGCGAACTGGTGGTCTCCACCGGGCAGCGGGTGGTGGCCGGCGAGACCGTCATAGCCCGGTTCGGCGGGCCGGGGTAGTGATCCCCGGACAAGACCACAACGGGGCCTCGTCCCCCGCTGAGCCCGGTGGCGAGCGGGGTCGGCCCAACGGCGTTGGACGACGGCGACGCCTGCGTTTCCGGCTGGTGTCACCAACCGGCGCCACCGTTGTTGCACCGGGCCGTCTCGAGGGGCGCAGTCGGCTCGGAGCCATGCTGCCCAGCATGTTCACCCTGGTGAACCTGATGTGTGGGTTCTCGTCGATCCTGGCGTCGATAGATGGACAGCATCGTCACGCGGCGGTGCTGATCGCCGTCGCCGTGCTGTTCGACATCGCCGACGGTGCCGTGGCCCGAGCGGTGGGGGCCATCACCCCGTTTGGTCTCCAGTTCGACTCTCTCGCCGACCTCACCTCGTTCGGGATGGCTCCCGCACTATTGCTCTACACCCGGTGGTTGGGGGAGCTGTACTGGGTGGGTTGGCTGGCCGCCGGGCTGTGGATCGCGTGTGCCGCCTTCCGCCTGGCCCGGTTCAACGTCACCGTCGATCCCCACGCCGACAAGCGGTACTTCATCGGCCTGGCCAGCCCCGGTGCGGCCGGGGTCGTAATCGCGACCGTGTTCGCCTTCGACCCGGCACCCGAAGGCTGGCAGCGTTGGGTACCGGTGGTGGTTGCGGTGGTGCCAGCCCTGCTGATGGCTTCATCGTTCCGCTTCCGTTCGTTCCGCAACCTGGTGTCGCCCAGTGCGGACCGCCGGTGGGTCACGGTGGCGGTGGGTGGCGCGTTCGCCATGGGTCTAGCGGTGGTTCCGGCCGCGACCGGTGTGGTGGTGGCCTACAGCTACGTCCTGTCGTGCCCCCTCGGTTGGGCTACGGCCCCGATCCGGGCCCGGGTGTTCGGCCCCGAGGCGGTTGCTCCTCATCGTCATCGGCTTCCATCGGTCTTCTTCCCCGAGGTGGACGACTCAGGTGATCTCGACGACTCCGATGACCCAGGGTCCGTGACCGAATCGGGCTGATCCTGGATCCGCAGAGTGGCAGAGCCTTGCGGCGGTCGGCTGATCCTCTTGGGCGCTGGTCGTAGCGGCGGTGAGCGCCGGCTCCCAAGGCTGTCGGGGGTGGTCGTTACCATGGCCCGGTGTCCAACCCCGTCGTAGTCCGTTTTGCTCCATCACCCACCGGCTACCTGCACGTCGGCTCGGGTCATTCCGCCCTGGCCAACTGGATGTTCGCCCGCCACAACGGTGGACGTTTCCTCCTTCGCATAGAGGACACCGACGCCGAGCGGAACCGACCTGAGCTGGTCGACAACGTGCTCGAGATGCTGGCGTGGATGGGGTTGGAGTGGGACGGCGACCCGGTGCACCAGAGCGATCGGGGGGACCTGTACCTGGACGCGGCGGCCAAGCTGGTCGCCACCGGTGCGGCCTACTACTGCTCGTGTACCGGTGAGGAGGTCCAGGCCCGCAACGCTGCTGCCGGCGGCAAGCCCGGTTACGACGGCTTCTGTCGAGACCGTGACCTCGAGGCGGGGCCGGGCCGGGCTTTGCGTTTTGCCACCCCTCGTGAGGGCCGTACCGGCTGGACCGACCTGGTCCGGGGAGAAGTGTCCTTCGCCAACTCCGACATCGAAGACTTCGTGGTCGTGCGCGGCAATGGTGCGCCCATGTTCTTGCTGGCCAACTCCTTCGACGACGCCGACATGGGCATCACCCACGTGATCCGGGGTGAGGATCACGTAAACAGCACGCCAAAGTACCTGCTGTTGAGGGAGGCGCTGGAGCTGGGCGTGCCCACCGCATTCGCCCATCTGCCGTTGCTGGTCAACGAAGCGCGCAAGAAGCTGTCGAAGCGTCGAGACGACGTGTCCATGTCAGACTACCGGGACCGGGGGTACCTCCCCGAGGCCATGGTCAACTATCTGGCCCTGTTGGGTTGGGGGCCAGCCGATGGGGTGGAGGTGAGGCCGATATCGGAGATCGTCGACCTGTACCGCCTGGAAGACGTAAACGCTGCTCCGGCCTTCTTCGATCAGAAGAAGCTGAGCTTCGTCAACGCCGAGAAGATCCGTTCGTTGTCGGCGTCGGAGTTCTTGGAGGTGGCCGATCCGTTCCTCACCAGGGGCGAACCGGCCCGGGCCGCGCTGGAGTCCATGGCGACCGAGGTGCAGGAGCGGGTGCGCACCCTGGCCGAGGTGGAGCCGATGATCGAGTTCTTGGTGGTCGACGCCCCAACCTTCGACGAGGATTCCTGGACCAAGGTCGTGACCAAGGGCAAGAAGGTGGCCGAGATGCTCGATGCCACCGTCGCCGGTCTCGAGACGCTGGCCGACTCGGGGGTAGATGCCTGGGTCCCGCACAAGATCCAGGAGGCGGTGGCGGGAGCGGCGGTGGCCGCGGGGTTGGTGAACGCCGAAGGCGCTCCCCAACTGTCCAAGGCCCAGGGGCCGGTGCGCCTGGCTGTTAGCGGGCGATCCGTTGGGCCGCCCTTGTGGGAGTCGCTCACGGTGCTCGGTCCCGAGAGGACCCTGGCTCGGTTGAGAGACCTTCGGTCCCGCCTGGACTGATGGCCGGCATCGACCCGCTGGCGAGAAGCCGCGACGATGCAGGCGGCGGAGTTTCGTTACGTCGTCGTTGGTGGCGGCACCTTCGCTGGCCCACCCTCATGGCCTTTGCTGTGGTGGTGCTGGTCGCCTCATATGTGGCGGCCACATTCGTGCAGGTGTGGCAGGCGTCTCGCCACGATGGCCGCGTCCGCGCCGACGCGATCGTGGTGCTGGGTGCCGCTCAATACAACGGGGTCCCGTCGCCGGTGCTGCGCCAGCGCCTCGATCATGCCCTGGACCTCTATATGGAAGGTTTGGCGCCACTGGTCGTGGTCACAGGAGGGCGTCAGCCCGGAGATCGTTTCACCGAGGCCACGGCCGGATACAACTACCTGCGTGAGCACGGTCTGACCGATGAGGTGATTCGAAAAGAGGTTCAAGGGGCCAGCACCTATGAGTCTCTGGCCTCGGTGGCCCGGTTCTTGCGTGACGAGGGCATCTCCGACGTGGTGCTGGTGTCGAGCCCGGCCCACAGCCGCCGCGTGGCCGACATCGCTGAGGAAGTGGGTCTGAGAGCCACCGTGTCGCCGACGTCGGGTTCGGCGTCCTTTCGGGCGCTGGCTCGTGAGACGGCCGCGGTGTCCATCGGCCGATTGGTGGGCTACCGCCGCCTGGACCATTTCTGGAGTTGAGGACGAGCGCTCTGACCTGCTGTTCTCTTGGGCTGCGCATCCCGTTCTGTTCCTTTCGACCCACCCCGTACCACCGAGTTACGCGGTGAGATACGTGGTGGCTCGAGTGGATCCCGTCGTGGGTGAAGACGGCACGCCTGGGGGCCATGGTTCTCGCCGTCGTAGGTCCTCAGCGGGAAAATGCAGCGATCATTCGGCTTCTCCGGCGAGACGCCTGAGCTCGGGGAGAGCGTGGCGGTCCTTCGGGCGATCAGCCCATTCCTTCGACGCGATGATGTCCGGCAGCGATGCCACCCGAACCACTGCTCCAGCGACCTGCATCGGTGTCGCTCGACCGGCGAGATCGTCGTAGAACGCCCGCCCACCATCTCGAGTTGGAATCGCTGTCAGGACATCCAGATCGCCTGCGTCAGTTCGCCACGTCGAGATGTCCATGCGAGCGAGTGACTCCTCGTCGAGCCTTGTCGGGAGGGCACGGGCCTCGTCGTCATCGAGGCCCTCCACCCGAAGGAAGGCGTTCAAATCCCTCATCGCCGCAGCGAGGCGAGCGAGGTTCTCCTTCGATGTCGCCGGCAGCGAGTCGAAATCGGCGGTCGGGCGGGTCGCTCCGTGGAGCTGGGCACCGATGCCGCCAACAACCAGGTACTGCACGTCGTGCTCGTCGAGACACTCGATGATGCGTGCTCGATCGAGTGGTGGTCCGCCAGCCACCCGATCGTCCTACCTGCCCTTGGAAGCGAGCTCGGACTCGAGCTGAGCGAAGAACTTCAGCACGGCTTCCTTGGAATCGAGCCGCTGCCCGTCGCTCGTGATCGACACATCGTCCGCCGATGGAGGAGGCGCGTCACGCAACATCTCGTTGAACTCCTCACGGGTCAGCACCCGATCGAACGGCTCCTCGGTCACACCGTAATGCTATGGGCTCCAGGAACATCCCGCATCTCGCCTGAGCGTGTCGGCGAACGGGCAACCTCCGGAGGACGTGTGTACGCGACCTCTACCGGCGATTGGGTGAGGTCAAGGTCCTCCCCTCATGCCCCCAGCGCCCGCTCGATGTCACCTCTACACCGTGTCGCGGGTCGCCACCGCGTAAGTGGGTCTGATACGCCCCTGGCACTCGAGCACGGAAACGGCGGAAACCCCTGCGTGAGCAGGGGCTTCCGGGCGGTGCGCCCCGGGGATTCGAACCCCCAACCTGTGGATTAAGAGCCCGACGAACAGTGTGTCGTTGCGTACCGATCCGTCCCCTGACCTGCCGTTGTATTGGGTCGTCCGTCCCGTTCCGTCCCCACGGAACGCGGCGCGATACGCGGTGGCGAGACCCGTCGGATCGCGCATTGTTCCGAGACTTGCCTCTGTGGGTGAGGTGAGCCAGTGTCGCGTGGGGCGAAGGTTCGGCTGACTTCAGATCTGGCGGCCGGCGCCGAAGTCGGGGCTGCGTCGCTGGTGGTAGACGGCCACGACCACGACGGTGTTGTCGACGATGCGGTAGCGGACCAGGTACGGGAAGCCTTTGGTGCCGACTCGTCGCTCGATCACCTCGCCATCGACTTCGATGACCGGTGATCCGGAGTTTGGCCAGTCGGCTACCTGAGCGATCGTTGCGTGGACCGTGGCAAAGAAGCGCTTGCCCAGTCCGCTCTCCTGGGCCTCGTACCAGGCCCATGTCTCGACGAGGTCGTCCTCGGCGAGGGGATGGAGCCTGACTGGCAGGCTCATTCAGCGGCGGACGATGCTCGGAGTCCGTCGATGCGTTCGCTCACGTGCTCCCAGGTAACGACTTGGGCCTCACCCGACGTGAGCATGGCCATGCGTCGCTCGGTCTCTTCGGACCACAGCCGTTCCACCTCGGCCTCGTCGCCCTGATCCTCGTCCAGACTGGCCAGCAGACCCGAAGCCAACTTGGCTCGGTCCGCAGGCGACAACGCTAGGGCCTGTTCCAGGAGAGCATCGGGTGCCGCAGCCATGGGCCCAAGTTACCAGCGAGGTCCAGTCCTGTGCGGCTGACGGCATTGACTAACTCGAAACCTCCGCGTGGGAGAGTCGTTGCCTCATGTAGTTCCTCCGCTTGGGGTGCGGACCGCTACGCCATGATCGATGGTGCAACGACGTGCGGTCACGAACCAACTGGCAACGAAATACCGGCACCGCGTAACTGGGTCTGAGGCACCTTCGGCCCATGCGCCCGGAAACGACGGAAGCCCCTGCGTGAGCAGGGGCTTCCGGGTGGTGCGCCCCGGGGGATTCGAACCCCCAACCTGTGGATTAAGAGTCCATTGCTCTGCCATTGAGCTAGAGGCGCGTGGCGACTCTAGTGCAATGCCCCCGAACCGATGCCAACCAGAACCGCACCGATGAGTCAGATCAACGGCCCTTCGGACGTGGCGTTTCGGGCACCGAAAATGACTCACGGCCGGTCACCCGAAGGGGTGCCGACCGTGAGAATGGGGTGACCGAGGGGATTCGAACCCCCGACATCCGCGACCACAACGCGGCGCTCTGACCAGCTGAGCTACGATCACCAGGGAGCCGCCACATTAGCAACTGCCGGTGGGACCACAGAAACCGTTCAGGGTCAGATCGGGTGGTCCCGGCGGCTCAGCGGCCGCTGGTGCTCCAGTGCCACGACTCGCTGGGCAGGTTGTAGAAGCCGTGGCTGGCGGCGTTGGCCTTGAGCCAGGCGTAGGAGGCGCTGCCCCGGCCGCAGTTGGCGAAGTCGATGGCCAGGCCGATCTCATGCTGAGAGGAGCCGGGCCGGGCGGTCGGCGGACGACAGGCGCTGGCCGACATCTGGTAGATGGCGTAGTAGCTGGATCCGCAGTGGGCCCGTCGTAGGGCGATCTGGCGTGAGGCGTCTCGGTAGCCGCTGCCGCTCAGGTTCACACCGTCGGCGCGGGCGGCGTTGATCATTCCCAGCACTCGGTCCTGGATCTGGCAGTTCACGCCGCCGGAGATGTTGGGCACGCTGCACACCGCCACCCCGCTGTTGCCAGAGGAAGATCCACCTCCGCCCGACAGCGGGGGAAGGGGGGCGCCTCCGCCGCTGCTGCCCGATGAGGCCTGGGCCCGACGCCGGGCTGCCTCCTCACGGGCGGCGCGCTCGGCTGCCAGGCGGGCCGCCAGGGCGGCCTGCTGCTCGGCGATGCGGGCCGACAGTTCGCGATCGGTGGCGGCCAGGTCCAGCGATCGGGCGATCTGGGAGTCGATGGTGGCCTGCATGTCGTCGGCCAGACGCTGCTGGTTGGCCCGGGCCGTATCCACTGCGGCGGTGCGTTCGGCCTGCTCCTTGCGCTTGGCTTCGGCCACCTGGCGGGCTTCTTCGGCCTTCTCCCGCTCGTGGTCGATGTCGTCGGTGGCGCCCTTCAGGCGGTCGGCCACGTCGGCGTCACCCTGGGAACGGAGCTCTATGTAGAACTTGCGGGTGGCTGCGCTGGTGAAGTCGTTGGTCTCCAACACGCTGAGAACGTCGTCGGCGGTGGGGCTCACATAGGCGGCCACGGCCCGGCGTCGCATCTCCTGGCGGAGGATCCCGATCTCCTTGTCGAGGCGGACGATGGCGGCCTCGGCAGCCTCGATGTCCTTCTCGGCCTGGGCCACCTCGCCCTCGATGCGAGACAGCGCCTCCTCTTGGGCGCGCAGGTCCTCTTCGATCAACTGGAGGGCGTCGTCGATCTCGTCGAGCGATGCTTCTGAGGTGTCGATTTGAGCCGCGACCCGAGCCCTCTCGGCCCGTACCTGGTCACGCTGCTGCTCGAGGCTCTGGGTCGGAGCTGAGTTGGCGACCTGGGGAGCGGACAGGCCGAAGGCCAGAGCCGCCACCGTCAGGGCCACGCCCAGTGATCGTCGACGCACGAACCGTCCTCCTCTGCCGGGTAGGGGTGAACGAGTTCGACCCGGCTTCGTCACATAATCGTAACAGGTTGGGGTGCGCGGACCAACGCACCCCGGGTGGCATGCACAACCGCGGGCGCATGGACGGGTTGGTCCGTGCCGTACGATCTCGGCCTGGCCTCCGTAGCTCAGTTGGATAGAGCAACCGCCTTCTAAGCGGTCGGTCGCAGGTTCGAGCCCTGCCGGGGGCGCCGCCTACCGCGCTGGTTGCCGTCGCCGAGACCTGTGGGGTTGGCTCCGCGGTGGCAGGCCCGCCACACTCGACGCGTGGCCGAGCTGGCGGCCGCCCGTCGCATTGGAGAGCCACAAATGTCCTATGACGTCGCGTCGTCAGGTCCGAGCGAGCGCCGCGAAGCTGCTGCCGCTGCTCTGGCGAACCTGTTGGACGGTAACCGTCGTTTCGCCGCGGGAGGTCTGGTCGACAACAAGATGTCGGTGGCCGAGCGGTCGGCTCTGGTGGCGGGGCAGAGCCCCCGTGCCGTCGTGTTGGGCTGTGTCGACTCCCGCGTGCCGCCCGAGGTGGTGTTGGGTCAGGGAATCGGCGATCTCCTCACCGTGCGCACCGCCGGTCAGTCCCTGTCGGGCGTGGCGATCGGCAGCATCGAGTTCGGCGCCCGGGCGTTGGGCATCCCCCTGGTGGTGGTGCTGGGGCACACCCACTGCGGTGCTGTGCTGGCCGCCATGGGTGACCACGACCTGACCGGCCACCTGGGTGACCTGATCGGCGATGTGGCGGCCCGGTTGGTCGATCTGGTGGGTGACGACCCCATACGGGCTACGGGCGGAAACCTTCAGGCCACCGTGGATGCCCTACGTCATTTCGGCACCATCGAACGCGACGGAGACCCTGCCCACGTGGTCGGCCTGCTGTACCACCTCGACACTGGCCTGGTGACCGTCGAGGATGACGACGGCCTCCTGGGTGACTCGTGACCGACGGGGATTTCTGAGCCCGACCGGGTGACGATCCCGAAGTCGACAGGTTCGAGGAAGGTGCGCCCGAGAAGCGGACCGACCCATACGTACGGCATGGCTAAACCGAGGCGAAGCCTCGGTCTGATTGCCCTCGCAGTGACGACGACTGGGCCTATCCGCTCGGGTCCAGCGCGAGATGTGAGGTCAGCAGGTAGCGAAGGCCTCATCGAAGGGCTGGAGCTCTATAGATCTTGCTGTCAGTCGTTCGAGCATGGTCTCGGCGTCGAGTTGGTTGTAGGCCCAGTCGTCGGTGGCCACCACGAACGACATCGGGATCATGTCCAGGTCACGCCCGCCGCTGATCGAGCGCTGGGCGCTTCGGGCTCCGGCTTCGGCAGAGGGCACCGAGGCCTCGATCAGAGCTATGGCCCCGCGCCCGTCACCGGTTTCCAGGAGAGCGGCGAGCCGGTCGCGGTAGGTGGCAACCGCGCCGTAGCCCTCGCAGAACATCGCCATGTCGGCGACCCGGACCTCCTCACCATCCACAGTGCCCAGAAGGGGTCCCGTCCCTTCTGGCTCGGTGATCTCGCTCAGCCCTGGTACGGAGCCAACCAAGTCCTCGATCGAGCTCGGATTGCTCTGGGATTCGCTCTGCGAGCCGAGGCTGTCCGAGGTGTCGTCACGTCCGAACAGGCACCCAGCAGAACAGCGACCAACAACAGGGTCAAGGAGGTTCGACGCAGCATCGCCGGAACCTACCGCAGTCTATAACGACAGCGGCCCAGGCATCCCGATGGCGGGGTGACCTGGGCCGGTGATCTGGAGCGGGTGACGGGAATCGAACCCGCATCTTCAGCTTGGAAGGCTGAAGCTCTAGCCATTGAGCTACACCCGCGGGGGCCTGCACCGTACCGCGCCAGAGCGGGGTGCTCGAACTCCTACCTCGAACCGAGGCTGGTGCCAGGTAGTCGTCCGGCCAGTAGCCGGGCCACGCTGCCGGCAAGCAATGTCGACAAGGCCAGCAGGGGTATCCCCGAACCAGGACTGTTGGCGATCACGTCGGCGACGCCCCCCACCGGATGGATGAGGGTGCTGGAGATGGCCACCGCCACCACGGTGTTGGTGACGATGTGCGTTCGAGAGACGTTGGTGCCGGTGGTCCCGAAGCATCCACAATCGGTTCCGCCCGGAGCCACCCGCATCAGGTGGGCGGAGAACCCGGCGAAGGCCAGGTAGACGAGAGCCAGCACCGCGGTGGGCGCCGGCCCCCCCATCGCCAGGGCCCATGCACCGATAGCGACCTCGGCGCCGCCAAGGCTGCGGCTGAGGGAGGGGCTCGACGGCCACCCCGCCGCGGCCAAGGCTTTGGCGGCGGGCTCAGGTCGGGCCAGCTTGGAAATCCCCGAGATCACCAACAGCGCGGCGGCGGCGAGAACGAAACCGGCCAGGGGTGCCACCGTACGAACGTACCGCCACGGCCGCTCACCGCTGGCGAAGACCGGATGGCCACCGGCCCCTCGGGGAACTTCTGGAGGAAGGTCGCACCGCCCCAACTCGAAGGTCGTGATCCCGATGAGGTGTGACGTGTCCGTTCTGCCCCTCGGTCGGGTCCGTGGGCTGATCGGTTTGTGCGGGTGCGGTGAGCCGGGCACGGCACCGGTACACTTCCGATCCTCATGAAGGCAACGGTTGAGCCCGTAGAGGGCAACAAGGTCAAGCTGACGGTCGAGGTCGACAGCGAAACGTTCGAGCGCGAGGTAGATGCGGCGTTCAAGCGCATCGCCCGTGAGGTGCGCATCCCGGGCTTCCGCCCCGGCAAGGCACCTCGCAAGCTGATAGAGGCCCGCATCGGGATCGAGGCGGCACGCGGGGATGCCATCGAGCACTCGGTTCCTCGCTTCTACTCAGAGGCGGTGCGAGACAACGAGGTCGATGTCATCGCCGCTCCCGAGTTCGACCTCACCTCCACGGTGGAAGATGCCCATCTGGCCTTCGAGGCCGTGGTCGAGGTGCGTCCCACCGTCAACCCGGCCGGGTACCAGTCCCTACGGGTCACCATCGACAACCCCGAGATCACCGACGAGGAGATCGAAGAGCAGGTCGAGCGCCTCCGCAACGGCTATGCGCAGCTCGAGTCGGTTGAACGCCCGGCCCAGAGCGGCGACGCCGTACTGATCGATGTGGTCGGCTCTCGAGACGGCGAGCCCCTCGAAGGTCTGGTGGCCGACGGCTACCTGTACGAGGTGGGCAGCGGCACCATCGTTCCCGAGCTGGACGAGAAGCTGGAAGGTGCCAGCGCCGACGATGTGCTGGAGTTCACCGCCGACCACCCCCGTCGAGGGCGAGGATCCCGTCGACTTCAAGGTGACCGTGACCGAGGTTCGCGAGAAGGTTCTGCCCGAACTGGATGACGACTTCGCGGCCGAGGCCACCGAGTTCGAGACCCTCGACGAACTTCGAGAAGACCTGCGGGCCCGCATCGCCCCGTTCAAGCGAGCCCAGTCGGTTGTGCAGCTCCGCAACCACACCGCTGACGCGCTGGCCGAACTGGTAGACGACGAGGCGCCCAAGCCCCTGGTCGACCAGGACCTCCAGCACCGTCTCGACGATCTGTTCGGTCGCCTTCAGGCCCAGGGCGTTTCCCCCGACCGCTACCTGGCGTCGCTCGAAGGCGGGCCTGAAACCTTCCTGGAAGACATGCGTGCCGCGTCGACCCGAGCGGTCAAGGCCAACCTGGCCCTGCGGGCCATCGTGGTCGAACAGGAGCTCGAGGTCACCGAAGAGGCCCTCGACCAGCAGTTCGAGATGTTGGCCGAGGGTTCGGGCCAAAAGCCGGCGCGGGTTCGCAAGGAGTTCGAGCGGACCGGTCAGATCTCGGCGCTACGCTCGGAGATGCGCAACCAACTTGCACTGGATTGGCTCATCGAACGGGTCGAACTGGTCGATGGGGATGGCAACGCCATCGACCGGGCGAAGTTGGATGCTCCCACCCAAGACGAGGGCTCCACGGAGGACGCCGAGTGACCATTCAGCCGGCCTACAACTACCTGGTTCCCACGGTCGTCGAGCAGACCAACCGGGGCGAGCGGGCCTTCGACCTGTACTCGCGGCTGCTGAAGGACAACATCATCTTCCTGGGCACCCCGATCGACGACACGATCGCCAACCTGGTGTGCGCCCAGCTCCTCCACCTCGAGTCGGAGAACCCCGACAAAGACATCAACATCTACATCAACAGCCCCGGTGGAGACATCACGGCGCTGTTCGCCATCTACGACACGATGCAGTACATCAAGGCTGACATCACCACCATTTGCTATGGCCAGGCGGCCTCGGCCGCGGCCGTTCTGCTGGCGGCGGGCACCAAGGGCAAGCGCCTGGCGCTTCCCCATGCTCGGGTCCTGTTGCACCAGCCGTGGGGGAGCGGATCGGGTCAGGCCACCGACATCGAGATCCAGGCCCGAGAGATCCTGCGCATGCGGGACCTCCTGGAAGACATCCTGGTGGAGCACACTGGTCAGCCCAAGGACAAGCTCAAACGTGACACGGACAGGGATTTCGTGCTGTCCGCGGAAGAAGCGAAGGAATACGGCATCATCGACGAGGTGATCTCCAATCGTGAGGTCGCCGACAAGAGCGGTCCGATCACGGCCGCTTCCTGACGATTCGACAAGGGGTAGGTCGCCGTGGCGAAGTTCGGAGACGGGGGCGAGCTCCTCAAGTGCTCCTTCTGCGGCAAGTCGCAGAAGCAGGTCAAGAAGCTCATCGCGGGTCCAGGGGTCTACATCTGCGACGAGTGCATCGACCTCTGCAACGAGATCATCGAAGAGGAGCTGTCGGAGACCTCCGAGCTCCAGTTCGACGAGCTGCCCAAGCCTCGCGAGATCTATGAGTTCCTGAACGAGTACATCATCGGTCAAGACATCGCCAAGAAGATCCTGGCCGTGGCGGTGTACAACCACTACAAGCGGGTGCAGGTGGGGGCGGCGTCGGGCCACGACGAGGTGGAGCTGGCCAAGTCCAACATCTTGCTCATCGGTCCCACCGGCTGTGGCAAGACGTTCCTGGCCCAGACCTTGGCCCGGATGCTCAACGTGCCGTTCGCCATCGCCGATGCCACCGCCCTCACCGAGGCCGGCTATGTCGGTGAGGACGTCGAGAACATCCTGCTCAAGCTGATCCAGGCCGCCGACTACGACGTGAAGAAGGCCGAGACCGGCATCATCTACATCGACGAGATCGACAAGGTGGCCCGCAAGGCCGAGAACCCCTCGATCACTCGAGATGTGTCGGGCGAGGGCGTGCAGCAGGCGCTGCTCAAGATCCTCGAGGGCACCACCGCATCGGTTCCACCCCAGGGGGGACGTAAGCACCCCCACCAAGAGTTCATCCAGATCGACACCACCAACATCTTGTTCATATGTGGAGGGGCCTTCGCCGGCATCGAGAAGATCATCGAGAGCCGGGCTGGAGCCAAGGGTGTCGGGTTCGGGGCCGATATTCGTCGTTCCGAGGACAAGGACATCGGCAACCTGCTGGGTCAGCTCATGCCCGAGGATCTGCACAAATTCGGGCTGATCCCCGAGTTCATCGGTCGTCTGCCGGTGGTGGGTGTGGTCGACAACCTCGATCGTGATGCGCTGGTGCGGATCTTGGTCGAGCCGCGCAACGCCTTGGTCAAGCAGTACCAACGGTTCTTCGAATTGGAGAACGTCACTCTCGAGCTCACCGACGATGCCCTCGAGGCCATTGCTGATCAGGCCATCCTCCGTTCCACCGGCGCCCGTGGCCTGCGGGCGATCCTGGAAGAGGTGCTGCTCGACGTCATGTACGACCTTCCCAGTCGTACCGACATCGAGAAGTGCGTGATCGATGCCAAGGTGGTGCTGGAGAAGGTGAACCCAACGCTGGTTCCCCGTCAGCCCACTCGCACGTCACGTCCCCGACGCGCCGCATCCTGATTCGATTCAGACCCCGCTCGTCGGTAGGTCTAGCCATGCCGTACTTATGTGTCGGCTCACCGACCAGCTCGCCTCTTGGCGCCTTGGCGTCGGTCTGAGCCTGCGGCGGTCCAGCCGCGCAGAATGCTCCACCAATCGTACGCAGAGTGCTAGAATTCTGGGTGCACCACGCAGAGCGTTTTGATTGTCGGCTCCCGCGGGGTGTCCAACTCCCCCGAACGATCGAGCGTTGAACCAGGAGGCGTGTTTCGCCATGGCCATGGAAGCTCAGGATGTGCTGGATGTGCTCGAGGTGCTGGCCGAGGCCGGTGTCTCGCCCACCCTCGAAGGCGGGTGGGGCGTAGAGGCCCTGCTCGGCGCCCAACATCGGGACCACGCCGACGTCGATCTGGTGATCGACCTGCGGGAGGTGAAGCCCGCAGTGCAGGCCCTCGCCGAGGTCGGTTTCGACGTGGTCGACCACGACGGAGTGTCGAGCGTCCGCCTCGGTGATAGCTACGAACGGGTCATCGACCTGCGGTCGGTGTCCAGCGACCATCACGGCAACGCCTGGGTGGCGTCTCGAGACCCAGAGGTCGGTCCGCCCGACTTCCCGGCTGAGAGCTTCACCTACGGCTGGGTCGCTGGTCGCCAGGTGCCATGCCTCAGCCCTGACGTTCTGGCTGCCCTCCATCGTGGCTATGAACCCACCGAGATCGACCGCGAAGACGTTCTACGTCTGGGCGAACGGTTCAACACCCCGGTTCCGGCCGAGTTTCGCCGCTACTGAACCTGGCCCCGGTCGGCTGGTGAGCCGATCGGGCCCCACTCGACCGTAGGCCCCGACGTGGAGGCCGGTAGCGTGGATCCACCGTGAACCTCCACGCCGCCCTCGCCTACCTCGATCAGCACACCAACCTCGAAGCCACCGCTGGCCGGGCCGAAGGCCTGTCGCTGGACCGTATGGCCAAGTTGGTTCATGCCCTCGGCGACCCTCAGGGCGCCTATCGGGTGATCCACATCACGGGCACCAACGGCAAGGGGTCGGTGGCGCGGATGTGCACGGCTCTGCTCGAAGCGGCCGGGCTGTCGGTTGGGACCTACACCAGCCCCCACCTCGAATCCCTCAACGAGCGGATCTCGTGGAACGGTGAGCCCATCGACGACGACGCCCTGGCCGCCAGCATTGCCTCGGTGGCCGCGGTGGAACCGCTGGTCGGGATCACGCCCAGCTACTTCGAGATCATGACCGCGGCTGCCTTCACCTACTTCGCCGACGTGGCCGTCGACGTGGCGGTCATAGAGGTGGGAATGCTCGGTCGCTACGACGCCACCAACGTGGTTGATGCCGATGTGGCCGTGCTCACCAACATCTCCCGGGACCACACCGACGGGGTGGGGGAGTGGCGCCAGGCCATAGCCGAGGAGAAGGTCGGCATCGTCAAGGCGGGATCCACCTTCGTGTGTGGCGAAACTGGAGAGGACCTGCGCCCGTTGCTCTCGTCGACCGATGCCGAGGCCACCTGGTGGCGGGGCGAGGAGTTCGACTGCGATCAGGAGCTGCTCGCCCTCGGAGGCCGGTCGGTTTCGTTGAGGACTCCGTTCGGGTCCGTCGAGGACGTCTTTGTGCCATTGCACGGCGAGCACCAGAGCCAGAACGCGGCGGTGGCCCTGGCCGCGGTGGAAGCGTTCTTCCAGCGTCAGTTGGATGAGTCTGTGGTTGTTGAGGGGTTCGCTTCGGTGAAGGTCCCCGGACGCTTCGAGGTGGTGCTGCGCGAACCCACGGTGATCCTCGACGGGGCCCACAACCTCGAGGGCGCGCGGGCCTGCGCCGAGACCCTGCACCGCGAGTTCACCTTGGGAGGCACCATCGTGATGGTGGTCGGGTTCTTGGAGGGCCGTGATCCGCTCGAGATGCTGACCGCTATGGGGGCAGCTGAGGCTGGTCTGCTGGTGGCATGCACCCCCGACTCGCCCCGCGCCATCCCAGCACCGGTGGTGGCAGCCGCGGCCGATTCCCTCGGGGTGGTGGCCGAGGCGGTCGGCTCGGTGGAGGATGCGGTACGCAGGGCCATGGCGGTGGCGAGCCCCGACGATCTCATCCTGATGAGCGGCTCGTTGTACGTGGTGGGAGCGGCCCGCACCGCGCTGCGATCCGAGGTGGACCTTTGATTACCGACATGACCCAACCCGGAGGACCGTCGTGAAACCGTCGTCGACTTCAACCCAGACCGTTGGTGGCCAGCGGCCGCCGGCGTTGTCGAAGATGAAGCCCAACGATCCTTGCTTCTGCGGAAGCGGGCTCAAGTTCAAGCGTTGCCACAAGTCGACCACCGATCGGGTGATTCCGGGCCCGATCAGTGCCCAGCGTTCGGTACCCGCAGACATCGCCCGACCTCACTATGCCGAGTTCGGGGGCACCGACGACCGCGACGAGCCCATGGTCAAAGACGCCGACGTGTTGGCGCGGATGCGTCGCACCGGGGCGGCGGCGGCCGAGATCCTGCGGACGGTAGGTGCGGCTATCGCCCCCGGAGTCACCACCGATGAGCTCGACGTGTTGTGCCACGACCTCTGCGTGGAGGCTGGCGGGTATCCCAGCCCGCTCAACTACGGCACCTCACCGCCGTTCCCCAAATCGGTCTGCACCTCGGTCAACGAGGTGATCTGTCACGGGATCCCCGATGGGCGGGCCCTGCGCGACGGTGACATCGTCAACCTCGACGTCACCCTGTTCCGGGAAGGCGTGCACGGCGACACCAACGCCACGTGGGAGGTCGGGACCGTCGACCCCGAGTCCAGGCGGCTCATCGAGGTCACCAAGCAGAGCCTGTGGCGGGGCATCCAAGCCGTGCAGCCTGGCCAGCCTGTCTCCGACATCGGTCTGGCCATCCAGACCCACGCCGAAGCCAACGGGTTCAGCGTGGTTCGGGCCTTCGTGGGCCACGGGGTGGGAACCGAGTTCCACACCCGCCCCGAGATCCTCCACTACTTCCATCCCCGCAACGACACGGTGATGGAGGTGGGGATGACCTTCACCATCGAGCCGATGATCGCGGTGGGGGCATGGCAGCACCAGCTCTGGGATGACGGTTGGACGGCGTCCACCGTGGACGGAAAGCGCACCGCCCAGTTCGAGCACACCATGGTCGTGACCGAATCCGGCGCCGAGCTGCTCACCCTTCGCCCCGACGGGCAATGGTCGGGCTCGGGTGGCGACCCAGAAGCATCCTGATCTGGCCGCTGGCCCCGTTTGTGGTCCTTGGGAGCCGGGCATCGGCAGACGTCGTACCGCTGCTTCTAGGCGCAGTCGGCTCGATGACGTCGACCCCGCGCCGGCTCCGATGGCGCGTTTGGTCCTTCGGTCGGGGCCACCGGTAGCGTGCCACCCCTATGACCAACCAGACCTTCATCATGTGCAAGCCCGACGCCGTGGAGCGGGGGCTCGTCGGCGAGATCGTGTCGCGCATCGAGCGCAAGGGTCTGCGTCTGGTGGCCGCCGAGCTGCGCACCGCGGATCGGGCCCTGGCCGAGGCTCACTACGCTGAGCACGCCGACAAGCCCTTCTTCGGCGAGCTGGTCGACTTTCTCACCCGGTCTCCCGTGTTCGCCATGATCGTGGAGGGCCCGAGCGACAACACCTGGGAGTTGGGGCGGATCCTGATCGGCAAAACCCAGGTCACCGAGGCCCAGCCCGGGTCGATCCGGGGTGATTTCGCCACCACCACCAACGAGAACCTCGTGCACGGATCCGATGGCCCCGAGTCTGCGGCCCGCGAGATCGCGCTCTGGTTCCCTGGTCGTTGACCTTCGGGTCCGGCCCGGTTAGACGATCCGGGCCGGTATCCACCACCTGAACCACAACATCTGGTAGAGGGTGATTGTTGCAGTTCCTTTACGACGGCTAGCATGACGTCGATGTCGAACGAGAACCCGTTCACTGCGATCATGGGCCGGGACATGGCGGTGGATCTGGGTACCGCCAACACCCTCGTTTACGTGCGGGGACGTGGGATCGTGCTCAACGAGCCCTCGGTGGTGGCGGTCAACGTCAAAGACGGCCGTCCGTTGGCGGTGGGCCTCGAGGCCAAGCGGATGATCGGGCGCACACCGGCTCACATCCAGGCCATCCGCCCCCTCAAAGACGGCGTCATCGCCGACTTCGAGATCTGCGAGAAGATGCTGCGGTACTTCATCCACCGGGTGCATCAGCGCCGGTGGGCCAAGCCCCGCATGGTCATCTGCGTTCCGTCGGGCATCACCGGCGTGGAGCAGCGTGCCGTCCGAGAGGCCGCCGAGTACGCCGGGGCCCGCAAGCCCGCCTACATCATCGAAGAACCAATGGCCGCCGCCATCGGTGCCGGCCTTCCGGTGCAAGAACCGGCTGGCAACATGATCGTCGACATCGGCGGTGGGACCACCGAGGTGGCGGTGATCTCCCTGGGTGGCATCGTGTCGAGCCAGTCGGTTCGGGTCGGTGGAGACGAACTGGACGACGCCATCATCCAGTTCATCAAGAAGGAATACAGCCTGGCCCTGGGCGAGCGCACGGCCGAAGAGGTGAAGATCGCCCTCGGTTCGGCCTGGGCGCTGCAAGAAGAACTGCACGCCGAGATCCGCGGACGAGACCTGATCACCGGTCTTCCCAAGACCATCGTGACCACCACCGAAGAGATCCGCGAGGCCATCGAGGAGCCGGTGGCGGCCATTTGTGACGCCGTCAAGGTCACCTTGGACAAGACCCCGCCAGAGCTTGCCGCCGACATCATGGAGACCGGGATCGTTCTGGCTGGAGGCGGCGCACTTCTGCACGGCCTCGATGCCCGCCTCACCCATGAGACGGGGATGCCCATCGTGATCGCGCCCAATCCTTTGGACTGCGTGGCGATAGGTTCAGGGCAGTCGCTGGAGGAGTTCGAGGCCCTCAAGGGCGTTCTGTTCTCCGCCAACTCCCTGCACTGACCCGGCTGTCGGCCGGACCGTCTCCGTCTCCGCTCTCCCCCCACTGGTTTCTTGGCCTTCCCCCGCCGTTCGTCGAGCACACCGCGTTCTCGAGCCACCTTCGGGTTGCTGCTCCTGACCGCGGTGTCGCTGCTGGTGCTCGACCTGCCCGGTACCGGGCCGTTGCGGCCGATCCGCAACGTGTTGGCCAGCGTCTTCAGCCCGGTCCGTTCGGGGGCCGATGCCATGTTGGAGCCGTTCTCCAACGGCTGGAAGGGCGCCTTCGGGTACGGGGACCTGAAGGACGAGAACGACCGATTGCGAGCGGAGCTGGCGGCGGTGGCCGGCCAAGAAGCCGACATAGCGCGCCTGAAAGCCAAGGTCCGTGACCTGGAACGACTCAACGGTGTGACGGTGGAGGGTCTCCGGCTGCTAACCGCCGAGGTGGTGTCGGCTCCGCTCAGTAACTTCGACCAGTCGGTGGAGATAGACCAGGGCAGCGGTGACGGGGTCAAAGCTGGCATGGCGGTGGTGACCACCGGCAACGCTGTGTACGGTCGGATCAAGACCACCAGCGGCGGCCGCTCGACGGTCACGCTGATAACCACGGCCGACTTCCAGGTCGGGGTGCGCCTGGCCGACGGAACCCGTGCCGTGGCTCAGGGCCAGGGCCGCAATCGGCCATTGCTCATCGATTCGGTGGAGGTCAACCGGGCCAAGGTGGGGGACTGGGTCTACACCAGCGGTGTGGAACGATCACCGTTCCCCAAGGACCTCAAGATCGGCAAGGTGACCAAGGTCGACGTCGTGCCCGGTCAGGGCACGACCCTGGAGGTGGAGCCGCTGGCAGACTTGGCCTCGGTCTACGTGAAGGTCGTGTTGAAGGATCCGCCAAAGTGATTCCGGCCCGCCTGGGAGCGGTGGTCTTCACCGCTCTCGTGCTCCAGGTCTCGCTCTTCTCGCGCTTCTCCTTCGATGGGGCGCGGCCCGATGTGATGATCCTGGTGGCGGTGGTCGGTGGCTTCGTGTGCGGCGCCGACCGTGGCGCGGTAATCGGGTTCACCGCCGGGTTGGCATATGACCTGGTGCTGTCGACCCCGCTGGGGCTGTCGGCGTTCGTCTACACCCTGGTTGGCTACACGGTCGGGGCGGTGGCTTCCTCGGTGGTGCGTTCCGCGCCCTGGATCGGCCCGGTCGTGGTGGCCCTCGGTTCCGCCGCGGGCATGGTCCTGTACGCACTGGTGGCCGAGGTGCTGGGCCAGGCCGCGTTCTCCGGGCCGCCCCTCACCGCTATCGTCGTCGTGGTAGCGGCGGTCAACACCGTCCTGGCACCGATCGTGGTGCGGGCCATGCGTTGGGCCCGCCAAGACGAGGCCGACGCCCGTCACCCCTACTTCCTCCGATGACCACTCCCGACCACCGGCACCGCCTCGGAATCCTGGCCGTGGCTGCCCTGTCTCTGTTCGGGGCGTTGTTCGCCCGGCTGTGGATCCTCCAGGTGGTCGAGGGGGTGGATGCTGGCGTCAGGTGGCCAACAACGCCACCCGAACCGTGATCATCCCCGCGCCTCGGGGGCGGATCCTGGACCGACACAACGTCGTCATGGTCGACAACCGGGTGTCGGTGGTGGTGGCCATCGACTGGCAGCAGTACCGAGATCTAGATGAGTCCGTGCAGAAGGCCATGCTCGAACGTCTGGCCTCGGTGCTGAGCCGTGACCCGAGCGCGGATGGCGAAGGCGGGGCCGACAGCGAGGTAGATGCCGAGGTCGATGAGACCGAAGGTGGACAAGGCGACCAAGACGAACAAGGCGACCAAGACGAACAAGGCGACCAAGGCGACGGCAGCGGTGAGGAAGCCGATGCCGGGCCAGCTCGACCGGCGGTGGACGTGAAGTTCCTCGAGCGCCGTCTCAACGACAGCAGGTTCAACCACTTCCGGCCGATACCGGTGGCTAAGGACATCCCGGTGGAAACCGAGATCTTCCTGAGCGAACAGGCCCACTTGTTCCCAGCGGTGGTCGTGGAACGTCAGACCGTTCGTGCCTACCCCTACGGTTCCCTGGCCGCTCACCTCCTCGGCTACGTCGGGCCTCTGTCTGATGAACAGTGGGCCGCCTTCGACGAGAAGAACGACCCGGACAAGCCCTACGAACAGGCCGATGAGATCGGCAAGTCAGGGGTGGAAGCCACCTACGAGCAGTACCTGCGAGGTACGCCGGGCCGGCAGGTGTTCGAGGTCGACAGCGCGGGACGGATCGTGCGGGAGTTGATCGATCAGCGGGTGGATCCTCGACCCGGCGACGACGTTCACCTGTCGATCGACATCCGCATCCAGTACAAGACCGAAGAAGCCTTGGCGGCCCAACTGGCCCGGTCGGGTTCCCGGGCCACCTCGGGGGCCGCGGTGGTGGTCGACCCTCGCAACGGACAGGTTCGGGCCATGGCCTCGTGGCCGACCTATGACCCCGCCGAGCTGGTGGGAGGCATCAGCCAGGACCTGTGGGCCGAGCTCACCGACCCAGAGACCAAGGTGTTGTCCAACCGTGCCATCCAGGAGGCCTATCCGGCGGCATCGACGTTCAAGCTGGCGTCCAGCTATGCCGCGCTGAGCCTGGGCATCATCGAACCCGATGTGGCGGTGGCAGACCCCGGCACCCACCAGCTCTGCAACCCACCCCGCAACACCGATGGCTGCCTCAAGAAGAACTCGGGCGGCGGAGCCGGTCACGGCTACATCACCCTGCCCACCGCGCTCACGGTGTCGAGCGACGTCTACTACTACAAGATCGGTGAGGCGGCGTACTACCTCAGCGCCAACGGCGATGTCGCCGAGGACGCCTTTCAACAGGAGATCATGAAGCTCGGTTACGGGGCTCGCACCGGCATCGACCTGACCGGTGAGAGCGCTGGCCGGGTGCCGACGCCCGAGAGCAACCGTCAGCTCGCCGACTCCTTGTGGGAGCGCAGCCGGGACAACTACGACAACGACGAGGCGTCGTGGCAGGACGCCCGGCGTTGGAAGGTCGGCTACAGCGCCGATGTGGCCATCGGCCAGTTCGACACGTTGGTCACGCCCCTCCAGTCGGCCATGGCCTACAGCGCCCTGGCCAACGCCGAGGGCCGGCTTTACCGGCCGTCGGTGCTGAGCCACGTGGCGCGGGCCAACAGTGCGGTGCTGGTCGAGCCGTTCGAGGCGGTCATCACCCGCACCATCGACTGGCGGGATTGGCGACCGGCTTTCCTCCAAGGGTTCGCAGGCGTCACTCAGTCCCCGTCGGGAACCGCCTACAGCACCTTCTCATCCTTCCCGATGAGCACGTTCGCGGTGTCGGGCAAGACCGGTACCGCCGAGGTCGGCGATGGAGACGACCAGAAGCGGGACAACTCGCTGTTCGTGGCCTACGGGCCCAACCCCGACAACACTCTGGTGGTGTCGGTGATGATCGAGGGTGGCGGTTTCGGTTCACAATCAGCAGCGCCCGCCACCTACATGATCCTCGAACCGATCGCGTCCGGCGAGATCGTCCAGGATGAACCGGGCGGCTTCGAGGTCCCACGTCGCGGCTACATCGATGCCGATACCGCGGCGGCGAGGACCGATTCCATCGGCCAGGGCGGTGCGGACTGATGGCTGCCACCCGGTATCGCCCCCGCACCCCGCCCCCGAGAGCGGGAGGCACCTCGACCACCAGCCGCCCGATGGCGAGCTTCCGGACCAATCCGGCGTCGCCGTTGCGCCACGTCGACTGGGTGCTGGTGGCCGCGGTGGGTGTGGTGACCACCTTCGGGGCCCTGATGGTCTACAGCGTTACCCGTGGTCCGGTGCCGCCCTATGACACCAGCTTCGTCAAGCGGGTGGTCATGTTCATGATCATCGGCGCGGTGTTGATGGTGGGCACCGCCCTCTTCGACTACCGGAGGCTGCGGGATTACTGGCCCTTCATCTACGGGGGGTCGGTTCTGTTGTTGTTGTTGGTTCTGATCCCCGGGGTGGGTGAGAGCCGCAGCGGTACACAGGGCTGGTTCCAGATCGGACCGTTCCAGCTCCAGCCTTCTGAGATGGCCAAGCTCGGCATGATCGTCGGGTTCGCGGGCCTGGCCTCTCAGTTCCGCGGTGATCTCGACAACACCCGGGTGCTGATGCTGCTAGGGCTGTGTGGCTTGCCGATGGGCTTGGTCATGCTCCAGCCCGACCTCGGGACCACGCTGGTCTCGGTGCCGGTGGCGTTCGCCCTGCTGCTGGTGTCGGGGGTTCGGCCTCGCCTGCTCGGCGTCTTGGCCTTGGGGGCGGTGGTGGTCACCACGTTGGTGCTGACATCAGGCGTTCTCAAGGATTATCAGGTGGCCCGGCTCACCACCTATGTCCGTCAAGACCAGGCCGCCACCTCGGAAAGGGAGGAGAAGGCCCGATACAACCTCGAACAGGCCAAGTTGGCCATCGGGTCGGGCGGGTTCACCGGTCAGGGCCTGTTCAACGGAACTCAGACCAACAACGCCTTCGTACCCGAACAGCGCACCGACTTCATCTTCACCGCGGTGGGTGAGCAGCTCGGCTTCTTGGGTGGGGCAGGGCTGATCGCCGGCCTCGGTGTGATCGCGTGGCGGGTGTGGAGAACCGCTCAGTTGGCCCGTGACGACTTCGGGATGTTGTTGTGTACGGGGATCATGGTGATGATCGTCATCCAGAGCTTCGAGAACATCGGCATGACCATCGGCATCATGCCCATCACCGGCATCCCTCTCCCGTTCATGAGCTATGGCGGCTCGGCGCTGCTCACCATGTGCCTGAGCATCGGCCTGGTCCTGAGCGTCCACATGCGCCGCTTCACCTGACCCGCCACGCCAGCACTAGTCCAACCTCTTTTCGGAGCTCATCCGAAGGCCGCGAGTCGCAGCGTGGTCGCGTTGCCACTGTACGTGTCTCAGGTAGTGTGGTTGGCACGGCCGAGTTGTTGGCCGCCGGCAGTTTTTCGGAGGAGCTGAGCTGTGAAGAAGTTTCTTGTGGCCTTGACCATTGCGGTTCTGGCAGTCGTCGCGAGCGCGTGCGCCCCGACCTTTCCGGCAGGATCACAGGTCACTGCATCGGACAGCTACCTTGGTACGGACGTTGAATGGTCATTGGCGGATCCGCCGGACGAGGGGGGCTACATCTCCGAGTACCGGATTGATGTGGACGGAGTTGAGGTGGCTCGGGTTTCCGGCTACACCAGTGCATGCACTCTCGTGGGCCTAGACCCGTTGACCGAATACGTAATGTCAGTCACGGCCTACGACGGCAACGGTGCATGGAGCGGGGGCTTCAGCGGCGACTACGCAGCTATTGGTACGCTCACCGTCAACCACACAACCTCGGAGTACGCGGTAGAGGGCCCCTTGGACTGCATCTACGGTGACCCCATGTGAGGTGCGTCCGTCGCATCCCGCTTGGCCATGGAGGAAGATGAAGCCGAGGCCGATTGCGGGCCGATAGAATCCCGGCCGTCATGACTGTGTGGAACCGGCTCGAGCCGTTGCTCGGGAAGGTCCAGAAGCCAGCCCGCTACATCGGTTGCGAAGACGGTGCCCAGACCCCTGAGCACCGTCCCGAGGCGGCGGCCTGGTTGCTGGGCTACCCCGACACCTACGAGATCGGTCTCCCCAACCAGGGTCTTCAGATCCTGCGGGAGATCATCAACGAACACCCGTTGGGGGTGGCCGAGCGCACCTACGCGCCGTGGACCGATCTCGAAGAGCTGATGCGGTTGGAGGGTGTCCCGTTGTTCTCGGTAGACAGCCACCGTGCCGCCGCCGACTTCGACATCATGGCCTTCAACCTGTCGGCCGAGCTCACGTACACCAACCTGGTGAACCTGATCGACCTGGCCGGGGTACCGATCCGCTCGGTCGACCGTGAACCTGGACACCTCCTCATCGGGGTCGGTGGACACTGCACATACAACCCCGAGCCCATCGCCGATTTCGTCGATTTCGTGGTGCTGGGCGACGGCGAAGAGGTGGTCGGCGAGATCACCGAGGTGGTGGCGGCCTGGAGGGTTGCCGGAAAGCCCGACCGCCTAGGTGTTCTGCGAGACCTGGCCGGAATCGCCGGTGTGTACGTGCCGTCGCTGTACGAGGCCATCTACGACGCTGATGGCCGTCTCGTCGAGACCGTTCCGCTCGATTCGGCGGCCCCGCCCGTCGTCGAGAAGCGGACGCTGCCCGACCTGGCTGAATGGCCCTATCCGCGCCAGCAACTGGTACCGCTGACCGAGGTGGTGCACGACCGCCTGAACGTCGAGGTGTTCCGGGGATGCACCCGGGGTTGTCGGTTCTGTCAGGCCGGCATGATCACCCGCCCCGTTCGGGAACGGCCCGCCGACCAGGTCCGGACCATGGTGGCCGACGGGCTCAGGCGGACCGGGTACGACGAGGTGGCCCTCACGTCGCTCTCTACGGCCGACTTCTCGGGGATCGAACAGGTGGTCAGCGAGACCGTCAACGATCCGGAGTTCGGCGGCCAGGTGTCGGTGTCGCTGCCGTCGTTGCGGGTAGATGCCTTCACGGTGGGCATCGCCGGGCAGATCGGCAAGGCCCGACGCACCGGCCTCACGTTCGCTCCCGAGGCGGGTACCTGGCGCATGCGCCAGGTCATCAACAAGCTGGTGCGAGAAGAGGACCTCTACGCCGCGGTGCGCTCGGCCTACTCCCAGGGCTGGCGGCGCATGAAGCTCTACTTCCTCACCGGGCTGCCCACCGAGACCGACGAGGACACGCTGGGCATCGCCAGCCTGGCCCGCAACGTGGTCGCCATCGGTCGGGAGTATCACAAGAGCCCATCGGTCACGATCAGCGTCGGTGGTTTCGTGCCGAAGGCGTTCACGCCGTTCCAATGGTTCGGGCAGAACACCCAAGAGGAGCTACGGCGCAAGATCAACCTGCTGCGTGACGAGCTTCGTCGCGACCATGCCGTCAAGCTCAAGTGGCACGACCCTCGGGCCTCGGCAGCCGAGGGCATCGTCAGCCGGGGCGATAGACGGCTGGGTGCGGTGATCGAGGACGTTTGGCGCCATGGCGGCACCTTCCAGGAATGGACCGAGAAGTTCGACCTCCAGTTTTGGCTGGACGCCCTCGAGCGCCAAGGCCTGACCCTGGAGCAGTACGTCTATCGCCATCGTGAAGAGCACGAGGCGTTGCCTTGGGATCACATCTCGGCGGGCCTGCACCGGGACTTCTTGTGGATGGAGTGGCGCGATGCCCTCAACGAGGTCGGCCTCGAAGACTGTCGCTGGACCCCTTGCTACGACTGCGGCGCCTGCACCGGTTACGGCGTGGAGCACGTGGTGGCCTCGGCGGTTCCCCCCGCTGGTGGATCCCAGGGCACCGGTCAGGATCTGACCGTCGGGGGCGAGGTCCCCGTAACCCTGCTGGCCACCCGGCCTGCCCGGTCCGATGCCGCGGTCGCTGCCGGTGCGAGCGGGTGAGACCGCGGCGATGAGAATCAGGATCCGCTTCCAGAAGGTGGGCAAGATCCGCTGGACCAGTCACCGTGACCTGGCCCGAGTGTGGGAGCGCGCCATCCGCCGGGTCGGTCTGCCGGTGGCGTACTCCCAGGGGTTCTCGCCCCGACCGCGGATGCACTTCGGTTTGGCCCTGTCGACCGGTCACGAGTCGCTGGCCGAGTACCTGGACGTGGACATAGACACCGAAGCTCCCAACGCTCCAGCCGAGTCCGACCTGGACGGTCTCGTGTCACCACTGACCGACGCGCTGCCCGTTGGGATAGACGTCACCGCCATCGGGGTCATCTCGACCTCGTTGGAGTCGCTCCAACAGGCGGTGGTGAGCTGTTCTTGGGAGGTGGAGCTCCGCGGTGCCTCACCTTCGGCCGCGGCCGAGGCCATCGAACGTGCCTTGGCTGCAGACGAGATCTCGGTCACCCGTGAACGCAAGGGCAAGTCGGTGACCGACGACGTCCGCCCGTACCTTCTCGATCTTTCCGTCGTCGGTCCTACCGATGCCGGAACCCAGATTCGTGCCCACCTGGCCACCCAGCCACGCGGTCTGCGTATCGGCGAGCTCATCGCCGTGCTCGACCCCGCGTGGGAGGAAGGCCGGGTGCGGCGCACCAACCAGTGGATGCTGCTCGACGGCGCCCGGCATGAACCCCTCGAGGTTCGTGCCGAGGCCGCGTCGGCGCCGCACGCCGAGGCGCGTGCGTCATGAGAGAGGATCTCCAACATGTCCGATACGGACTCAGGGCCCCATCCCGAACAGCCGGTTCCCGGCTCCAGCCCGACACCCCCAACTGAAACATCGCCCCAGGCTTCGACCCCACCGTCCGGCCCAAAACCAGAGTCGGCAACCAAGGCCGAACGCGACCCCGGCGGTGCGGTCGCCTCGCCGAGGCCGAACCAAGCCGGCGAGAGCGGTGCCACCCCGCCGAAGGTGAATGCCCCAACGGGTTCGGAGGAAGCCGCCGAACCCGACCGCTCGGGCTCGCAGGGTCCCGATGCCCGGCCCTCCACAGACGGGGGAACGGGTGAAGGCGCGGCCAAGAGACGGCGACGTGGTTCTCGCGGCGGACGCAACCGCAACCGACCCCGTCCCGAAGGCGTCGATGAGACCGGGTCCGAGGTCGGGTCCGGTTCCGACGAGTCGACGGGCGCAACACCAGCCCGCGACCGTCGGGAATCGACCGGTCCTGCATCGCCCTCGTCATCGTCGACCTCACCCGGGGGGAGCCAGCCCAGGCGTTCTGGGTCCGCTATCGGGCCCGGTTCGGTCGAGGGTCGTAGCGATGTCGACAAGGCCGCGGTCGCGAGGGAGAGTCGGGCGCCGGTCGAGTCCACCGCGCCCAACGCCGCGGTACCACCTCGGAAGCCTCAGATCGGCGACACCAGGCCGGCTCCGGTCGGTCCTGTGGGTGGGGCGGACGGACCTGCCACCGCTGACGCCAGCGGGGAGGGGCCCAAACGCAAGCGGCGTCGGGGTGGACGTGGCCGTGGTGGTGCCGGTACCGGTACCGGAGGCGTTGCCGATATCGAGATGACCGACGAAGCTCCCGTTGGCGCCGCCGGTTCCGAGACGCCCGCTCGCCGAAACAACGGCGGGCCCAGCGGTGGTTCCCCACGGTCCAAGGATGCGACCGCGGGAGGCGCGGCGGGGTCCAGCGGCCCGGGCGAGCCAGGCCGGCGCCGTGGCGGCCGCGGGGGAGCGGCGGGCCCACCGGTCACGGCGGTGACCGACGACGCCCCCATCAACCTCGACGAGAAGACCCTGCGCAAACGCCGGGGGCGCGAGCGCAAGGGACGGCCGGTCGGGCGATACCTGATGGCGGTTCATGTCCAGCCCGCCGCCACCCAGATCGCCGTGCTCGAGGGGCGTTCGCTGATCGAGCACTACGTGTCTCGCCCGACCGACGGCATCAACCAGATCCACGGAAACATCTACCTGGGCAAGGTCCAGAACGTGTTGCCGGGCATGGAGGCGGCCTTCATAGACATCGGCACCCCCAAGAACGCAGTGCTGTACCGGGGTGACACCCGTCTGGATCCCGACGATTTCGAGGGCAAGGCCGAAGACGTCCGGATCGAACAGATCCTGCGGGCCCGTCAAACGATCCTGTGCCAGGTCACCAAGAACCCGATCGGAGCCAAAGGCGCCCGCCTCACCCAGGAGGTGTCGATTCCGGGACGGTTCGTGGTGCTGGTGCCCAACAGCACCACCTACGGGATCTCCAAGCGCCTCCCAGACAACGAGCGCAAGCGGCTGCGCACGGTCCTGGACAAGGTGCGCCCTGAGGGACACGGCCTGATCGTGCGCACCGCGGCCGAAGGCATCTCCGCCGAGGAACTAGAACGAGACGTCCAACGCCTGGCCACCCAGTGGTCCCAGATCGAAGCCCTGGCCGCCCGTTCTCAGGCACCGGCCCTGCTCTACCAGGAGCCCGACATGGCGGTACGGGTCATCCGTGAGGAGTTCAACCAGGACTACCGCCAGGTGGTCATCGACGACGACAAGCTGTTCGAGGAGGTGCGCGACTACGTGCGCAGCTTCTCCCCGGCGCTGGTGGACCGGGTCGAGCGCTACGACCCCGCCGCCCACGGCGACCTGCCCATCTTCGAGACCCACCACGTCCACGAGCAGCTCCACAAGGCTTTGGATCGCAAGGTGTGGCTGCCCTCGGGCGGTTCGCTGATCATCGAACGCACCGAAGCGCTCACGGTGATCGACGTCAACACCGGCAAGAACGTGGGCAAGTCCAGCCTCGAAGAGACGGTGTTCCGCAACAACCTGGAGGCCGCCGAGGAGGTGGCCCACCAGCTCCGCCTGCGAGACATCGGCGGAATCATCGTGATCGACTTCATCGACATGGAGATCAAAGCCAACCGCGAGACCGTGATCCAGACGTTCCGCAAGGCGCTGGCCCGGGACAAGACCCGCACCCAGGTCTTCGACATCTCCGAACTGGGTCTGGTGGAGATGACCCGCAAGCGCATCGGCGAGGGTCTCATGGAGTCGCTGTCGGGCCCGTGCCCCACCTGCGAAGGCAGAGGCATGGTCTTCGACCGCGAACTGATCGGCGAGTAGCCGAGAGGCTCAGCGAAAGCTCCGGCTCGGCGTTCGTGTCGACCCATCATCGAAGTTTTTCCCGAGGTGCCTCACGGAAAGTGAGCGCGTGGGGGTTGGTGGTGCCTCACACACTTTGAGCGCTTGAGGGCTTGCGTTTGGTGGGTGTCAATCGGTTGATCGACGGTTGTAAGGATTCCAGATCGAGGGGCTTCGCTGCGGCGATGGCTTCGGTCTTGGCTCTAGCGGCGGCGGTGAGCTGGGCCTGGATGTGGTTGATCTGGCGAGTGAGGTCGGCGGGGTTGGTGCCGTGGATCCGGGCTTGGACCTCAGCGATGCGGTTCTCGGTGAGGATCTCGGCGTCGAGGACGCGCTGCCAGGGGGTCTTGGGGTCGTCGTAGACGCGTCGGCGCCGGCCGTCTGGGCCGGTGCGGTAGTCGAGGGGTTTGCGGGTCGGGGTGAAGAAGTTCAGCCGGAGCGACACCAGCGGCCACAGCTCGTTGAGCAACGTGAGTTCTTCGGGCGTGTCGTAGCGCCAGTAGAAGGCGTGCTTGCGCACGACGTGGTTGTTCTTGGACTCGACGGTTGCCTGGTCGTTCTTGCGGTAGGGCCGTGATCGTGTCTGGGTGATGTCTCGGTCTTGGAGCCACCCGGCGACGTCGTGGTTGATGAACTCTGATCCGTTGTCTGAGTCGAAGCTGATCAACGGGAACGGGAAACTGGCCTGTAGGTCTTCAACAGCTTGGGTGATCCACAGTGAGGCGTTGTTGCGGATCGAGGTGTTCTCGGTCCAGCCGGTGACCATGTCGGTCATGGTGAGGGTGCGGGCGAACTCACCGATGTAGGTCGGTCCGCAGTGTGCGACCGTGTCGGCTTCGATCGCTCCGGGGCGGTCATCGCGTTCGTCGCCGACGGTTCGGATCTTGATCGAGTTGCGCAGCTTCGGCGCCGCCCTTGTTGTGGAGATGCCTTTGATCCGCATCCGGTCACGGGCCGGGCGCAGGTAGCGGTCCACGGTGGCTGCTGACATCGCCATCAGTTCGGCCCGGGCCGCTTCTGTGGCGAATGGCTTGTCCAAGTCGCCGGCCGCTTCGAGCAAAGGAAGCCACAGGTCGCGCATCACCACGAAGTACTTCCCACATGGCATGCCCATGAGCATCCACACGTGCTCGAGCAACAGCCGGGTGTCGTCGCTGTATAGGCGGGATTTCACCGAGCGCTTGTCGATCTGGTCTTTGGGGTCTGGGAGCTGAGGGCCACTCAGCAAACGACGAGCAGTCGAGCGGCCCATCCCGGTGGTGTCCACGACCTGATCCAAGATCTGGCCCTTGTCAGCCTTGGAGCCTCTGCGGTATGCGTCAGCAGCTTGTTCGTGACCTGACGTCGAGCAGCCATGTCGATCTTGCCTTCCATGAAGAGGCAAGCCTTCTCCCAGGCCTGGGATCATGCGCTCAAAGTGTGTGAGGCACCAAACATCTCCAAGCGCTCAAAGTGTGTGAGGCACGTCGTTTCCTTGACTTGTCCGTGGGCGGTGGGAGATAAATATCGGCTCGGCGGATGGCTGGGCCTTGGCGACACAAAGGACCTGCGGTGGACAACCTCACGATGAGTCGATTTAGCGTGCACAGACCTCGGAGGCTGACGGCCTTCCTGACGGCCGCCTTGGTGGCGGTGGGCGCCGCGGCCTGCGACCCGCTGCCGCCGCCCGACGGGCGCGACCTGGGTGTGGTCATCGACTCGGGCCTGGCCGCGACGGTGGAAGAAGGGTCGACCGTGATCGTGACCGGAACGGTCACCAACCACGGGACCGTGGCCGCATCGGCGGTGGTTCTCGATCTGGCGTTCGACAAGGGCATCGCCGCCGACTCCGCGGTGATCGGAGGCGGCTCGTGTACCGCGGTTTCGGGGCTTCACCAGTCTTGTGCTGTGTCGGAGCCGTTGCTTCCCGGTGCCAGCCTTCCGTTCAGCCTGGAGGCCGCCGTCGGCACCACCTCGGGTGCGTCGGTTCTCATTGCCTCGGTTGGCTCGGACGGATCAGAACCAGCCACCGACCCCCACACGAACCTCGTTGCGGAGACCACCCAGGTCCGCCCGCCCGCAGCCGCCGCCCGGCCGCTCGGGGTGCGCAACGGCACCAACTACCTGGGCACCGGAAACCTGCTGGCTTCGGCAGGTTTGCCTACCCATCCAGACGAGGGTGTGTACCTGTCGGTCAACACGTTCTGTGCTTCCAAGGTGAATGGTGACCGTTTCCAGACGGGCTACAGCAGCGGTGTGTGCACCGGCCCGGCCAATCCGGAGTACCGAGCTGACGGCTACGGCTTCTCATCGACGTGCCCGCCGGCCGTACCAGCGACCTCGATGTTGTGGTGTGGGATGCCCGGTTCAACCAGCAGCCGCTGCCCGGCGGTGAGATCACCGCCGATTTGAACTACACCGGCTCCACATCCGAGCCGTTCACCTTTACGTTGTTCAAGGCGGATCGAACCCCGCTCGACTACAACGACAACCCGCTGGCTTGCACCCGCACCTTCGGATCGGAAACGGTGTTCGATTACACATTCCTGGGAAGTCAACGATGGAACTGGTTGTGTTCCATCCCGGTATCGGACCCAGCGGGTGCCTACCTGTTGAAGGTCACCAACGGTGGAGTTCTCACCACGCCCGCCGTCAATGGACGGAACGCCTTCGCGGTGGCCGCCCTCTACCAGGCCGACGGTTCAGACCCGTCCGTCGCTCTGTGCCGGCGTGAGTCGCGGCCGACCTGCCCGGTGGTCAGTTCGGCGGAGGACACACCGCTGTTCTTGAACCGTTCTTCGGCGATCACCCGGGTGCCGGCGGGATCTATCCCGGCGACCGAGGAAGGGCGATCCCTGCATCTCGAGCTCTTCGATCCTGGTGAGGGCGTCCAGTTGATCCGGATCCTTGCTCCGTCCGGAGCCGGAACCTGGGTGCCGGTGTCCTTCACCTGGGACAGCGCCGGGGTGGGATCGTCATCGAGCCCTGTCCAGAGCGTCGACAGCTCGAACTCCCGCTTCAACGGTCGGCTGCTCCACATCGATGTGGACCTCGCCGGCTACAACCCGCCGCCTACCAACACCACGTGGATGGTCGAGTACACCTCATTTCAAGGGACCACCACCGACCAGACCACATGGACAGGTCGGGTGGTTGACTTCAGCCACTGAGTTCGGAGCTCGTCCCCGACCTGGCCCGGCGCCGGGTTGGTCGGGGACGGGCTTCACTCCTAGGCTTGTCCACCGGCCCCAGGGGCCCAACGTTCGAACGCGCAGAGGCAACGCATCATGTACGCAGTCATCAAGACCGGTGGAAAGCAGTACCGGGTCAGCGAGGGTCAGGAGCTCCAGGTCGAGCGCCTCGGTGTCACCGAGGGCGAGGTGAGCCTCACCCCGATCCTGCTGGTCGATGGTGACACCGTGGTGTCCTCGCCCGACGCCCTGGCTAAGGCTTCGGTCAAGGCCAACGTGGTGGGAGAGGTCCGTGGTCCCAAGATCACCGGCTTCACCTACAAGAACAAGACCAACCAGCGCAAGCGTTGGGGTCACCGTCAGAACTACGCCACCATCCAGATCACCGGCATCACGAAGGGCTGATCCATGTCGAAGACCAAGGGCGGCGGTTCCACCCGGAACGGCCGCGACTCAAACGCACAGCGCCTCGGCGTGAAGGCCTACGACGGCACCGTGGTGTCGGCTGGGTCGATCCTGGTTCGTCAGCGTGGCACCCATTTCCACCCCGGCGAGAATGTCGGCCGTGGCGGTGACGACACCCTGTTCGCCACCATCGATGGCAAGGTCAAGTTCGGTCGCCGCGCCGGACGCAAGCTGGTAGACGTGTTGCCCGTCGCCGACTGAGGCCACCAACATCTGGGTCGGCCGTAGCTGACCGAAACGCTAGGACCCCTGCCGTTGCAGGGGTCTTTTGCGTTTCGGTCCTTGCGGCGGGTGTCGTTGAGCGTCCCTGTGGTTCGAGGCGTCGGCGGCCCGGCGTCAGGTGCGGGGCAGGGCCTCGGGGGACCAACCGAGCAAGTTCAGGGCGGCTTGGTTGGCGAAACGGTCGGTCATTCCCGA
This sequence comes from Microthrixaceae bacterium, assembly GCA_016702505.1. NCBI lineage: Bacteria > Bacillati > Actinomycetota > Acidimicrobiia > Acidimicrobiales > Microthrixaceae > Microthrixaceae bacterium. Next base: position 378,905 of record JADJDU010000001.1, read on the forward strand.
TACGTATCGGACCGCCTCGGACCGGGCCTTGTCTGAACCAGGGGAGACACCTAAGCCCTCACCGGTGAGGTCTGGGTGGTCGATGAAGTACTCGGTGAGCGACGAGATCAGCCGGGCGGCCCGGTCGGCCTGGTCGACGGAGTCGGGGCGTAGGTAGATGCGCTCGTAGTTGAAGGCCCGGAAGGCGGCGAGGGCATCGGCCTCCGGACGGCGCATGGCGACGACCCCGGACTCGGCGATTGTCTCCACCATGGCGGTGATAAATCCGTGGAGTTGGAGCGTCGGGTGGTGCCGACCACCTCGGCTACCTCGGCGGGCAGGTCCTCGGGCTTGACGATGCCCGCGGTCACCGCATCTTCGAAGTCGTGGCAGACGTAGGCGATGCGATCGGCCCAGGCCACTACCTCTCCTTCTGGGGTCATGGGGGCGGGACGGTTCCACGAGTGGTTGCGGATGGCGTCCAGGGTCTCCACGCACAGGTTGAGGGGCGCCAAAACCACGTCGGCGCCATAGACGGCATGGTGGTAACCGCCATCCACGAACGGTGACAGTGCACCTTCTGACGCGTGGCCGGCAGGGCCGTGCCCGCAGTCGTGCCCGGTGGCCGCCGCTGCGGTCAACGCGACGTTGAGACCCACCGGGCGGGCGATGGACACCGCTACCTGGCAGACCTCGATGGCATGGGTGAGCCGAGTGCGGAGGTGGTCATCGTCGGGGGCGACGAACACCTGGCACTTTCCGGCCAGGCGCCTGAACGCCTTGGAGTGCTGTATCCGGTCGAGATCCCGTTCGAAACAGGTGCGAAACCGGTCCGGCTCTTCCATGACAAGACGGTTGCCCGCCCCCTCGGCTCGGGTGGCCCCCGGCGCAAGCTGATCGTGTTCGAGGCTCTCTCTGTCGCCCCTCCGGGCAGATCACCTGAACCGCTACTGACCTCGATGGCCGCATGGGCGAGGGCAAAACGGGTTGGCTCCATCTTGCTGATCCTATGGACGGACGGTGACACTCTGGCTGACGCTTCGCAGTGGAGCAAGACGCCCATTCTGGTCACGTTGCGTGGTCCTACTACACGATGCGTGGCCCTTCTGCTGGTCAAGTGTCACCTTCGCTGATACCATGAACCTCGTCTCGTAGGGTGCTCCGGCTCCCATAGAGGCGGCAGGGAGGGCCTGGTATCGGAGGTCCTCCTCAGGTTCTCGGGTCAAACTGCCGATGGGGACGATTGTGAAGCTTGAGCATTCTCGACGAGCGGCTATGCCGTACCGACACCCGGCGTGGATCAGCAGGGCGCGGGCCAGGATGCGTCACCAACGCGGCGTGACGTTGGTCGAGGCGGCGTTCGTTATGCCGATCTTTCTCCTCTTCCTCATGGCCATCTTTGAATCTGGCCTCTACATGAGGAACTACTTGGGTGTTTCCAATGCTGTGAGGTCGGCGTCTAGAGCAGCATCGGCTGCTGGAGCGCAGAACGGAAGGTGGGAAACGCCAACCAAACCGAACGCTCAGATCACATCAGCCGATCTCTACATAGTGAATAGCGTTGCCCGAGAGTCTGCCGCAATCCCGCGCTCGGCGATCCAATTCATCGTGGTCTATAAGGCCACCGGCTTTGGTGCCGGTCCATCAGATGAGGAAGAAGCTGGAGTTCCCGGATCTTGTCTGACCGGAGTGCCCCGCGCAGGCCTCTGCAATGTTTATACGCCTGCAGACTTCGACCGAGCAACCATTGAGATCGCTGAGCGTCAGAGACATGCACTGGCCGTTCAGACCAACGTCAATGATATTTTGGATCCTTCCAAGATTACCTTCGGATGTAATACCTCGTCTCCCGATCGGTTCTGGTGCCCTGACACCCGTAAGGACAGGTTGACCGATAACAACTACAATGGGCCCGACTACGTGGGAGTGTATATGAGGATTCGGCACGAATGGCTCACGGGAATATTTGGAGAGGGCCGATTCATTGACGACCAGTCCGTCGTCAAGATCGAGCCGAGACAGCGATGAGGCTCAGGCATCACGAAGACCGCGCCGAGCGGAGCGCGGGCTCCTCAAGGGGCGTCGCTCTGGTGGAGTTTGCCTTCATATCGATGATTCTGCTGGTGTTGGTAGCTGGAGCTATTGACTACGGGCTTGCGTGGCGTTCCGCAGTAGTCGCAACCGAGGCAGGGCGAGCGGGCGCCCGCACCGGGGCAGCGATGGCTGTTAGCCCGAGGGCTGATTATGAGGCTCTGAGCGGGGTGAGGGCGAGTCTCGCGGCTGGGGGGCGGCTTGATGATGTAGATCGTGTTGTTCTGTTTCGAGCCACCTCCGCGAACGGTGCACCTCCAGCAAGCTGCATCGCGCAAACCCCCTCCGGATCTGAGTGCGTGGTCCTCAATCAAGCTCAACTCGACAACATCTCGCCATCAAACTTCAATTACACCCTTGCGGCAGACCCATGGTTGCCGGCTACAGGCACTGGTTGTATGACGAGTAACCGAATGCTTGCAACCACGACTTGGTGTCCTTCCAGCCGAAACAACACCCTTCATAACGCCCAGTATCTGGGAATCTACATTCGCCTCAAGACCGACAACCTGTTCCCGATCTTGGGTGCACAGCAGACTATTGAACGAACGGCCGTGATGCGGCTTGAACCAACGCCACTCTGAGGTGTTTGCAATGACTCGAACATTTGCTCATCGACGTAACGCCATCCTTGTCTCACCGATAAAGCGCCCGCGTCAACGTGGGTATGTTTTGGTGATGTTCGCTTTGGCCTTGGTTCCGATCCTGCTTATGGTTGGTTTCTCGGTTGATGTGGGTTCATGGTACAACCGCGCGGCCCAACTGCGTAAGGCCGCCGACGCCGCGGCTCTTGCGGGCGTGGTCTGGCTGCCAGATGAAGGCCAGGCAACCGCTTATGCGTTGGCGGCCGCGGCCAGAAACGGTGTCGAACCTGGCAACGGTGTCTCGATTACGGTCCAGCGCAGCAGTGCGAACGAGCGCAGGCTCAAGGTGTCGATTACCGATACGCGTGTTGGAAGCTTCTTTTTCAAGAACCTCGGTGGCAACGATATATCCCTCACTCGCCACTCCTTTGCCGAATACCGGTTGCCGGTACCTCTTGGAAGCCCCCGGAACTACTTCGGTACAGGTGAGTTGCTGCCGGCGGGGCCACGGCGAGAATACCTCAACCAGGCTATTAATACGTACTGCTATTCCAAGGTCCAGGGTGACCGGCATCAGAGCCGCTACTTCAGTGCCAACACGGGACATGTATGCACGCCAACACTCAACACTGAATATCGTCCGGACGGATATGAGCTGTACATAGATGCTCCGGAGGGTCGGCCTGCTGGCATTGATGTTCTTCTCTATGATCCCCAGTATCGGCCCGGTACATTTCCAGATACCGGGAATGGGAGTGAGAACTTCAGTTATGAACTGTGGCGAGAGAACTCTCCTTTCACGCCGACTGACGACGTAAGAGTGTGCGGTCCTACTACCTATACAGCATCATCTGGTTACAACTATACGTTCCTTAGTGTAAACAAGTGGAATCGATTGTGCACTATTCAGCCGGGTTGGGCTAGTGGTCGATATATCCTAAAGGCACGTAACGGCAGTGTCCCGGGGTCGGCGTTGGGCTCCAACCAATGGGGTGTGGTTGCCCGCTATACGAATGGAGCTGCTGGATCGCAGGGGTTTAGTAACGGCTTGTGCGATGCCCGAGAGTGGGCGTTGTGCCCCAGCGTTTACGGCAAGGACGCCATCTCTGTCTACGCGGCCTCGGACGGGAGCACCGCACAGTTCTTCTTGGCAGAGATCGAACCAGAACACGCTGGTAAGAAGCTAAAGCTTGAACTGTGGGACCCTGGTGAAGGAGGGTCTGTACTGAGAATCTTGCAGCCAACGGGTCAAAACACATGGTCTCCGAAACAAATGAGTTGGAGTGCATACTACAACGAGAACACCACGCCGGCAGGCGGCGGCCGGAGTGGGACTAACCAGACATCGATAGACATTACCGGTAGCAGGTATAACGGTCACCGGCTGGTCATTGAAGTAGATTTGACTGGATATACTCCACCGGCGAACAACCATTGGTGGAAAATCGAATATGAGTTCAATGATCCAGGCAGGCCAGACGTGACCGACCGGACGACGTGGACGGCCGATATCATCGGCGATCCGGTTCACCTGGTGGAGGAGTACTGACCTAGCGCTGCTGCCGGCGGGCTGCCGGTGAGCAGGAAGATCGCGAGGCCCCCGACCTTGGCCGGGGGCCTCGTCGCGTCAGGGGGTTGGGTCGGTAGTGTGCGGGGACCATGTCCGGGTTCGTCGATGAAGCACAACTGAACGCCAAGGGCGGAGACGGGGGCGCCGGGTGCGTGTCGTTCCGGCGGGAGGCCCACGTCCCAAAAGGTGGCCCCGACGGTGGCGATGGCGGGCGGGGCGGACACGTGTGGCTGGTGGCCAACCGCAACGTGGCTTCGCTGCTGGCCTTTCGGGACCACCCCCACCGCAAGGCGGTCAGCGGCACCCATGGCCAAGGCAAGAAGAAGCATGGTCATGGAGGATCCGACCTCGAGGTGGCCGTACCCGAGGGCACCGTCGTCTACGACTTCGATGGGCGGGTGTTGGCCGACCTGATCAACCCCGGTGACCGGTTCCTGGCCGCCGCCGGTGGCCGAGGCGGGCGGGGCAACAGCCGATTCCTGTCCAACAAGCGTCGGGCCCCCACCTTCGCCGAACAGGGTGAGGCCGGCGAAGAACGTTGGATGCGCCTCGAGCTCAAGTTGTTGGCCGACGTGGCTCTGGTCGGATTTCCCAACGTGGGTAAGAGCACCTTGATCTCACGGATCTCGGCGGCCAAGCCCAAGATCGCCGACTACCCCTTCACCACCCTCGAACCGAACCTGGGCGTGGTGCGAATGGACGACGGCGTCGAGTTCGTGGTGGCCGACATCCCCGGACTCATCGAAGGTGCCGCCGAGGGAAAGGGACTGGGGCACCAGTTCCTGCGTCACGTCGAACGAGCTCGGGCCCTCGTAGTCCTCATCGACCTGGCCCCCACCGCCGGTCATGATCCCGCCACCCAGGAACAGGTGCTACTGGCCGAACTGGGTGCCTACCGGCCCGAGTTGCTGGACCGGCCCCGCCTGGTGGTGGGCAGCCGATCAGACCTGGCCGAGCCCGACACGATCGCCGCTTTCGAGGGACTCACCTTCTCGGCCGTCACCGGCACCGGTCTGGCTCATCTGACCGGTGCCATGGCCCAGGTCGTGCACCAGGCCCGCCACGCCGAACCCGAACCGGAACCGTTCGTTGTGCATCGTCCCGCCAGCGTGGGTATCACCATCGAACGCCTCGACTCGGGGGCATTCGTGGTCCACGGTCGGGCCGCGGAGAGGGCCGTGGCCCTGTCCGACCTGACCAACCTGGAGGCTCTGGCTTACGTCCAGGAGCGGCTCCGCAAGCTGGGGGTGGACAAGGCCCTGGCCAAGGCGGGCGCAGTGGAAGGGTCACCGGTCCAAGTCGGTGGGTTCCACTTCGAGTACGTCCCCGACTGATCAGGTTCGGGGGAGCACCTGATCCCGCGGCGCCCGGTTGAGGGTGGCGCGGATGGCGGGGACCACCGTCCACAACACCCCGGCCGTCGCGGCCGGCAACAACAGGATCGGGATGATCTCCCAGCCCGGGGGTACGAGTCGTGAGCTGAGAAACTCGCCCCATCCCGCATCCACCCAGCCGTCACGCTTGAGACCCACCAGCACCGCCGTCACCGGCAGCCATCCGAGCGGCAGGGCCAAGAGCGCACCCAGCAGCGACAACACCACGCCCTCGAAAGCGCTCTGACGTCGCATGCGGGCCGGAGGGGCACCAGCGGCCAGGGCGGCCCGATGGTCATCGGCGCTGTCCACCGCTCGCAGGGACAGGGTGATGGCCAACACCCCCAGGGCCAGGATCCCGGTGGCTCCCGCCAGGATCAACAACCACCGGCTCTGCCAGTCGTCGTCTTCGGCGGTGGACCCGCTGGGGGGACCTGCGGGTTCGTAGTTGCCCTCCGGGTGGCCGTTGAGGATGTGGGTCCAGGCCTGGGTCGGTGTCGTGGGCACGATGGCCGCATCGGACCCCGCTCCACCGTCGGGCTGAGCGGCGAAGGTCCCGCGGGCAGCCTCCAACTCGGCCAGGGTAGGCACCACCTCGCCGGTGTCGGCCGACACCCCTTCGAGGGAGGCGTACTCGTTGCCGGTGGCAGGGGTGCTGCGGGCCAGGACGGTGCTGAGCGGCGTGAGGTCGGGGGCGACCTGTTCGATCACCCCCGCCGGGACGAGGTGATCGGCCTCCAGCCCGTAGCCAAGGTCTGAACCACCCCCATCGGGGCCGGTCGCAGAATCCAAGGTGACGGCGGTGGAACTTTCGCCCAGGGTCAGCGGGCCAGGGCGGCCGAACATGGTGACGGCCTGACCGGCCTTGAGCCGTTCGACGGCCCAAGGGACCAACAGCCCGTCGGCCTGTGCCGGGTCGATCGCGGCCACCGCGTACCAGCCGCCGGTACCGTCGGCCAGGCCGTAGATGCTGATCGGGGTCATGGGACCGGCCACCTCTTGGACCCGGGCGGCAGCCGCGGCCGACTCCGCCGTTTTCAGGTCGCCGTTGATCTGGACAACCAGACCGCGCCGGTTGGCCAGGAGCACCGTGGAGACCATGCGGCCATCGGGGCCGGTGGTAGCGGTCATAGGTGGCTCCGCCGCGCTTGTGGCCTCGGTGTCATGGTCCCCCTCGACCACCAGCGCTCCGCTCTGGATTGACGCGTGGCGTCCCGCGGTGCGAATCGCCTCGGTTCGTGCCGTCAACACTCCTACCGGGATGGCCAAGCACACGGCCAGGGCGGCCACGGTGGCCGCACCCTGAGTGCGGTGTCTGGCGATGCTTCGCAGCCCCAGGCGCGTGAGCCCGCCGAAGCGGTCCGCCATCCGGCCGGTGACCGCCACCAGGGTGGGGGCCAGAGCGATGCAGCCGAAGACCACGGCCAGCACCGCACCCAGCACCCAGAGGCTGGCCCACGCGCCGCCCAATCCTTCGGAGATCATTCGGGTCAGGACCACCAGGGCCAGCGTTCCGGCGCCGGCCACCACCGCACCGGTGAGCGGTATGCGGGTGGGTACCGGGCCCAGGGGTCGTCGGCCAGCCAGGGCGCTCAACACCGGGACCCGGCTGGCGGCCCGGGCCGGTTGCCACGCCGCCAACATCCCAGCGAGGACACCGATGGCAACGGCCACCACGGTTCGTCCCACCGGCATGGTCACGTCGACGCCGTACACGCTGGAGACACGTTCGGCAGTGGCCTGGGAGTTCAGGACGGTGATGCTCACCAGCGCCATCACCAGGGCGGCCAGGCCCGCCACCAATCCGGGGATGGCCCCCTGGAGCACCAGCGCCGAACGAATGGTTCTGGGGTCTGCCCCGGCACTGGACAGCAGGCCCACGCCCTTGAGCTGGCGGCGGGAGGCGATGGCGAAGGCGGCCGATGCCACCACCGCAACCACCGCGGCGAAACCGGCCATGAACACGGTGATGAACACCGAAGCGATGTTGGAGCCTTCGAGCCATGACACCGACGACGAATGGATCTCCACATAGCCGTCATCGAAGAACGAGAAATCGCCGCTCCCGTTGTGGGGTGTGTACTTTGCCCGCGCCATGGCCGCGACGACCGCGCTGCGATGGTCGCCGGGCGCCCACACGCCGATCATCTGACGGCTCTCCCCGTCCACCAGATCGAAGTGGACGTCGGGGTCCGACCACCGGTGCACGCCGCTGGCGAGGCGATCGCGAGAGACCAGGACCGGACTCCCCTGGGGTCGTTCGGTCCAGTACGTGTCGGGCAGGTGCCCAACCACTGCGGCCAGCTTGTCGACGTCATCGCCCGCCACGCCGATTCCCGACACCGTGAAGCTCTGCCCGGTCCAACCCGAGGTGAGTGTGTCTCCCACGCTCCAACCGCCGGCCGCGGCCAGGTCTCGGGTGAGGAAGATCTCCTCATCCGAACGGGGGAGGTGGCCGCTCTCTGCTACCCAGCGTGCGCGCCAGCGGGACTGCTCGGGACCCTCGTAGACCTCGGTTCCCACCAGGCGCGGTCCCTTGCCGTCGGGTTGCGTGTCATCGGTGGTGAGCCAGTCTGCGCCTGCCCACACTGCCTCTACCGTGGCCGTCCCGTCGCTGGCCTCCTCGGCGAGGTGACGCAGTTCCTCGACCTGATCGGCGGTGGACTGGGTCCCGGCGCCGGGGGTGGGGGCGGCCGGGTCGTCCGGGTCTGGCGTTCCGACCTGCTCAGCGCCGGCGACCAGGGTGGGGTCGAGGGTGATCGTGGCGATCCGGCCCCCACGGCTGAACCGATCGGACGCGAGGGCTCCCTGTTCTGTGGTTCGCTGGGCGGTGAACGCGGCCATGGCGGCCAGCACCGGAACCAAGATCATCACGGTGACAAGACCGTGACGCCAGGGATGGCGGCGGACCTCTCGTCGAGCCAGGCGGAAGGCCAGCGCCCAGTTGGCCCGGGCCCTGGTGGGCGCTGGGGGCCGGTGTTGTGACTGGTCGGGCGTCGGCCATCCCTGGGTAGGGGGCGGGGGAGGGTTGTGGTCAAAGCTCATCGGGCCACCGCCGATGAGTCGGTGGGGTCGATGTCGCCATGGGCGGAGGTGGATGCGGAGTCGGCCGGTGCCCAGGCCTGGTCATCGACCGACGGATCCGAGTGGTTTGGGCTCACAGAGCCGTCGCTGGTCGATGTTGTGGTGAGGTTGGCGCCCTTGGCGTTGGTGTTGGGACGACCATCTGCGGGCCGGCTCGGTCGGCTGGCGGTGTCGCTCACCACCCGGCCATCTCGCAACGTCACCACCCGGTCGGCATATCCGGCCACTCGAGGTTCATGGGTCACCACCAGGACCGCAGCCCCCTCCTCGGCCAGCGTGCAGAACAGCTCCATGATGCGGTCGCCGGTCTGGGTGTCGAGGGCGCCGGTGGGCTCATCGGCCAACACCAGGCGCCGGGGCACGGCCACGGCCCGGGCGATGGCCACCCGCTGCTGCTGACCGCCAGAGAGGTCGTCGGGGTAGCGGTCCAGCGGCGGGTCGATCCCCACCCGCTCCAAAGCGGTCTCGGCGATGCCCCGGGCTTGGCGCAGGCTCATACCGTCGAGCTCCAAGGGGAGGGTGACGTTCTCCAGTGCGGTGAGGGTGGGGAGCAGGTTGTACTGCTGGAAGACCACGCCCACGTCGGTGCGGCGCAGACGGGCCAGGTCGGCGGGGGAGCGCCGCCCCACGTCATCTCCGTTCACCAGGACGTGACCGGCGGTGGCGATCACCATGCCCGCAGCCAGGTGCAACAGGGTGGACTTGCCCGAACCGCTGGGACCCATGATGGCCGTGACCGAGCCGGGCATCAGGTCCAGGTCGACGTCTCGTACCGCAGGTACCTCCACGATGCCGTGGTGGTAGGTCTTGGTGGTAGCTCGGAAGCTGAGCGTTGGAGTGGTCATTGGATCCGCCCTTCGGGATTGGAGATGAGAACTGACTCGCAGTGGTCGAGCCAACGGAGGTCGGCTTCTTGGCGGGCCGAGATCGCCTCGGCCATGAGGTCGGCGGCCACCCGGGCCGCGGCGATGTCGCGGGGGTCACCGGCGGTGTCCGCCGGACGGTTGGCGGCCCGGGTTCGGGCCCGACGATGGGCCTGGGCCTGGCGGTAGAGCTCGGCCCGTTGACGGTCCACGACCGACAAGGCCTCGGTGGCGGAACGGCCGAAGGCCAACAGCACCTTCACCAACAACTCGTCCCGCGGAGGGCTCTCGGCGCTCGGACCCTCGTCGAACCAGTCGTCGAGCGCCCCCTTGCCCGCTGGGGTCAACTGCCACCGCCGACGGTCCCGACCCCCCGCCTCGGCATCGGCCGGATCCTCATCGACGGCCTGGACCAGGCCATCGGTGTGAAGTCGTTCGAGCGTTGTGTACACCTGGCCCACGTTCACGGTCCACACCCCTCCGGTTCGGGCCTCGAAGGCGCCTTTGAGGTGGTAGCCGTGAGCGGGACCCTCTTCGAGCAGGGCCAACAGACCCATCCGCACTGACATAGTTACGCAGTATGCATACTCAGTAACTAGGCGTCAAGAGTTCGACATCCAGGCTCAACCCCACCCGGAGGCAGAGCTCCTTGTGGCGGAGCCCCCGACCTGCGGAGATCGGCTTTGCCAGTCCTGGCAACGAAGACCTCGGCCGCTAGGCCGGGAACCGAACTCCTCCGCAAGGCTCTGCTTTTCGAAGGATCCAGCCTCATGAGCCGGGACCTATACGCTGCTGGTCGGCGTGGGCACCGGCCCACCGGCGAGGTAGGTCTCCAATGGGCAGAGCACGCTTCCGGTCTGGTGAAGGTCATGGCGCGCTTGGCCGGGCAGGAGACGATCCTTCGAGGGTGAGGAACCTCGCCCCGTTGCGCCGCGTCGTTCCGGTGACAGCCCTGGCCCTGTTCACCGTCGCCGGGGTCGCCCACGCCGCGGGCCTGGAGTTGTCACCGAGCGAGGGTCCACCCGGAACCGAGGCGGTGGCCTCGATCGATTGCGAGATGACACCTGAGTTCCAGAGTCGCTGGTTGGCCCCCGGAGCGCCGCCCGGGACTCTCATGGGCTACGCCGGTGAGGAGGCAAGCCCCGGGACCTGGACCACGATGATCGAGGTCGGAGCCTGGGACGTCGTGGTGAACTCGGCGTGTGACGACCGGGCCGAGACCGCCCGCTTCGACGTGGACAATCCCCAGCTAGCGCCCGGCCCCAGTTGGGCCCACATCGGGGCATGGCGGCCCGAACTCGACGGCACCACCGTGATCGGAACCGACTGCCCGGCCGGAACCACCGCCCGCGTCGAGTTCTCGGTGGCGGGCCGCAACGTCGCTGTTCAAGAAGCCGAGATCGACGCCTTCGGTGACTGGTCGGTGCCGGTGCCGGCGGTGGAAGGCGAGCCCGAGCTGACCGTCTCGGCCAGCTGTGGCGACCTGCGCTACCCGACGATCACAGTCCCGAGCCTCACCCCGACAACGACTGAGCCTCCGGTGACCGAGCCCGGCCAACCCGAGACCGACCCGCCCGTTCGCCCCCAGGCCCCGCCTGCCACACCGCGCCCCGCCCGTCCCTCATACACCGGCTGACCGGGCTGGCCCCACTCGGCCCGGTTCACCTCGATCCGGCGGGTCCGGCCCTGATGTGCGGAGTTGGGCTCGTTCGCCAGTGACCCGGCGGCGCACGATGGTGTGGATGACGTGGCTGGTCGGTGCGGGCCGGTCAGCGCCTGTCCCGGTGCAGGGGTCGGGCAGGGATCAACTGGTTCGACTGGTCAGGGTTCCAGCGGGCAACCTTTCGGGGTGACGACCCAGACCGTGGTGGCCAAGATCGGGACGTCGTCGATCACCGATGAGCACGGCGACATCCGCCCCGACGCGGTGGCCAAGTTCTGTGCCGAGGTGGCCGAGCTGCGGGCAGCCGGGCACCGGGTCGTGGTGGTCACGTCGGGCGCCATCGCCGCGGGACTACCCGCCATCGGGATGGGCGGTGACCTTCGCCCCTCCGATGCCCAGACCCTCCAAGCCGTGTCCGCCATCGGCCAGAGCCGACTCATGCGGGTCTATGACAACTGCTTCGCCGGTCACGGGCTGGTTTCGGGCCAGGTCTTGCTGGCCCCTCTGGACTTCGCTCTGCGCCAGCAGTACCTACACGCCCGGGGCACGCTCAACCGGTTGCTCGACCTGGGCGTCGTCCCGGTGATCAACGAGAACGACGCAATCGCCGACGACGAGATCCGTTTCGGCGACAACGACCGGCTGTCGGCGTTGGTCGCCCACCTGGTCGGAGCCGACCTTTTGGTGCTGCTGACCGATGCCGCCGGCCTGCTCACCGCCGACCCCCGGATCGACTCCGATGCCTCGCTCATCGAGGAGATCGTCGAGTTCGACGCCGAACTCGAGGCCCTGGCTGGTGGCTCGGGTACGACCCGGGGCAGTGGAGGCATGGCCTCCAAGGTCACCGCGGCCAAGATCGCCTCATGGTCGGGGGTGAGGGCCGTGATCGCCGCTGCCACCCGGGACCGGGTGCTGGTCGACGCGGTGGATGGAGTGGTCGGGGTCGGCACGGTCGTCCAGCCCCGCCCCACCAAGATGTCGGCCCGCAAGCTGTGGATCGCCTTCGCGGTGGCTTCCTCGGGGCGGGTGACCGTGGATGATGGGGCCCGTTGGGCCCTGACCCAGCGCGGCGTTTCACTTCTCCCCGCGGGGGTGGTGGCCGTGGACGGTGACTTCACCGAAGGCGACGCCGTCGAAGTGGCTGGCCCCGATGGGGTGGTGTTCGCCAAGGGGCTGGCCCGGGTAACCGCTTCCGACCTGACCCGCGCCGCCGGTCGCCGCACCGCGGAGCTCCCCGACGGCATGCCCCACGAGGTGGTCCATCGCGACGACCTGGTCATCGTCCCCTGACCCGAGCCCACAACCATTGGTCGCGGACGGTGATGACGTGCCTGGTGGGGGTAGCGGTCACATCGGGGGACGAGGTGCCGTAGAGTCCCCGCCATGATCAAGTTCTTCAAGCGGTTCTGGAACTACATCACCGCAGGCGCCAACCAGAAGTTCAACGAAAAAGCGGATCCCAAGATCCAGCTCGAGCAGGCCATCAACGAGGCCCAGGATCAACACCGGCGGCTCAAGGAACACGCCGCCAACGTCATCGCCCAGCAGAAGCAGACCGAGCTCCAGCTCAACCGGGCGCTCGAGCACCTGGGCAAGCTCAATGCCAACGCCCGTCAGGCCGTGACCATGGCCGACCAGGCCGCCAAGTCCGGTGACGCCGCCAAGGCCGCCGAGTACACCCGGGCGGCAGAGACCATCGCCACCCAGCTCGTCGAGGTCGAGGCCTCGGTCGAAGACCTCAAGACCATGCACTACAACGCCACCCAGTCTGCCGACCAGGCCAAGGCCGCGGTGGCCACCAACGGCCAGCTCCTCCAGCAGAAGCTGGCCGAGCGCAACAAGCTGCTGAGCCAGCTCGAGCAGGCCAAGATGCAAGAGCAGATGAACAAGGCCATGTCCTCGTTGTCTGAGACCGTCGGCCAGGACGTCCCCACCCTCAACGAGGTGCGAGACAAGATCGAGCAGCGCTACGCCCGGGCCAAGGGCATGAGCGAGCTCACCGAGACCAACGTCGAGACCCGCATGGTCGAGATCGAGGCCGCCGCCCAGAACTGGGAGGCTCAGAACCGCCTGGACAAGATCCGCACCGAACTGGGCATCGAGACCGCCGCTGCGGCCGCACCCGTGACGGCGACGGCGCCGCCTGCCGAGGCTCCCGCTGAGCCCGAGGTGGCCACCGCCACCGAACCCCCAGCCGAGGGTACCCAGGCCACCGGCTCCTTCTGATCGACCTAGGTTGGTCCGGCTCTCTGTCCATCTATCCACCCATGATGCGCGCTGTCCCACGAGCTGAAGCAGCGGGACATGGCGGGGGTTCGGGGGCAGAGCCCTTCGTGGCGGAGCCCCCGACCTGCGGAGATCGGCTTTGCCGGTCGTAGCAGCGACGACGTCGGCCGCCAGCCCGGCGACCTAACTCCGCCGGAAGGCTCTGCCTTTCGGCGGATTCAGGCGAAGCGGCGTAGGCCGGGGAGCCTGGCGAACATGTCGGTGATGCCGGGGACCCGGAGCACGAGGATGGCGGCCAGGTAGCTGAGCGCTCCCACCGTCACGCCGGCCGCCAGCGTGGGTACCAGCATCACCGCCGAGCCGGGGGCCATGAGGCGAACCACGCCGTACACCAGAGCGGCCATGGCCAGGGCTGCCACCAGCAGCCGAAGCCACGTGGTGGCGAGCGCCCGCCAGTCGAAACCGGGGGAGTGGCGGCACAACACGATCACGGCCACCACTGCGGCCACGTTGTAGGCCAGCCCGAAGGACAGGGCCAGGCCCACCACCCCCCAGATCCGGACCAGAGCCACGGCCAGCACGATGTTCACCGCGTTCTCGAACAGGTTCAGGTAGAAGGGCGTCCGCGTGTTCTTCATGGCGTAGAACCCGCGCAGGGTGAACAGGTAGCTGGAGAATCCCGGTAGGCCCAGGGCGAAGGCGGCGATCACCCCGCCGAGACCCAGAGCCTGGGCCAGTTCGCCGGTGGCCACGAACGTCCGGTGGTCCAGGCCCCGGGGTAGGGCCACATAGCCGACCGCGGCGGGGATGATCAGCAGTCCGATCAGGCGGAAGCCCTTGAGCATGTGATCGTTGAAAGCGGCGCGGTCGCCGCGAGCGTCGGCCCGGCCCAACAACGGAGCGAACGTCACCATGATCGACACGGCCAGCAGGCCGTGGGGAAGCTGGAAGTACTGGAAGGCGGTCTGGTAGCGGGTGGGGTCACCCGACGACGGCTTGGCCAGGATCTGGATCACCACGATCGACACCTGGTTGGCCATGACGTAGCCGAAGGTCCACCCCGACAGGCTCACGGTCTTGCGGACCGCGGGGTGCTTCAGATCGAAGTTGAAGCGCAGGCGTACGCCTGCCCGCCGAACCGCCGGGTACAGCGACAAGGCCATCACCGCGATGCCGACGGTGGTGCCGACTCCGAGCACCCACAGGATCCGGTGGTCGGCCAGGGCATCTTCGAGGGTTGGGGTTCCGTCGGTCATCTGACCGGCCACGATCAACGTGGCGATGGCGATGATGTTGTTGAGCACGGGCGCCCAGGCGGCGGCCAGGAATCGGTGGCGGGCGTTGAGCACGGCTGACCACAGCGCCATCAGCCCGTAGAAGAAGACCTGGGGAGCGAACAGCAGGGCCAGCGGCACCCCGGCCGCGATGTAGTCGGGACGGTTGGCTGGGTCCGAACCAGTGGCGAAGAGCAGTATCAGCAATGGCGCCGCCACCGCGGCCACCACCGTCACCACCAACAAGGCCACCAGAGCGAACGACAAGATGGCATCGGTGGCGCCGTCACGTCCATCGTGTTCGAGGTCGTCGGTGAACAGGGGGACGAGCGTGGCCGTGAGGATCCCGCCCAGGATCAGCTCGTAGATCATGTTGGGCGTGTTGTTGGCGTTGACGTAGGCGTCGTTCAGGCCCTGGCCCAACAACACCAGGATCAGGCTGGTGCGCACCAACCCGGTGAGTCGGGAGATGGCCGTGCCGCTGGCCACCACGACGTTGGCTCGCAACATCCCCGAGCCTGAGCGCGGTCCTGAGACCGAGTCGGCTTCTGTCTCGGTCTCATCGTCCGGGTGGGGCCCAGGGTGCGGAGGGTCGGGCGGGAGGACGTCTGCTCCCGAGTCCGACTCGGGGCCGGGACCCGATCGTTCTGACGGACCTGAGGCGAATACCAGGTCTTGGGTTGGGTCGAGGGCCGGTGGGGGGATCAGGTCAGGAGGTAGGCCGGTCAGCTCGGTGGTGGCAGGAGACGGTGCCGTGGGTGCTGGGCTTGGGAAGGGCGCGATGGTGCGGGGTCTGAGCACTCGCTCCCTGTCACCGTCGCCAGCCGGGTGGGTGGCGGGCGGTGTCGGTTCGGTCACGCCCGACCCGTGGCCCGACCCTGATCTGGGTCAGGACCCGGCGACGGCGCGGCAGGGGAGGTACGTGGCAACGGTGGGGGGACATCGCGCAATGGGGGCGGCGGCGGTGGTGCAAGCTCGCTCGACGTCGCCAGCTCGGTGGGTGAACCGCTCACCGATGGCGCTGGCGTCGAGCCGCCTTTCACGTCCTCCATGGCCAAGCGGAGAGACTGAAGGTCGTCCACGATGCCGTCGACGTCGCTTCCCAGGGCCCCAACCTCGGCACCCTGGTTGGAGACCGAAAGCTCGATGGCCCGGGTGACGGCTTCGTCCAGCCTGGCGTTGAGCAGGTCGAGTTGGTCCTTGGTCGACTCGATCAGGTCGTCCATCCGATGGGCGGTCTGGAGCTGGGCTTCCAGCGACTCGATGCGCCGGTTGCGGGTCTCGGTCTGTTCGGTCTTCCCTGCGCCCTGGGTCCGGGCCTGAGCCAGCTCGGCTGCCACCTCCCGGTCGTTGATGTTCTTGCGTCCGTCGGCGACGAGCTGACCCTGGAGGGCGACCCGGAAACACTCGTTCACGGCATCGTCGAGGCGGTCGTCTATGGCGGTGACGCTGGCCTTGAGCGGACCGTCACGGAAGGTCTTGACCGCTTGGGTGAAGCGGGCTCGGGACTTCACGGCGTCGATGACGGCATGACGCCATGGCTCGCTCACCGCGAACGGGTCGATCTTGTCGGCGGGTTCGTTTCGTGGGAGCGCTACAGCGAGACGGATGCCCAGTCCAACCAAGCCTCCGACCACCGCTCCGGCCGCGGCCAAGGGAACCGCCACCGGGGCGGTGGCCACGATCCCCACTGCGGCACCCGCCCCGAGGCTAAGTATCCCGCTGGGGGAGGTGAGCGCCTTGGCAACCGACGGGGAGAAGAACCGGTCCCGGAACGAAAGTGAACCCACAGGGCCATTCTGCCCGTTGGCCCGGGTGCACCCGGGCCAACGGCTCAGAAGTTGGACACCACCGCGGTGAACACCTTGTTGATCGACGTCGGGTCGCTGGCGTCGTAGGCGGCGGCGGTGGAGGCCTCGGCGATCTGCTTGAGGGTGTCGAGGTCGGCACCCTTGCCGTAGGCGATGGTGAAGATCCGCACCGGTTTGGACGACTCTCCCTGGGTTCCTTGGCGTAGCTCGCTCACCAGCGTCTCGAGTTGCTGGAAGTCGTCGTTGGGGTTGCCGTCGTCGTTCATGCCGTCGGTCAGCAGCACCACCGCGTTGATACGACTGTCGTCGTAGCTGTCGGCCATGGTCTGGAACGACGACAGGGCCACGTCGTACAGCGGGGTGGCGTTGAGGGGGTACTGGTCACGAATGAGGTTGGCCAGCCGCTCGCGGTTGGTGGACATGGGCTGGACCGGTAGCAGGTCCAAGTAGCTCTGGTCCTCGCCCGGCCCCAGGTTGGAGGTGAAGATCCGCAGTCCTACCTCGTCGCTGGGGTTGAATTCGTCCAACGCGGTTATGGCGGCCTCCTTGGCCAGGTCCATCCGGGTGGGGCCATCGGGGTCGTCGGGGTCGGCGGGCTCCTGCATGGAACCGGATACGTCGAGCACCAGCAGCACCCTGGCCGTCTTGCGCTGTTCCTTCCACTTCTCGAGCAGGCGGATCATCACCGGTGGGTCCGGGACCTGAAGCAGGGTGGAAGGCTGGTCGGGGTCGACACCGTTCGCCTTGGTTATGGGGGCGGCCACGGCCACGTCGGGGTTCCCGGGACGGAACCCGTACTGGAGGGCCTGGCGCTGGGCCTCGGGCTGCTGGGCGTAGTCCACGAAGGTGGCGGCCGCCTTCTTCTCGGTGTCGTCCACCCAGGCGGCATCGAGGATGTACAGCGGGCTGTCGCTGTAGATCGTGCCTTCCTTGGGATAGATGGCCACCAGCGGGATGCGGGGCTTGCGGGCCACCTCGCCGGGTTGGAGGACTCCGTCGGGGTTGCCCTGGTTGTAGTCGATGACCGACTTCTCCTCGACGGCCACGGCCGAGGCGTAGGTAAGCGACGTGCCCGAACGGTCGGTGCGGAACCAGTTGTTGAGGAAGGTCATGGTGATGTCGCCGTAGTGGACCACGGCGCTCTCGACCTGGCTGGCGAAGGTGGCGTTGGTGGCCGAGTCGAGGTCTTCGACCGAGAGGTCACGGGTCTTGCCGGTAGCGGCGTAGGCCTGGCCGATAAGGGCGGACAGGCCACTGGTGGAGAAGTTGGGGTTGGTCTTGCCCAGCTTGAACGAACCCCACTCGGGGTGGCCGTAGGCGGCCCAACCGTCGGGAGAGGTGGACAGCGCGGCGATGTCGGCCCAACCGACCGGCTTGGCCGGGTAGCCCAAGGCGTCGGCCATGGGCTTGGGCATGGCGATCACCAGGGGGGTGACCTGGAGTGACACCGCGTCACCCACCATGGCCGGCTGACCGGCGTTGGAGAGGCGCTGGTTGAGGATCTGGCCCCAGCTGGAGGCTGCCGGTGACCAGATCACCGGCTGGGCCCCCTCGGAGGAGTCGGTCCATCCCTGGGCCAAGATCTCAGCCGCGCCACCCGAGGACTTGGAGTAGGGCCGTACGAAGGCGCAGCCGCCGTCGAACTTGGCGGCATCAGAACCGTTGAAAGACTTGGCCAACGAGGTGAGGAGGTCGATCTTCTCCGAGGACACGGCCATGTCGACCACGGTGCAGTCACCCGGATCGCCGAAGTCTCCGGTGGCCGACTGCCCGCCGTCCTTCACCGAGCACGAGCACGCCGCGGTCAGCACCGCCACGGTGGCGGCTAGGCCGGTGAGGCGTAGTCGTCGACGCCACCGGGGGCGGGCCGGTGATGGGTTCTGTGTCTCGGTGAGTCCCATGGTGTTGTGGTCTCCTGGGGTCGAGTTCAGCGGATCTTGTCGAACACGGCGTACATCTCGCCGGCGAGGGACTCCAGGGGAGCCTCGGCCGGTCCGGGTGCCACGCCGAGGGCGTTGAAGGCGGCGGCGGCACCCTGGCTGTCCAGCACCAGCTGGGCCGCCAGCGCCTCCTGTCCCGGAACCTGGCGGGTGGCCAGTACCACCGTCATGCGCGCCGCGGGGGTGGGGACGACCACGCGTGCGACGGAGTGGCGTGACGCGGCCTTCTGGAGGGCGGGAACCGGTCCGATCACCAGCGACAGTGTTCCCCGTCGGGTCAGCATCATGGTGATCTGGCTGCGCTGGTCCTCCTGTGGGACCTGCGGGCTGGTGAGCACCCGGCGTAGGGCGGCCCCGGAAATGGTGGTGAAGTCGCCGTCGTCGGGGACGAGGGCTCGGGCCAGTGGTTCGAGCCGGGCCAGGCTCTCGGCCGTGTTTCCCGGGCCCACGCCGACGGGCAGCCCGTCGGTGGCCGCGGCGATCACGCACGAGGCCCACGTCGGGGCGCCCTGGCACTGGCCCCCGTCGGCCACCAGCACTCCGATCGGGGCCGATGCCACCGGTTCACCCCCGGGTAGCCAGGTGTCGGGCCGGTCGATGTTGGCCACGCCGGGAGCGGGCGCCCACGTGATCCACCCCGCCACTCCATCGGGTGGCGCGGCGGCGCCGGAGAGGTCGAGCGAAGAGGGGGCGGCGGTGATGACCCCCTCTGCGACCAGGGCGTCACAGACTGGTTCGAGGTCTGGGGTACAGGCCACCACGGGGCGGTCCCGGCCGTTCTTGCCGCCGGCGCTGTGGTCATTGTCGCTATCTCCGGCCAGGAAGGACCGCGCCACCAGGGCCGCGGCGATGAGTACCAGCGCACCTACGACCGCCAGGATCCGCTCCCTCATGGGCGAGACGCTACCGAACCGGACCGACAGCGGAGGTTCGCCAGCGAAATCCCCCCGCCCCGATCACCCGCGTGGATCCAGGCTAGGCCGTGTTCGAGTGGCGGGGGCCTTGGCCGGGTTTGGCTATGTCGTCGGCGGTGAGGGTGGTGAGATCGTCGTCGGTTGGGTTCTCGATGGCCACGACCCGTCCGGCCTGGCGGGCCACCGCGTCCTCGAACAGGTTGCGGGCCAGTCTCCCGTTGCCGAAGCCCTTGTCTCTCGGTACCGCCGCGAACCAGGCCCTGACCGCGGCCTCGGCCTGGTCGTCGGGGTGGTAACCGGCTTTGTCCCCGATGGCCTCGAAGATGGACCACAGCTCGTCGTCGGTGTAATCGGGGAAGAAGATCGTCTTGGGGAAACGAGACGCCAAGCCCGGGTTGGCGGCGATGAAGTCGGCCATCTCCACCGGGTAGCCGGCGGCGATCACCACCAGTTCGTCGCGCCGATCCTCGATGACCTTCACCAGCGTGTCGATCGCTTCGCGGCCGAAGTCGTTCTCGCCGCCGCGGGCCAGGGCGTAGGCCTCGTCGATCAGGAGCACACCCCCGGTGGCCTTGTCGGCCACCTCCACCACCTTCAGGGCGGTCTGGCCCACAAAGCCAGACACCAGACCCGACCGGTCGGTCTCTATGAGCTGCCCCTTCTCGACCACGCCCAGCGACCGGTAGATGGCGGCTAGCAGGCGGGCCACCGTGGTCTTGCCGGTGCCGGGGTTGCCGGTGAACACCAGATGTCGGCTCTGGGGTGAAGTCGGCAGGTCTCGCTCGGAGCGGAGCTGTTGAACCCGCAACAGATTGGTCACCAACCGGACCTCGGTCTTGACGCTGTCCAAGCCGACCAGGTCGTCCAGCTCGGCCAGGAGTTCCTCGATCGGTCGGGCGGGAGGCAGCTCGATCTCAGCTTCGGCTTCGGCATTGGCCTGGGCGGCACCGTCCGTGCCGGCCTTCGGGCCTTCGGCGGTGGCACCGGCACCGGTTGGACCGGCGGCCCCCGAATTGGCCGGGGCGTCGCCGGTGCCGGTGCGGCCAGACAGTGGAGAAGCCGGAAGCCCGTCCATGGCGGCCAACAGGTTGGTGCGCAGCGAGTCGACCGCGGCCAGCTCGGCCCGCGACGGCGACGCGTCGAGGGCGGCCACGGTGAAGGCCAGGTACACGCAGCGGTCGTAGTAGGTCCGGCTGTGGTTGGTGCCGAACCGGCGATCGGCCGATACCAGGATCTCCATCATCGGAGACACCCGATCCAGCCAACTCGACCGTCCGACCAGCAGGTCGCTCTGGCGGAGGTCGTCGGCTTTGGCGTTGCCTAGCTCGTTGGGCATGAGCTTCCAGAATGAGAAGATCACGCCCCACAGCTCGGCGTCGGTGTGGCGTCGGTCCACATCGATCAAGGCGGTGACCAGGTTGAACGCCTCGGTGGTGACGTCCTGTTCGACCTTGCGGCCGTCGACCGCGGGTAGGCGGTGCACGACGTCGGTCATGGCCGCGCTCACCTCGGCCACGAAGTTCTCCACCGCTCGTTGCATCTGCTTGGGCTCGTTGATCAAGCGAGGGCTCCTGCGGATCGGTCGGGGATGGCCGTGGCTCCAGTCTGGTCGTTGGGACGGAGCGTGATGTCAGTCGCCTCCACCGCGCTGGACGGCTGGGCCCGGCTGGCCCCGCTCACCGCGGGTCACGCCACATCGGCCACAGCAACGGCCCGCCTTTGGGGAGGCGAATCGGTTCATCGGCCACGAACCCGTGGCGGGAGTAGAAGGCCAGGTTCTCCTCCTTTGATGACTCAAGGTAGGCGGGCATGCTTTCTCGGTCGCATTCGTCGGTGACGGCGCGGATCAACGCCGATCCGATGCCCTTGCCCTGGTGGTCGGGGTCGGTGCCGAGCACCGACAGGTACCAGTGGGGCGGGTCTTTGGGGTGGACCTTCTCCATGGCTCCGATGGCTCTCACCCCGTCGAGCAGACGACGGCCGAGCAGGCGGCCGGAGGGCGCCAGCATCCGGGCCGTCTCGGCCAGCGTTCCCTTCCAGTGGTCGGGAGCGCACCAGACGGCGCAGCCGCCGAGGTCGTCGCTGACCAGCACCCGTCCGTGGGGGGTCAGTTTGAGCTTGGCGTCAGCGGCGAAGAAGGCGGGAGCCCGGCGCCGGTAGTGGCCGATGTCGGGGGTGAGCCAGTGCCAGATCGGGTCTGTCTCGAACGCGGCGGCAAGCGCCCGGCCGATGCGGGGCAGGTCGTTGGTGGTGGCGGGGCGGACGGAGGCCATGGGGCGAACCCTACGGCGGCGAGGGGGAGTGCGGGCGCTCCCGTTAGCCTCTGCTCTCGTGACCGGATCCAGCATCGTCGAACTGGGGCAGCGGGCCAAGGCCGCGTCCCGGCCGCTCGCCAACGCCTCCACCGCCCAGAAGGACGCGGCCCTCCACGCCGCCGCCGACGCGCTGGTGGCGGCCACCGATGCGATCCTGGTGGCCAACGAGGCCGATGTAGCCGCAGCCCAGGACCGTGGCGTGTCGGCCACCGTCGTCGACCGTCTCCGCCTCGACGCATCCCGGGTGGTGGCCATGGCTGCGGGGTTGCGTAAGGTAGCGGCCCTGCCCGACCCGGTCGGCGAGGTTCTCGACGGTTGGGTCAGGCCCAACGGTCTGCGCATCAGCCGGGTTCGGGTGCCTTTGGGTGTGGTTGCCATCATCTATGAGAACCGTCCCAACGTGACCAGCGACGCCGCCGGACTGTGCCTGAAGTCGGGCAACGCCGCCTTCCTGCGCGGGTCTTCGGGCGCGATCAACTCCAACATCGCCATCGCCGGCGTGTTGCGCTCGGCCTATGAGTCGGTCGACCTTCCCGCTGACGCCGTGGTGTTGGTGGAGGAGACGAGCCACGCCGCCGCGGTGGAGTTCATGCGCCTCCGAGACAGCATCGATGTGTTGATCCCTCGGGGCGGGCCGGCGCTGATCCGTTCGATCCTCGAGCACGCCACCGTTCCCTACGTGATCGACGGGGACGGCAACTGTCACGTGTACGTGGATGAGTCCGCAGATCTGGAGATGGCGGCTCGCATCGTCACCAATGCCAAGACGCAGCGGCCGTCGGTGTGCAACGCGGCCGAGACGCTGCTGGTGCACAAGGCGGTGGCCGAGGCGTTCCTGAGTGGAATCGACTCGGTGCTTCCAGGGGTGGCGGTGGTGGCCGACCCGTCCACGCTGTCGCTGCTGCCCGCGGCGGTGGGCGCCACCGAAGCCTCCGATGAGGACTGGGCCACCGAGTTCCTCGATCTGAAGATGGCGGTCAAGGTCGTTGATTCCCTCGACGAGGCCATCGTCCACATCTCCCGGTACGGGTCGGGTCACAGCGAAGCCATCGTGACTCGGTCCCTGGATGCGGCCGACCGCTTCACCCGTGAGGTCGACGCCGCCGCGGTGGTCGTCAACGCCAGCACCCGTTTCGTGGACGGCGAGGAGTTCGGTTTCGGTGCCGAGATCGGCATCTCCACCCAGAAGCTCCACGCTCGGGGACCGATGGGTCTGCGGGAGCTGACCACGGCCAAGTACGTGGTTCGGGGCGAGGGCCAGACGCGAGGTTGACCAGGATGGACCGCCCGGGAAACGATTGACCGTCCGGTCAAGCGCGGCGGTAGCCTCCGGTCATGACCGACAACCGCTTCGAGTCCGTTCCTGCGGTCCGCGAGGGCCTGCGCAAGGTCGACTACCTGGCCGACGAGGGCATCGCCGGCATCGTCTACCTGGCTGATCGGCTCCAGAAGCCGATCCTGGTCGAAGGGCCGGCCGGTACCGGCAAGACCCAGCTGGCCAAGTCGGTGGCCGAGCTCATCGGGGCTCGCCTGATCCGCCTCCAGTGCTACGAAGGGCTCGACGAGGCCAAGGCGCTCTATGAGTGGAACTACAAGAAGCAGCTCCTTCGCATCCAGGCCTCGGGCGGTGAGGGAGATTCCTGGAGCGACGTCGAGGACGACCTCTTCTCGGACGAGTTCCTGCTGGAACGTCCCCTGCTCGAAGCCATCCGTGCCGATGAGCCGGTGGTGCTGCTGATCGACGAGGTCGACCGGGTAGAGGTGGAGACCGAGGCCCTCCTGCTCGAGATCCTCTCGGACTACCAGGTGTCGATCCCCGAACTGGGCACCATCACCGCCCGCCAGATCCCGTTGGTGTTCCTCACCTCCAACAACACCCGTGAGCTCTCCGAGGCGCTCAAGCGCCGCTGCTTGTTCCTCCACGTCGACGAAGGAGATCGTGCTCACCAAGGTTCCCGACATCACCGAGAACCTGGCCGATCAGGTGGCCCGCATCGTGCGGTCGCTGCGCCAACTTGAACTGAAGAAGTCGCCGTCGGTGTCAGAGACCCTGGACTGGGCCAACACCTTGATGCTGCTCGGGGTGGAGCAGATCGATGCCGAGACCGCCTCGTCCACCGCCAACATCTTGCTCAAGTACCAGTCCGACATCGCCAAGGCGGTCCGTGAGTTCACCGCCGACAAGCAGGGCTTCAAGCAATTCGCCCCCGGGCCCAAGTAGGCCGGGCGACGGGACTTGTCGTGACCAGCCCGGCCTCCACTCCGACGAGCGGAAGCTCGACCTCGAACCCTGACCCGGCCGCGGGGACGGTCGGCGTCGCCGGTGAACCGATCCTGGACCTGCTCAACGGGTTCATCATCGAGCTGCGTGAGGCGGGCCTGCCCGTCAGCCTCACCGAGAACCTCGACGCCATGGCGGCCCTGCGCCACATCCCCATGGAGGACCGCGAGGCCTTCAAGTACGCGCTCGCCGCCACCCTGGTGAAGAACAACGCCCACTGGCGGGCCTTCGAGACCGTGTTCGAGGTCTACTTCTCCCTGCGGGGCTCGAAGTACGGCATCGACGACGACTCC
The DNA here is from genome assembly GCA_016702505.1 of Microthrixaceae bacterium. Taxonomy (NCBI): domain Bacteria; kingdom Bacillati; phylum Actinomycetota; class Acidimicrobiia; order Acidimicrobiales; family Microthrixaceae; species Microthrixaceae bacterium. Next base: position 403,166 of record JADJDU010000001.1, read on the forward strand.
GTCGACGCCGACCTGGCCGGCATGCTCGACGACGACGAGCGTGACGGCCTGGGAGATGGCGGCCAGGGCGGGCAGGGCCAGGGCGGAGGCCAGGCAATGACCCCCGAGGAGCTCCAGCAGCTCCTGTACCAGGCCATGATGAAGGGCGACGAGGCCCTGATGCGCGCCATCGCTCGCCAGGCCGTCAAGCGCTTCGCCGGAATGGAACCCGGACGCCCAGTCGGTGGCACCTACTACCTGTACCGCACCCTGCGGAACCTCGACCTCGAGGGTCTGATGGAGCGGATGATGGACCAGAGCCGCCAGCAGGCCGGCGACAGCGGCGAACCGATGACCCCGCTGGAGGAACGGCTCGAACGTGACGAGTACGAGCACCGCATCGAGGCGTTGAAGAAGGAGATCGAGGCCGAGATCCGCCGTCGACTGGTGGCCGACCGTGGGGTCGAGGCCATGGCCAAGACGCTGCGCAAGCCGCTGCCCGAAGACGTCGATTTCATGCACGCGTCCAAAGACGAGATGGTCGGGTTGCGCAAGGCGCTGATCCCCCTCACCCGGCGGCTGGCCGTGCGCCTGGCCCGCAAGCGTCGCCACAACCGCCGGGGGCCTCTCGACTTTCGCCGCACCGTGCGGGCTTCGCTGTCATATGGCGGAGTTCCGGCCGAGCCCAAGTTCCGTCATCCCCGCCCCCACAAGCCCGAGATCTTCGTGATCGCCGACATCTCCGGGTCGGTGGCGGCTTTCGCCCGGTTCACCCTGATGCTCGTGTACGCCATCAGCGGCCAGTTCTCCAAGGTCCGCTCGTTCGTGTTCATCGACGGGATAGACGAGGTCACCTCCTACTTCGAGGGCGTGGAGGACATCACCGAGGCCGTTCATCGGGTGAACACCGAGGCCGACGTGGTCTGGGTCGACGGCCACTCCGACTACGGCCACGCCTTCGAGGTGTTCTGGAACAAGTGGGGCAAGGAGATCGGGCCGAAGACCACGGTGATGATCCTCGGTGATGCCCGGAACAACTACCACGCCTCTCAGAGCTGGGTGATCAAGGAGATGCGGCACCGGGCCCGTCACGTCTACTGGCTCAACCCTGAGCCGCGCAGCTACTGGGACACCGGCGACTCCATCGTGGGCGACTACGGCAACCACTGCGACGGCGTGTTCGAGTGCCGCAACCTGCGCCAACTCGAGAAGTTCGTCGACTATCTGGCCTGAGTCGGCCCGGTAGGTTCATTCCCATGTTGGGACGTTGGAGAGACGGAGCCAGGGGTGACGTCGAGGCCGACACCGGATCGAACTCGGATGCACCCGTGGGCGTGTCGAGCCCGGTGCCCGAGCTTGATATGAGTGAGGTGCCGTGGCGCTTTCACGACGAAGTGTCCCGCGCCATCGACGCCAGCCGTCGGTGGCAGGCAGTGGTGGCGCACCTGGCCGACGGTCCGTTGCGCCTCCGGCTGGTCGAACTGGGTGAGCTCGTGACGGCCGGAGTGGTCGAGGTGCACTCAACGGCCCGGCGCATCGGCGAGGTCGAGGCGGTGCTGTCCACCCTCGACCCCGACGGGGCCACCGCGGCCTACAAGGCGGCCCGCCGTCAGGCCTCGGCCGGTGATGTCCCCGTCGAGATGGAGGCTCTGTCGGCTCGCTTCGCCAGCGTGCAACGGCTGTTGAACCTGGTGGCCGACACCGAGGAACGATTGCGGGTGGCCGAGGCCCGTCTGCTGGCGGCGGTGGCCCGGGCCGCGGAGGTGGCGGTGGTGGCCGACGCCGATGCCCTGGTCGGTGTCGGTCGGGATCTCGACGCCGTCACCTCTGAGTTGGGCGCTCTGCGAGAGGCCATGGCAGCCCTGGGTTGAGCTCCGATCGGCTGGCCCCATCGGCGAACGTGTGGAACGGTTGGTTCCTCAGGAGACGACCTGAGCTCAGGTGCTGAGGGCGTTCCACGGGAACTAGCCGGCGACGATGTGGATCGATGCCGGAACCGTCAGCGGATACCCGTGCCGGTACTAGTCGAAGTCGAAGATCTCCTCGAGGAACGACTTGCGACGCTTGCGCTTGTCATAGCCTCGGTCCCGATCATAGGAACGGTCATCTCGGCGATCTCGATCCCGATCCCGGTCCCGATCGTTGCGGTAGTAGCGGTCGCGATCGTCGTCTCGGTCTCGATCCCGCTCATCTCTTCGCCCCTCATCGCGTCGGCCGCTCGGGTAATCACGGTCGCGAGGAGTGCGGTAGTCGGTGTTCTCCGGAGAGGGCGGGGGAGGAGGGGGAGGAGGGGGAGGAGGGGCCACCGTCTCGGGCCCGCGGCTGACCCGGTCGAGGATCTTGTCCAGCTCGCCCCGGTCCAACCACACCCCTCGACACTGAGGGCAGAAGTCGATCTCCACGCCCTCTCGAGCCGAGATCGACAGGGTGACGTCACAGACAGGGCACTTCATGGGAACACCAATGGTGTTGCGGGTGTGGGCTGGCTCGTCGCCTCCTGAGCGGGCAGGAGACGTCGGGTCAGTCTCGCCGCCCGATGTTCACCGGCACCGGGTTGTTTGCCTCTCGCTGTTCTGGTCGGGAGGTGACGGCTGCGGTGGCGAACTCGATGAAGGACTCCTTGATGGTGCCCTCCTTGGGTTTGATCCCGGCCCGCGACAGCCGGGAATCGAGCTCCCAGTTGATACCCAAGCTGTTGAGCTCGGGATGGATGCCCATAGCCCAGTCGTTGATCCCGGCGGTGTCGTCGACCTTCAGGTCTGTGGGCCCGTAGGTGGACAGGTGAGGAACCACCGAATGCCAGTCGCCGGAAGGGTCAATGGCCCTGGCCTCGCTGATGGCCTGGGTCCAGGCCACGATGTCGTGATCGAGCTGGAGGACCTGCGGGAAGGTCCGTCCGTAGGCGGGGAGTAGGCCGGCCTGGACGGCCAAGACGGTATGCAACGCCGAGTCGTCGGCCACACCCAACTCCTCGACGGCGAGGCGTCCCAGGTCGTGCATGATCGCCTGCCAGCTGAAGACGGGTGCCATCAGGTCGGTGGAGAAGCGATCGATGGCCGTGAGTGCCGGCCACCTATTGGGGTGCTGGCGGGTCAAGACGCTGATGGTCCTATACACGTCCATCTCGCTCTTACCGGTCTCGTGGCTCAGGAAACGAGCCGCGTGACGGAGCATCCCGAAGTTCTCATACGCCATGAACGACAGGCGCATGAGCCGCATCTCGTTGTAGTCCTCGCGGGTGTAGCTCTTGGTGGACACGAGCACGGAGTTGTGTCCAGGGCGAAGCGGCTCAGCTACCTCGATCTGGTTGGCCTCCATGTACTCAGGTGAGTTCATGGGACTGTTGACCAGGAGCGTGGTCAGGTTGATGCGAGCGGGGACGGAACGGTTGATGCACTCCTGGAGGTCGTTGGCCAGCGAATCCGGGGTCTGACCCGGGAGCCCCATCATGAGCTCGACCATCAGCGGCAGGTGGGCCTTGCGCATCTCGTCGGCGATGGCGTCGTACTTCTCGGTCTTGATGTTGGAACGCCGGACCGTCTCCAGGGTGCTGGGGTCCATGGTCTGGAGCGACAGGACGCCGGTGGAGAGGATTCCGGCCTCGGAGAGGATCGTGATGATCTTGCGGAGGTACTTGGTGGTGTTCTTGGCGTAGGAGACGCCGAACGATGCCGGGTAGCCGTTGGAGCGGTGGGCATCGGCCACGTGTTGGGAGACCTCTACGTCTCGTTCGAAGATGCCGAAGTTCGCATCGGCCAGGCCGAGGGTCTCGATCTTGTTGGCCGCGCACCAGTCGATCTCGGAAAGGATGCGGTCCATCGAGAACTTGCGGATGCGGCTGTTCGTGGCCGACCCCCAGTCGCAGAAGGCACAGCTGTAAGGGCAGCCTCGGATGGTCTCGAGGGTGACGCCGGACATAGGGATCTCGCCGTACATGTCGAACAACCCGGTCAGGACCGCGCTGGGCAGGTGCTCGAAATCGACCTGACGTTCCCGGTCTGGGGTCCTGATCAGCTGGTCGCCGAGGCGATAGGTGAGGCCCGGAACGCCATCGAGGACCGACAGGTCCGGCTCGGCAGCCCCGATCACCGAAGTCAGCGCCGCCAAGGCCTCGGCTGCGGTCTGTTCGCCCTCGCCGCGGATCAGAACGTCGACGTGAGGGTTGGCCTCCATGTGGGCGATGGAGTCACCCTCGTACTTGGGGGCGTCGGGGCCACCGTGGATAGTGATGCTCGACGGGCTGAGGGCCTTGATCTTGGCGGAGGCCACCAAGCACTGCTGGTGAGACCAGATGTAATCGGAGCAGAGGTAGATCGCGGGTTCGGACGTGAACTCGTCGAGGCGGTCGTCTGACCAGATCCAGTCGGTCCTGAACTGGTAGTGCTCCTCCAACCGTCCGTTCTCATAGGCCTTGGCGAAGGCAACGACCGAGCCGACACCGGCCGGCGCCATCAGGTCGAAGGCCACCGGGATCACCTTGGTGCGCTTCTGGCCGGTAACCCGTTCACGCTCGGCTTCCTCGGCCGACTGCTTGGCCGCGTACTTGGCTGCCACTCGGTGAGCGATCTCGTCTCTATTGATCAGATCGAAGTCGTCTTGGTCCTCGGGGCTGACCTCGTCGTTGCCATCGGGGAGGGGAGCGCGCCGTCGGAGGCTGCCTGTTGCCTCCAAGTCGCCAACGAGCTGGGCGAACTCCTCAGCCGACATGATGGGACGACCGTGGGCTGTCGGCAGTGCTTGGAGCGCCGCGCTCAGCGTGGTGGGTCGGCAGAGGGTGCCGATGGCCGCAACCTCGGTGGCGGTGAGCGCTGCGACCCGGCGGTTCTCATGGTCGATCAACTCGAAGACCCCGTTGCGGAGCCGAACCGTCTGGGGCGTGGGCAGCCAGACGTGGTCCTCGACGTTGAGGTCCACGCGAGTTCCGGTGCGAGCCGCGGGATGGTCTTCGATCGCCATGTGACGTTGAGGTTCACCGGCGCTGAGGTGCAGTGAATAGACCAGGTCCATGATGAACGCGGCCATGTCGTCTTCTGACACGCCGGTCTGGTCGACAACCTGCATCTTGGCTTCGACCGCGGTGGGCGGTTCGTCGAGGCTGAGAAGGGCGAGCGTCTCCAGGTGAGGGTGGCCGATCGGCCAGACAACGTTGTTGCGCTCGAGGCACGTTCCCTCGCTGCGGAACGACACCACGCAGGTGGCGTTGATGAACAGGTGAGGTTCAGCCTGGGATCCCTGTTCGGCCGTTGCGTCCATTGTTCCTCCGCTCGCGAATCCGCGGAGCATCCGCGGCCCCCACTGCGAGCCGCCGATCCTAATGCTGACTCGTCGGCGCGGCAACGGACCGCGTTCGGCGCGTTCCGACGGCCGCGACGGTCAGCCCTGGATCAGGGTGTCGAGTTGGCGAACTGATCGAAAGCGGCGAACAACGCTGGCCGCTCATGTTCGGCGCGGAGGCGCAGTGCCAGACGTCGGCTCGTCAACAAGAGCTCACGGGCGGCCCGGCCCGGCCACGGGCGGGGCAGAAGCTCAGGTGGCAGCAAGGGGTCACGAATGAACACCTCCTGGAAGGCGATGACCATGCGCAGAGCCCCCGGTAGGAAGTCGGTGTCGGCGATGCGGTCCCGGCGGGCCCTCAGCTTCTCCAGCGTGGGAACCACGTCCTCGTGATCGGTGACGAAACGGCTGTAGGCGGCCGCGATCTCATCGACGGGCCACAACGAGCGAGCCAGGTCGCGGGCTGACTTCACCCCGCCCACCTCCAGGTCCTGGGTGCTGGCCAGGGTGAGGCGATCAGCCACGTTCAGCTCAGCCGCCAGGGCCCGAACCTCCTCCTCCCATGGATGGGGTGACACGTACATCCCGTTGTTGATCGGTGCCCCACCCTCGTCGAGGAGTCGGTCTCTCAGTCGGTCTCTGGCCGACCGCAGGTTCTCGGGAACGGCGAAGGCCACCAGGTGCCAGGTGCCGTCCCAGCCCTGACCGCGGCTGTCTTGTCGGTAGGCCATCTCGTGGCGTCGCATCGAGCCGAGGTGGAGCTCGTTGCCGCGAGGGGTTGTGCGGTAGCTGGCCTGGCGCCCGCTTCCCTCGCGAACGAGCAGGCCCTCGGTCACCAGCCTCCGGAGACACGAGCGAAGCTGCTCGTCGGTGTGGCCGCATGCCTCGGCCACGCCGTAGAGATCGGGACCATCGATCGAACCGTCGGGCCGGACCATGCCGAACACCAGCACTCTGGTCGGAATTTCCACGGCCGTGACTCTCACGACCGCAATGCTCACCGGCTGATCGCACCCGGTCAAGCCGGTCGAGCGAACGGGGGGTCGATTCAGGAGTCCGCGAGGGCACTTGCTAGACAGAGGGCCACCACAGGGGTAGCGAAAGAGGAGCCCACCCATGCCCGAAGCCGTCATCGTCTCCGTCGCCCGTACGCCCATCGGCCGGGCCCAGAAGGGTTCGCTCAAGAACGAGCGGCCCGATGACCTCACTGCGTTCATCGTCGACACCGCCCTCAACAAGATCCCCGAGTTGGATCGCAACACGGTCGAGGACCTGATCTTGGGTTGCGGCCAGCCCGCCGGCGAGGCCGGCTACAACCTGGCTCGCATCGTCGCCATCCAGGCCGGAATGCCCACGGTTCCCGGTGTGACCGTGAACCGCTACTGCTCGTCGTCGCTGATGTCGGTCCGCATGGCCGCTCAGGCCATCAAGGCCGGCGAGGGAGACGTGTTCATCGCCGCCGGCGTCGAGACCGTGAGCCGTTTCGTATACGGCTTCGCCGACAGCGGCCCTCAGAACCCCAAGCATGCTGCGGCCGTGGCCCGCACCGGTGAGCTCTCCGGTGGTGGCCAGGGAGCATGGACCCCCTTCGATGGTGGCCTTCCCGATGTCTACATCGCCATGGGTCAGACCGCCGAGAACGTCGCCAGCTACAAGGGTGTCACCCGTGAGGAGCAGGACCAGTTCGCGGCCCTTTCCCAGCAGCGGGCCACCGCCTCGCTCGAGAGCGGTTTCTGGGAGAACGAGATCACCCCGGTCACCACCACCGACGACGAGGGCAACGAGGTGATCGTCACCAAGGACGACGGCATCCGGGCCGGCACGACTGCCGAGGGTCTAGCTGGCCTGAAGCCGGTGTTCCGCCCCGACGGTACCGTCACCGCCGGAAACGCCTGCCCCCTCAACGACGGCGCGGCGGCCGTGGTCGTGATGAGCGACACGCGCGCCAAGGCTCTGGGCCTCACCCCGCTGGCCCGCGTGGTCTCTTCGGGTGTGTCGGGTCTGGATCCCGAGATCATGGGCCTGGGCCCGATCGAGGCTTCCCGCCAGGCTCTGGCCCGGGCCGGGATGACCATCGACGATGTCGACCTGGTCGAGATCAACGAGGCGTTCGCGGCCCAGGTCATCCCGTCGGCCCGTGAGCTCGGCATCGAGTGGGACAAGCTCAACGTGAACGGCGGCGCCATCGCCATCGGCCACCCCTTCGGCATGACCGGCGCCCGCATCATCAACACGCTGATCAACGGCCTTCAGAAGGACGACAAGACCATCGGCCTGGAGACCATGTGCGTGGGTGGCGGCCAGGGCATGGCCATGATCATCGAGCGCCTCTCCTGACGTCGAGGCTCGGGACCTGTCGCCCGAGCTAGCGATCTACGCTGTGGCTGGTATCCGATTGTCGGGTACCAGCCACAGGCGGTTTTGGACCCTGAACGCGAGGCTGCCGCGCCGATGACCTTTGGAGAGGGCCTTGAGTAGCAGCTTCATCACCTTTGCCTCGGGACTAGTCCTGCTTGGCGTCGCCGTCGGAGTCGTGGCCTTCGGGTCCTGGGGGGCGGCGCGCCGCCTATTGCCGGACTGGCGCGGTCTGCCATTGGCGCTGGCGTCAACCGTCATCACCTTGACTTGCATGGTCGGTGTTGTGCAGGTGATCGGATCGGTCGGTCAGTTCGGCCGGGGCCCGGCCTTCGTCGGCCTGATCGCGGTGGGGGCGGGCCTGTGGTCCTGGGGCAGAAGTGAACGGGCGTCATCTCGTCCCGAAGGTCCGAAGCCCTCCGACATCGGACCTCCGACGGTCAGCCCGAGGTTGCACCGGCTCGACCTCGGGTTTGCCGCGGTAGCCGTCGTCGTGGTGGTCGCGGAGTGGGGGCAGCGAACCTGGTGGGCCCTCAACCACGGGATCCACACCATCGATTCTCTCTGGTACCACCTTCCGGTGGCGGCAAGGTGGGTGCAAACCGGTTCGATCACGCCACTCCACTACCTGGAAGACGAAGCTCTCACCACCTTTTTCCCGGGCAACGGCTCTATCTTCCATGCCATCGGAATGAGCTTCTTGGGTATCGACATCCTGTCGGTCTTCATGAACCTCGGATGGCTGGCCTTTGGCCTCATGGCCGCCTGGTGTCTAGGTCGGCCGTTCGGTACCTCCTGGCTGTCGGTGGGTGCTGCCGCGATCGGGTTCACCACCCCAAGCCTGATGGCCACCCAGCCCGGTGGGGCCTACAACGACACCATGGGCATCGCCCTGCTGCTGGCTTCGTTGGCATTGCTCGCCAACGGACACCAGGGCGGAGGTCGATTCGACAGGGCCGCCCTCGCCCTGGCTTCGATAGCGGCCGGGCTCGCGGTGGGTACCAAGTTCCAGTTCCTGCTCCCGGTTGGTGCGCTGAGCTTGGCCGTGGTTATCGCATCATCCCGAGAATCTCGAATCCGGGTCAGCGCTTTGTGGGCTGGCGTGCTCGCGGTAACCGGCTCCTTTTGGTATCTGAGGAACTGGGTGATCGTGGGCAACCCGTTGCCACAGATGGAACTCGACCTGGGACCCCTCGAGTTCCACAAGACGCCGATCTTCACCAAGTTCTCGACCGTCGCCGCTCATCTCGGTAGCGCGTCGGACCGAGACCTCTACCTCTGGCCCGGTATGGACAAAGGGGTAGGTGCCTTGTGGTGGCTGCTGCTGGGAGGACTTGGTGTCCTGCTGATCGCGGGTTTGGTCACCGGGCTTCGAATGCAGCGGATCATCTGCCTGGTGGCGGGGATCACTGTTGCCGGCTTCCTGGTGACGCCGGCGATCCTCGGGTTTGGTGGCAAGTTGGTGTACTTCGGGGTCGTAACCCGGTATCTCGCCCCTGGGATCGTGCTCTCGGCGGTGGCGGCAGCGGCGGCGACTAGGGGCAGGGCCTCGGTTTGGCGCTACTGCACGATCGGCGTACTGGGTGTCTATTTGGTTTCGATCCAGGTGGAGGCCAGCGACTGGGAGGAGAACCTCGAGGCTGCAATCGACCAACCCATATGGGGCGTGGCGTCGTTGGTGTGGATCGGTTGGGCTGCTCTGGCGCTCGCCTTGGGGGTTGCGGCCAGACGGTGGCTTCCCAGGCTCGATCGCCGAGCCGTAATGGTGGGCGTCTGCGTTCTGGTGGTGGCTGGCGGGCTCGCATCGGTCACGGCTCGACGCGTCTACCTTTCGAACCGGTACCAGGACTACGCCGGTGTGCTGAAGCTGATCGACCTCAGTTGGTCCTCCCGCTTCTCGGGAGAGCGGATCGGTATCGCCGGCACCCCTCTTCAGTACCCCGTGTACGGCCCGGATCAGGCCAACTACGTGCAGTACATCGGCGTACCCCAACCGCGATCGGGGTGGAGAACGGCGAAGACCTGCGAGGAGTGGCGCACCAGTATCAACGAAGGCCGGTTCACCCTCGTCGTGGTGCTCAGCGCCTGGTTCACGACGACACCGGTGGTCGACCTGGAATGGACCGGTGGCGACTCGGCCGCAGAGAAGATCTACGAGCGAGACAGCGCACGGGTGTTTCGAATCAACGGGAGCATGGACCCTGATGGATGCGAGGGAGACGGAAGTGGCTGACCGGCAACCCTGGTTCCGTGTAGTTCAAGTCGTGGATCGGTCCGATGAGGAAGGACGCCAGCCATGAGCCAAAAGACCACGGGTATTCACCGGATCCTCTCCGCGCCGTGGATATACCAGACCTATCAGCGGGCCATCGGCTCCCATCGCCTCTGGCAAGACGTCATCGCTCGGCTGGAGATCCCCAGCGGTGGCCGAATGCTCGACATCGGTTGCGGTCCCGGCGATGTGGTCCGGTATCTGAACGGCGTCGACTACGTCGGGTTCGATCTGAGCGAGCACTACGTGGCCCAGGCCCAGGACCGCTACGGCCGGGGTGGCGCGAAGTTCTTCTGCGCCGATGTGACAACGGTCAGCCCCGACGAACTGGGTGTGTTCGACGCCGTCCTCTCCCACGGCGTGCTCCACCACGTGGACGACGACACCGCCCGGTCGATCTTTCACATCGCCAGCCGGGTGCTCCGGCCCGGCGGGAAGTTCGTGACCGTCGACGGCGGTTACGTGGAAGGACAGAGCCGGATGGCCCGGTTCCTCTTGGATCACGATCGAGGCCAGGACGTGCGCACCCCAGATGCCTATGCCGCTCTGGGTTCCGCGTCCTTCGAGGTGATCGAGGTGGATGTGGACCACAAGACCCTGAGGATCCCCTACACGATGGTGATCCTCAGGGCTTCCGAGCCCCGGCCCGTCGCCCACCCCTAGGTTGCCGGTGGCGGCTGTAGGGTGCGAGGCCATGGCGCCGGTGTTCTCCTTCGTGATCCCGGTGTTGAACGAGCAGGAGACGTTGCCCGAGCTGGCCCGTCGCTTGGACCCCATCCTCGATTCGCTCGATGGTCCTTCCGAGGTCGTGCTGGTGGACGACGGCTCCACTGATGCTTCCTTCGAGATCATGCGGTCGCTGAGCGATGCTGACCCTCGCTACGTGGTGGTTCGCCTCACCCGAAACTTCGGTCACCAGATGGCCATCAGCGCGGGCCTGGAGCATGCATCCGGGGATGCGGTGATCATCATGGACGCCGATCTCCAGGACCCGCCCGAGGTGGTGTTGGCCCTGGTCGACAAGTGGCGGGAGGGGTTCCAGGTCGTCTACGCCGTGCGTGACGAGCGTACGGGGAGTCACGGACCAAGCTGGCCACGGCACGGTGGTTCTACCGGGTGCTGGGGCGGATGAGCGACGTCGAGATCCCGCGCGACGCCGGAGATTTCCGCTTGGTCGATCGGCGGGTGGTGGACACAGTCAACGCCATGCCCGAACACCGGCGGTACCTGCGCGGTATGTTCGCCTGGGTCGGATACGACCAGGTCGGGGTGCGCTACGTCCGCGAAGCCCGACATGCTGGGGTCACCAAGTTCCCGATGCGACGGATGTTGGCCTTCGCCGCCGATGGCATCGTGTCGTTCTCTACCGTCCCGCTTCGCCTGGTGATGATGCTGGGGTTCTTCGTGTCGTTCGTGTCGGTGCTGGCCGCCGGGTTCGGGGTGGTGGCCAAGATCGCATCCTTCGACGTGGTGCCAGGGTGGGCCTCGATCGTGGTTCCGATGGGGGTCATCGGCGGGGTTCAACTGGTGGTGCTCGGCGTGATCGGTGAGTACATCGCCCGCATCTACGACGAGGTGAAGCAGCGGCCGCTCTACCTCGTCCGCGAAGTCGTTCGTACCGACAGTCGACCATGACCGCGCAGTTCGACCGGCACGCCCGGAGCTATTCCGACGAGGTCAGCGCCTCGGTCTCATTCAGCGGTCAGGACGTGGAGTTCTTCGCTCGCTGCAAGGCCGACCATCTGGTCGATCTGTCCCGCCGACACCTCGGCGACCTGGAGCGGATGCGGGTGCTCGACGTCGGCTGCGGGGTGGGCGTCACCGATGCCGCCCTTGGCGGAGTCTTCGGGGAGCTTCACGGGGTCGACGTGTCCGGCGAGGCTGTGGCACGGGCCGGGTTGGACAACCCCGCCGTCAACTATGCCGTGTTCGACGGTCACCGCTTGCCGTACCCGGATGGGGCCTTCGACATGGCTTTCACCATTTGTGTGCTGCACCACGTCGAGACCCCCGACCGGCTGGCCTTCACCCGGGAGATGACCCGCGTTGTCAGGCCTGGCGGGATCGTGGCTGTGTTCGAACACAACCCTTTCAACCCGCTGACCCGGGTGGCGGTGAGCAGGTGTGAGTTCGACGAGGGAGTCGAACTGCTTTCCCGCGCCGAGGCCAAGCGGCTGTTGGTCGACGCTGGCATGGAACCGATCGAGAGCCGCTACATACTCTTTCTGCCCTTCGCCGGTGGGTGGGCGAGACGAGTGGATCAGCGGTTGTGGCGCCTACCGATCGGTGCCCAGCACTACGAGGCGGCCCGCCGGCCCCGATGACTTCAGCGACCTACGTCGCTCACGTCTCGAACTGCCTCAGCCGCGATCTGTCGAAAAGCTCTGCCTAGGTGGTCCGTCAGGTGGCGGGTCTGACCGCGTCGCACCAGCGACGCGGTCAGACCGGAGGCGCGGGCTACCGCCCACTCCAGGGGCCTTTGAGGCCGGCCAGGCGGAAGGCGGCTCCGAGCACGGCAAAGGCTGCGATCTGGATCCAGAAGCTGCGGGTTTCCTCGGGGGGCCAGAATTTCTCCGACATTGCCAGCGCATGCAGGGTGTAGATGGTGAGGCTCATGGCACCGGCCCCGGAGATGATCGCGGTGGCTCGAGGCAGCACACGGGCCATCAGCAGGCAGACGCCGATCACCGCCAGGGCACTGCCGATGGTGGTGGCCAGCTCGAACGGGGTGCCCGAGTGGGCGGCGCTGACCGCCAACCACCAATTGGATCCACCGGGGATGAAGCCGGGTAGCCCGTAGTCGAGCTGGAAGTCGAGGTAGTCGAGGTCCTGGGTCCCCACGTCCTGGGCCAGTTCCTCGAGCACCCCGGCCCGGTAGACCAGTCGATCCGAGATGGCCACGGCGGTGACGGTCAGGGCCGCGCCTCCGATTGCGAGCCAGATTGCTGTGGCCCGACGGCGAAGGTCGGTCCTACCGATGGCCAAGCCAACCCAGAAGTAGGTGATCCACACCAAGAACGGGTAGATGCCCTGGAGGTGTTCGGTGACCGTGCCCCATCCGGTGACGCTCCAGTTCGGCCACCACGACATCACCCAGACCAGAAGCAGCGGTCCAGCCACCACCCAGGCTCCGGCCAGGATGGCCAGGTTCCGGGGACGCCAGCCCAAGAACGGCAACATCGTCACCATGATCACCGCATAGCTCTGGAGCACCACCGCAATGGGGGTGCCGGCATGGGTCAGACCGATTCCAATGGCGTAGAGGAGTACCGAACGGACTACCAGCCCTACCGAGCGAGCCGTTCGCTCCCGGCCTTTCACCGGGGAGGTGCCTCCGGTCATGAGGGCAAGGCTGAGCCCGGCCAGCACCGCGAAGAGCGCCGATGCCCGACCAGCGGCCAACCGATGGGCAAGAGAGATCTCGCGGTCATAGAGCGGGTGGTACAGGTGGGTGGCGATCATCCCGGCCAGGGCAAGGGCCCGGGCCAGATCGATTCCCACCAGCCGGCTCGAGGGGAGGTTCACCCGAAGGGCGGAGGTCAGCTTGGCGATGCGCCATTGTGCCCGCCCGGCACCCGTCCTCCGAAGGTGGATCGAGCGCCCTTCATTGTCGTTCGATCACCTGACCCCGATAGCTGGATGGGAGCGTTAGCGTCGCCGAGGTGAACGCCGCCGGTTCAATAGCTGGTCGCAGGTCGTCGGGGGAACCTGTCGACGTGGTCATCGTCGGCTCGGGGCCCAACGGGCTGACCGCGGCCGCGGTGATGGCCCGAGCGGGATGGTCGGTCCAGGTCCTGGAGGCGTCGGCTGAGATCGGCGGCGGAACCCACACAGCCGAGTTGACGGTGCCGGGCCTGTCCCATGATGTCTGCTCAGCGGTCCATCCCTTCGGGGTGGCGTCGCCGGCTTTTGCCGAGTTGGGTCTGCAGGAGCACGGCCTGGCCTGGCGCTACGCGCCGGTAGATGTGGCTCACCCTCTCGACGGTGGCCGGGCCGGCGTCTTGTTCCGGTCCCTCGATGACACCGCCGACAACATGGCCGTCGACGGCAGGCGCTGGCGGTCGACGTTCGCACCGCTCACCGCCCGCGCCCCCGAACTGGCCGGTGATGTTCTCGGTCCGCTCGCCCGCATTCCCCGCCACCCCGCGACGTTGGCCCGCTTCGGGCTGTCGGCGGTGAGGCCGGCATCCGGGGTGGCTCGGCGATGGCAGACACCAGAAGCTCGAGCCCTCTTCGCCGGTATCGCCGCCCACGTCTACCGACCGTTGACCCAACCGGTGACCGCCTCGGCCGGGATGATGTTCGTGGCCATGGGCCACCGCTACGGCTGGCCGGTGGCCGAGGGGGGATCACGGTCCATCACCGACGCCCTCGCATCGGTGGTGACCGCGGCCGGGGGCATCATCGAGACGGGTAGGGAGGTGCGCTCCTTCGACGACCTACCGCCGCACCGGGTGGCGATCTTCGACGTCGGCCCGCCCGCCTTCGCCCGAATCGCCGGCGAACATCAGCCTCCCCGTATCCGGCGGGCGTATCAGCGGTTCCGCTACGGGCCGGGCGCGTTCAAGGTGGACCTGGCGGTGCAGGGAGGGGTGCCGTGGGTCAACGAACACGTCGGCCGGGCTGGCACCGTTCACCTGGGAGGCACGTTCGAGGAGGTGGCGGCGGCCGAGTCGGCCATCCATCGGGGGCAGATGCCGGTGCGTCCCTTCGTGCTCGTGGCCCAGCAGTACCTGGCTGATCCCGGCCGGTCGGTCGGTGATGTACACCCGGTCTGGGCTTATGCCCATGTCCCGGCCGGTTGGACCGGTGACGCCACCGAGGCGGTGATCGACCAACTGGAGCGGTTCGCTCCGGGTGTGAGGGATCGCATCGTGGGTTTGGCTGTCCGTTCCACCACCGACTTGGCTCGGCACAACCCGAACTACGTGGGCGGTGACGTGGCCGCCGGAGCCAACGACCCGATCCAGCTCGCGTTCCGGCCGCGGGTCACGTTCCACCCCTATGACACCGGGATAGCGGGGATGTTCCTGTGCTCGGCGTCTACCCCGCCGGGGGCGGGCGTGCACGGCATGGCCGGTTTCCACGCCGCCCACCGAGCCCTCGCCCATCTGGGTCGCTGACCGGGAGCCGCCCGTAGAGGGCGACCGGTCAGCGGTTGCGGGGGAGTTGGAGGCCGCGCTCGGCGATGATGCCGCGGAGGACCTCGCTGGTACCGCCGTAGATGGTGGTGACCTGGCAGTGGCGGTAGATGGCCTCTATCCAGCCGTGGGCCAGGTCAGCTCCGGCGCTGGGATCGCCGTGGCGGCGAAGCCCGTCGGCACCCAACGCGTCGATCAGTTCGTTGCCGGCGAACTGGTAGTGCTCGGTGGTGAACAACTTGGCCATCGTGCCTTCCACACCGGGCAGCGTGTGGTTGGCAGCCATCCACGCCGCCCTCCAGCCCAAGAGGTTGGACACCTCGTTGCCGATGGCGATTCGAGCCAGTCGTTCCCGTACCAGGGGGTCGTCGATCATGACGCCACCGTCGGGGGACAGGGCATCTCGGGCCCAGGTGAGGCCGTGGTCGAGGAGGCGGACGAGCTCGCCATACCAGGCGGAGTTCCGCTCGAAGACCAGTGCGGTCATCATGACCTTCCAGCCTCCGTCCACTTCGCCCACGCGGTAGCGGTCGTCGACCTTGACGTCGTCGTAGTAGGTGATGTTGGTCCGCTCGCCGCCCATGGTGTGGACCGGGGTGAAGGAGATGCCGGGGGTGTCCATCGGCACCACGAACATGGTGAGGCCCTTGTGCTTGGCCACCTCGGTGTTGGTGCGGGTGAGCAGGAACACGTAGTGGGCCTCGTGGGCCAGGGTGGTGAACATCTTCTGGCCGTTGATGGTCCACTGGTCGCCGTCGCGGACGGCCTTGGTGGCCACCGACGCCACGTCGGAGCCGGCATCGGGCTCGCTGTAGCCGAGGCAGCACATGGCCCGGCCCGAGAGGATCTCGGGGATGATCGTCTGCTTCTGCCACTCGGTGCCGTCGATGAGCAGGGTGTGGGCTACCAGCGAGGCCACCCCGAGGCCGTCGACCGGAGCACCGGAGAGGTACATCTCTTCGGACAGGGAGTTCATCTCCAGCGGGGAACGGCCCTGGCCCCCGAACTCGGCGGGCCAACCGGCCGAGATCCAGCCCGCTTCGGCCATCTTGGTGTGCAGGCCCCAGTCGTGGATGGTGCCGGTGTGGTGCGCGGTCTCGATCACTTCTTCGGTCACGTGCTCGGCCAGGAAGGCCCGCACCTCGGACCGGAAGGCCTCGACATCGGGGCCGAGACGGAAGTCGAAGCCGCCGCCGTCGTCGCCGGTGGCCTGGGCCGGAGAGTCGACGGAGCCGGTGCCGTGGGTGGGTCGGAACGCCGAGCCCGGGATCGGGCCGGTGGCCTCGTCTCCCCACAGGAGCTCGGCTAGGGCTTGGAGCTCACGTCGGGGGTCGCCCAGCAACAGCCGGGTGGCCTTGGCCCGACGGAAGTGGAGCTGGATGTCGTACTCCTCCATGAACCCGTAGCCGCCGTGGACGTGCAGTGCCCACGCCGCCACCCGTTGGGCCGTGTCGCCGGCGAACCAGAAGGCCATGGTGGGGAACGAGGTGGCGACGGGGTCGCCCACGTCCAGCGCCCACACCGCCTTGTTGGACAGCAGGTCGGCACCGTCGAGGTCGGTGGCCAGGTCGGCGAAGCGGTGCTGAACGGCCTGGAACGAGCCGACGGGGACGTCGAACTGCTTGCGGTCGATGGCGTACTGGATGCCGATGGCCTGGGCATCTCGGGCCAACCCCACCAACCAGCGGGCGGTGAGGGCGCGCCACTCGTCCACCGCTATGGCATGGGCGGCTACCGCTTCGGGGCCTGACGCGATGACGGTGCAGCCCTCGCCGGTGACCGAGACGTCGGCGAGGGGGGCCGAACCCAGGTTGGACGGCGAACCGGGCAGGTCGTTGCGGACGACCAGCACCAGGTCTTCACCGTCGAGGGCCACCACCGCATCGGCCACCGCGGCGCCGGGAACCAGGGTGGCCACTCCGTTTGTGGCCGGGCGCACGGCGAGTGCCACCGGTTCCCCGCCCTGGGCCAGCGTGTCGAGCGCGGAGGCAGCCGCGCCAGAGGTATCGGTGCCGGCGACCCGGGCCAGGAGGCGGGCCGCCACCATCGTCTCCACCACGGGCGCGGGGGCGAGGCGGGCGCCACAAGCGTCGGCCACCACGGCCAGGTCGCGCAGTGTGGCACCGGACCCACCCTGTTCCTCGGCCACGCCCAGCGTTGGAACCCCGATGGCGGTCAGGCCGTCCCAGACCTTGGGGTCCCAGCCCAGCGGTTCGGCCCGGCGGATGGATTCGGCGTCGGCAGCCTTTTCCAAGAAGCCGGCCACGGCCTCGCGCAGGGCGTCTTGTACCTCGGTGTGGGACAGGTGCATGGGCGCGATGTTAGAACGTGTTCTAGTTGGCGCGGCAGTCGAGGATCGGGGTGCACCACCCGCCTGTCGAGTGGGGCCACCGGGTGTCGGTTGATCCGGGCTCAGCCCAGGGCGCCGGCGTCGCGCAACGCTGAGATGTGCTCGTCGTCGTAGCCGAGGACCTGGCGCAGCACCTCTTCGCTGTGCTGGCCGACGGTGGGGGCCTTGGTGGGGGTGGGCATCTCCACGTCGAGGAACTTGATGGGGGACGGGAGCTGGTCGCAGCCCAGCACCTCGGCGGGGATCCAGGGGAAACGGTCCTGGAACTGGGGGTCGTCAGCCAGGGTCTGGGGAGTGTTGACCGACACGATGGGCACGTTCACGTCCAGGCCGAGCTGCACCCATTCCCGAGCGGTACGGGTCAGGAAGATGTCGCGCAGCTGAGCTCGGAGCTCGACGTTGCCGACCGCGTGGTCGGCGAACTTCGCGCCAGGGTGGGCTTCGAACAGCTCGTAGCGGTCCACGGCCCGGCAGAAGTTCTCCCAGAACTCGCGCTCGGACGCCTGGAGGAGCACGTACTGATGGTCGGAGGCTTCATAGAACTGGTAGCGGACCCCGTCGCGCATGCCCGCTGTACCCGGTGCTCGCCGCTCGTAGTTGTCCGAGGCGTTGCCGGTCACTTCGTCCTCGGGACGCTCGTATGCCTTCCAGGTCTCGCTGCGCAGCCAGTCCATGGCCGCGGCCGCGTCGCTCTGGGCGATCTCCAGCCGTGCCCCGTGCCCGGTGGCCCGAGCCTGGATGACGCCGGCCAGAACACCGAGGGCGCCGAACAACGGACCGGCGTGGATGCCGACGGAGGGATGCTCGGGGATGGCGGCGAACCCGTCTTCGGTGATCTCAGGCTTGACCAGTCCGGCCCATACGTCGTACGCCACGCCGTGGCTGGGTAGGTCGGCGTAGGGGCCGGTCATGCCGTACCCCGAGATGGTGCAGAAGACGATCCGGGGGTTGACCTCTCGGAGGCGGTCATAGCCCAGGCCCCGCTTCTCCAGCCCCCCGGGTCGCATGGCCTCGATGACCACGTCGGCGTCTCGCACCAGATCCAGGTAGGTCTCGACGCCCTCGGGGGTGCGGAGGTCGAGCACGAGGGATCGCTTTCCCCGGTTCACGTGGAGGTGCATCAGCGAGACGCCCTCGACGATGGGCCAGGTCATCTGGCGGATGTAGTCGCCCGAGGGGGTCTCGATCTTGATGACCTCGGCGCCCATGTCGGCGAGCGCGGTGGTGATGGCGGCGGGGCCGAGCATGGAGCTCTCGATGATCCGCACCCCCGAGAGGGGCCGGCGGTGCTGGTCGTGGCGGTCATGGCTCGGGTCCTCGGTGTGGTGGAGGGGTCGGGGCTGAGAGTCGGCGCGGCGGCCGCCCCGAAATCCGACGGTCCGTCAGGATGGTAGGCGGGCTGGGCTCCTGGCCCGGCCCGTTCAGCCGATGCTGGGGGCCGGTCCGTTGTTCCCGGCTTTCTGACACACTGTCAGCCATGAGCGAGGGGACCAGCGCCACCGATCCGCAGACCGAGGTCGAAGGAGCGGACACGCCACCGCCCACCACCTACAACTTCGCCGATCTGTGGGAAGCGGTGTGGCCCCGGGCTGCCAGCCGCACCGCCCTGGTGTGTGGACCTCAGCGCCCCACCTACCGGGAGCTGGCCGAGCGGGCCAACCGCCTGGCCCACCACCTCCGCTCCGCGGGGGTGGGTCCCGGCGACAAGGTCGCCCTGTTCCTCAAGAACGATCAGGCCTACCTGGAGGCGATGATCGCCGCCTTCACCCTTCGAGCGGCCACCGTGAACATCAACCACCGCTACACCGGCGAGGAGCTGCGCGCCCTGCTGGAGGATTCGGGCTCGGTGGCCATGGTCGTTCACCGGTCCCTGACGGCGCTGGTGGCCACCGTGGCCGATTCCGTAGCCGACATGAAGGCGATCCTGGTGGTGGACGACCCTGTCCCCACCGATTCGGACCCCGACCCCGTCGACCTGCCCGGGGCGGTGGGCTACGAGGAAGCCCTGGCCGCATCCTCGCCCGACCCGGTGGTCACCGAAGGCCGTTCTGGTGAAGACCTCTACCTGATGTACACCGGCGGAACCACCGGGCGGCCCAAGGGCGTGGTGTGGCGTCAGGACGACGCCTACTTCGCCTGCATCGGCGGCGGCGACCCGATGCGCCTGCTCGGGCCGGTCGGCGACCCTTCCGAGGTCATCGATCGCATGGTCGCCGGGTTCGTGTACCTGCCGCTGGCCCCGTTGATGCACGCCGCCGCCCAATGGACCACCTGGTCGTGGCTGCTGGCGGGCGGGACCACGGTGCTCATGCCGGGGAGTCTCGATCCTGAGGCGGTGTGGGATGCAGTGGCGGACGAGGGGGTCAATTCGCTGACCGTCATCGGTGACGCCGTGGGTCGACCCTTGGTCAAGGCCTGGGAGGAGCACCCCGACCGTTGGGACGTGACCAACCTCTTTGCCATCTCCAACGGTGGAGGGCCGATCTCCGCCGCCCTCAAGGCCAGGTTCGCCGAGCTGTTCCCAGGGCGAGCCATCGTGGACGGATTCGGTTCCTCCGAGAGCGGCGTGCAGGGGTCCCAGCGCCTCCAGGCCGGCGAGGTCGGGGCCGGTCTGACCCGCTTCGCTCCCGCTCCCGGCACCAAGGTGTTCGACCTCGACCTGCACGAGGTGGAGCCCGGTTCGGGACGAGAGGGCCGGGTTGCCAACAGCGGGCGCCTCCCCGTCGGCTACCTGAACGACCCGGTCAAGACGGCCGAGACGTTCGTGGAGATCGATGGGGTCCGGTACTGCTTCACCGGAGACATGGCCACCGTGGAGGCCGACGGCACCATCCAACTCCTCGGTCGCGGATCGCAGTGCATCAACACCGGGGGTGAGAAGGTCTTTCCTGAAGAGGTGGAAGCCCAGATCGTCGACCATCCCAAGGTCACCGACGTCTTGGTGGTCGGCGTGGCCGACGAACGGTGGGGCAGCGTGGTCACCGCGGTGGTCTCCCCGGCCAACCCGGAACAACCCCCGACGCTCGATGAACTGCGGGACCACCTGCGGGCCACGTTGGCCGGTTACAAACTGCCCAAGCACCTGGTGCTGGTGGACGAGGTGCTGCGCTCACCGGCGGGCAAGGCCGACTACCGCTGGGCCCGTGAGACGGCGGAGGACCAGGTCGGTTCCTGACCGGTCTGGCGCAGTCGGGGCCGTCCGGGAACCGACCGGAGCCGGCCGACGTCACAACCGACATGAGCGACACCTTGAACCCTCCGAGTCGTCCCCGCCGTGGCCTGCTGGGGGTGGCGGCGGCTTCTGCCGCGGCGGCCCTGGTTGCCGGCGTCATCGTGCTGGGAGGTGAGACCCCGGTCGAGGCATCGGGCCTGGCCGCGTTCAGCTCGTGTTCCGAGCTGAGCGCTTGGGGTCAAGAACAGTTGGATCAAAGCGCCCGAGAGGTTTTCAACGAGATCGGCGCCCCGTCGAGTCCACCATCGCCGCGGCCCCAGCCGCCGATGCCGCCATGGAGAGCGAGGCGGTGGCCGGTGCCGGAGCGGCCGCGGGACGCGCCGAGGAGTCACTGGCTCAGGCCCCCGAGGGGGACGGCACCAACGTCGTCGTTGAAGGCATCGACGAACCCGATCTGGTGGAACGCCTCGGCGGCGACCGGGCTCTGGTGGTGGGCGGGCAGACCTTGGCGGTAGCCGACCTCGGTGACGCCGCTCTGGTGGCCCGGGCCACCGTAGCCTGGGGTGCCCAGGTGACCTACGACGCCGACGCCGGCGTGGCCTGGGCGGTCGGCACCTCCGATGAAGGAACGGTTCAGGTCCAGCGCTTCGTGGTGGCCACCGACTCGCTCACCGAGGATGGCACGTGGAGCGCGCACGGCATGTTGGTGTCGGCCCGTCGCCAGGGCGGGGAGCTGCTGGTGGTCGCCACCGACGGCTTCGACGGCCCGGTGGTGTATGAGGAACCAGGCGTCGGGGTAGGTCGAGGCGACGATGCTGAAGCCATCGCCCCCGACGCCATCGCCCCCGAAGCCACGACCGGCTCGGGCGACGACTTGGGCTCCCTGCCCTTCGCCGGAGAAGCCGTGCCCTGCGACCAGGTGCTGCATCCCACCGGCCCGGCCCAGGCGTCGGCCACGTTGCTGGCGGTGCTGCCGGTAACCGGTCCGCTCCAACCGGTGCGGGCCACCGAGGTGGTCGGCTCGGGCAGCCTGGTTCACGTCACCGCCGATGCTGCCTTCTTGGCCACCCCCACCTGGGACCCCCAGACCGGAGCGCAGAGCACCGGGCTTCACCGCTTCGACTTGGCCAGCCTCACCCACACCGGATCAGGCCAGGTTCAGGGCTCCCTGCTCAACGACTTCTCCATGTCTGAGCACGATGGCTTCTTGCGGGTGGCGGTGTCGATGGCAGGGGGATTCGTGGGGATGCCCATGCCCGTCGAGGGTGACGGCGGAATAGGCAGCGCCATCCCCGATGGTGCCGTCGTCGAACAAGACCTGCCCGAGCCCCGACCCACAGAGGTGCCCGCCCCCGCCGACGAGGGTGTTGGCTCGGGGGACATCGCCACGGTGGGCGCAACCATCGTCGCCGAGGAGCTTCCAACCGAAACGGTCCCCGAGCCGTCCTCGCCCGATACCACCACCCCGGACCCGGCGATCCCAGAACCCACCGTTCCCGAACCCACCGATCCGGGAACCAGCGTGCCCGAGACCTCGGTTCCGACCACGGTGGTCGAGACCATCCCCGAGATCCCGCTGCCCGAACCGGTCCCCGAGCCGACGCCCGGTGAGGCGCTCAACGAGATAGTGGTCCTCGACACCGACGGTGCTCTGGACGTCGTGGGCCGAACCCCCAGATTCGGACTTCCCGGTGAGTCCCTCTACGGCATCCGCTTCGACGGGACCACCGCCTACGCCGTGACGTTCCTCCAGACCGACCCGTTCTACGTGATCGACCTGTCCACCCCGACCGATCCCAAGGTGGTGGGCGAGCTGAAGCTCCCCGGCTTCAGCGCCTACCTCCATCCGGTGTCGGCCACCGAGGTGGTCGGCTTCGGGCCCGATGAGTCGGGCCGGGCGTCGGCCAAGTTGTTCAACGTCTCCGACCCCGCCTCGCCGGTGCTGATCGATTCGATCGTGCTGGGTGACGACTCCCCGGTGGTCTATGACCACCACGCCTTCGTGGACCTTGGCGGGGGCCGTTTCGCCGTCCCCGCCACTTCCTGGGGTAGCCCCATGGCCGGAGTCGGCGAGGTCTGCGGGGTCGCCGGCTGTGACGACTCGTCCTACGGCCGGCCCTACGCCACCCCCAGCGAGGTGGTGGTGCTGGCCATGTCCGGTGGTCGGCTGATGGTGGATGACCGGGTCCCGGTCCAAGCTGTCGAACCGATCTCCCGAGTGATCCCCGCTGCCGACGGCTGGGGCGTGCTGGCCGGAACCCAACTGGTGGTGGTGGACGGCGACGGCAACTCAAGGGCCACCCTGTCGCTCGATTGACCTCGGCGAAGCCGCTCGGAGACCGGGCGTCCGATCGACGGTCTTGGAACCGGAGTCGGGCTACGGTCCTGCCCCACTAGCCGAGACTGATGGGAGACACTCATGACCACGACCCGATCGTGCAGCCGGATTCGTACCTTGCTTGGCACTGGCTTCGCCGCCGCGCTGGTGGTTGCGCCACTGGCTGGGTGTTCGTCCGATGACGGAGATGACGCGGCCGAGACCACCACAACGATCGAGGCCGAAGAATCGACCACCACCGAAGCTCCGGCCGAGGACGAAGACACCACCACCTCTGAAGCTGCGGAGGAGACAACCACGACCGAGGTGGCCTCGACCGAGATCGGCACCACCGAGTTGTTGGACTGGCTCAACGAGAACCACCCTGAGATCGGCGCGATGTTCGACTGGAACACCGGTGACGGCGTCATCGGCGTCAACTACATGGGTGTCCAGACCGTGGGGCTCTACGCGGTGACGATCGACGTTGACACCGCCATCAAGGCCTGTGAAGCCGCGTCCGAGTATGTCCACGGCGTCGATCCCGAGGCCGACATCGAGGTGTTCACCGGTGGGTACAGCGCGGCTACCAAGGTCGCGGCCCGGGTTGGCGACGCCGGCACCTGCGCCGCGGTCTGATCGCCATCGACCGCCGGTCAGCCCGGTACCTCGTTCAGCTGAGCGGGGTACCGGGGGTGAAACGGACGGGCATCGCCTCGTAGCCGCTCACGAAGTTGGCGGCCCGGTACCCGGGCTCCTCGGCTGACACCAACTCCATGTCGGGCATGCGGGCCAGCAGTTGCTCGAACATCACCTTCAACTCCAGTCGGGCCAGGCTGTTGCCCAGGCAGAAGTGGGTACCGAACCCGAAGGCGACGTGCTCGTTGGGGGTGCGGGTGATGTCGAAGCGGAACGGGTCCTCGAACACGGTCTCGTCGCGGTTGGCCGACGGATACAGCAGCAGCACCTTCTGACCCTCCTGCACCGTCTCGCCACCGATCTCGACGTCTCGGGTGGCGACCCGAGCCATGTTCTTGATGGGGGTGACCCAGCGCAGCATTTCTTCGATGGCCGGGGTCAACAGGGACGGGTCGGCCACCAGCCGGCCCCACTGGTCCCGATCGTTGAGGATCTGCCACCCACCTCCGGAGATGACATGGCGGGTGGTCTCGTCTCCGCCGATGAGGATCAGGAGCGACTCGAAGATCACCTCGTTGTGATCGAGGTGGTGGCCGTCGACGTCGGCGTGACACAGGACGCTCATCAGGTCATCTCGGGGGCTGGCGGTGCGGTCCTCGATCACCCGTCCGGCGTATTCGGTCCAACCGGCGAACGCTTCGGCGGCCGACTCCATCTGTTCGGGGTCCCCGGTGAGGGCACAGAGCAGGGCATCGCTCCACTCCAGGAGCTGGTCCCGGTCCTGGGGAGCCACACCCAGATCGTTACCGATCAT
The DNA here is from genome assembly GCA_016702505.1 of Microthrixaceae bacterium. NCBI lineage: Bacteria > Bacillati > Actinomycetota > Acidimicrobiia > Acidimicrobiales > Microthrixaceae > Microthrixaceae bacterium. The sequence continues at coordinate 427,479 of JADJDU010000001.1, forward strand.
TATCAAGGGGAGGGGAGCGGCGATATCCCACACGAAATCGCATTCGCCCTTCTCTATGACGCGGTCGATGATCTCGTCACAGACAGCCCGGATCTCTTGTTCACGTTCGCGGACCCGCTTCGGGGTGAACCCCTTGTTGACCAGCTTGCGGCGCTGGAGGTGGTCGGGGTCGTCCATGTCGATCATCATCGGTGAGGGCCCGTTGTCGGGACGGATGCCCTGGGCGTTGGACCAGGTGACCGAATCCTTGGACACGGCCTTGAGGTCGGCGTAGCGACTTATTCCCCAGACCTGACCGTCCCAGTAGACGGGGGCGTTGGCCCGCATCCAGGTGAGGTCGTCGTGGGGGTTGGTGCCCCACCAGGCTCCGCTCACGAAGTCGATGGATTCCCGGGTCGGATGGTTGGGCACGAACATCTCCTGGATCTGACGGCGCGTCACATTGTGGACCATCGGCGCCGGCGGCGGAGCCTTCGCGGGGTCGCGCGGTGAGTCTCGATCGGTCAGATGGCTCAAGTGGGGCCGGTCGGTGGTCGTAATCTGACGGTATGTCACAAACGACCGTTGAGCCCGAGGCCGTTGGGGGGCCGCCCATTCCGTTGGGTCGGAGGGTTGAGCTGCCCGGACGGGGAACGACGTTCGTGCGCGAGGTGGACGGCCCACCCGGGGCACCGACCGTCCTGTTGCTCCACGGTCTGATCGCCTCGGCCGGGCTCAACTGGTTCCAGGCCTTCGATCCCCTCGGTGAGCACTTTCGTGTTCTGGCACCCGACCTGAGGGGTCACGGCCGCGGCATCAGGACGTGGTCGCGTTTCCGCTTGGCCGACTGTGCCGATGACGTAGCGGCCCTCCTCGATCAGCTCGACGTGGGGCCCGTGATCGTGGTCGGTTACTCCATGGGCGGCCCGGTGGCGCAGCTCCTGTGGCACCGCCACCCCGACAAGGTCGCCGGCTTGGTGTTCTGCGCCACCAGCAACCACTTCGTTCCTGGGGTACGTGAACGGCTGGCCTTCGTCACCGCCGTCTCGGTGTTTGCCGGTTCCACCCGGGTGGGCCAGCTCGCCACCCAGCTTCCATTGCGGCCGTGGCAGTCGAACGTGCCGCCCGCGGTTCGGGCCCGGCCCCACAGCTTCACCCGTTGGGCTGCGGCCGAGATGCAGCGCCACGATCCCCGGATGGTGGCCGAGGCGCTGGCCGCCATCGGCACCTACGACTCCCGCAAGTGGCTCCGAGGCGTCGATGTCCCCACCACATTGCTCGTCACCGCCCATGACCGCGCCGTGCCCCCCCACGAGCAACTCCGGCTGCTCCTGTCGGTTCCCGATGCCCGGGTGGTGCAGGTCGAAGAGGGTCACACCTGGTGTGCCAAACCCAGCTTCGGGTCCGGCATCCGAGACGCCTGCCTGGAGATGGCCGGTCGCTGACCGGCGGGCGTCACGCCTCGTCGAGGTGACGCTCCACCCATTCGGCCAACGCCAGCGCGCTGGCCGCTACCGCGGTGGGCCAGTCGTGGGCTGAACCGTCGGCATTGTCTGACACGTGTTTGACCAGCCGGACCGGCACTCCGAACTGCGCACAGCTCAGGGCCACGGCGTAGCCCTCCATGTCCACCAGATGCGCCCGCTCAGCCAAACGGGCCCTCACGTCGGGGTCGGTCACGAACAGGTCGCCTGAGGCCAGGACCGTGTCGTCGCCGTCGACGGTGAGCTCCTCGCGGGGGTCGTATCCCAGGGCCCGGATGGCGTCGCCGTTGATGTCGTGGTTGAACACCACGCCCGGTAGGTGCAAGCCCACAATCTCATCTCGCAGGGCGCCCGCCGTTCCCACGTTGAGAACGGTCAGGCCCTCCAAGCCTTCGGGTTCGGCGGCCATGCGGGTGAGGGCCTGGGTGGTGGCCACCGCAGCGGCGGTCTTGCCCAGTCCGGTGATCACCCGAGGAATCGAACGCGGGACGTGGATGATCTCGATCTCGGTGGCGGCAACGATCAGGGGGAGGCGGGGGCTGGTCACGGCGGTGATGGTACGACGTCGATCCGCCGAACGGCAGCGCCTTCCGGCGGAGTGGATCGAGGGTTAGCTCGGATCGGGGTCCGACCAGGGGCTCTGCTAGAACGTGTTCTCGTTTTCGGCGAGCTTGAGGAGCAGCAGTGCACATCGCCTTCACGCCCGAGCAAGAGCAGCTCAAGGCCGAGCTGCGGGCCTACTTCGCCCAGCTCATGACCCCCGAGGTCACCGCCGCGGCCTTCTCGGGAGACACCGGCGACCCGGCCTGCCTCGAGGCGGTCCGTCAGATGGGGCGGGACCGTTGGCTCGGCGTGGGGTGGCCCGAGAGCTACGGCGGTCGTGGCTTCGGCCCTGTCGAGCAGTTCATCTTCATGAACGAGTCGTGGCGGGCCGGGGCCCCCACCCCGTTCCTGTCGATCAACACCGTCGGCCAGACCATCATGCAGTTCGGCAACCAGGAGCAGAAGGACTTCTTCCTGCCGAGGATCCTGGCCGGCGACCTGCACTTCTCCATCGGCTACACCGAGCCCGAATCCGGTACCGACCTGGCCTCGCTCACCACCAAGGCGGTGAAGGACGGCGACGAGTGGGTCATCAACGGGCAGAAGATCTTCACCTCGTTGGCCAACTACGCCGACTACATCTGGCTGGCCGCCCGCACCGATCCCGATGCCCCCAAGCACCGCGGCATCACCATCTTCGCCATCCCTGCCACCGACCCTGGCTACACCTACTCCAAGATCCACACCATGGTGAACGCCTCCACGTTCAACACCTTCTACGACAACGTGCGGGTTCCGGACTCGGCCATCATCGGAGAGCTCCACGGCGGCTGGAACCTGATCGTCAACCAGCTCAACTACGAGCGGGTCGGGCTGGCCCCTCCGGGCATGATCGAGAAGAACTACGAGGACGTACTCGACTGGGCCCGCGCCACCACCACCGCGGACGGGTCCCGGGTGATCGACCAGGAATGGGTACAGGTCGGTCTGGCCAGGGTCCGAGCCGGCATCGAGTACCTGACCCTCCTCAACTGGAAGGTGGCCGCCGTCGAGGCGGCCGGACAATCGGTCAACCCCGCCGATGCCAGCTCCATCAAGGTGTTCGGCACCGAGTTCTTCTTGGACGCCTACCAGATCCTCATGGAGATCGTGGGGCAGTCATCAGCCCTCACCGTCGACTCACCGGCCGCGGCCCTGGCCGCCCGGCTCGACCGCGGCTTCCAAGGCAGCACCATCCTCACCTTCGGCGGTGGGGTAAACGAGATCCAACGCGACCTGATCGCCATGTTCGGCCTGGGCATGCCCCGCACGCCCCGGATGTAAGGAATCCACAGATGGACTTCACCCTCACCGAAGAGCAGACCGCGGTCCGCGACCTCGCCGCCCAGATCCTGTCGGAGCGTTCCACCCCCGAGCGCGTGCGCGAGGTCGAGGCCGACCCGTCGGGCGAATGGTTCGATCGGGCGCTGTGGTCCGAGTTGGCCAAGGCTGACCTGCTCGGCCTGTGCCTGCCCGAAGCCCAAGGTGGCGGCGGGTACGGGCTGTTCGAGCTCGCTCTGATCCTCGAGCAGGTGGGCCGCAACGTCGCCCCGGTACCGCTGTACGCCACCATCGCCTTGGGGGCATTGCCTCTGGCCAACTTCGGCACCGATGAGCAGAAGTCGGCCTGGCTGCCAGGAGTGGCTGCTGGCGATGTTGTGCTAACCGCCGCTCTGTCCGAAGGTGGCGATGGCCTGCCCCAGCCGTCCCGACCACGGAAGCCTCCCCCGCTGGGACGGCTGGCCATCACCGGGACCAAGATGCTGGTACCGGCGGCTCACCTGGCCCAGCGGGTCCTGGTGTCGGCTCGCACCGGTGACGGCACATCCACCGTGTTCCTGGTCGATCCCGGCGCCGCCGGGGTCTCGGCCGAGCGCAACACCTCCTCGAACCTGGAACCTCTCACCACCTTGACCTTCGACGGCGTGGCCGTCGGAGCCGACGACGTGGTGGGCGAGGTGGACGGCGGTGCCGCCGTCACCGAATGGATCACCGACCGGGCCATCGCCGCGCTGTGCGCCACTCAGGCCGGGGTCTGCGAGGCGGCCCTGCGCATCACCGCCACCTACACCAGCGAGCGCCGCCAGTTCGGCTCTCCCATCGCCACGTTCCAGGCTGTGGCGCACCGGGCGGCCGATGCCTACATCGACACCGAGGCCGTCCGCCTCACCGCTCACCAGGCGGCGTGGAGGCTCGACGCCGGCATGCCCGCATCAGAGGAGCTGGCCATCGCCAAGTTCTGGGCCTCCGACGCCGCTCACCGGGTCACCCACGCCGCCCAGCACCTCCATGGCGGCATCGGTGTCGACGTCGATTACCCGGTGCACCGCACCTTCCGTTGGGCCCGTCACATCGACCTCTCCCTCGGCGGCCCCACCGCCCACCTCCGCCGCCTGGGTCGCCTCCTCGCCACGGCGTGACCGGGCCGCGCCGCGCCTTCTTGGAGGAGCTCGACATTCAGAATTGACGCATGTCACATGTGATCTGACGTAGCGTCAGAGCCGTCGGTACCCTTGCGCTAGGTTTCACGGGTTCGACGGAACAGGGGATCGAGAATGAGAACTCGCACGATTGCGGTCGGCTGCGCGCTGGCTCTCTTGGCGTCCGGCTGTGGTAGTCGCCTCAGCGACGATCAGTTGGCCGCCGGGGCTGGTACCGGTGGAGGTGGCCCGTCGGCCACCACCGCACCCGCCACCCCCGGAGGTCCCGAGGGCCCGATGTTCGGGACCATGGAGGCCCCCTGCGGAGCGGCGCCGGAGGGCTTCACGCCCACGGCCAGCGACACCGGCATCACCGAGACCTCCATCAAGATCGGTGTGGTGTCCGATCGAGCCGGAGCGGTCAAGACGCCCACGGCCAGCATCGAGGAGACGATGCAGGCCTTCGTGAAGTACTGCAACGACCTAGGCGGCATCAACGGCCGGACCCTTGAGCTGGTGACCTACGACTCCCAGCTCACCAACACGCTGGCCGCAGTTCAGGCCGCGTGCAACGACGGCCTGTTTGCCATCGTCGGGTCGGGCTCGGTGTTCGATGACCTCGGCGCCGAACCATCGGTTTCCTGTGGTCTGCCCGACGTCGCCGCCTATTCGGCCAACCCGAAGAAGTCACTGGCCCCCAACGTGTGGACCCCGGTCCCCAACCCGCCCGAGACCAACGCCGTCGGTCCGGCTCGTTATCTGGCCGGCAAGTTCCCCGACGCGATCAAGAAGTCGGCCATGGTGTCCTCCAGCCAGGTGCCGACCGCGTGGAGCCAGGCCCAACGCATCATCGAGTCCTGGGGGGAGATCGGCTACAAGTTCGTGGTCACCCACGACACGGGCATCTTCCAAGAGTCCTACGCGGCCGAAGCCCGGGAGATGAAGTCCGCAGGCGTTGGAATGGTCAGCATGGTCTCTGAGACCGGCGAAGGGGCCAAGCTGCTGAGGGACATGGCGGCCCAGGGCTTCGAGCCTGACGCCGTGTTGTTCGGTGCCCAGTACTACGACCCGGTGCTGCTCACCGAGCCGGGCGCCGAAGGTGTCTACGTCGAGCTGAACACCGTGCCCTTCGAGGAGGCCGACCAGGTCCCGGCCATGGGCCAGTACCTCGAGATCTACAACGCCACCGGCACCAAGACCGCCCCCACCGCGCTGGGCGTGCAGGCGTTCTCCGCCGCCCTCATGTTCGCCGAGGCGGCCAGCAACGCTGGGTCGGACCTCACCCGTGAGACCCTGGTGGCCGAGATCAAGAAGCTGAAGGACTGGGACGCTGGCGGACTCCACTTCCCGACCAACCCCGGCTCCCGGGCACGTGAGGGCTGCTTCGTTCTGGTCCAGATCAAAGATGGTGCCTTCACCCGGGCCTACCCCGAGGAGCCCGGCACCTTCTCTTGTGATCCCAAGAACATCGTGTCCCTCACCAGTCCCGAGCTGAACGGCTCCACCGTCAAGTGGTGATGGGCTCCCAGCGGCAACGGTCGAGTCGAGTTCTCCGTGGATAGCCTCCTGACCATCGTGGTCTTTGGTCTGACCGCGGCCGCCATCTACGCGGTGGCGGCCAGCGGTCTGGTCCTCACCTTCACCACGTCTGGCATCTTCAACTTCGCCCACGGCGCCATCGCCATGTTCTGTGCCTACGTGTACTGGCAGCTCTCCTCGCCCGATGCGTGGGGTCTGCCGGTTCCGGTAGCGCTGGTGCTGACCTTGGTGGTATTCGCACCGTTGATGGGACTGTTCATAGACCGGGTCTTGATGCGCGGGCTCACCGAAGCGCCGCCCACCATCCGTCTGGTGGTCCCCATCGGCCTCCTGGTGGCCCTCATCCAACTGGCGTCCATCATCTGGCCGCCCAACGAGGTGATCGCCAACCTGCCCGAGTTCTTCCGAGGTAAGTCGATCGACGTGGCCGGTATCGCCGTCACCTACCACCAGATCATCACCATGGCCGTGGCCGTTGCGGTGGCTGGGACCTTGCGGGTCGTGCTGTACAACACCCGTATCGGAGTGGCCATGCGAGGGGTGGTCGACGATCGTGAGCTCGCTGCCCTCAATGGTTCCAACCCTCAGACCGTGTCCACCATCGCCTGGGCGTTGGGCTGTGTTCTGGCCGGCGTGGCCGGTGTGTTGGTGGCCCCGATCTTGCGTCTCGACCAGATCCAGCTCACCTTCCTGGTCATCAACGCCTATGCCGCCGCCATGGTCGGACGGCTCAAGAGCCTTCCGCTCACCGCTCTCGGTGCCTTGATACTGGGCTTGTCCCGTGAGACCGTGCGCATGTACGACGCCAACCTGCCGGACTGGATCAACGTCGACAGCGTGCCGGTGATCATGTTGTTCATCGTGTTGCTGGTGGTGCCCCAGCAGAAGGCCGAGCTGTTCGGCGGACGGGCCGACAAGACCAGGATGCCCAAGCCGACCATCACCGAAGCCCTCCTGGCCTCGGTGGGTCTGGTGCTGGTGGCGATCCTCATCCCGATGGTGATGGAGGGCAACGTCTTCAACGCCATCGGTTCGGGTTTCGCCATCGCCTTGATCGCCTTGTCCTTGGTGCCGCTGACCGGCATCGCCGGGCAGATATCGCTGGCCCCGTTTGCCTTCGCTGGTATCGGGGCCATGACGATGCACCTCGTTTCACCGGGGGGCAGCCCGCTCGGCCTGTTGGCGGTGGTCGTCGTGTGTGCGGTGGTTGGTGCCGTGGTCGCCCTTCCCACCCTGAAGCTCCGTGGGCTGTACCTGGCCCTAGCCACCATGGCCTTCGCCCTCTTCTGTGAGAAGGCCATATATCCCAACGTCGAGTCGTTCCACGCCAGCCCGAATTTCCCGCGCTTCGCGGTCGGCGGCCTGTCGCTGGCCGGAGATGGTGCGTACCTCACCTTCATGGCGGTGGTGTTCTCGGCTTGCGGCGTGGGGGTCACCCACCTGCGGCGGGGGCCGTTCGGTCGTCGGCTCCAAGCCATGAAGGACAGCCCGGCCGGCAGCGCCACCATCGGCCTGGACGTGGCGCGCCTCAAGGTCCAAGCCTTCGCCCTGTCGGCGGTCATCGCCGGCATCGGTGGCGTGCTGCTGGCTCAATGGCGCACCCAGGCCGGGCCTTCACAGTACGCCCTCCTCGAAGGCGCGGTTCCGGCCCTGCCCACCGTGTTGATGGCGGTGGTTGGTGGCATCGCCGCGGTGTCGGGAGCATTCCTGGGCGGAATGCTCATCGTGATGTTCCCGATCATCGGGGAGACCTATCCGTTCCTCAAGAACCTGATGATCATCGCTCCTGGTCTGGCTGGCATCTCGTTGGTGGCCAACCCCGATGGGGCGGTGTCGCAGGTGGTCCAGCGGGTAACGGGAGAGTTGGAGCGTCGACGCCAGAAGCGCCTCGGAACCCTGGACATCGACGACCGCCAGGCGGTTGGTCCCGGTGCCCTGAGCGCCAGGCTCCGGGCGTTGATAGTTCCGCCCCGCAGCGCCGTTCTGCCCGAGGAGATTCCCATCGGACGGGGGGCCACGGCCGAGCAGCTGGCCGGGTTGGATGGGGAGCTGGGATTGAACTGGGGGAGGTGTGATGCCGATCCTCGAAGCGCGTGAGATATCGGTCCGCTTCGGTGGACACCTAGCCGTCGACCGGGTCGACCTGGACGTGGAAGCCGGGCAGATCACCGGCCTGATCGGCCCCAACGGTGCGGGCAAGACCACCACCTTCAACGTCCTCACCGGGCTTCAGGCCGCGACCACCGGCCGGGTGCTCCTTGGAGGCGAGGAGATCACCGCCGTCCCTGCCCACAAGCGGGCCCGACTGGGTATGGCCAGGACATTCCAGCGACTGGAGCTGTTCGGGTCGCTCGACGTCCATGACAACGTCCTCACCGCGGCCGAATTGGTGGCCGATCCCGATCACGACCCGGTGGCTGTCACCCATGAGCTCCTGGCCCGGGTGGGTCTGGAGGGCCTCGCCGACCAGCGGGCCGACTCCCTCTCCACCGGCAACGCCAGACTGCTGGAGTTGGCCCGGGCCTTGGCCGGGCGACCCAAGGTGATCCTGCTGGACGAACCGGCATCGGGTCTCGACGAACGGGAGACCGATCGCTTTGCCGACATCCTGTTGGAGCTGGCCGAAGAGGGCATGGCTGTGCTCATCGTGGAGCACGACGTTCCCCTGGTGATGCGGCTGTGCCACGCCATCACGGTGCTGAACTTCGGTGTGGTGCTGGCCAGCGGCACTCCCGCCGAGATCCAGGCCAACGAACAGGTGGCCGACGCCTACCTGGGGCAGGGCACCGATGTGGGAGCCATAGCGTGAACCTCCGCCCGTCCCGCCGCCAGCATCCCGATCCGTTGGCCGACGACCCCCGTTCGCAAACAGATGGTTCGCCGGGACCGCTGCTGGAGTTGCGCGGCGTCACCGCCGGCTATGGCCGGATCCAGGTCCTCCACGGGGTGGACCTGGTGGTGCCTCGTGGTGAGGTAGTGGCCCTGCTCGGCCCCAACGGCGCCGGTAAGACGACCACGCTCAAGGTGGCCACCGGTCAGCACCAGGCCAGTTCCGGTTGCGTGCACGTGGCGGGCCGTCACGTCAACGGCGTCAAACCCGATGCTCTGGCCCGGATCGGGTTGTGCACCATCCCCGAAGGGCGCGGCGTGTTCCGCAACCTCACCGTGCGCGAGAACCTGAAGATGGCCACCTACTCCGGTACGCCTGAGGACGTGATCGTGGAACAGGCCGTCACCCGTTTCCCTCGTCTCGGTGAGCGCATCGATCAGGTGGCCGGCACCATGTCGGGCGGCGAGCAGCAGATGCTGGCCATGGCCCGCGCCCTCGCCACCGACCCGGCGGTGCTCATCATCGACGAGCTGTCCATGGGTCTGGCCCCCCTGATCGTGGCCGAGCTGTATGAGATCGTGGCAGGCATCGCTCGCGATGGTGTTTCGATCCTGGTGGTGGAGCAGTTCGCTCGAACCGTGCTCGGCGTGGCCGACCGGGCCGTGATCATGCAGCACGGACACGTCATCTCATCTGGAAGTCCCCAAGACCTCGAGGCCGAGCTGTCGGCCGCGTACCTCGGAGCCCATTCATGACCAACGCAAACACCGCCGAAGAGACCAACCAGAACCCGGCTCCGTCGGGATCGGCCCCGGCACCGGCTTCCGCTTCCGCGCGGTTGGAAGCCGGGGTGCAGGCCCTCACGGTCCCCGAACCCTTGGCCGAGGCCGAGACCCTGTTGCTCAAGAGCGGTGCGGTGCTACCGGTGATCGGCCTGGTCCTGATGATCGCGGCCTGGTGGTCGGCGTCGGATACTCCCTATGTGGCCGACCAGATCCCCATGCTCATCTCAGGCGGGCTGGTGGGCCTCGGCCTACTGCTGGTGGGCCTCGGGCTGTTCCTGCGCTACTCGCTCACGCGTCTGTTCCGGTTCTGGCTGGCCCGCGTGATCGTCGAGCAACAGACTCAGAACGAACGGGTTCTGGCCGCCCTCGACGGCATCGAGACTGCAATCCGGGAAAGCCGCCTCAACCGCTGACCGGAATCAGGTCTGCCGCGGCCGCGGCACCAGAATTGGAACGTGTTCTAGTCTCAGGGGATGGCAGATGAACCCCACATCCTCGTAGAGCGGGACGGTCACGTCCTCACCGTCACCCTGAACCGGCCCGAGGCCAAGAACGCCTTCAGCCCGTCCATGCTGGTCGGCGCGGCCGATGCCTGGAAGCTGCTGGACGAGGATCCTGAGCTCAGAGTCGGCATCCTCACCGGTGCCGGCGGTGACTTCTGCTCGGGCATGGACCTCAAGGCCTTGGCCACCGGGTTCTCCGAGGAGGAGATGGCCCGCATGGCCGAGGACCCGGACCTGCACTGGAAGGCGTTGCTGCGTCACTTCCGCCCGTCCAAGCCCCTCATCGCGGCGGTGGAGGGCTACTGCGTGGCCGGCGGAACCGAGATCCTCCAGGCCACCGAGATCCGGGTGGCAGGGGACCTCGGCCCAGCTCGGCATCGCCGAGGTCCGGCGAGGTCTGTTCCCGCTGGGTGGATCCACCGTGCGCCTTCAGCGCCAGATCGGGTTCACCATGGCTGCGGACCTGCTTCTCACCGGTCGCCTGATCAGCGCCCAGGAGGCCAAGGAGATCGGCCTCATCGGCCACGTCGTGCCCGATGGCCAGGCGCTGGCGAAGGCCCGCGAGATCGCCGATCAGATCGCCGAGAACGGCCCGTTGGCGGTGGCCGCCGTCCTCCGCTCGATGCGGGAGACAGCAGGTATGAGCGAGGCCGAGGGCCTGGCCCGTGAGCTGGAGATCGGCGAGCCCATCATCTTCAACACCAACGACGCCAAGGAAGGGCCCCGCGCCTTCAAGGAGAAGCGCAAGCCCAACTTCACCGGTACCTGATCAGGTCCCGGCTACGGCGTCCTTGGCCAGCTGCGTGGCCCAGGGGTAGTCGGGCTTGCCGCTGGGAGAACGAACCACCTCGTCACACACCACCAGGTGTCGGGGCAGCTTGTAGCCGGCCAGATGGGCGCGGCCGTAGTCGGCAAGCTCCGCCAGCGTCGGCGCCGTTGCCCCGGGCCGGGCCTGCACCACGGCGCACACCGCCGAGCCCCACCGGGGGTCAGGTACCCCGACGACCAAGACGTCATAGATGCTGGGGTGGGTCTTGAGCACGCTCTCGACCTCTTCGGGGAAGATCTTCTCGCCCCCCGAGTTGATGCACGCCGACCCACGCCCCAGCAGGGTGATGGAACCGTCCTCTTCGAGGCGGGCCAGGTCACCGGCCACCACGTAGCGGACGCCGTCGGCCCCGACTAGGAACGTCGAGGCCGTCTTGACCGGATCCTTGTAGTAGCCGATCGGGATGTTGCCGGCCCGGGCCAGCTTCCCGACCTGGCCGGTGCCCGGGGCCATCGGGCGCAGGTCCTCATCGAGCACCGCCGCGTCTCGGCCGGCCTTCACGGTCGGGCCGCCCGCGTCCTGGTTGACGGTCTGTCCTTTGGTCTGGATCACCATGCCGTTCATCCCGCCCTCGGATGATCCGATGGCATCGACGATGATGATGTTGGGCAACAGGTCGAGGAGTTGCTCCTTGAGGGCGGGGGAGAAGACCACCGCGCTGGAGGAGACCACGAACAGCGACGACAGGTCCCAGCGGTCCGGTTCGGCCTCGAGCGCCTCCACCAGGGGGCGGGCCATGGCGTCACCGGTGATGGTGATGGTGTTGACCTTGTTGTCCTCCACCGCCGACCACACCGCTTCGGGGCTGAACTTGTGAACCAGCACTGCGGTCCCGCCCTCGAACAGGAAGCGCAGCGTTCCCCACTGGGCGGCGCCGTGCATCAGGGGGGCCGGGTTCAACGCCACGATCGGGTTGGGGTTGGTGGCTGCCTTCTCGGCCAGTTGGTGACCGTCGGTCACCCGCTCGTTGGTGTAGGCGTCCACTCCGCCGCCCAGGGCGTAGAACACGTCCTCGTGGCGCCACACCACGCCCTTGGGCATGCCGGTGGTGCCGCCGGTGTAGAGCACGTACTGGTCGTCGTCGCTGCGCTCCAGTTGGGGGCGGTCGGTGGGCTGACCGGCCAGGGCGTCGGGCCAAGGGATGGAGCCGATGGCGGCCAGGTCGGGGTCGGTGCCTGAGCCGGCGGGAGCATCCATGGCCACGAAGTGCTTCAGGCCCGGGGTGGCGTCCTTGACCGTCGCGATCCGGTCGGCGTACTCGCGGTCGTGCAGGACAGCCACCAGGTCGGCGTTGTCGAACAGGTAGGCCAGCTCGTCCTCGACGTAGCGGAAGTTGATGTTGATCGGCACAGCCCGGATCTTGAACGTCGCCATCATGGCCACGATCCACTCCAGGGAGTTCTGGGCATAGATGCCGATGTGGTCGCCGAGGCCGAAGCCCTGGCCCAGCAGGTGGTGGGCCAGTCGGTTGGCTTCTTCGTCGAAGGCCCGGTAGGTGAGCTTGTGGTCGCCGCACACCACCGCCACCCGGTCGGGTACGGCGTCTACGGCGCGCTCGAACAGGTCAGCGATGTTGAACCCCATAGGGGGTCCTGTCTAGCACCGCGAACGAGAACAGGTTCTAGTTGACCCGTGGACTGGCCCGGCGGGTTTGTGGCCCTAGTGGGTTGCGGCCGCCGGGGCCGGAGCCTTCTTGGCGGGAGCTTTCTTGGCCGCGGTGGCCTTGGCTGTCGACTTCTTGGCCGGAGCTTTCTTGGTCGCGGTGGCCTTGGCTGTCGACTTCTTGGCCGTCGACTTCTTGGCGGGGCCTTCTTGATGGGGGTGCCGCTGGCTGGTGGTGTCGTAATGGGCGGACCGGGCGCTGCCGACTTGGGTTCGGGAGATATCCCGGCCGCGATCTGGAGCTCGGCGAGGGCGTCGCTCACGTGGTCGGCCAGGTCCCACACGTCGGGCACCATCTCTCGGTCGGCCATGAAACCGAAGTCGATGGAGTCCTGGTAGCTGAACACCGTGATGTTGAGGCCAACACCCTCCATGGCCGGGCCCATCGGATAGGCCGCGATCATCTTGGCGCCGGCGTAGTAGAGCGGGAAGGGCGGCCCGGGGACGTTGGAGATGATGACGTTGTGAACCGGCCGGTGGTTGGCGGCCAGGCCGAGGCTCGAGTACAGGCGCGACGCCAGGTTGATGGTGTTGGGCGCGGCGTACTCGGCCCAGTTCTGGAGCATGTCGGCACCAACGGCCTTGTGTTCGGCCTTGGCCCCCACCGTGCAGGACTGGATCTGGCTGACCCGCTCGGCCACGTCGTCGATGTGGGTGGGCAAGGTGGTGAACATGGCCGAGACCTGGTTGCCGATGGTGGTCTCACCGTCGGGACGGACCGACACGGGGCAGGTGGCGACCAGCGGTGCATCGGGTAGTTCGTCCCGCCCGATCATGTAGTGGCGCAGGGTGCCGGTGCACAGGGCCAACACGATGTCGTTGACCGTGCACCCGTAGGCCGACTTGAGTTCTTTGACCGCGGGCAGTGAGGCGCGGGCGAACCCCACGGTCCGGCCGGTGGACAGGGGTCCGGTCCAGGAGGTGCGGGGTGCGGTGAGGGGGGCGGCACCGACGGGGATCAGCGGATCTCGCCGGCCTTGGACCACCCGGTTGACCGAGCTGACCGTGCTTCCGATGAGTTGGGGCAGGGTCATGTAGCGCCGGAGCTTGGATGCGGCGGCGTAGCCCAGCAGCTCGAACTCGTTGGGTATCTTCTCGGGCTCGGAGGGCGGAGCCGGTGCCGGGTCCGGAGCATCGGCTTCCAGGCTGAACAGGTGCACCATGAGCTCGGCGCCCGATGCCCCGTCGATGGCGGCGTGGTGCACTTTGGTGACGATGCCGATGCGGTTCTGCTTGAGTCCTTCGACCACCCACAGCTCCCACAGCGGGCGACTGCGATCCAGCGGCGAACTGGCGATCTGGCCCGCCATCTCTCCCAGTTCCCGGCGTCCACCCGGTGCTGGGCAACCGATCCGGCGGATGTGGTAGTCGAGGTCGAAGTGGGGGTCGTCCACCCACACCGGGTGATGCCAGTTGAGGGGGACGTTGACCAGGCGGCGTCGGAACGGGGGCACCAGGTGGAGGCGCTTGGAGATGAAGTCCTTGATCTTGTCGAAGGAATACCCGCCGGGCATGGTGGCTGGGTCCAACACCATGGTCATGGCCACGTGCATGTGGTGCGTGGGCGTCTCCAGGTACAAGAAGGCGGCGTCGAGTCCGGTGAGACGTTCCATGTGCTGTCCCCTCATGGTCGAGTAGGCGGTGATTCTGCCACCTGGCGGGCCGGCGATGAGCCGATGGAGTAAGGCGAGGTCGGACTCACACTAGAACGTGTTCTAGTATTTTCCAGTGGACTTCGACGACACCCCGCAAGAGGCAGAGTTTCGAGCCGAGGCCCGGGCGTGGCTGGAGGCTCATGCCCCGGCCAAGGGCAGCCCCGAGGACTTCTCCACCGGCATGCTCGAGGGGACGATGGACCCGGCCGAGTTCATGCGCCGGGTCAAGGAGTGGCAGCACGTCTTGGTTGACGGGGGCTGGGCAGGAATCACCTGGCCCACCCGCTACGGCGGACGGGGTGCCACCTCGCTCCAGTCGTCGATCTTCACCCAGGAGGCCAGCCGGTTCGGCGTGTCCACCGCCAGCTTCGCGGTGGGTATCGGTATGGCCGGACCCACGATCATGCGCCACGGCACCGAGGAGCAGAAGGAGCGCTACCTGCGGCCCATGCTCCGCGGCGACGAGGTCTGGTGTCAGCTCTTCAGCGAGCCCGACGCCGGATCTGACCTGGCCAACATCTCCACGCGAGCCATCCGTGACGGCGATGAGTGGGTGGTGACCGGCCAGAAGGTGTGGACCTCGGGCGCCCATGAGGCCGACTGGGGGATCCTGCTGGCCCGAACCGACCCCGATGTGCCCAAGCACAAGGGCATCACCTACTTCTTGGTCGACATGAAGACCCTCGGTTTCGAGATCCGACCGTTCCGGCAGATGACCGGATCGGAGCACTTCAGCGAGGTGTTCCTGGACGAGGTCCGGATCCCCCACGAGAACGTCTTGGGTGACGTGAACGGCGGGTGGACCTGCACCCTCACCACGCTGGCCAACGAGCGGGGCCTTATCGCCGGCGCCAACCGCTCCAGCGACTCTCACGCCCTCATCGAGTTGGCCCGCAAGCGGGGTCGCAACGAGGATCCCACCCTGCGCCAGCAACTGGTGGACTGCTGGATCCGCCAGCAGATCCAGCGTTACCTGGGCTTCCGGCTCCAGACCGCCTTGTCCAAGGGGGTTCCGCCCGGGCCTGAGACCTCGGTCATGAAGCTGTTCGCGGCCGAGTACCTGCGTCGACTGGGTAACGCCGCGCTCGAGATGCTCGGCCCGGAGGGCATGCTGCTCGACGACACCTTGGCTGCGGGCGTCGACTGGCAGCAGCGGTTCCTGTACGCCCCGGCCATCCGGATCGCCGGCGGGTCCAACGAGGTGCAGCGCAACATCATGGCCGAGCGAGTCCTCGGTCTTCCCGGCGAGCTTCGGGTGGACCGTGACGTGCCGTTCCGCCAGATCCCCAAGGCGGTGTCCTGAGTGGTCCCCGCCCCCGATGCCGAGGTGGTGGTGCTCACCGCCAACCAGGCTGCTAGGCGTGAGCGGGTGCTGCGCACCGCGCTCGAGCTTGGAGCCGATGGTGGCTACGACGCAGTGCAGATGCGCGACGTGGCCGCGTCGGCGGGCGTGGCCCTGGGAACCATCTACCGCTACTTCGAATCCAAGGACCATCTGCTGGCCGCGGCCATGGTCGAGTGGGTCATGGACCTCGAACGCCGGGTCGGACAGAAGCCACCCAAAGGCGATTCACCTGCGGATCGGGTGATGGACGTGTTGAGTCGGGCCACTCGGGCCATGGAACGTGAGCCCAGGCTGTCCGAGGCGGTGGTCACCGCCCTCATGTCACCAGACAAGGGGGCCGCCGCCTGCCAGGAGGCGGTGGCTGGATCCATGACCAGGATCCTGGCGCCGGCCCTGGGGTCGGACTTCGACGCTGAGCTGCGGGCCGATGTGACCCGCACCCTCGGCCATGTCTGGTTCTCGGCCTTGGTCGGCTGGGTCAACGGCTGGTCGGGGATCGAACGGGTGGGAGACGAGGTGGCCCTAGCCACCCACCTGATGCTCGACCAGTACCGCTGACCTGCCTGCTCAACCGGGGCGACCCAGCTCCGCCGGAAGGCTCGGCCTTTCAGCGGATCCAGGTTTAGGAAGCCCCTGTTCGTGCCGATCGTGGGAACGTGACCGCTGTGGCGCTGGCCGATGACGGGAGACGCTACGGGCGGCTGATCGTGGCCACCACCGCGTTTCCCTGGCTGCTGTTCGTGTTGGCGTCGGTAGCGGAGGTAGAGGATCCCCTGCTGGTGCTCAGCATCTACCTGGGGTCACCCCACGTGTTGGCCACCGTTGGGTTGTACCTGCAACGGGATCTGGGTGACCACGTCCGCCGCCACCGGGGCCGATACGTGGTGGCTCCCTTGGTGATAATTCCCGCATCGACACTGCTCTTCGCGCTCGCTCCTCGGCGGGTTGGAGAGGTCCTGGTCTTCGGTTTCATCGCTTGGCAGCTGCACCACTTCACCAAGCAGAACTTCGGAATGACCAGCTTCTGGTGTCGGGCCACGCAGCGGAGCGGACCGTCGCAATCGGAGAGGCGGCTGATCCTGGCCACCACGGTCATCGGGCTGATGGGCCTGGTGATCATGACCAGCGACTTGGGGACGTTCCACACCGCTGCTCGAGTGACCGGATCGGCTTTGGTGATCGTCGGATTGGTGGCGGTTGCCGTGCTGGCCCGACGGGACTGGTATCGGGCGATGGTGCTGGCCGGAACGGTCCTCTTCTACGCTCCACTGTGCTTTTTTGGAGTTGGCTTTCTGTGGGCGGCGATGGCCTATCAGGCCGCCCATGGAGCGCAGTACTACCTGATGGTGGGTACGGTCGTTGCCCCGCAGCGTCGGGTCGTGCTGTCTACGGTTGCCGCGGTGGTGGTCGGAGGGATCTTCCTCTCGGTTGCCTCCGCCAACTTCGACAGTGGCCCGCTGTGGACGTTCGGGCTTGCCAAGGGGATCGTCGCCACCCACTTCGTGGTCGATGCTGGCTTCTGGAGGTTGCGCGATCCCGAGATCCGGGGATTCATGGCCACTCGGTTCGGCTTCCTCCGCCCGTCTCCCCAACCGGTGACCCCGGTCGCGGTTTAGCTGGATCGCCCTGTCTGCTGCTTCAGCTCGTCGGACAGCCGAACACCTTGGGTGGGCACACAGCGTGCTGGATTCGCATGGGTGACAGGCCGAGGGTCCGCCGGTGTCACAACCAGGCTTGGCGTTTGAACTGAATGTAGAGGGCGCCCGAGATCACGAACATCAACACGACCGAGGCAACCACTCCCCAGTGGCGGGCGAAGCCGGGGTAGGGGACGTTCATGCCGTAGAAGCCGGTGATGAGGGTGGGCACGGCCACGATGGCGGCCCAGCTGGTGACGCGCTTCATGATCTGGTTCTGGCGGTAGTCGCGCAGGCTGATGTTCGTTTCGATGATGCTGGCGGCCAGTTCCCGGAGGGCGTCGGTGGCCTCCAAAACCCGGATCACGTGGTCGTAGACGTCGGCGAAGTAGGGGTCCAGCTCCTGGGGAAGACCTTCCACCCGGTGGCGAGTCAGACCGGCCATGACCTCGCGCATGGGGGCCACGCTGCGATGGAACGTGACCAGCGATCGGCGCATCTCGAACCACTGACGCTGACGGTCTTGGGCGATGGGTCGTTCCTCGAACAGGTCCTCGGTCATGGCGTCGTAGAACTCGTCCAAGACGTCCACCGCTGTGAAGTACTCGTCCACCACAGCGTCGAGCACCGCGTAGAGGATGTAGCTGGCTCCGAGGTTCAGCAGTTGGGGAGAACGTGGAACCCGGGCGGCTACCGAGGTCATGTCGAAGCTGTCGTTGTCTCGGACCGTAACGATCCAGCGGCTGTTCGAGAAGGCGTGGACGTCGGTTCGTGACAGCTGGCCCGAGCTCGCGTCAACCCGCAGCGACCTGGTGGCCACGAACAGGTGGTTCTCGTAGCTGTCCAGCTTGGGTCGCTGGCTGGCCTTCAGTGCGTCCTCTACCGCCAACTCGTGTAGCCCAAGCTCAGCGGCCAGTTCGGCGAGCTGGTCGCTGGTGGGGGCGACCAGGTCGACCCACACCAAGACGTCGGGCAGGTCCAGGTGTTCGGAGACGTCGGCGAGGTCGATGTGGTCCTCGACCAGTTGGCCTTGCTGATAGGCGCGTACGTGGACTGGCACGAACTCATCTTTCCCGACGGGTCACCCGTCGTCGCGCCTCTGTGATCAGATCTGGCGATCGACGCCTTCCCAGTAGGGATCCCGGAGCTTGCGTTTGATGAGCTTGCCGTTGGCTTCGCGGGGGAGCGCCTCGACGAAGTCGATGGTGCGGGGCAGCTTGAACTTGCCCATGCGGGTGGCGGCCCAGGTCAGGATGTCGGCCTCGAGTTCGGGGCTGGCGTCGAAGCCGTCGTGAAGCTCGACCACGGCCTTGATCTCCTCGCCCCAGTCGGCGTTGGGGATGCCGAACACGGCCACGTCGGCCACCGCGGGGTGGTTGATCAGCTCACCCTCGATCTCGGCCGGGTAGATGTTGGCGCCGCCCGAGATGATCATGTCGGCCTTGCGGTCGCGCAGGAACAGGTAGCCGTCCTCGTCGAGCTCGCCCAGGTCGCCCACCGTGAAGAAGTTCTCGATCCGGTTGGCCTTGGTCTTGGCGGAGTCGCCCTTGTATTCGAAGTCGGCCATGAGCTGCATGTAGACGGTGCCGATCTGGCCGGGGCCGAGCTGGTTGGCGTTGTCGTCGTAGATGCGGATCTCCGAGCCGGCCCAGGGCAGGCCGACCGAGCCCGGCTTGGAAAGCCACTCGGCCGCGCCAATGACCGTGCCACCCCCTTCGGTGGCGGCGTAGTACTCCTGAATGGTGTCGCCCCACCACTCGATCATCCGACGCTTGATCTCGTGGGGGCACGGGGCAGCCCCGTGCACCATGTTGCGCAACGAGCTCATGTCGTAAGCGGAGCGGGTGTCGGCGGGCAGGTCGAGCAGGCGGACGAACTGGGTGGGCACCATGTGGCTGTAGGTCACCCGGTAGCGCTCGATGAGGCGCAGGGTCTCCTCGGGCTGCCACTTGTCCATGAGAACCACGGTGTGGCCCAGGTGCAAGGCGTTGCCCGTCCACATCAGCACCGCGGTGTGGTAGAGCGGTGAGACGGTCAGGTGGACGTGGCCGTCTCGCGGGGCAATGCCGAACTGGTTGGGTAGGTAGCCGAGCAGCTCGCCCATGTCCGAGGGGTCGATCTCGAACAGGCCGCGCTTGACGCCCTTGGGGCGGCCGGTGGTGCCCGACGTGTAGTGCATGGCGGCGCCGGTGGTACGACCTTCGGGGAGCGGTGAGGGGCTGATCCGCGGCGATCTCGGCGTAGGGGCGGAATCCGTCCACCTCGCCTACGGCGAAGGCGCGGCCGTCGGGGCCGGTGGGGAAGTCCGCCTCGCTGGCGGCGGCTCGGGCGGCCTCGGCGAAACGCTCGTGGGCGATGAACACGCGGGCGTCGGAGTCCTCGAGGATGTAGGCGATCTCGGGGCCAACCAGGTGCCAGTTGATCGGTGTCACGTACAGGCCGATTTGGAGTGCGGCCAGGTAGGTCTCGATCAGTTCGATCCCGTTGGGGAGCAGGAGGGCGACGGTGTCGTTGCGTCTCCAGTCCCAGGGCCCGGAGGCCGTGGGCGATCTGGTTGGCCCGGTCCAGGAGTTCGCCCGCGGTGCGCTCGCTCCCGTCGGGGCCCACCAGGGCCAGTCGGTCACGGTCAGCTTCGGCCAGTCGCCAGAATCCAAGGTCTCCCATGGTGGGGGACTGTAGGAGAAATTCTTGGAACACGTTCTATTTCTCGTGGGGTCACTTCTGTAACGCGTTCTAGTAGGGTCCGCGGGCCCACAGAACCACTGCCATAGAGGGGACACATCATGCGCGCCGCCGTGCTGCGAAACACCGGGGACGAGAAGCTCGAGGTGGTCGACGGGGTCGAACCGATCCCGTGCGGCCCCACCGACGTCACCATCAAGATCGAGGCCACCGGGGTGTGTCACTCCGACCTCCACGCCATGGAGGGGACGTTGCCCCAGGGGGCGCCGTTCGTGCCCGGCCACGAGGGCGCCGGCATCATCTCCGAGGTGGGCGATCAGGTCACCGACCTGAAGGTGGGCGACCACGTGGTGGTGGCGTGGTCACCGCCGTGCGGGCAGTGCAACTACTGCACCGAGCGCAACCAACCCCACCTGTGCGTGATGATCCAGTTCACCATCGCTGGCCTGCCCCGGTTCACCGAAGGCGACACCGACCTGTTCGGCATGGCCGGCACCGGCACGTTCGCCGAGTACGTGACGCTGCCCCAGGAAGCAGCCATCAAGATCGACGATGACGTCCCCTTCGACATCGCATCGCTCATCGGCTGCGGGGTCAGCACCGGTGTTGGCGCGGCGATCAACACCGCCAAGGTCCAACCCGGCTCCAAGGTCGTGGTGTTCGGTTGCGGTGGCGTTGGGATCTCGGTGATCCAGGGCGCCAAGGTGGCCGGGGCGTCGGTCATCGTGGCCGTCGACCTGGTCGACGAGAAGCTGGAGATGGCCAAGCGGTTCGGGGCCACCCACACCGTCAAGCCCGACGATCTGGCTGCCCTGCAGGCCGAGCTGACCGGCGACGGCTTCGACTACGCCTTCGAGGCCATCGGTGTCCCGGCCGTGATGCGCCAGGCCTACGACGCCACCCGGCGCGGTGGGACCACCTGCGTGGTGGGGGTCGGCGCCATGGACAAGGAGGTGTCCTTCAACGGCTTCGAGATCTTCTTCTCCGAGAAAAACTTCATGGGTAGCTACTACGGCTCGGTGGACGTGCGGCGCGACTTCGCCCGGTTCCTCCAGCTGTGGAAGGAAGGAAAGCTCGACCTCGAGGGGATGATCTCCAAGCGGATGGGGATCGACGACATCAACGATGCCTTCGACGCCATGCGCAAGGGCGAGGTCATCCGCACCGTCATCACCTTCTGAGCGGGGCTTCGCCTGGATCCCCGCGGCCCTGGGCGCCGCAGCCCGGCTGGGCGCCGGCCGGGGCCCCCCCTTGGGGGGGGGGGGGGGGGGGGGGGGGGGGGGGGGGGGGGGGGGGGGGGGGGGGGGGGGGGGGGGGGGGGGGGGGGGGGGGGGGGGGGGGGGGGGGGGGGGGGGGTGGTGCCAGCACGCCGCCCTGTTGGGAATCGACCACGCCACTGGACGCGGGGACCGTGGCCATGGCCCCCCGCCGCCTTCTCCTCCCCCACCGCCCGCCGCCCCTGGGGGGTCAGCCCGTGGTGCGTCATACTTGGAGCTGGTGCGGCCCCACACCTGCCCTGGGAGGCCTCCTCGCGAAAGTGAAACGTGTTCTATTGTCTGGCGCCGTGACCGACACCACCCAGGGGACAGGGGGTGGCGAGATCCTCTCGGCCCCCCTCATCATCGAGTATCCGTTCAAGCGGACCACCGGCCCGATCATCGGCGCCTTTCTCACCGGACTCCGCGAACGGGTCCTGATCGGAACGCGAGCTGAGGACGGTCGGGTCATCGTGCCGCCCGCCGAGTTCGATCCGGTCTCGGGACGCGACCTCACCGAGCTCGTAGAGGTCGGACCCGCGGGTGAGGTGACGACCTGGGCCTGGGTGATCGACCCCCACGAAAAGCATCCCTTGGATCGCCCCTTCGCCTGGGCCCAGATCCGACCCGACGGTGCCGACACCGCCATGCTCGGAGCCGTCGACGCCGGGTCCATGGCCGCAATGGCCACCGGCATGCGGGTGCAGCCGGTATGGGCCGATGAGCGCGAGGGCCACATCAACGACATCGCCCACTGGGTGCCCGTCACCGACGGAGGAGAAGCCTGATGGCCGACATCACCCTTCCCGAATCCATCCGAGACGTGGAGCCTGTCCGCTCGGTTCGGACACCGGCCCAGCTCGACTACGAGTTCACCGCCGGCGACGCCACCACCCGCTTCCTCACCGGCATCACCAACAAACAGATCATCGGCCAGCAGGCCCCCGGTGGACGTGTCTACGTCCCGCCGCGTGGTGCCGACCCCGAACTCGGCCAGCCCACACCCATCGACGTCGAGGTGGCCCAAGTCGGCACCGTCACGTCGTTCTGTGTGGTCAACCTCCAGTTCTACGGCTCGGTCATGGAGATCCCCTACGTGAGCGCCCTGATCCTGCTCGACGGAGCAGACCTGTCGATCATGCACCTCATCCAGGAGGTCCCCGCCGATCAGGTCCGCATCGGTATGCGGGTCGAGGGGGTGTGGCGTGACGACGCCGACATCGAACCCACCCTGGAGTCGATCCGCTACTTCCGTCCCAACGGCGAGCCCGACGACCCCCATGTGCGGATCCCTGGCGAAGGCCACGGCACCGGCCTGGGCTCGTGGGTGGGCGGCGTAGCCCCCACCGAGGCCGTCATCCGCAACCCCCGCACCGGCCAGGGCGGCACCACCCAAGGAGCGTCCGCCTGATGCGTGACATCGCCGTCATCAGCTTCGCCCAGACGCCCATGCGGCGCCGGGTGGAGGAGCTCAACGAGGTCGAGATGCTCATGCCCGCCGTGCACGGCGCGCTCCGCCAGGTCGACATGACCATCGACGACATCGGCTTCACCTGCTCGGGGTCCACCGACTACCTGGCCGGCATGGCCTTCAGCTTCGTGTCCACCCTGGACGCCGTCGGGCCGTGGCCCCCCATCCAGGAGAGCCACGTGGAGATGGACGGGGCCTGGGCCCTCTATGAGGCCTGGGTCAAGCTCCAACTCGGAGAGATCGACACCGCCCTCGTCTACGCCTACGCCAAGTCGTCACCCGGCGACCTGCCCATGGTGCTGACCCGCCAGCTCGACCCCATCACCATGGGGCCGCTATGGCCTGACTCGATCAGCCTGGCTGCCCTCCAAGCGCGGGCCCTGCTCGACTCGGGCCGAGCCAGCGAAGCAGAGTTCGCCGAGGTGGCGGCCCGCAGCCGCCGGGCGGCCATGACCAATCCCAATGCCCAACTGGCCTGGGACCGTCCCGCCGCCGACGTGCTGGCCGAGGACTACCTCGTGGCCCCGCTCCGACGTAGCGACTGCCCGCCCATCACCGACGGCGCTGCCGCCATCGTCTTGGCCGCTGGCGACGTGGCCCGCTCCAAGGTGGAGCGCCCGGCCTGGATCCGTGGCATCGACCACCGCATCGAGCCGATCCACCTCGGGCTCCGAGACCTGACGGTGAGCGAGTCGACTCGCATCGCGGCCGAGCGGGCCGGGGTCGCCGACGGGCCGGTGGACGTGGCCGAGATCCACGCGCCGTTCAGCCCCCAGGAGCTGATCCTCGCCCAAGCCATGGGGCTCGGTGCCGAGACGAACATCAACCCATCGGGAGGGGCCCTGGCCGCCAACCCGATGATGACCGCGGGCCTGGTCCGCATCGGAGAAGTAGCCAACCGGATCGCCGCCGGTGAGGCCGACCGCGGCGTGGCCCACGCCACCAGCGGACCCTGCCTGCAACAGAACCTGGTCACCGTGCTCGAAGGAGAGAACTGATGGGCAAGGAGCGAGTCGCGGTCGTCGGCATCGGCCAGACCAAGCACCAGGCCACCCGGGGCGACGTCTCCATGGCCGGCCTGCTCCGCGAGGCCGCCCAGCGGGCCCTGACCGACGCCCAGATGACCTGGACCGACATCGACGCCGTGGTCATCGGCAAGGCCCCCGACTTCTTCGAGGGCGTGATGATGCCGGAGCTGTTCCTGGCCGACGCCCTGGGGTGCACCGGCAAGCCGCTGTTCCGGGTTCACACCGCCGGGTCGGTGGGGGGTTCCACCGCCATCGTGGCCAGCCAGCTCATTTCGGCGGGTATCCACGAGCGAGTGTTGACCGTCGCCTTCGAGAAGCAGTCCGAGAGCGAAGCCATGTGGGCGCTGTCGCTGCCCATCCCCTTCACCCCGCCGCTGCACGCCGGAGCCGGTGGCTACTTCGCCCCCCACGTTCGCAGCTACATCCGGCGGGCCAAGGCCCCCGACCACACCGGGATCCTGGTGGCCCTCAAGGACCGCCAGAACGGTCTCAAGAACCCCTACGCCCACCTCCACGAACCCGACATCACCTTCGATTCCATAAAGGACTCGCTGATGCTGTGGGATCCCATCCGCTACGCCGAGACCTGCCCCTCCAGCGACGGCGCCTGCGCCCTCGTCCTGGGCAGCGAGAAGGTGGCCGACGATGCCGCCGCCGAAGGCCGCAAACCGGCGTGGATCCAGGGCACCGCCATGCGCTCCGAGCCGACTCTGTCGGCCGAGCGGGACACCGTGCTGCCCTTGGGCGGAGCCCTCTGCGCCGCGGACGTCTACCGCCAGGCCGGGATCACCAACCCCCGCAAGGATGTTGACTGCGTTGAGATGTACGTCCCGTTCTCGTGGTTCGAGCCCATGTGGCTGGAGAACCTGGGCTTCGCCGAGCCCGGCGAGGGTTGGAAGCTGACCGAGGAGGGCGTCACCGCGCTCGATGGTGACCTTCCGGTCAACATGTCCGGTGGCGTGCTGTGCACCAACCCCATCGGAGCATCGGGCATGCTCCGCTTCGCCGAGGCCGCCATGCAGGTCCGGGGCACCGCCGGAGACCACCAGGTGGACGGCGCCCGCAAAGCCGTGGGTCACGCCTACGGCGGCGGTAGCCAGTTCTTTGCCATGTGGGTCGTCGGTCGGGACAAGGTGGGCCCCCCCCCCCCAGCCGGCCTCCGCGCGGGCCCGCCCGGGCTCAACCCCTCCGGCCCCACCAGAGCCTGCTGCCCCCTTCGGGGATAACGGCGTCGTCGCGGAGGTCTCAGCCCTCGGCTCAGCCTTGGTTGGGGGCGCGCATGGCTGCTGCTAGGGCGGCGTCTAGGTCGGCTCTGATGGTGGAGCCGGCTAGTTCTTCGTCGACCGCCGCGGCCAGGTCGGCGCGGATGTCGGCGTGTTCGGGGGAGTCGATCAGGTTTGTGGTCTCTCCGGGGTCGGTGTTGAGGTCGAATAGGACCTCTTCGCTCCAGCCCAGCTCGCGGATGTACTTGTAGGGGCCTCGGCGGGCCATGGGCCAGTGCATGGTGAACGCCGAGAGCACGATGCGATCGGGATCTCCGGGGGCGACGGAATCTGCCAGAAGTCCGCTCAGATCGACACCGTCGCCGGGGTCGGGGTCGAGGTAGGGGAGCGTCAGCCCGGCCGCGGTCAGGGCGGTGGGCACGAAGTCGTAGCTCTGTACCGGCTCGGTGATCCGTCGGCCGCCGGCGACGTAGGCACCCGTGGCGAAGCAGGGGACACGGGCCAGGTCGTCAAACGGGATCCACGGCACCTTGCGCACCAGCCCCCGCCGTCCGCCGTAATCGCCATGGTCGACGGTGAACCACAACAGGGTTCGGTCCAAGTCGATGCGGTCGGTCACCGCGGCCACCGCCTCGTCTATCTGGGTGATCGAGCCGTAGGTGAGGGCCAGTTCTCGACGGTGGTGGCCGATGCGCTCGGCTCGCACCCGACGGTGGTCGGGCCCGTCGGCCTCCATCTCCCTCCTGAACAGGTTGGGAAGACCGAAGTTGCGGCGGTCATCGTCGGGGTCCACCACGCTGTCGGCCGGGTCGTACATCGACGCCCACGGCTCGGGCGGATTCAGCGGAGGGTGGGGGCCGGGGAACGACACCACCAGGAACAGAGGGCGGTTCGGATCCCGGCGGGTCAGCACCTCGATGGCCCGATCCCGCACCCACGACGTCGGGTGGGTCTCGGTGGGGAAGGGGTAGGGCGCTGCTGTGCCCCCGGCTACCTCGAAGCGCCAGTCGGCCAGGCCTTGTTCGGCCAGCCAGTCGTGGTAGTGGTCATATGTGTCCCACCCGGCCGGGTCACCGGGGTAGGCGGTGAAGTGCTCGGCCACCTCGATGTGGTCGAAACCGTGCCCGGTCCGCATGGGCGTGAAGTGCATCTTGCCCACCAGTGCCGTCTGGTAGCCGGCATCTCCCAGCATGGTGGCCACCGTCGGAGTCCCGGGGCGGATGGCCCGGTTTGGACCGGTGTCCACCCGGTGATCGAGCCTTCCGGTGAGCAGTGCGGTGCGGGCTGGCACGCAGGTGGTCGACCCGCTGTAGCAGGCGTCGAAGATCACCCCCGAGGTCGCCAGAGCATCCAGGGTCGGAGTGCGGACTGGTGACCCCGGTGCCCACCCGACCTGATCGTGGCGTTGCTGGTCGGTCATGACCAGCACGATGTCAGGAGCAGAATGACCCATCGGCAGCCTCACCCATTCAGCAGAACGGCGAGCACCCTACAAGCCCAACCCATCAATCCCGGATCGTCCAAGGTGGCGAAGTACCGCGAGAACACCGAGGAGCGCGGCAGGGCGGGGGTTCGGGGGCAGAGCCCCTTGTGGCGGAGCCCCGGACCTGCGGAGACCGGCTCTGCCGATCGCAGCAGCGAAGGCGACGGCCGTAAGGCCGACAAAATCAGCTCCGTCGGAAGGCTGCCTTCTGACGGACCGAACTCCGTTGGAAGGCTCCGCCTTCTGACGGACCGGCTCTAACGGACCTCCCTACAACGCCGAACCGCCGTAGCGGACCGAGGCCGTTCCCTTGCCGGGGACCTCGTCCATCCGGTCTGGCCAGTACGGCGCCGGGAACACGGTGCGCTCCTCGGCGGCCACCTCTTCGGCCGTGGGATGATCGGCGTAGAACTGGGCGTACCACTTGCGGTACTTCATGAACGGACCGTCGTTGTCGGCCAGGGCGGGCCGCACCAAGTGGGCCTTGTGGGTCCAGATGGGAAGGTCTTCGGTGAACTGCTTGATGACCTCGTTGGCGAAGGCCTCACCCACCGACGAATTGGTGGATTCGTCGCCCAGGTTTCGGACGTAGAAGTTGAAGCGGGTCTGGGTGGTGTCGGCATCGACCGGGGTGGTGGCGGTCATCAGCAAGGTGTCGACGATTCCGGCGAAGCGCACAACGCTCACGCCGGGCCCGTCTGCGGTGCTGTTGATCTCTCCGTTTACCACTCCCCGAGGGGTGGGGAACTTCTGGTTGGACTCCATGTAGGAACGGTGGCCGTCGTGCTCGTACCGGATGATCTCGGGCACCTCGGCCACGTTGTGCACGTAGCGGAAGTGGGCCGAGTCCACCGCGTTCTCGCCCATCTCCTGGATGGCGGCTTCGACGGTGTGGGTGAATCGCTTGGGGCCGTAGTACTCACCGTTGGTCACGTCCTCGATGGCCTCGACCTCCCACGTCGGCTCCTGGCGGGTGGGGTGGTACCAGGCGTAGATGAAGCCGTTCCGCTCCAGCACCGGGTAGGAGTAGATCTTGGCCTTCTTGTTGGTGCGATCCGAGTAGGGGATCTCGGTGTTGCAGCCGTCGCCGTCGAACTTCCAGCCGTGGAAGGGACACACCACGGCGCATCCCTCCACCAGGCCGCCATGGCCGAGGTGGGCGCCAAGGTGGGGGCAGTAGGCGTCTTGGACATGAGCGGTGCCTTCTTCGTCCCGCCACAGCACCATGTGGGTCGCGAAGTAGTAGATGGCCTTGGTCTGGCCGATCTCTACGTCGGGAGATTCGGCCACCGCGAACCACCCGGAGGGCATCGAGAACGGGTAGCGGTCGGTGGTGCTGGTCATCGGGGCTCCTTGAACCGAAAACTAGAACGTGTTCTAGTGTAGTCCCTCGGAGTCGAATGCACCCGACCGGGCCAGCAGAAGGCGCGCTGGACCCCACCGAGCTATGGCAGCGGCGGGCTACGGTTCGGCCATGGCAAGCGACGACCTCAAGCTCGGGCTCCACCTCGGATACTGGTTCTCGGCGCCGCCGGTGGGTGTGGCCGAGATGGTTGCCGCCGCTGAAGACCTGGGTTACGACTCGATCTGGTCGGCCGAGGCCTACGGTTCGGACTGCTTCACCCCGTTGGCTTGGCATGGCCCGGCCACATCTCGGGTCCGGATGGGTACGGCGGTGTGTCAGATGGCGGCCCGTACTCCGGTGGCCACAGCTATGTCGGCTCTCACGCTCGATCACCTCACCAACGGCCGCTTCATGCTCGGTCTGGGAGCGTCGGGACCCCAGGTCGTCGAGGGTTGGTATGGCCAGCCCTACCCCCGTCCCCTGGAGCGGACCCGGGAGTACGTGGACGTTGTCCGCCAGGTGCTGGCCCGCGAAGCCCCGGTGGAGATGCAGGGTCGCCACTTCCAGCTACCCAACCACAGCGACGGGACCACCGGCCTGGGTAAGGCACTCAAGTCGATAACCCACCCGCTACGGGCCGACCTTCCCATCCTTCTCGGAGCCGAGGGGCCCAAGAACGTGGCCCTGGCCGCGGAGATCTGCGACGGCTGGCTGCCCATCTTCTTGTCACCTGACCTCGACGTCGATTACCGCCAGAACCTGGCCGAAGGCTTCGCCCGCCCCAATGCCCGTCACCGCTCTCTGGACACCTTCGAGGTGCCCAACATGGTCAACATCGTGATCGACGACGACATCGAACGAGCAGCCGATGCGGTGAGGATGTTCCTGGGCTTCTACATCGGAGGCATGGGGGCGAAGGAGGTGAACTTCCACGCCAGCCTCTTCGCCCGCATGGGCTACGGCGAGGTGGTCGAGGAGATCCAGGACCTGTTCCTGGCCGGCCGCAAGGACGAGGCCATCGCCCGCGTGCCTCTAGCCCTGGTCGAAGACGTGGCCATGGTGGGACCGCTGGCCAAGGTGCGTGAAGAACTCGACCAGAAATGGCGCAAGACGGTCATGACCACCCTGCTCGTAAACGGCACCCCCGACCATCTCCGCCTGGTGGCCGACCTGGTCAACGGCTGACGCTGCTCCACCGGGCTGATCCGCCGGAAGGCGGAGCCTTCCGGCGGAGTTCGGTCGCCGGCCTGGACCCCACGGAGCGGCCCTGGTTGACCAGGGAGAACTGAGCACAAGCCAAGTTCGATCGGTGGATCGAGGCTTAGGACAGGACCGAGACTCGTAGCTCGCTGATCAACTCGGGGGTTAGGAGCTCGCCAGCCCGCTCGACCAGCAGGCTGGTCTGATAGCCGATGGCGCCGATGTCGCATCCGCTGGTAGCGACCACGCCCAGGGCGCTTCCCAGCGAGATCGACGAAACGAACATGTAGCCGCCATACATGGACACGATGACCTGTTGGAGACCGGCGAAGCCGAAGGCCCGCGACGCGCCGTCGGAGAGCGACACGAGACCGGTGACGATTGCGGCTACCTGCTCGGCGTCCTCACGTTCCAAGGACTTGGAGGCGGCGATCAACAGCCCGTCACTGGATACCGCGATGGCATCGGTGACGCCTGCGGTGGAGTTGACGAAGTCATCGATCAACCAGTTGAAGTTCTTGGCACTGTCACTCAGCTCAGTCACTCGGTTGGCTCCGTCGGGGGGTGGCGGTACGTGCCGTTGGTCTGCTCAAGCATCGGAAGGTGGTGCGACTCGAAGCGAACAGGATGCCACTTCTGGGCTCCGCCGGTGGGGGATTGTGCCATGGCCGGCTCAGCCCTCGTCGCCTGGATCATCGGACCCGCTCCGACCTCGATCAAGGCCCGAGGTGTAGGCCGTGAGAAGGGTGGCCAGGTTCTGGTTCTCCTTCTCGGTGGTCTCGGCCTTGAGCGAACCGCGATCGGCGTTCACGGCGGCACTGCGCAGCAGGGGCTGCGCTCGGCCACTGCCTTGGCATGGGAGCCGGGAACCCGCTTGCGCAACCCCCCAGTGGTGGTCTCTGCCGGTACTGGTGGTGTTGGAACCGCTACCGGATCGGATTTGGGTGCGGTGGCGGCCTTGCCGTTTCCGTTTCCATTTGCGGCGGACGTGACCGCAGGGGGGCGTCCGTCGACGGTGACATCGGCGTTCTCGGGGTCGGTGTGGACGTCGTTGGCGCTGGCCGAGGGCCGGGTCACCTTTGCCGGTGTCGCCGGGGGGGTCTGAGCTGCTTGGGCGATGGCGCGGGTGGCTTCTTCGTCGTTCACCAGTAGCGAGGCAGGCACCGAGACGGTGGCGACCACCCCTCCACCCGATGCCGATGCCAGCGAGACCGAAGCGCCGAGACGAGCGGCAAGCCGACCGGCCACGTAGTGGCCCAGGTAGCGGGACGGGGCGATGGTGAACGACTCGTTACCCGATAGGCGCCGGTTGGCTTGCTCTAGGCGGTCGGCGGTCATGCCGACACCGTGGTCGGTGACCGTGACCATGTAGCCGGCCGGACCCCGGGTGCCGGTCACCTCGACGTCGGTGGTCGGGGGAGAGAACGACAGGCCGTTCTCCACCAGTTCGGCCAGCAGGTGGATGAGGTCGGCGGCGGCAGAGCCGGGGATGTAGGCCGTGTCCAGGTTGCTGAGGCTCACCCGCTGGTAGGCCTCTACCTCGCTGAGGGTGGCGCGGACCACATCGGTCAAGGGGACCGGTGTGCCTCCGGCGCGGTGGGCTTCGGTGCCGCCGAGCACGACTAGGGATTCGGCGTTGCGCCGGGCTCGGGTGGCGAGGTGGTCGAGTTTGTACAGCGACTCCAGGACTGTGGGGTCGGTTTCGCTCTCTTCCAGCTCGGTGATCAGCTCCAGCTGGAGTCCGATCAGGTTCTGGGTGCGTCGACCCAGGCTCACGAACGAGTCGGCAATGTTGCGCCGGAGCGTTGCCTGCTCCACGGCGAGGTCGATGGCCGATGTCTGGACGTGGTTGATGGCGCTGGCCACCGTCTGGACCTCGTCGTGGGACTTGACCGATATCGGGGCGAAGTGGGGGGCCACGACGTCCTGGTCGGTGGGGGTGTTGAACACTGCCTGCACTGCCGCGGGCAGCCCGGTGGTGGCCATCTCCTCGGCCTGTTCGGTGAGCTTGCGCATCGGGCGCAGGATCGAGGCCGCCACCGCAAGGGCAGCAATCGTGGCACCGAGCACGACCACGACACCGATGAGCTGGTATTGCTGGGCCTCGGCATTGGCGTCGCTCACCCGGGCGTCGATCATGTCTTCCAGCGCTGTAGCCGCCTCGAGGGCCACCCGCTGGGTGGTCCCCTCAGGGGCCTTGCTCAGGTCGGCCACGGGTGGGTTGAGCTGGATCAGCTCCTCCATGACCAGTTCACCAGAAAGCAGGTATTGGGTGACCGTGTTGGAGATCTCGTCGAAGTTGGGGTTGGAGGCGTGCATGTTGACCGACTGGGCCCAGGGGCCGGTCGTGTGGCTTCGGAGGCTTTCCTTGACCCGGTCGAAATCGCGCAAAACACCAGACACCTCGACCTTAACGCGCTCGGGGTCGGTGGCGGCCAGGGAGGTTCCGGTCAGCTTCATGACCACGCTGATGGCGAAGTTGAACCGGTTGGCGTCGTTGAGCGTCTCGGCCGCGGCCCGCATCTCGGGGTCGGAGATGGCCCGCACCACTTGGTCGTTGGCGTCGAGCAGCGTCTCGATGGTGCGTGAGTACGCCGGGTACACCGACTCGTTTACGCCCCAGTTTCCGAGCCCGGGCGTCTTGGCTGCCTCGTCGACCTTGGCCCGCTGGGTCTTCAGGTTGCCCTCGATGTCGGCGAAGGTGTTGGCGTAGATCTTGCGGGCCACCGGGCCGCCCTCGGCCACGCTCTTGCGGAGGCTCTCGAGGGCGGCATCGGTCTGGGCTGTGCTCTCGGACCAGTCCTTGGTCGGCAGCGTGGCCGTACCGCGCAGGTCCAACACGGTGACCACGGCATCGGCTTGCTCGACGATGAGGGCGGCGCTCAGCCCGCCAGGGGTGAGGGCCACCCCGGCTAGTGCGGTCTCCTCCTCGACGGTGCTCTTGCGGTCCTGGGCCTGGTTGACCTGGACCAGGCTCAGGCCGGCTACGGCGACGAGGGGGACGAAGAGGGCGGCCAGCAGCTTGGCCCGGATGGGGACCTTCGGCCGTTTGGGTGTGGGCGCCCCGGTCTGGTGCTTGGCTGGCTTGCTCATGACATCGAGCCCCTTGTGATGTTCGTCTCGTCCCCTGGTGCCGATCCCCTTGCTGGCCCAGATGGGAGAGTCCCCTGATGCCCGATCGGCAGCGTGTGATACATCGTAAATGAGTCGAACGGCCCGTATCTGGCATGTGTACAGATGAGTCGATCGACCCAGCCCAGCGGCGCTGTGGGAGGCGAGCTGATGACACCGGTCGCCGGACCGGTTGGGGTGGCCTCAGGCACCGTCGTTAGTGTCGGTGGCCATGTCTGAGACCGTGCAGCCGGTAACCCTGTCGCCCCGCCCCGGCCCGGTGGTCGCCCTTCCTCCGCTGGAAGCCGATGAGGCCCGCCGGGTCATCCGCTCCGCCGAGGTTGCGTTGTTGGATGAGCGTCGCCAGCTGAGCGCAGCGGAGTTGGAGGTGTTGGCGCGGGTACCGGATGCCTCGGTTCCGTCGCTGGCCGCTCTGGCCCATGAGGTTCGACTGGCCTGGTGTGGTCCCGAGGTCGAGGTCGAGGGGATCTTGTCGGTGAAGACCGGCGCCTGCCCCGAGGACTGCCACTTCTGCAGCCAGTCCGCATCCTTCGACACCCCGGTCAAGGCCACCCCGTTCCTCGACACGAACGAGGTTCTGGCCGCGGCCCGCGAGACCGCGGCGGTGGGGGCATCGGAGTTCTGCATCGTCTTGGCGGTGAAGGGCCCCGATGAGAAGCACATGTCTCGGATCTTGGAGTTGGTGCCGCTCATCCGCGAGGAGACCGGGCTCAACTTGGCTGTGTCGGCCGGCATCCTCACCGACGACCAGGCCCGACGGCTGGCCGAGGGTGGGGTTCACCGCTACAACCACAACCTGGAGACTGCCCGTTCCCACTTCGCCAAGGTGGTCACCACCCACTCCTGGGACGACCGTCAACAGACCTGTGAGCTGGTTCGAAACCACGGCATGGAGCTGTGCTGTGGAGTGCTGTTGGGCATGGGAGAGACCGCGGCCCAGCGCCTGGAGCTGCTCGAAGAACTGCGTGCCGTCGACCCCACCGAGGTACCGGTCAACTTCTTGAACCCCCGGCCCGGTACACCGATGGGTGATTACCCGATCGTTGGGGCCATGGAGGCCATTCGCTGGATAGCGCTGTTCCGCCTCGCCCTACCCGGTGTGATCCTGCGCTACGCCGGCGGTCGGGAGGTGACCCTGCGCGAGCTTCAGGCCCTTGGTCTGACGTCGGGCATCAACGCCTTGATCGTGGGCAACTACCTCACCACCTTGGGTCGCACCCCGGATGAAGATCTCCAGATGCTGGAAGATCTGCAGATGCCCGTGGGTGTGCTGGGCAAGGTCTTTTAAGCGTCGGTCCGGTGACCGGCTGAACGTCGTCCACTGTTCGGCCTGCGGGCGACCGACGACGGACTGTCCTGGTTGCGGCCGCGAGTTGGACCCGCCTCGGTTCTGCTCGATCTGCGGCACGAGGCTGGCCGTGGTGGTCACGCCCGGTGGTTTCGTCGGGCGGTGCAAGGTTCATGGCGAGGTGGCCCGGGGCTGACTCCGGTCGCCGCCGCGGCCGGTGGTCGTCTCACACCGTTCGGGTGCGGGCCGAGCGGAACCGGGCGAGCCGATCCACGGCCAGCGTGAGCCTTCGGGCATCAGCGGTGGTGGCCAGGGCTCGGCTGGCAGCCTCGAGACCAGAGCTGACCGGAGAGCCGGCAAGCCACGCGCCGAACGCCTCGGCTGTCGCCGGCTCCTGGAACAGGGCGCTCACGCTGTCGGGAAAGTCGGGGCGCAGGTCGCTCTGGACGATTACCACGGCAAGGTGAAGGGCCGGGGCCCGGGCTGGGTCCCGCCAGCATCGGCTCCACGCCCTGCAGGAACGGGGTCAGGTCGCTGACCACGGTGGCGGTCTGGCTCAGCCAGCCGTGCGCGCAGTGAGCGGGCCGAGGGGGCGAGGCGATCAGCCGGGTCCACTCGGCCAGCAGGAAGCGACAGATCGCATCGACCTGGGCCGGTGGCCACGTCGACCAGCCCGCGTTGGCCAGCTTCTCCAGCAGGACCTGTCGTCCGAAGGTGAGCTGGCGGTCGGCTGCCAGGTGGAGGGCCCGGGGCGCGACGCGGCGAAGGTCCTCGCCATCTCCCCAGGTGGTTCCGGCCTTGGCCAGAAAGCGGCTGATCGACGGTGCCGGCAGGGTCGTGACCGCTCCGGCGAGGGCGGCCACGTCCGAATCGGTGACGCAATGGCGACACCGTGCCATGTTGGGTCGGTGGGCCACATCGGCGAACGCGGCGTAGAGAGCCCTGGTGGCGTCGTCGAAGGATGCGCTCGGATCGGGAGAAGTTGGCATGGTGATGAACGGTGGGGTGAGGAGTCCGAAAGTTGCGGTAGGCCAGCGGCGGCCGGGTGGAAGGTTCTAGCTCAGCATCCACCTCTGGTTGGGATGGTCGACACCGTTCTGTCACCCGATGGCCATCTCGGCCCCCTACGATCCGTGTCGACCACGGCAACCAGGAGGTCAGATGGCCGGTGTCACCTTCAAGGGCGTCACCAAGCGCTACGGCGATGTGACAGCGGTCGAGACGCTCGATCTCGAGATCGTCGATGGTGAGTTCATGGTGCTCCTCGGTCCGTCCGGTTGCGGTAAGTCAACTGCCCTGCGGATGATCGCGGGTTTGGAGACCGTCACCGACGGTGAGCTGTTCATAGGGGAGCGGTTGGTCAACGATGTCGACCCGGCGGACCGGGACATCTCGATGGTGTTCCAGAGCTATGCCCTCTACCCCCACATGACGGTCAGGCGGAACATCGAGTCACCGCTGTTGGTGCGGTCCTATGCCGTAGATGGTCCGGATCATCCAACCCGCAAGCTGACGAAGGACGAGCGAGCTGAACGGGTGCATGAGGCTGCCCGGGTGCTCGACTTGGAGGCCTATTTAGACCGCAAGCCCTCGGCCCTGTCCGGTGGTCAACGTCAGAGGGTCGCCTTGGCCCGGGCCTTCGTCGGGCGACCCAAGGCCTTCTTGATGGACGAGCCGCTGTCCAACCTCGATGCCAAGCTTCGGGCCAATACTCGCATCGAGTTGGTGGAACTGCACGAGAGGGTGGGCACCACCATCGTGTACGTGACCCACGATCAGGTGGAGGCCATGACCATGGCCTCCCGGGTGGCAGTGATGTCAATGGGCAAGCTCCAACAGGTCGGCACCCCTCGGGAGGTGTACGACCGCCCTGTCAACACCTTCGTGGCCCAGTTCATCGGCACTCCTCCCATGAACTGCCTGAACGGTGTGATGGGTGCGGGCGGTACCGTCGACATCGTGGGTGGGTGGCTGGCTGGGCCCGAGACCTCCACCACCATGGAACGAGGCCGCAAGGTGGTGGTGGGCGTTCGACCCGAGCACCTGCTGATCACCGACGACGGGACCATTCGAGCCGAAGTCCGCGCCGTCGAATGGCTGGGCCACGAGTGCCTCTTGTTCATGGTGGCTGGAGAGCAGCAGTTCGTGATCCGCCAGCCGGGCATGACCAGCCATGTGGTCGGCGACGTGGTGAAGCTGGTCGCGGATCCGGCCCACGTCCACCTGTTCGATGTGACCACCACCGAGCGCATCCCGTGACATCGCTCCGACGGCGTTACTCCCTCAAAGAGGTTGGGATGGCCTTCGGCTTCCTGGCGCCGTCGTTGATCATCTCGGGGTGGTCTCAGCTATCGCTACGTCGGCTTGGAGCAGTACCGGGAGATCCTCACCGGTCCCGAGTTCAAGGACGGATTCACGCACTCGCTCCTGTTCGTCCTCTACACCGTGCCCGCGGGCCTGGTCCTGGGGACCTTGCTGGCGGTGGCCGCCCATCGTCAGCTCCGGGGCATCAAGGTGTTCCAGGCCATCTTCTCCAGCACCTTGGCCAGCTCGGTGGCGGTCAGCTCGGTGCTGTTCTTGTTCTTGTTCAACCCGGCGGTGGGCTTCTTCCAGGTCGGCTGGAAGGAGGACCCCGACATGGCTCTGTTCGCGGCGGCGTTGCCCAGCATCTGGCAGAACCTGGGGCTGGCATTCGTGATCGTGCTCGCTGGGTTGCAGGCCGTCCCCGAAGAGGTGATGGAGGCTGCCCGTCTCGACGGATACGGGCCGATGCGGCGTCTGTTGCGCATCACTTTGCCGCTCATCTCGCCGGTTCTGCTGTTCCTGGTGGTGGTGCTGGTGATCTTCGGGTTCCAGGCCTTCGCCCAGATCCAGATCATCACCAACGGAGGCCCGGCCGGAGCATCGGAGACCTTGGTGTTCAAGATCTCCCGCCAGAGCCAGAACTACGGGGCCGGTGCGGTGCTGTCCATCGGGTTGTTCGCCATCACGCTGATCGTCACGTTCCTCCAGTTCGTGTTGCTCGAGCGGAGGGTCCACTATGGCGACGAGTGATTCCCACGGGCTCGGGCACTCCGCAACCCGCCGCAGGCTGGGTGTGGCCGGGCAGTACCTGATGCTTGTCCTCCTGTCGGTGGTGGTTCTCGGACCACTGTTGCTCACCTTGATCCAGGCCATGTCGCCGCCGTTCGTGTACGTGGACGCCGGCAAGCCGCTCCACCCGGTAAATGTCGACTGGAAGGATCGAACGTGGTTCACCGGCGGACTCTTCTCGGTGGTGGCCCGAACGGTGGTGGTCTTGGTGGTGTTCACTTGGGCCAACCGGGCCCTGGTGGGATGGGACCGAGGTTGGAGGGCGGCGTCTCAGAGCTGGCAGAACGTTCTGGCCACGGCGGGGGCCACCGTGGTCCTCGCCATATCCGTCGGTCCGGCCTTCGGGTCGTTCCACGCTGCCGACGGGAACAGCCAATGGTGGACGCTGGCTGCCATGGCCCTGGTTTCGGCCACGTTGGTACCGGCCCTGGCCGTCAACGGTAGGAGCATGACGGTGGCCGTGATCGAGGCCGCCGCCGTCGGTTCGCTGATCACCGGGGCCGCCATCGTGTTCGCCGGTGGCGCAGTGTGGACCCAGGCGTGGTCCTCGGCCCGACTAGGTCCGGCCATGGGCCGCAGCCTGGTGATGACGGTGACGATAACCCTGGCCCAGGTGGTCACCGCCGTCATGGCTGCCTACGCCTTTGCCTTCTTGCGCTTCCCGTTCAAGCGCCTCCTGTTCGCGCTGTTCATGGCCACCTTGCTCCTCCCCTTGGAGGTGACGCTGATCGGCAACATCGCCCTGATCCGCCAGCTCGAGTGGATCAACACCATGCAGGCCCTGGTGCTGCCGTTCACGGCCTCGGCCTTCGGCACGTTCTTGATCCGTCAGGGCTTCCGGGGCATCCCACCCGAGATCAACGACGCCACACGGCTCGACGGGTATGGCCACGTGGCCTTCCTGACCCGCTTCGCCGTGCCTCTCACCCGCCCGGTGATCGCCTCGTTCACGGTGATCGCCGCCCTGGGTGCGTGGAACCAATACCTGTGGCCGGCGTCGGTTGTGTCCGACGACCGCTACAACACGCTCCAGTTCCAGCTCCGCACCATCATCGGTAACAACGTGGCCAACGCCAACGTGAGCATCGCCGCGGCGATGGTGGCGGCGGTGCCGGTCCTGGTTCTCCTGATCGCCTTCCAACGCCAGATAATCCGCGGTCTCACCGCCGGCGCGGTCAAGTGACCCGTCCCGAAAGGATCACAATGCCTGACCATCCCAGCACCGTTCGCCCGTCGACGCCCGAGGCGTCCCACGGCCTTGGAACGATCCTCGAGCCCGGTCGGCGTTCTCGCCACCGTGCCCGCCGCGGGGTGGTTTCGATCCTGGCTGCCGGTGGACTGGTGATGGCGGCCTGTGGCGGTCCGCCCACATCTGGAGACCAGGAGTCCGGTGGCAGAACCACCGTCCCCGGCGAAGCCGAGACCTTGCCCGAATGCCCGCTCGACGCCTTGGAGAAGGCCACGTCGCCGGTGAAGGTAGACCTTTGGTATGGCGGTCTGGGTGGTACCACCCAGCAAACCATGGAGAACATGGCCACCCGGTTCAACGCCAGCCAAGACAAGGTGGTGGTGACGGCCAACAACCAGGGCAACTCCTATGAGGAGGTGCTGCGCAAGTACCAGGCGGCATCTCCTCGACCCAACCAGCTCCCCCAGGTGCTGTACGTGGAGGACACCGCGTTGGGCGAGATGGTCGACAAGGGCCAGGTCTTGCCGGCCGAATCGTGCATGAAAGCCGACGGATACGACACCGACCAGCTCCTGCCCGCGGCTCGGGCCGAGTTCTCGGTGGACGGCGTGCTGTGGCCGGGGTACATGAACGTGTCGACGCCGATGATCTACTTCAACAAGGTCCACTTCCAAAAGGCTGGCCTCGATCCCAACGATCCGTCTGGCACCCTCGAAGAGGTGCGGGAGGCGGCCCGGAAACTCAAAGATGCCGGCGTCTCCCAGAAGCCGCTGTCGTTCAAGGTGAACCGTTGGTTCTTCGAGACCTGGCTGGTGGGTATCAACCAGGACATCGTGAACAACGACAACGGTCGGGATGCTGCTGCCACCGAGGCCTCGTTCAACACCCCCGAGGCCGTTGACCTGCTCGAGTTCCTCAAGACCATGAACACCGATGGCCTGCTCAACGCGTTTGCCGCCACCGAAGGCAGCATCGACCACTACCTGGCATTGGTCAGCGAGCAGAGCTCGATGGTGATCGAAACGTCGACGGCATCGACCACCATCCGAGATGCCCTAGGCGGAAAGATCACCGCGGCCGAGGCAGGCATCGACTTCGACCAGTCGGTGATCGACAAGGCGGCGCTGGTCCCTGGGGGTGGGTCCTACCCTGGTATCGAGGCACCGGGCAAGGTGTTCGCCAGCGGGGGAGCCTTCTACATCCTCAATGCCGGTACCCCGGCCCAACAGGCTGCGTCGTGGAAGTTTCTCCAGTTCATGCTCCAGCCCGAGAACGCGCGGGAGTGGCACGTCAACGGCGGTTACCTGCCGGTGGTGAAGTCTGTGCTCGACGAGGAAGAGGTCCAGACGTTCTGGGACACAGACGTGGCTGGTGTGCTGTTGCTCAACGCGGTGGATCAGCTCAAGGCGGCCGACCCCGATCAGGCCGGCCCGCTGATCGGCCCCTTCCCGGCTTACACCGAGGCGGTCCAAGGTGCGCTGGAGGGGGTGCTGTTCAGCGGCGCCGATCCGGCCCAGGCCTTGAAGGATGCCGAGGCCGCTGTGAACAAGACGCTCACCGACTACAACGGCGGCTGACCGCCACGCTGGGGGCCTCGGAAACTAGGCCCCCAGCGGACAGGCCACATCCGCTCGCCGCTCAGAGTGAGACCAGGGCGGACAGGAGCCGATCGGCGCCTTCCTCGCTCAGGTGGTCGAGCAGGTCGAACAGGACCTGGTCGGGGTCGGGAACGCGGCGCAGCATCCAGCGCGAGAACGAACCCTGATCGAACCAGGCCGCTAGGGGAACCTGCCGACCGCCGGGCGGGTTCAGGGTCGACCCCGGGATCTCGCTTCCCACCGCCTCCAACAGCGCCGACCACGATGACTCCTGGTCTAGGAGTTGGGTGAGACGGGCAAGAGATCGAGGAGCAGGGGTGGCCAACCCTTGGCCGGCTTGGCCCAACGGGTGCATCTGCGCCATCTCGGCCCACGAAAGGGCCCGGGATCGGCCCGTCGACGGGTCCCACGCCGCCGCCGACAGGTGGGCGAGCCACGTGCCTTCCACGCATGCGCTGACGGGCACCTCGGGGCGAGGGGTGGGCAGACCCAGGGTTCGCCGGAGGCAGTCGGCTCCCCAACCGGTGGGGGGCTCTGGCACCGTGACCACCTCTCCACCCTGGTGCTCGAGCACGGTGGCGGTGTGGCCCTCTACGTCGGTGATGACGGTGACCGTCACCGGACCGTCGAGTCTGGTCTGGTCCGTTCCGGGATCGATGGCGCGGGCGGTACCGGCCGACACGAGGCCAACGGCCCTGACCCCGGGGTCGGGTCGCCAGCCGACGAGCACCTCGGTGTTGGATCGACCCGACGGCGGAATGGGCCAGAGGGCCAGGTCGAGATGGTCGGCGTGGAACCTGACCACCACCACCAGGTCTCGGTGCATGGGTGCCGCGGCCTCGTGCACGAGGTGGGTCAGCTCTGGGGTGGGCAGCCCTGGAGACGGGTTAACGGGCCTGATGGGAATGAGTGGCTGGGCGCCTGGCGGCGGCGAACCCTTGGCGGGATCGGGGGTGGGGGTGGCGTGGCTCGACATGGGACCTCCGGAGGTGGTGGTTCTTCCGGCGGTCCGGCCCTGGGGCTGGGAGGGGACTGCGAGCCTCGATCAGATTGTGCCCCGCCACGGTGACAACGGGGAGCGGCTGATCAGGCCATTGCGGGTGCCGGCTGGCGCTCCAAGCGGGCTTGGCGTTCCAGACGGCTGGCGGCCACGGTCACCAGCTCGGCCTCGGTCGTGTCCAGGCGATCCACCAGCCTCTGCGCCGTCGACCACCGGCGTTCAGCCAGGACCCGGGCCAGGCGGGCGTCGCTGGCCGCATGGGCATGGAGTGCCTCGGTGGCGAGAAGTTGGCAACGGCCCCGAGCTTCACCTCGGTTGGCCGACGCGGTGAGGCCGAGGGCCCGGCCGATCACCCGCAGCGACGACCACGGCCCGGCCGGTGCCGACTCGCCGTAGAGGCGGAAGGTGTCGATGTGGCTGTGGTGGTGCCACGCGGCCCGATACGCCCCCCGATGCCCGGGCAGCAGTGCCCGCTGCATGGTGAGGCGCTGGTCGACGCACAACCGCAGGCCTAGGTCCACGCCAAGGAGCAGAGCCCGATCGGCCATGAACGGAAGGTCGAAGGTGGAGCCGTTCCAGGTGGCGAGGACGCCGGGGGCCAGGGTGGACAATCGGTCGTCGAGCGCGGTCAGGATGTAGGCCTCGGATCCGACGAAGATCTCGTCGAAGTTGCGACCCGACAGCGCGACTGTGATCACCGGCGCGATGGTCGGGTCGGCTCCGTCGTTTCGGGTGTCGGTCTCGATGTCGAGGCCGTAGATGGTTGGCTGCATCTGTGCTCCCGGCGATTCCCCTGTTGGGAAAATCGTAGAGAGCACGGGCGCGCCGGTGGTGGATACCCCGAGGGGTCACGTCACCACTCCGCGTCGTGCCCATTGGGGTCGTGGCGGATGGCCCAGTCGTCGTCACTGCGAGGTTGATCAGGCCGAGGCTCTGCCTTGGTTCCAACCATGCCGTGCCTGCGGACGGCTCACCTGCTCGCTCAACTCTCAGCGGCCGGCGAAGGCCTGGCCGCTCAGAGTCAGCGCTCTTCTTTGAAGATGACGTGCTGGCGGATCTTGGGGTCGTACTTCTTGAGTTCGATCCGCTCGCGGGTGTTGGTCTTGTTCTTCCGGGTCACATAGGTGTAGCCGGTGCCCGCGGTGGACTTCAGCTTGATGATCGGACGCTTGTCGCTCTTGGCCATCGGTTCGCTCTCCCGGACAGGTTGGACGCTCGAGCCGGGCCGGGACCGTGCTCCTGCGGACGAGCCATCGTAGGAGGGATGGCGCCTGAAGCCAAACTCCGGCCACGGCGGTTGGGTGGGGCCTGGGTGGAACCGGTCGGCTGTATTGGGCCACCATGCCCCGATGACCTCTTCCCGTTGCAACTCCGGGCACCGGCCCCGATGGCGGGACGGGGTGGTGCGGTTGGTGGTGGCGACCCTGGTCCTCGCCGTCGGGGTGCTCGGCGTCGGGGTCGGTGAGGCGTGGGCTCACGCCGAGCTGTCCGCTACAGAGCCGGTCGCGGGAGCGGTGGCAGACAACTCGCCCGACCAGGTGGTTCTCTCCTTCACCGAGGACGTGTCCGTCGAGGGCGAAGGAGTACGGGTCTTGGACGCCACCGCGGGGCGCCATGACCGCGGCGAGGCGAAGGCCCGCGGTCGAACCGTCACCGTCCCGCTGCGCGGGGTTCTACCCGACGGCGGATACGTGGTGGCGTGGAGGGTGGTGTCTGCTGATGGTCACCCGATCCACGGCGCTTTCCAGTTCTCGGTCGGGAAGCGCACGGTGGTCGATTCCGAGGTGGTCGACCGGGCGTTCGGGGCCGGTGGTGACCGGCGAGACGAGGTGATCGCCGCCGTGCTGCGGGCCATCTCCTACGGCGCGGTGCTGGTGGTGGCGGGGGCTGTCCTGGTGGGTACCCGTCTGGGTCGGGCCGACGAGCCGTCACCGGTGTCCCGCCGACTGGGTGTGTTGGCCGGCGTTGGGGTGTTGGCGTTGTTGTTCCAAGTGCCGGTGCGGGCATCGCTGGCCACCGGGCGAGGCTGGGGATCGGTGACCGAGGTCGGTCTCCTCGGTCGATCGTTGGCTGACGGCATGGGCTGGTCGCTGGGGCTGTCCATGGTGGGAATGGTCATGGTGGCCATCACCGCCGGTCTGCCCTTCAAGGGGGCGGTGCGCACAATCGCTGGCGCGGGGGCCGCCGTCGCCCCCCTCGGGTTCGCCCTCACCGGTCACACCAGGACCATGGTCCCGGCCTGGGCGGGGATGGTGGCCGATCTGGCCCACCTGGCCGCGGCCGCCATCTGGCTCGGGGGTTTGGTGGCTCTCATCGGGATCCTGCGTCGTCGACGAGCGGCCGGAGATGTGATCGGGTCCGGTGAGGCGGTGGCCGGGTTCTCCGGTCTGGCCGCCGTTGCGCTCGTGGGTGTGGCCATGAGCGGCGCGGCGATGGCCACAATCGTGGTGGGGGGTCTGGGTCCGCTCACGTCGACCACCTACGGCCGCCTGCTCATGGCCAAGGTGGCGTTGGTGGCGTTGGTGGCCGCGGCCGGGGGCTGGAATCGCCTTCGGCTGGTTCCGGTGTTGGCCCCTGATCCCGACGGCGACGACGCCCCGCCGATTGGTGATCCTCGGTGGCAGACGTTGGCTCGGATTCTGCGGGTCGAGGTGGGCGTCCTCTTGGTGGTGGTCGCGGTGACCGCGGCGCTGGTCAACGTCACCCCGGCCCGGACGGCCTCGGCGACCAGCAATGGATCGGACTCGCGGGGGTCGGCTCCGAGGGGGCCGGTCGAGGCTTCGGCTCCGCTCGGTGATGGATCGGTCGAAGTGGTGATCAGCCCTGGTCGGGCCGGCACCAACCAGGTGGACCTTCGTCTCCTGGCCGGTGACGGTCGACCCGATGATCGCTACCCGGAGGCCAGCGTCGACTTCTCGCTACCGGCCCTTGACGTGGGCCCGATCGAAGGCCAGGTCGAACGGGTGGGGCCGGGCCGGTTCCGGGTGGAGGATGCCGACCTGGCCATCGCCGGGTCGTGGGTCGTTACCGTCACCGTCCAGCCCGACCGGTTCTCCAAGCTGGAGGCCGAGGTGAAGGTTGAGGTAGCTGGCTGAACACAGCCGGCAGCTCGGTCACCGTTCCGAGACCCGACCTCTGGGCGGGCGGCCTGCGGCCGAGGTGACCCCGTCGAGGAAGGCAGTCAGTTCTCCGAGGTCGGTGGTGCTGAAGGAAAGGCCCTCGACGATGTCGGCCATGGTCTCCTGCACCACAGATGTGGCCGTGGTCAACAGCTCGATGGCCGAGTCGGTGATGCCGGCCAGTGCCTGTCGGGCGTCGCGCTCGCTGCGGGTGGTGGCCACGATGCCTCGGGTCTCGAGCGGGGTCAGCGCCCGGGTGACAGCGGACGGGGTGAGTCCGACCTCGCCAGCCAGAGCAACCCGGCTGGCCCGGCCCTGAGGGGAAAGGGAGATGGCCCGCAGCAGCCGGTACTCGGCCACGCTGATCCCGGCGATGGCGCTGAGCCTGCCGTTGAGGAGCTTCTCCACGGTCAGCCAGGCGTCGGCCAGGTGGATCATGAGGCTCTCGCCTTCGGTGGGTTGGTTCCTATCCATGTCCCGAATATAGCTGACCAATACGTGATAACTCACGGAATAATCAGTGATCGCTGCATTGCCTTCCAGGCCGGCGACCGAACTCCGGCGGAAGGCTCGGCCTTCCGCCGGATCGGCTTCGCCGGGAACCTCAGGTGAAGTCGTCTAGGAGGTTGGTGACGAGAGCCGCCACCGGCGAGCGCTCGGATCGGGTGAGGGTCACATGGGCGAACAGGGGATGGCCCCGCAGGGCGTCGATCACCGAAGCGATGCCGTCGTGGCGGCCCACCCGCAGGTTGTCGCGCTGGGCGACGTCGTGGGTGAGCACCACCCGGCTGCCTTCACCGAGTCGGCTCAGGGCCGTGAGCAGAACCGGTCGCTCGAGGTTCTGGGCCTCGTCGATTATCACGAAGGTGTCGTTGAGACTGCGACCTCGGATGTGGGTCAGTGGGAGAACCTCCAACAGGTCCCGGGCCATCACCTCCTCGACCACCTCGGGCCCGGCGATGGACTCCAACGCGTCGAACACAGCAGCGGCCCAAGGCCCCATCTTCTCCTCCCGGTCGCCGGGCAGGAACCCCAGATCCTGACCACCCACGGCGAACAGCGGACGGAACAGCAAGATCCGCTTGTGGGTGC
This sequence comes from Microthrixaceae bacterium, assembly GCA_016702505.1. Taxonomy (NCBI): domain Bacteria; kingdom Bacillati; phylum Actinomycetota; class Acidimicrobiia; order Acidimicrobiales; family Microthrixaceae; species Microthrixaceae bacterium. Next base: position 471,928 of record JADJDU010000001.1, read on the forward strand.
CGCGCTCGAGCACGGCGTCGAGCCCAGCCGCCAACGCCAGCACGCTCTTGCCGGTACCGGCGTTGCCGCCCAGGCTCACGATCCCCACCGACGGATCCGAGAGGATGTCCAAGGCAATGCGCTGCTCGGCGCTGCGGCCGACCACGTCGAACAGGCTGAGGTCGCCACGCACCAGGTGGATGGCCTTGTCGGCTCGGACCCGACCCAGCGCCGACTGGCTACCGGCATGTAGGGCCACCCCGGCGTTGCACGGGAGGTCACGACCCTCGGGTAGGTCGACCAGACGATCCGCGTACAGGTCGTCGATGTCGTCGGGCTCGACGTCTAGCTCCACGAACCCGGTCCAGGAGGTGTCGGCGGCCTGCTCGTTGCGGTACTCCTCGGCTTGGAGCCCCACGATGCTGGCCTTGAGACGTAGCGGCAGGTCCTTGGTGACGAGGGTGACCACGAGGCCGTCCCGTCCCAGGTTCAGGGCCACGGCCAGGATCCGGTGGTCGTTGTTGTCGGCGGTCATCGACGGTGGCAGGCCATCGGTGGACTGGTGGTTCAACTCGACTCGCACCGTTCCGCCCTCGGCGTTCACCGGGATGGGGTCGGTGATGGAACCGTGGGCAAGGCGCAGACGCTCGAGGTGGCGCAGGGCGTTGCGCGCCGCCCACCCGAGCTCGGGATGGTCGCGCTTGGCTTCGAGCTCCATGAGTACGACCACGGGCAGCACCACCGCGTGCTCGTCGAATCGGGTCAGCGCGCCGGGATCGGCGAGCAGGACCGAGGTGTCGAGCACGTAGGTGTGCGGACGCGCGTCGGGAGAGGTCTGGGAATGGTTCACGGGTACCCCTGGTCGTTGGGCAGCCATCACGGTCCTGTCGTCTCGGCATGGACGATCGGGCAGACGGCTGGGCGGCTGGTCACCGATCGTCATCATTCCCGCGGCGACCGCCTCGTTGGTGGATGCCCTCTGACCTTGGATGGGAGACCATGGACGAGGCGTGGTGCTGGCACCAGACTGGCCGACATGGACCGTCTCTCGTCGCTGGATGCCGAGTTCTTGCACCTCGAAGACGACCAGACCCATCTCCACATCGCCGGGGCCACCGTCTTCGAGGGCCCAGCCCCCACCCTCGAGGAGGTGGGTGATCTGATCCTGGCCAAGATCCACCGGATACCTCGCTACCGCCAGCGGGTGAGGGCGGTGGCCTTCGAGCTGGGTCGGCCGGTGTGGGTCGACGATCCGCAGTTCGACATCGCCAACCACCTTCACCGAACCGCCCTGCCGGCCCCGGGAGACGATGCGGCATTGGACGAACTGATGTCGCAGCTCATGTCTCGACGCCTGGACCGGGACCTGCCGTTGTGGGACGCCTGGCTGGTCGAAGGCCTCGACCAGGGGCGGTGGGCGATGGTGTTCAAGGTCCACCACTGCATGGTCGACGGGGTGGCTGGGGTCGGGCTGTTGGAGGCGTTGTTGGACATCGTTCCCGACCCCGTCGTCCCCGAGCCCGAACCGTGGGTTCCAGAGCCCGAGCCCAGTGCTGGCGAGCTGGTTGCCGATGCCTGGATCGGCTTGGTGGCCGACACCGTGACGCGAGGAGCCAGGGTCGTGGCCGCCGCCACCAGACCGTCCGAAGCGGTGGAGCAGATGGCCAGGACCATGCAAGGAGCGGCCCGCTTCTTGTCACACCTTGGACCCCGAACGGCCCCCTCTTTGGAGGGTTCCATCGGCCCGGATCGGGTCTGGACCCATGTCACCATCGACCTGGCCGAGGTGAAGCGCATCGGTCGAGCCGCAGGTGGAACCGTCAACGACGTGGTCTTGGCCGCGGTCACGTCGGGGTGGAGGACCTACTTGACCCACCGGGGAGACCCGGTGGAGAGCGCGATCCGAACGTTGGTTCCGGTGTCGGTCCGTCATGACGACGGCGTGGGTGTACCCGACAATCGGGTGTCTGCCCTGTTGGTTGAGCTGCCCACCCACCTGGGCGACCCGACAGCTCGACTCGACGCGGTCAAGGCCGAGATGGCTGACCGCAAGGCCTCCCACATGAGCGAGGCCGGCGAATGGATAACCAACGTGGCCGATCTGGTACCCCCCATGTTGGCCGGGTCGGCCAGCCGGCTGGCCATGCGCATGCTCCACGCCGTGCCGCAACGGTCGGTGAACACCGTGGTGACCAACGTGCCCGGACCCCAGTTCCCGCTCTACTGCCTGGGCCGGGAGCTGGTGGAACCTAGGCCGTACGTGCCCATCGCCCACGGGGCGGCGGTGGCCACCGCCATCCTCTCCTACAACGGCAAGTTGGTGGTGGGCATCACCGGCGACCGGGAACGGGCACCCGACATCTCGGTGTTGGCCGAGGGCGTAGCCGCCGGAGTTCACGAGTTGAGCGACTGTTACTGAGCTTGGAGCCTTTGAAAGGCAGACCGCGTCGGGCTGCTGTCCGCCGTGTCTCTCGTTGCGGTCAGCCTTCGATGGTGAGCGAGGGGATCCCGGCCTCGACGGTGATGGTGGCGGGTAGGGCCAACAGGTCCAGCGGATCGCGCGAGGCGATGAGGGTCAGGTCGGTGACGATGGCCACCAGCTCGCCCTTGTGAGGGCCGGCGGCGATGGCCAGCTCCACCCTCGTGGAGTGGGGGGCAGGGCCCTCCTCGGCGTCAACCACCACCGCGTCGTAGGTGCCGTCTTCGAGCATGAGGTGAGCCTAGAGAGGCGACGTGGGGCGGGCATCCCCCAAATGGGTGCTGATCGGGGTGATACTTGACCTCACGAGGCCCGACACAGCAATGTTCGGGCGTTATCCCAACAAACAACCAGGAGGTTGGCAGTGGCCAACATCACCAAGGCTGAGCTCGTCGACCAGGTCGCCGCGCAGGCTGGCACCGACAAGACCACCGCTGCGGCCGTGCTCAAGGGTTTCGAGGAGACGGTCCTGGCTCTCGTCACCAAGGGCGACAAGGTCGTGCTCACCGGTTTCGTGTCCTTCGAGCAGATCGCCAAGGCGGCCACCACCGCTCGTAACCCCCGCACCGGTGAGACCGTGAAGGTCAAGGCCAAGAAGGCCCCCAAGGCCACCCTCGGCGCCACTTTCAAGAAGACCGTGAACAAGGAGATCCCCGCTCCGAAGCTGGCCAAGAAGTAACCAGCACACAATCGGGTTCGATTCGGGGGAGGGCTTGGGCCCTCCCCCGAATCGCGTCCGGGGTCAGGTGGCGCAGGCCAGCGGTGGGGCTGGACTGTTCGCCTTCGTGGGGCGGTCGTGTTTCAGCGGTCGGTGGGCATGTACCGGAAGCACTCTGCCAATGCGGCTCCGGCCCAGGTGCCCCCATCGAGGAGGGCTTGGCGCTGTTCGGCTCGGAACGCGGCCACCGTGGCTGGGACCTCCCCGGCGAGGGTGGCGTCTTGCGCGGACGCGGCCTCGGTCGGTTCGGTGATGAACATGGTGGACTCGTACTGGGAGCGGTGCGATTCCAGGGCCGCGATCCGGGCCAAGAGGTGGTGTTCGTCCACCGGTTCGGCGTGGTCAGCCTCGTCGGCTTCGAACAGCAACAGTGCGGCCGGACGGTGCGGGTCCAGGCCGTGCTCGGGGAAGAAGTGGGGGTCTCGGGCTGCTACCAGGGCGTCGCAGACCAAGAAGCCGGCGGCCCGGTGGTCGGGGTGGAGGCGGTAGCGCTTCCAGGGGTCGTGACCCAACAAGACGTCGGGTCGCAGGTGCCGGATCACTCGGGCCAGCTCGGATCGGGTGACCCGGTCGTTCTCGAGTTCGCCGTCGACGCGACCCAAGAACACGACTTCCCCTGTCGCTCCCAAAGCGGCGGCCGCGGCTCGGGCTTCGGCCTGGCGGGTAGCCACCAGGACCTCGGTGTCGGCCGAAGGGTCCCACGTACCCTTGGACCCGTCGGTGCACACCACCAACGACACCTCACAGCCAGCTTCGGCCCATCGGGCCAGGGTGGCACCGGCCCCGAACTCGACGTCGTCGGGATGGGCCCCCACCGCCAAGGCTCGGGTCGGGATGGCGAGGCCGCTGGTGGCGGGCCGAGGCAACGTCATGGCCGGGTCCTCATCGATGGGTCAGTGGCCGGCGATGGACCGGCGCGTTCCGATGGTCGTCGGCCCGGGACCTGGTAGCGGCGGGATCGAGGCAGCCATGGCCGCGGTGACCGCCTGGCCCGATGGGAGGACGAGATCGTCGGGGGTGTCGACGTCCCAGGCCAACGAGGCGTCGTCGACCACCGTCACCGCTAGGCCCAGGCGGGTGGCCTCGGCCCGATGGCGGTGGAACGAGCCCGGTCCGTAGGCGAACCGGAAACCGCAGTCGGCGGGCAGGGAGATCACATTGGTTCCGTCCGCCCTGCGGTCTGGAACCAAGACCACGCCGCTGTGGACACCGGTGAGGTGTTGCAGGTCGGTGGCCAGCGGAAGATCGGCATGGGCCACCACCACCCGGTTGTATCCCGACTCTGCCGCCCACTCGACGCCGGCCTGGACCGCCCCGTCGAGACCCAACCCCGGTGTCCACCGGACCTCGGCTCCTTGGGTCTGGGCCCAGGTGGCCACGCCGGGGTCGTCGCACACCACCACCACCGGCATGGGACCAGCGGCCCGGATGACGGCCTCGGCCATGGATTGGGCCAGCGCTTCGCGTTCTCGGGGGGTGACCGCGGGAGACAGCCTGGCCTTGGCCGATGCGAACGCCTTCACCGGAATGACGACGGCGCTCTGCACGCACGCCACGCTACCGCCGACTCGCCAGGCCCGACCTCGCCCATCGATCGTCCACCCGGTTCTATGGTTCGACCATGGAGATAGCGGTCTCAATCATCGGTGCGGGGTCGTGGGGAACCACGGTGGCGGCGCTGGCCAGTCGGAACACCCCCACCTTGTTGTGGTCGAGAAGGTCGGCGCTGGCCGAGCAGATCGATCGGGACCACGAGAACGGCGACTACCTCCCCGGGTTCCGCCTACCCGACCAGCTTCGGGCCACCGACGACCTGGAGCGGGCCGTGCGCTGTGCCGACCTGTTGGTGATGGGAGTTCCCTCCCACGGGTTCCGGTCCTCCCTAGAGGCGGTCAAGCCGTTCCTGCGACCCTGGGTCCCGGTGATCTCGCTGAGCAAGGGCCTCGAGGTGGGTACCCGGTTGCGGATGAGTCAACTGGTCGAGGAAGTCCTTCCCGGCCATCCCGTGGGGGTGCTCACCGGGCCGAACCTGGCCAAGGAGATCCTGGCTGGCCACGCTGCGGCCAGCGTCATCGCCATGGAGGACGACAACATCGCCCGTGCCCTCCAGGTCCTCTTCCAGGCCGACCTGTTCCGCGTGTACACCAACGAAGACGTGGTGGGCAGCGAACTGGGTGGGGTGCTCAAGAACGTGATCGCCATCGCCGCGGGCATGGCCGATGGGCTGGGTGCCGGCGACAACACCCGCGCCGCGGTGATCACCCGGGGCCTGGCCGAGATGAGCAGGCTGGGTGTGGCCCTGGGCGGCCAGGCCGTCACGTTCGCCGGCTTGGCTGGCATGGGGGACCTGGTGGCCACCTGCATCAGCCCGCAGAGCCGTAACCGCCATGTCGGGGAGTGCCTCGGACGGGGGCAGACGATCGACGAGATCATCGCGGCCATGAACATGGTGGCCGAGGGGGTCAAGACATCGAACGTGGTCATGGAGATCGCCGCAGAGCTCGGAATAGACATGCCGATAGCGGCCGAGGTGCAGGCGGTGTGCCATCACGGACGCCCGGCTGCTGAGGCATACGCCGGCCTGCTTCGTCGGGGATCGCGCCGTGAGGTGGACGGGGGAGGCCGGGCCGGATAGACCCGCCGGATCATGTTTCGCCGTTCGTCGTCCCGCACCGCCTCCTCGACCCCGTCGCCACCCGCTTCGTCCCCATCGGTGGCTGACGGTTCGGAAGCAGGTAGTGGTCTCCACCGTGGCTCGGATCCCGGCTCGCTGGTCACCGAACTGCGCGACGCCGGCTGGGTCCTGCCGAGGGGGGTGAGGAGGCGCCGAGAGCTCGACGAGGTCGGCTCGAGGGGTGCTGAGCCGGTTGCGGGAGTACGGCCGGGTCGAGTGGAGTGGAGCCTGGTGGGCACGGTGTCCTCGCCGGTGGCCACACCAGTCGACGGAGCCGGTCTGGTGGTCGGTGAGGGTTGGAGCCTGGATTGGTGGATCGGCGCCGATGACCGGTGGCGCATCCCCGCCCGTGAGGGGTCGATCCGCCAGTTCCTGTTGGGCGACGCCCCGGTGGTGGAGACCCTCATGCGAGTTCCGGGAGGGGAGGCGGTGCATCGGGCCTATGGGGTGCGTTCGCCCCGCCCGGTGGGCGACGAGTGGGTAGTTGCCGAGGTCGAGAACCGCACCGCCATCCCGTTCGCCACCGTAGTGGTGATCCGTCCATTCGTGGCTGACGGGGTCGGTTCGGTTCGTGAGATCACCATCGAACCTGTCGGCGGTGGGCGGGGCCGCGATGTGGCCCACATGGTCCGGGTGGATGGTCGGCCCGCGGTGGTGCTTCCCCGGCGCCCGGCCCGGGTGGCGGTGGGTGACCGAGCCGGCGGCGACGTGGTCGACCAGGTTCTCTCGGGGGCGGCTGGTACCGAACTGCTCACGGCCTCGTGCCCGCAGGGCCTGGCCACCATGGCCCTGGTGTTCCCGACGCCTCACACCGCGGTCTTGCGGGCGATGGTACCGGTGGGTGAGACGGGGACCGGTCCGCTCGACTACCCCCAGGTCCTACCCGATGCCGCCACCGTCGCTTCGGGCTGGGAGGTCCACCGCCGCGGGCCCCGCCTAGAGGTACCCGACCACCACCTGGCAGCAGCCCTCACCCATGCCCGAGCCCACGTGCAGTTGGCCCACGACGGGGAGTCGGTGCGCCGCGACGGCCACCTCAGCTCGGACATGGAGTTGGGGGCGACCGAGGTGATCCTCGCCGCGCTGGACCTCATGGACCGTCCCTCCGACGTCGGGGTTGTGGTGGCTCGGTGGGTGGACCGGCTGGCTTCGGCGTCGGTGGAAGCCGACGCCCTCGTGCTGTCGGTGGTGTCGCGCCACTGGCTCTTGCACCGGGTGGACGAGTTGTTGGATTGGATGTTGCCCGAGGTGTCCGCCGCGGTGGAGCGGTTGGCTCGGGCGAACAAGCGTGGTCAGCTCTCCGATCCGGTGCTGCGATGGCGGGTGAGTACGAGCCTGGGTCAGGCCGCCAACATGTTGGATCGCTGTGGCCAGCGGGAGGCTGCTGCTGCGGTGGGGGCGTTGGAGTCCAAGGTGAGGCACGGTGCCGTGGCCCCCACCGAAGCCGGGACCGAAGCCGACGCGGTCGATCGGGTGCTCGCCGCGCGTGGTCCCGCTCTGGATGCGGTGGTGTCCGAGGCCGGGCCGCTGACGGCATGGGAGGGCCCCGCTCCTGGTTCGGGAACCAGGAGGATCGGTCATGACCTGGCCGCGTCGGCGGCGCTCATCACCGCACTGCGCCACCAGATGGTCACCGAGACCGACTCGGGTCTGGATCTACTTCCCGTCCATCCCGACAACTGGTATGGCGGCGGCGTGGAGGTTCACGACCTGCCCACCGAGTGGGGGCGGATCTCCTATGGCGTCCGTTGGCACGGCATCCGCCCCGCCCTGTTGTGGCACCTGGAACCCCACGATGGTGTGGGTCCCGTCGTCATCACCGCGTCGGGGCTGGACCGGACGTGGACCACTACCGAGTTGAAGGGCGATGCTTTGCTCGGTGACGTGTTGCCACCCGGCGGTCTCAAGTCGCTGACCATCGTGGCCGAGCACCCCGACATCGACCCGGTGATGCGCCGCCCCGGATCAGATCCGGGCCCGTCGACGGGTCCCACCGTTCCCGAGGGCGGGTCGTTCTCGTGACCGAACCAGGCGGGATGGACCAGGGGGAGGTACCTCCCGAGACGGGAGTGCCTCCCGAGACGGGAGTGCCTCCCGAGACGGGAGTGCTTCCCGAGACGGGAGTGCTTCCCGAGACGGGAGTGCTTCCCGAGACGGGAGTGCTTCCCGAGACGGGAGTGCTTCCCGAGACGGGAACACGGGCCGAGTTGTTGCGGTTCTACGGGGTGGACGAGGCAGCCATTGCCGCCGCCGACCAGAACCACCACCTCACCTTGTTGTTGATGGACACGGTCGCTCGCCCCGAGGGCGCCGACTACGACCTCGACGACGTGGCCGCCGCTACCGGCCTGGCTCCGGAGCTGATCACCCGGATGTGGCGGTCCCTCGGCCTCACCGTGCCCAGGGTGGGGGACCGGGCCTTCAACGACTCCGACGTAGCTCTCCTCACCGTCATCGGTCAGCTCATGGAGAGCGACGTGATCGATCACGACCTGACGCTCCAGATGGCGCGGGTGGTGGGTTCATCCATGTCCAGGGTGGCCAATGCCGTGGTCGACGCCGTGGACCCGGGTGACGACCTCAGGGACGGACATGTGGAGGAGCCCGAGACGTCAGCGGGCGACGGTCTCGATATCGAAACCACGGGCGGTGACGACCGGGGGGACGGGGAGACCGAGCCCGTCGCCGAGTCACAGCCCGTGGCTGCACCGCGAGGAGAAGCGTTCGCGGCGGTGGCCCCGGTCCTGGTGCCCAACCTGATCGAGATCATGGGGCTGGTGTGGCGCCGTCACCTTCAGGACGCGGCCCGGGCTCGGATGGCCCGCGAGCAGGCCGCCACCGACCCGTCGCACATGGTGGTCGGCTTTGCCGATCTGGTCGGGTTCACGGCCCTGAGCCAACAACTCGGTCCCCACGAACTGGCCGAGGTGGTGGAGCGGTTCGAGACCCGCGCCTATGACACGGTGGGCCGGTTGGGGGGCCGGGTGGTGAAGATGATCGGTGACGAGGTCCTGTTCGCCGTCCCGCATGAACGGGCCGCGGCCGAGATCGCCCTGTCACTGGCCGAGGGTTACGCCGCCGATGACGAGCTGCCCGATGTGCGGGTGGGGCTGGCATCGGGCCCGGTTCTCCAGCGGGAGGCCGACGTGTTCGGGCCGGTGGTGAACATGGCCGGACGACTCGTGACCTTGGCCTTTCCGGCCACGGTGGTGTGCACGGCCGACGTGCGTGACGCTCTGGAAGGGGACGTCGAGTTCTCGTGGCGAGACATCGGCAACCGCAAGGTCAAAGACATCGGCCGCATTCCGCTCTATGTCTTGAGGCGGGCCGATGCCGTCGAAGAGCCTCGCTCCAGCCGAGAGCGGGCCGGTGCCCGCTGGGCCGAACGCCAAGAGGCCCGATTGGCCGAGATGGATGCCCGCCGCTCCCAGCGCCGCCGCTGACTGGCCTCTGTCAGCGAGGCGCCTTGGGCTCTGTGCGGCCACCTGTGGTGTTCGACTGTCCGACGAGCCGAAGCAGCAGGACTGGGCGGGGGCACGGGGGCAGAGCCCTTTGTGGCGGAGCCCCCGACCTGCGGAGATCGGCTTTGCCGGTTGCAGCAGCGAAGACGTCGGCCGTCAGGCCGGCCATCGAACTCTGTCGGAAGGCTCTGCCTTCCGACGGACCAGGATGTTTAGGCCACGATCTGGACTGGGGTTCCGGTGGGTGCGAGCCAGGCCAGGCGGGCTATGGCGTCGTTGGTCATACGGACACAACCGTTGCTGACCGGCTGGCCCATCAGTTCGGGTCGGTTGGTGCCATGGAGGGCGATCTGGCCGTTTCCGCCCTGGAAGCTCTTCAGTTCCTCGCTGAAGCCGCTGACGCTCACCTGGTGGGAACCGTAGGAGCCGGTGGTGTTGGCCAGCTCGACGATGCCGTCGACGAAGAAGTTGCCGAGCGGTGTCGGGGTGCGGTCCTTGCCGACGGCGACCGGCTCCTGCAACAGGATCTCGTCGCCGTTGAACACGGTGACCCGGCGGGCTCCGACCTCGACCAGCACGTGGTTGGGAACGTGGCGCAGCGTCACCTGGTCACGCTTGATCCAGGCTTCCAGGCCGTTGGGGCGAGACGAAACCCGCACCTTGAGGTACTCGGGGCCTTCCTCCAGCACCTGGAACACCACGGCCAGGCCCTCATGGGTGGGGTTGTCCAGCCACGGACGGTCGGCCAAGGCCACACCCGGTTCGCTGTAGAGGTCGACCACCGGCCCGGCGGCGTCGGCCACCAAGAAGCCCTCTTCGGTGGGCTTGGTGGTGGTGGTAGGACGGGGCTGGGTGGTGGTGGTTGGGGCGGCCGCGGGTTCGGGCTCGGAATCTCGATCCATGAGGAAGATCCCGGCCCCGATCAGCAGTACCAGTACGGCACCGACCACGGGTAGAGCACGAATGGAAGGGCGTTGCACGGTGCACGACGATACCGCCGCCACCCCCTCGGTCCCATGTCAGCGATGGTCGAGGGCCAACGTCACGATCTGGTGTGGTCTCAGGTTTACCGCTTCGTCGAAGGGCTGGCCGAGGGGGCGGCCCCGCAGGTCGGTGACCTGGCCTCGGCGCCCGGCCACGGTTGCCACCGTCTCCTGGTCGGTCGGGTTGAACAGGCGAAGCTCCACGAGGCCGTCGGGTCGGAGGGTGAGGGCCGATAGCTCAGCCCCCGACACGGTGAATGACCGCTCCGAGCAGTCGGGGTCACCCCAGCCGGCTCCGGGCCGGCGGGCGGTGAGGATGGGGGTGAACGCCTCTTCGACCACGTCGTAGGGGTTGCGGCCCGAGGTGTGCAGAACGAGGTCGGCGCCGAAGGGGCCTGGCAACTGGGCGGCGGGGGTGGGGGTGGGCGGTCCCGCGGGCAGTGCCCGGGTGGCCATCGAATCTTGGGAGATGACCCCGACCGACCGCAGCAGGGTCACGGCCAGGTAGCTCTGATCGAGTACCTCATACTCAGGGAGCCCGTCGTGGGCCACCACCAGGCCGCCAGCCTCTACGAATCCCCGGCTCGGGAAGGTGGGTAGACCGGCCTCGTTGGGGCCGCCTTCGGCGGTGAGGCCTCGGGACACGGTGGTGAAGGCGCAACCCGCCCGTGACCCGGTCGCGGGCTGCGGGAGCGGGAAGTGGATCCTAAGGCGGTGGTCTCGGCATCGGTTGTCGAGCTCGACTCGGATCCGGACCAGGTCCTCTCCGGCCCGCACCTCGATGATCGTCTGGATGTCCACCGTGGTCCGTCCGGCCCGGTTTCCGTAGGCGACGTGGGTGGGCCAGGTGAAGCGTCGGGTGATCTCGATGCGGCCCCGAACCGGCCCGGCCTCGGCCACGACGACGTCAACCGCGTCCGGTCTGGTGAGCGTGGCTCCGTCGGGGGTCGGGCACCAGTTGTACGTGTCGCCGGCATCACCTTCGTCGGCCAGAACCCCGAACCCGCCCAGACCGTTGACCGAGAACGTGCCGTTCGACTGGTCCACCTCGACGGTCACCAACCCGTTGGTGAGGCCCCCGGCGTGAGGACGAACGGCATGGTCCCCGAGGGGGGCAGGGGCCAACCCCCGCCAACCGTGGCCGGGTACCACCGGGGTACGTACGAGGACCTCTTGTGTTGGTCCTCGCCGGACCGTCTCCACGGTCACGACCGCGTCGGGGTCCCGGGCGATGGCCTCCAGTTGTCGGCGCAGCTCGCGGGCGTCGATCTGGTCGGGGCCACGATCGGAGTGGAGTCGGGCTGTCCACCGGGTTGGGGTGTGATCACCGGTCGGGGTGTGATCGCCGGTCGAGGCCCGGCCGGCTCGGACGAGGTCGGTGGACCGGTCGTCGGGAACGATCTCGACGCGGCTCACCCGGGGGTCATCGAGGGCGGCTCGCATGACCACCGCCACTGCCTGGGCGCCGGCCAGGGCGGGCCCACGGTGAACGGCAGGTCGCACCGAGATCTGCTGGGTGTCGGGAGGTGCCACCTCCCCGGCCACCACCGCGGCCACGATGCCGGATCGATCCGACGCGCTCGGATTGACGGCGATGTGGTCCTGGCCCGATGTGGCCAAGGCCCTGATCAGGGCCCGGTCGGTGAGCGCTTCGGCTACCCGGGTGGCCTCGGCGTACCGGTGGAGTACTGCCTGGTTCACCTCGTCGGCCGAGCATCCACAGATCGAGTCGTGGGCGGCGTTGCGGATCATCTCCTTCCACGCGCTGGCCAGGAACTCGTTGGGCCACTCCTCGGCCGGCATCCAACACGTCAGCAATGGCTCGGCCACGCGCTCCAGCGCCCGCTCGGCCCGGGCCGCGGCCTGCTTCACATCGGTGCGACACGAGGCCACGCCCATCAACAGGTTGGACCGGGCTCCGGAGCGGAGCTCGCCTGACCAGGTGGGTAGGTCCTGGACCGGAGCAGCCCGGAGGTGTTCGGCCAGCGAAGCGATCACGAAGCGGTCCCCGTCGGGGCTGGCGGCCTCGGCCTCGGTAAGAACACCGGGAAGCCGGGGGTCGGGGAGCTGGTGGTCGGTCCCGTTCATCCACAAAACGTCGTCGCCGACCCACGGGCCGTGCGCGACCCGGAACGCTTCTACCTGGTGGACCAGTCCAGATCCGGTGGCGGGGAGCCGGGCTCCGTTGCCGTAGCCATCGGGCAGGTACTCGGCCCGGACTCGGGTGCCGTCGGGTGCTTCCCACCAGAAGGCGGGGGCGGCCAGTGTCGAGGGCACCCCTCGCCACACCACGGCGTGGTCGAATCCGAAGCCAGCCAGTATCTGGGGCATCTGGGCGACGTGTCCGAACATGTCGGGCAGGTAGCCCACGGCCATGGAGCCGCCCATGGCTTCGGCTCGCTCCAGTCCCAGGCGAAGGTTGCGGATGTGGGTCTCGCCCGAGACCAAGAACTCGTCGGGCAGCGTGTACCACGGGCCCATGGTGAGCCGCCCGGCCCGGTTGAGCCGGGTCAGACGTTCGGCTTCGGTCGGGCGGATCTCCAGGTAGTCGTCGATGACGGCCATCTGGCCGTCGAGCTGGAAGTGCCGGTAGGTCGGGTCCGAGTCGAGGGTGGCGAGCAGGCCGTCGAGCAGTTCGACGAGCTGCATCCGAAACACCGGGAACGGCTTGTACCACTCCCGGTCCCAGTGGGTGTGGGGGACGACGTGGACCGTGCGTGCCATGGCCGCAGGCTAGGTCCCTGCCCGGTGACGGCGGTTCTCTGGCACGATCGGGTGATGCGAGTGGCTTTCGGGACCGACGAGTCCAACGAGGTGACAGAAGCGGTTCTGGCCGTGTTGGCCGACGATGGCCATGAGGTGGTGGATCCGTTCGAGGATCGGTGGCCCGATGTCGGTCAGCGGGTTGGTCGGGTGGTGGCGTCGGGGGCGGCCGACGTCGGGGTGGTGTGCTGTTGGACGGGGACCGGCGTTTCGATCGCGGCCAACAAGGTGCCGGGCATCAGGGCCGCCCTTTGTACCGATGCCGATACCGCCCGGGGAGCGAGACGTTGGAACGATGCCAACGTGTTGGCCCTTGGCCTGCGTCTCACCTCGGTAGCGGTGGCCCGAGAGATTGTGGCTGCCTTCTTGGCCACCGGAGAGGTGGATCCCGACGAACGTTCCAACATCGATCGCCTGGAGTGACGCCCTAGCCTGATCGCCCTGGCCCGACCGTCCTGGGTCATCGGGCGGTAGGTTTTCGCCATGCCCAAGTTCGTGATGCTCTCCACCCTCGGACCCGATGGTTATGCCCGCTTGCGTGACAGCCCTGAGCGGCTCAAAGAGGTGAACGCGGATGTCGAGAGCATGGGTGTCAAGGTCTTGAGTCAGTACGCCCTGCTCGGCCAGTACGACTTCATCACCGTGCTCGACGCTCCCGACGAGCGGGCCGTAGCCCGGGTGGCCACCACGTTGTCGGCGAGGGGCACGCTCAAGACCCTCACCCTCACCGCCATCGAGGTAGACGATTACGTCGCCATCCTGGGCGGGGGCACCGGGTCCTGACCCTGGCTCCGCCGAAACGCAGATCCTTCCCGCGCGGAGCGTGGCGGTTCAGACCCACCACATGGAGTTCTTGCGTTCCCGGCGGACGTCGTTGGCCGGGAACTCGGTGGGTAGGACCTCGTTGTCGTGGCGGCGCCGAAGCCGGTAGCCGGTGGCGGTCACGGCCATGATCACGAATCCGTTGCTCCACGAGTCGTCGAAGTTGTTGCGAACCTCGACGCGGACGCCTTCGAGCAGACCGGGGCGACCGGTGGATCGCGGCTCGGGTGCTGGTTCGGGCACGCCAGAACTGTACGACCTGTGAGGAAGGTGCCTAGCACCGGCGGCATCGGCCTGGAGTTCGCCGTAAGGCAGAGCCTTCCGGCGAACCAGGATTAGCGTTCGGGTTCGTGGCTACCGCCTCTGCTCCGGTTTTGCGAAAGTCGTTGAAGCGACGGGTCCCGGGTTTGGCGGTGGAGCGTGAGCTCTGGGCGGCCGGTCACGAGGTGGGGGTCGGCGTCGACGAGGTGGGGCGGGGGGCGTGGGCCGGGCCGCTGACCATCGGGGCGGTGGTGTTGCCCCGGGATCGCAGGGTCAACAAGGTTCGTGACTCCAAGGCGCTCACCGAGCCCGAGCGTGAGGCCTTGTTCGACCGGCTGGCCGACTGGTGCGTGGCATGGTCGGTTGGTCACGTCACTGCCACCGAATGTGACGAGTTGGGCATGTCCGAGGCCCAGCGGCTGGCAGCCAGGAGGGCGTTGGATGGGCTGGGCATGGTGCCCGATCAGGTGTTGATCGATGGCAAGTGGGACTTCGTGGGTGGCGGATCTACGCGGATGATCGTCAAGGGCGATGCGACGTGTCTGTCCATCTCCACCGCTTCGATCCTGGCCAAGGTGACCAGGGATCGGATCATGCGGGCCGAGGACGAGGAGTTCCCGGCCTATGACTTCGCCTGGAACAAGGGCTACCCGTGTCCCCGGCACCGCCAGGCCCTGCGGGGGGTGGGGCCATCGGCGTTGCACCGGCGGAGCTGGTCGTTCATGGACGACATCCCCTGGACCGGAGCGGTCCGTTACGTCCGTCCCGAACCGCAGGGAACACTGTTCTGACCCTGCCGGTTCGGCTTCCCGGCGTCGGTCAGAACAGGCCGAGTTGGAGGCCTCCGCCCAGTTCGGTGAGGGGGATCCACTGCTCGCCGCCTCGAGGGCCGATCACTCGAACCTCGATCTGCTCCACCGGTATGGCCCGGGCTCGGCCCCGTTCGTCTCGCAACCCCACCGATCCGTCGGTCTCGCGGCGTAGTACCACGCCCTCTCGGAACCGTCGATCGGACCGTCCGACGTAGCGAACGATCTGGCCGATCTCCAGGCCCAGTTCGGCCAGGCCGTCGTCGATCGGACGAGTACGGCGGGTCACGGCTCGGGCGGGTCGAGCCCGGGTTGGCCCAGGATCCGGGCCTGTAGGCGCCTCATGCCCGCCAACCACCGATCGGGGTCGGTGGCCCGCCGTTGATAGAAGGTGGCGACCTCGGGGTGGGGGAGAATAAGGAACTGCTCCTGGCGCAGGCCCTCCACCACCGCGTCGGCGACCTGATCCGGTTCCATCAACCCGTGGGCCACCACTGTCTGGACCGAGGTGTGGCCCATGGCCTTGGCCAGCAGGTCGGTTTTCACTCCTTGGGGGCACAGGCAGGAGACGGTGAGACCCTGGTCCCCGTAGGTGATGGCCAACCACTCGGCCACGGCCACGGCGGCGTGCTTGGTGACCGAGTAGGGGAGGTCCCCGATCTGGCTGAGCAGGCCGGCGGCCGATGCCGTGATCAACAGGTGGCCGTGTCCTCGCTCGATCACGGTGGGGAGCAGGGCCCGGGCGGCGTGGATGTGGGCGGCGACGTTGATCCGCCAGATCTGGTCCCACTGCTCGGCGGTGGCGTCCAGCCCGGCTCCGGACCCGATGCCGGCGTTGGATACGTAGAGGTCGATCGGGCCGAGCTCGGCTTGGATCTGGGAGATCACCCCGGTCACGGCCGCTTCATCGGACAGGTCGGCGGCGTAGGCCCGGGCGGTGGGTCCCAGGTTGGTGGCGGCAGCCTCCAGTTCAGGCGAGTCCAGGTCGACCACCGCTATGGCGCCGGCCCGGTTGGCCACCGCGGCCTGGGCGATCGCCAGACCGATCCCTCTCGCTCCACCGGTGACCACGACCACCCGGTCCTCGAGCTCCATGACCGGCACCCTACCCAGGCGTGGCTGCGCGGGGGTCCCAGTTGGGATCCTCCGATCGAACTTGGGTCGTGCTCGATTCTCTGGTCACCCAGGCGAATCGGGTACCTGGTACGGCCACCATCGCTGTTCGGCTGTCCGATGAGCTGAAGCGACTGGACTGGGCGGGGGTTCGGGGGCAGAGCCCCTTGTGGCGGAGCCCCCGACCTGCGGAGATCGGCTCTGCCGGGCGCAGCAGCGAAGACGTCGGCCGGAAGGTCGGCGACCGAACTCCACCGAAAGGCTCTGCCTTTCGGTGGATCTACGTTCAGGCCCGGGGGGGGGGGGGCCGTCGCCGCCGCGGGGGGGGGGGGGCGGGGCGGGGCTCCCCCCCGGTTTTGCCCCGCCGGGGGGGGGGGGGGGGGGCCGGGGGGCCCCCCCCGCCTCCTCAGGCTCGGGCGGCGGCGCGGAGCGTGTTGGTGAGGACCTGGGTGCGGTCTCCACCCCAGGGGAGGGGCATGAGCACGGGTACGTCGACGCCGGCCGCCACGTAGTCACGCACGGTCTGGGTCACCAGATCTTCTGATCCCATCACGTCGATGGCGTCGCACATTCGGTCTGACACCGCGGCCAAGGCGCCATCGCGGTCGCCAGCGCGGTGTCGGTCTCGAATCTCGGCCACCTCGTCGTTGAACCCGGCCCGGATGAAGTTGGCGGCGTAGGAATCGACCACGGCGTAGGAGAACAGGTCTCGTCGGGCTTTGTCGAGGGCCTGATCGCGGTCTCCGACCCCGGCATGGATGTAGGCGTAGATCTCGGCGGGGCCGCCGGCGCGCACCTGTTCCACCGACCAGGCCACGTGGGAGGCGGGGAGGTAGTTGAGGAGCACGCCGTCGGCCACCTCGCCGGCCAGGCGCAACATGGCCGGGTTGAGGGCACCGATGACGATCTTGGGCTTGCGGTCGCCCAGCTTCATGCCGAGGCGAAAGCCCCGGACCCGGTAGAAGTCGCCGTCCCAGTCGACCTTCTCGCCTGACAGACAGGCACGGACCAGGGCCACGTACTCCCGGACCCGGGCCAGGGGGCGCTCGCCGTAGTCGACGCCGTGCCAGCGGCCGGTAACCACCGGTGAGGAGATGCCGATGCCGAGGCACACATCCACGTCGGGGTGCAGAGCCTGGAGGGTGGCGGCCCCCATGGCCGCCACCATCGGGGTGCGGATCTGGAGGGCGAGCACTCCGGTGCCTAGCCCGAGCCCGGGAGCGGCCGCACCGGCAGCGGCCAGCACCGAGAAGGCCTCGGGGCCGGTGGTCTCAGCCGTCCAGAACGATCGGTAGCCGAGGTCGGCGGCGTGGCGGGCCGTCTCCACTGCGGTGGCCGGCCCGAGGGGCATGAGGCTGGCGAAGGTGACGCCGAGGCGGGGGTGGGTCATGGCCGAGAACCTACGCCCTGGCCCCGCACCATGACCGTGTGGGCCAAATGCGCCACCGATCTGTCACCGGGGGCCGGTAAGGTGGTGACGTGACCGACACCGAAACGTCTGAGACCGTGATCGCCGAAGCCATGGCCGTGATCGACCGGGCTCTCGGCACCTTCCAGCACCGCGAGCTGGTCTCCTCCGATGAGGTCTCAGACCTCCTCTTGGACATCCGCTTGCTCCTGGTGACCGCGGCCACTCCGCTGGTCACCGACGACCTGGTGGTAGACGACATCCCGGTTCCGTCCGGCGTCTGACCCCACGGGCCTTATCAGGCCCCCAGAGCGAACAGCTCCTGGAACGATTCCTGGATTGCTGTCGCCAACTCTTCGGGGTGTTCCACCGCCGCGGTGTCCACGTGGAGACCGATGTCCAGCCGGCCTCGATAGCTCATGGTGGTCAGGTTCCAGGCCGTTCCCATGATGGGGCCGATCGGGTAGTTGTGCTCCATCTTGGCGCCCGCGATGTAGAGGTCGAAGGGGGCTGCCTTCACGTTGGAGGTGGTGAAGTCGACGGTGGTGACCTGTTGGCGGGCCAGGCGCACCAGCACCGGGCGGGGTACGACCTTGGCCAAGCCGGCCAGCGACGACATGAACCCCAGGGTCTTCTCGGTCTTGGTGACGGTTAGCCGTTGGTGGGTTTCGCGGAACCGGTCTGTCGGATCGGCGTCGAGGGGCACCATGACCCGCGTCGGTGAGAAGGCGTTGCCGGCCATCGTGCGCCCCGAACGGGTGCTCACCGGCATGGTCATGCGTAGCTCGGCGGTGTCGTGGCCGTGGGTGCGGTGATAGCGGCCCGCCCCACCGGCGGCGGCAGCCACGAACACATCGTTGACACTGCCATCCAGAGCGCGGGCACACTGCTTTACCTCTTCCAGGGAGACGTCGAACACCACCAGCGCCCGTTGCAGGGAGCGCTCGGTCCAAAGCGGTGAGCGGAACGACCCGGTTACGCCGTATTGGCGGATCAGGGAGCGGATGGTGGCGGCCGACTCGGCCGGTAGGCCGGCCAGGGTGGAAGCGAGCTGGGTTGGGTGGCGCACGCTGGAGGTGAGCGAGCCGGCTAGCGACCCAGCCCGGCCTTGGAACTGGCGTACGGCCTGGTCGGCGTTGCGTAGCAGGGCGGTGGCCAGGGCCGGCGGGCCCCATTGGGGCGTCTGGGCTGGGGGCCCTTCGTCGACGGGGGGCGGGGGCGGGGCATCTCGCTCCAGGTCGATGAACTCGACCGACATGCGGATGCCGCCGTTGCCGTCGGTGATGGTGTGGTGCAGCTTTTGGACCATCGCCGCCCGACCGTCGGGCAGGCCGTCGATCACGGTGAACTCCCATAGGGGACGGTTCGGGTCCAGTGGGGCTAGGGCCAGGTCGGCGGCCAGAGCCAGAACATCGGAGTCTTGGGAACCGGGGGGGAGGGTCACCCAGCGGAGGTGGTGGTCGAGGTCGAAATCCGGGTCGTCGATCCAATTGGGGGTGAGCGGGCCCAGGCCGGGCTGGACCTTGCGGCGGAGGCGGGGGACCACCCGACTCGCTCGCCACATCCTTTGCCGGAGGCGGTCGTGGTCGGGGGCCCGGTCGAAAAAGCTGATGTTGGCGAAGTTGGAGGACAGGAACGGGTCTGATTCCAGGGTCCACATCAGCGACTCCAGGTCGCTCATCGGTTCGCTGGTTCCGCCGTCGTTCCCCTCGGTGCTCACGATGGGGACCCTAGATCGTCGAGACCTGGTCGATCGGTGGATCCAGGCTTAGGAGGCGAGCCATCAGGCGAGCCGACCCATAAATACGGCATGGCTAAACCGAGGCGAAGCCTCGGTCTGATCAACCTCACAGCGACGACGACTGGACCTATCCGCTCGGGTCCTTAGCCTGGATCCGCCGAAAGGCAGAGCCTTCCGGCGGAGTTCGGTCGCCGGCCTGACGGCCGAGTCTTCGCTGCTACGAACGGCAAAGCCGATCTCCGCAGGTCGGGGGCTCCGCCACAAAGGGCTCTGCCCCCGAACCCCCGCCCAGTCCTCCCGCTCCATCTCGTCGGACAGTAGAACATCAACGGTGGCCGACCAAAGAAGCGGATTCGTCTGGGTGACCAGGGTCAATCGAGCAGAAGCCAAATCCGATCGGTGGATCCAGGTTTAGTGGCGGGGGAGAGGCCACGCCCGGACCGCGATGCGGGCGAAGGCGGCGCCCAGCACCGCTCCGGCGATCACGTCGGAAGCGTGGTGGATCTTGACGTGGACCCTGCTGGTGGCGACCACGGCGGCCACGGCGTAGTAGAGGGGCTTCAGCGCTGGGTCATGGTGGCTGAGCACCCCTGCCGCGGTGAACGCCGAGCTGGCATGCCCGCTGGGAAAGCTGGAAGTGAGTGGCTGGCGGAGGTGGTGGGGGCGGGGTTCGGTGGTTTGTGGTCGAGGACGTTTGACCAGCCGCTTGATTCCCTGGTTGACCACCACCGACTCCACCAACAGCACCGCGGCCAGCCGGATGGTGGCATCGGCGTCGCGATCGGAGCGAAGACCTTGGGCCGCGCCGATGAAGTGCCAGATCAGGCTGAAATCTCCCAGCTCAGAGGCCAGGTAGAACATCTTGTCGACCTGGGGGTGGCCGCGCAGGATCTGACCCCAGACATGATCCACGGCTTCGTCGAAGCGGTCTACCGACCCCCACAGGCCGGCGCTCGGATCTGTGCCCCGGTCTGCGCCCGGGTCTGTTCTGGTCACGAGGCCATGCTCACGGCCGAGGTCACCAGGGAGATGTCTCCCCCCTGGCTGGGGCAGTAGGCCTGGAACGAGCACCAGTTGCACAGCGGCCCAGGGCGAGGTCGGAAGTCTTCTCGCTGGCAGGCGGTCTCCACCGCCTGCCAGATGGCCCCAACTTTGGTGCGCAGGGCCCGGGTGGCCTGATCGGTGGGTTGGGTGGTGAGCGCGGTGCCGTCTCCCAGATATAGGAGCTGGACCTTGGCCGGCAGGACCCCGAAGAGCTCCTGGCACAAAAGGGCGTAGAAGTTGACCCCACCCAGGCGCCCCTGGGCGTAGGCCGCTCCCGGGGCCCGCCCGGTCTTGTAATCGGTGACCACCATGTTGCCGTCGGCATCTAGTTCCAGCCGATCGATGATCCCCCGAAGGCGTAGACCCCCGACCCTGGCCTCCAACATCAACTCCAATCCGATGGGATGGATGGCGGTGGGATCCTCGAGGGTGAAGTAGGTGTCGATCAGACTGCCGGCCTCGGTGAAGAAGGACTGCTCGGCGTCGGCGTCCAGATCGAGGCCGAGGTACTCCGGGTCGGTGCGGATCTCGGCGATGGCCCGGTCCAGGTCCTGGTCGGCATTGGCTCGGGTCCGCTCGGCGGGCTCGCGCTCGAACAGGTGCTCGAGGGCCAGGTGCACCAGGGTGCCTCGGGTGGCCGCCACCGACGGGGCTTCGGGCAGGCGGTCTATGGCCGAGAAGCGGAAGGCTAGGGCACAGTCCTTGAACGAGGACACCTTGGACGGAGAGAGGGTCTCGGGTGGGACGAGGGCCATGGTTCCAACCTAACCACTGTCGGTGACGCCCAAGCGGGGCCGCCCCGCTGGGGCGCGTCGGGAGCGCACACGCCCTCGGTGCCGGACCGCAGGTAGCACCTACACTCGTCGGGCGGTTCCTCCCGTTCCCCTGGAGAGCACTTGTCGTCCACCTTCGACATAGACGATGCCCCGGCCGAGCCGGTAGACGGGCGCACGGCCCGGGCCGTGCGCACCAGAGGGGCGATCGTGGATGCCACGCTGGCCTTGCTGGCCAGCGGAGATGTCCGCCCCAGCGCGCCGCGCATCGCCGAGAAGGCTGAGGTGTCGGTCCGGTCGGTGTTCCAGCACTTCGACGATCTCGAAACCCTCTACGCCGCGGTGGGAGCTCGGGTCACCGAACAGCTCGCCGAACTGGTCCGCCCCGTCGACATGGCGCTCGGACCGGCCGAGAGGGTGGTGGCGTTCTGCCAGCAGCGGGGACGGATCAACGAGGCTCTCACCCCCACGCTGCGGGCTGCGGTGGTCCACGCCCCCGGTTCGCCCACCATCAACAGCCAGTTCCAGGCCGGTCACGACTTCGTGGCCGCCCGTTTGGCCGAAGCGTTCGCTCCCGAACTCGATCGGGCCGGGGATCGCCGTGAACTGGTGTTGGATTCCCTGGTGGCCGTCGGGTCGTGGTCCACCTGGAACTCGATCCGCACCCTCGGGAGTAGAGGTCCGGCCGAGGCCGAACTGGTGGTGGCCAACCTGGTGGCCTCGATCCTGGGTGATGTGCTGGGAGAATCGCTCACCGCCGCAGTGAGTGAGTTGTACGACTCCGGGTGGGCCCCGCAGTGAGCAGCCCCGAGATGCGGGCGTGGGCCCTTCACCTTGCTCCGCGCCTGGGCTCGGTGGCCCGGTTGTACCTGCCCGGATCAGCGATCGATGCCCGGCGCCGGGAGTTGTTGGGCGCGGTGGTGTCAGGTGCACTCGACGTGGGCTCCCTGGTCGGCCTGCACGCGGCCTGGTTGGAGGTTCTGGGTCCCGCAGAGCTCGACGACGTGGACGACGAGGTGATGGCCTGGGCCGCTGGTGCCGCGGTGTGCGCCCACCCCGACCAGGTCGAGGACCCGGCCGTGCCGCTCGATGAACCCTCCCGCCAGGCCCTCTTCGCCGGGGTTGCCCACGCCGTGGTGGTGGCCCGGACGCTGAACAGCGCCCGCTCGGTGCTGGATCGGGTTGTCGGGCGTCAGGCCCGATCGGTGACCGGCCTGGCTTCGGATCTGGCCGACGTGGCCCTGGGTGCTCCGGTGTCCATCCCCCTGATGGCGGCGGCTGGGGCGGTGGGCACGCTGGGGCGGGTGATCCCCGACCCTCCCACCGTGGTGGTGGACCCCGAACCCGACCTGCTCACCCAGCTCCTGGCCGAGGCCATGCCAACGTGGCTGGGGGGGATCTCGGGCCGGCTGTTGGTGGCGGCGCTGCCGGTGCCGGTGCCGGTGGCGTGGCGGTCGGGCGAGTCCGGGGCCACGGCGCGGGTCGGTCGAGGCGTGGTGCAGATAGAGAACGGTCTGGCCACCGATGCCTGGGCGCTGATCGACGGTGATGTCGACTCCCTGGTGCGGGCTGGTTCGCGGACCCTGTCCCGGGAGGTCCGGGCCGCAGGTGCGCAAGCCTGATCGGGCTGGCTTGTACCGTCACCGCCCGCCGGCCCGGACATTGGCCCAGGCTCGGGGTCTGTTGTGGCGGGTCGATGGGGATGAGACCGTGGTCATGCGAGCCTCGGACCGTCAGGTGGCGGTACTCGATGGTCTGACCGCTCTGGTCTGGGCCCAGGCGGGTCGCGCTGGTGAACCGCCGGCGAAGGATGACGTGATCACGGGGCTGGTCGGCGCCGACGTCTCATCGGAGCCAGGGACCCGCCGCCTCGCGCCAGTCGTCGACCGCACCGGCCCAGGCCGTTTCGACCCCGGCGGGGACGGGTCCGAGGTGGCCCTTGTCGAGGTGGCGATCGACGCCCTGGTGTCGGCGGGTCTCCTGGTCGACCAGGAGGTGGCCGTCGAGTCTGCGGCGGCCCTCCGGTCGAACCGAGCGCAACCCGGTGTCAGAGCGCAACCCGGCGTCCGAGCCCAACCCGGTGTCCGACACGAGGGTGATGACATGCGGCGCCCTGGGGACCGACACCGAAGCGATGGAACGGACCCGACGGTTCGCGTTCTCGGGTCGCTCCGGCTGCCCGACGTCCACCTCGGCGGGGCCGGCGGGAGTCGATCCGAAGATCGGGTCGATGAGCCCTCGGTGGAGGCGATCCTACGGGCGGTAGCTGTCCAGCACCTGCCGGGGGCGCCCACGGTGGACGTCGACCTGACCGCCGCCGAGGGCTGGTCTGGGGCGGTGGTGGCGGCGGCGAAGCGGCTTCAGCTCACCGGGTCGGTGATGGCTGGCGTGAGGCGCTCACGGTTGAGGCTTACCTCGGCGGCCCGGGCCGAACTGGAGCGGGCCCACCGTGACGAGCTAGTGCTGTGCCTGCATCGAGAGGCAGAGCTGCTGGCGCTGAGGGAGCGGCTGTCGGCGGTGGCCGACGAGGGTGACCTGCTGGTCCTCAAGGGGCCGGCAATCGCCCATCTCGATGAGCCCGACCCGTCGTGGCGTTCGTTCAACGACATCGACCTGCTGGTGAGAGCCGACCGCCTCGACGCCGTGGTCAGAACCCTCATGGTCGACGGGGCCTCTCGGCCGTGGGCGGAACGTAGGCCCGGCTTCGATGCCCGATTCGCCAAGTCGGTGACGCTGACGGTGGCCAGCGGCATGGAGCTGGACCTACATCGGTCGTTGTGCGATGGCGTTCACGGCTTTCGGGTTCCGCTACACCGGTTGTTCGAGATGGCCCAGCCCTGGGCCCTAGGCGGTCAGACGATGACGGCGCTGGCCCCGGTGCACCGTCTGCTCCATGCCGGCCACCACGCCGTGCTGGGTTCAGCCCGTCCCAAGCTGATGAGCGTGAGGGATCTGGCCGGCTACCTGGCCAGGGGTGAGGTCTCGGTGGAGGAAGCCACGCTGGAGGCCGACCGTTGGGGTGGGACTGCGGTACTGGCCGAGGCGGTCCGGGTCACCGGTGCCACCTTCGGGTGGCTGCCGCAACGGTGGGCCCTGTGGGCCGAGGGGGTGGACGTGTCGGATCGAGAGCGTCGGATCATCGCCCGCCAGCAGGTGGAGGGCTCCTCGTTCGGCCCGGCCAAGGTTTCTGCCATCAGGGAGCTGGGGTGGGCGGACCGTCCCGCCTTCGCCTTTGGTGTGGCGTTTCCCTCTGGTGACCACCTCCGATCGCGGGGCCTCACCCGATGGGCTCAGCTCTCGGGTGGTCGACGGGTGGATTGGAGACGGTTGGTGTGACGGCGTGGACGATCCACGCCGTCACACCGTGCGATCAGCCGCCCAGTGCCTTGAGGGTGAGCTGGAGCTCCTCGGTGAGGTTGGCCGGAACGGCGTACCCGTCGAGGTTGCGGATCTGGTCGAAGTTGTCGCGGATGTCTTCGACGGTGAGGCTCTCCGTGTCGGTGTAGCCGGGCGTGACACCGGTGAAGATCCGGGCCACGTGGCCGCCGCCGCAGGAGAAGACCTCGCCGCTGACCGGGCATTCCTCATGGGCCAGCCAGGCCACTACCGGGGTGATGAACTCGGGGCCGAGCTTGTCCACGAGGGGGCCGAGCAGGTCCTCGGTCATGCGGGACTTGGCCACCGGGGCGATGGCGTTGGCCTTGATGTTGTTCTTGGCGCCCTCTACCGCCAGCACCCGGGTGAAGCCGACCAGGCCGGCCTTGGCCGCGCCGTAGTTGGTCTGGCCGAAGTTCCCGAAGATGCCGGCCGCAGAGGAAGTGTTGACGATGCGGCCGTAGTTCTGTTCGCGCATCACGCCCCAGGCGGCCAGGGTGACGTAGAAGGCACCCTTGAGGTGGACGTCGATGACCGGCTCGAGCTTCTCCGCGTCCATGTTCTTGAACGCAGCGTCTCGCAGGATGCCGGCGTTGTTGATGACGATGTCGATCTTGCCGAAGGCGTCGAGGCCGGTCTGGATGATGGCCTTGCCGCCTTCGGGGGTCGCCACAGAGTCGTAGTTGGCCACGGCCTCGCCGCCGGCGGCCTTGATCTCGTCGACGACCTGCTGGGCGGCGGTGTGGGAACCACCCTGGCCGTCCACCGATCCGCCCAGGTCGTTGACCACGATGAGGGCGCCTCGCTTGGCCAGCTCCAGGGCGTGTGATCGGCCGAGGCCACCTCCTGCGCCGGTGATGACCGCGACCTTGCCGTCGTAACCGAGATCTGCCATGGGTAACTCCTAGAGAGGTTTGTTTGGTGGGCGTGTTGACGGTAGTCGCGGCTTGTGAAGCGACCGAAGGCCGAGGGGGCTTCGGTCACGTCAACGAAGCCACCAGCGCGTCGTCCGATAGATGTAGAGCGGCGGGGAGGTCTGGTCTTTCGGCCAGTGCGGCCGCGGTGCGAAGGGCTGTCTCACCTCGGTGGGTGTCGGGTGAATCCTGGCTGGGCCAGGCATCGGCGGCCCCTCGAAATGCCATGAGCGCCACCCGCCATCCGGTCAGAGGTGGGCTCAGATCGCTCAGGTCGTGGCCGGCGTTGATCAGGAATGACACCTCGTAGTCGGGAGCCAGGTCATCGATCCTGGTCACCGTCAGCCGAGAGCCAAACGCGACTTCTGGTGTCGAGGTGAGGTCGAGGAGGTTCATGGCCTCGGCCACCACCCCGGTGGGTGTGGGCGCAACGACGACCTGGGCGGTGGCCGGGTCCAAGGCGGTCAGGACCGACGGAAGCGCCCGCCAGCCCCGCTGTTCCAGGCGCCGGCCGAATTGGGTCCACATGTGGCGGGCTCGGCCGTGCAGCAACGCAACCTCTCCGTCTCGATGGAGGAGCAGCGAGTCGAGCCACACCACCTCGGGATCGGTGGCTAGCCAGGCCAAGGACGCGAGGTACCAGCAGAACTGGTGGATCAGCGCGTCACGGTCCGTCGAGCGGGCATAGACCCGCCCCCCTCGGCCGTAGAGGGCGTGTACCCCCCGCTCTCGTTCGGACATGGCCACCGCCAACTCGAGGGGGGTGGTGTCGTCTATGGCGTCTCGCGTCGTGGGGTGGAACCCGGTCAGGCCGGTGAGGACCTGTGAGAGCCGCTCGTCGGTGCTCGACACGGTGAGGAGTCGATTCTCGAGGTGCAGGTCGGTGATGGTCGAGGCGTCAAGCCTCCACCAGTCGCGGTCGCACACGGTCACGGGACGACCGAGGGCGGTCACGTTCGGGCGAGGGTGGTGGGTGCCGTCGTCCAGTAGGCCGACCCGAGCGAACATGACCGCGAGGTGTTGAAGTTCGATGAGCGCTTCCGAGCGGTCTCGGGCTTCTATGTCGGCGAGGGCGTCGGCCAGCGGGGGAAGGGGGGAGCCGTCGAATGCGTCGAGCACGGCCAGGGCCCGCCGGTCCAGCACCACGGGTGCCGCCCACGGGGCCCAGGCCAGGAACTGGTCCGCGCACGGCCACCGCCAAACGGCGTCTCGGACCTGAGGACGGTCGAGGAAGGACGTGAGCAGGTTCAGGTCAGACGCAGGTGATGCGCCAGTTCATGTTTCCGAAACCATTGGGGTAGGCGGCGGTGCCGATGAAGATGGTGCCGCCGAGCTGGTTGCCGGTGCTGTCGATGTGCCCGGTGTCGTAGACGACGGTGGTGCCGTTGAGCAGCTCCATCTTGCACTGGTAGCCGACCGGCTCCTTGTAGCAGTCGGTCCGGCCGCCCAAGAAATCGTAGCGAACCGACTCAGTGTTGAGCGCGGTGCAACCCTGGAAGGCGAAGTTCCACCATCCGCTGTTGGCCGGGATGGTCGGGTGGGTTAGGTCGACGGCGAAGGAATCCGGCCCGAAGCACCCCAGGGTCTTGGTGGCCGTGCCGGTCATGACGATGGGGGCGGTGCTGGCCGCGGCAGCGAAGGTCGGCACGATCGACATTCCGTTGATCGATGGCGCGGCCCAAGCCGCGCCAGCCACTGCGCCGATGCCCGCCGCTTTGCGCATGGCGTCACGCCTGGTGATGCTGGCGTCGTCGGCCTGGTTGTTCTCTCGATCGCTCATCTAGCCCTCCTCAAATCAGGTCGGGGACATATTAGAGGATCCTGTTGCCTCATGTCAAAACCTCCGGGAGGGCTAGTTCGTTGCCTCACCTAAGACCTCCGGACGGTCGCGCTTGTTGAAGGCCCGGTTGATGGGTCTGGGTGGGGCAGCGGTTTTGGACAGGGCGAGGCGTTCGAGTTGCGCTGCGAGTTGGTCGATGCGGCGTTGAAGTTGCCCGGGTCGGATGGTGTTGCGGGCCCGGGTTAGAGCGGCCTTCTTCGCTGGGGTGAGCACGCCCGCGGCCAGGGCACGTTGGTGCGGGGTCTGTGCGGTGTCGTGGCGTTTGATGATCTTGGCGCCGACACGTTCGCGGCTGATCAGCTTCTGTTGGGCGCACAGCAGGTTCGTGAAGTGGTGGTCGAGGTCCCAGATCTCGTTGAGGAGCTTGAGCTCGGCGGGGGTGTCGAAACGGAGGTAGCCGACGAGGCTTCGGACGTGGGTCCAGTTCTTCTGCTCGACGTGGCTGCCGTCGTTCTTGTTGCCGGGCCGGCCCCTGGTGAAGGTGATCTTGTTGGCGAGGCAGTAGTCGTAGAGATGGGAGTTGATGAACTCCGAACCGTTGTCGGAATCGATGCCCAGGATCGGGAACGGGAACCGTGCTGAGGCGTGCTTGATCGCTTCGACAACGTGGATCGCGGCCTTGTTCGGGATCGAGCGGTTCACGGTCCAACCCGTTGCCACGTCAGTGATCGTGAGGGTGAAGCAGAACTCGCCGTAGCTGTTGCCTCCTTCGTGGCCGACCAAGTCGATCTCCACGAACCCGGGTTTGTTCTCGTCCCATTCAGACCAGGTTCGGATCGGGATCTGCGATTTCAACAACGATCCCGGCTTGGTGTGGGACCGGCCCGTGAACCCCGCGACAGCTTTCGAGTTCGCCAGGCGCCGATCGATCGTCGCAGCCGACATCGCCACCAGCAGGTCGGCCTCCGCGTCGGTGAGCACGAGCTCGCCATCGCGGCGCAGTAGCGGCACCAGCGTCTCGAGCATCGGCGCCAGGCGCTTGCCGGCCGGGCAGCGGGCGACCCGCCAGCACTGCTCCAGACCTGACACCACCCGGGCCGAATACGTTGGCGTCCGGGGCTTGCGGGACCCGGCGGCACGGACCGTTCCGGCCTGGCGCAGCTGTGCCCGGGCCCAGTCGCGATGCCAGCCGGTCAGCTCGACGAGTTGGTCAAGGATCTGTGTCTTTTCCGGCCGTGTCGCCTGCCGGTACTTCGTTGCCATCTGGTTCGTGACCGCACGCCGTTGCGCCATCGAGAGTCCCATCGATCAGGCGTAGCGGGCCACACCCCAAACGGAGGAACTACATGAGGCAACGAATCCCCCTACGCGGAGGTTTCGAGTGAGTCAATGCGGGATCACGGGATGGGGAGTGCAGCGGATTGGTGGCTCGGGCGCGACCTCGCTGTCGGGGACGGGGTCGCCGTCATGGCCAGACGAGCTCGGAGATCGCGAACACGAGCAGGTTCACCGCCACGAAGGCGGCGGCTGCGATGGCCACGAGGACGAGACGGTGCCTCATAGGTCCAGTCTGCCTTGGTCGCCAGATCCGAAGGGAGGTGACTTCTCTGGGCGGTCGACTTGGGTAGGGCATCGGGGGATCTACCATCGCTCTATCCGGCTCCGTTGCTGATCTACGAGGCGAACCGCGATGAACCGAACTCGCCTGATCGGGAGTCGAGCGTTGAAGGTGACCGACCCGACCCGCTCTGATCCGACCAGCACCGTTCCGTGACCAGAATCCACTCCGACACCACAGACGCACAGTCGGCGACGCCTACCGCACCGCCCGGTCCGGTGGGGATCGGGCCGGCGGGTGGGATCGTTCACCTGGAGTCGGGAGGGCTTTCCCCGGCGAGGGCCACCTACCGACGGTTGGTGATCCTCGACCACGGGAGCGGTGTTGTGCCCGCCGCTCTGGCCCCGCTGGGTCTGCCCCGTGAGGGATGTGTCGCCATCGCCCGACGGTCGATGGGAGACGACGTCACCGTGGTCGATGGCGACCCGTTGGTCGTCCATCTGGAGCCTCAACCGGTGGCGACGGTGCGGGTACGTCCCGAGTGGGGTGGGGAGCGGGTGGTGGCGGTCGAGAGCGTGGCGGTCACCGTGCTGAGCCTGGTGAGCCGGCGGTTCTTGGACATGGGGCCGAGTGGAACCCTTCACGGCGGAGCGGTGGCCGATCCTCTGGGGCGGGCCGTGCTCGTCCTGGCTGCCTCTGGCACCGGGAAGTCGACGTTGGTATCGCACCTGGTCGGCCAGGGGTTCGATCTGGTGAACGACGAACAGGTGGTTCTCGACGGGGTGTCCGGCATGGTGCATTCGTTCACCCGTCCGGTGGTGGCCAAGGTCGGGGGCCTGGGCGCGCTGCCGGCCGGCGCGGCGACGGGACGAGTCGAGTCCCCTGGTCCGCTCCTGTTGTGCGCATCGGACCTCGGCGGTGGTCAACGGCTGGTGGCCGAGCCCGCGGTGGTGGTGATCCTGGACCGGCGGTTGGGCAACGAGGTGAGGTGGGAACAGCTCGGTTTCGGCGCCGCCATGGAAGCGCTGTGCATGAACAACCTCGACCTCAGCCGTGATCCGGTGTCGGTGCTCGACGCCTTCGCCCGGCTGGTGGCGAAGGTTCCCGTTGTGCGACTGTCCTACGAGCATGCGGCGGAGGCGATGGAGGTGATCGAGAGGCTCATGGCCGACCCGCCTTCGCCTTCGGGTGGCCGATGGGTCCTGGAGGTCGAGAAGACCGCGGTCGAGGTGCAACCTGCTCCGACTACCGCGACGCTGGCGGAGCCGTCCCCAGACGGGCCCTGGTCGTGGGGATCGACGGTGAGGGTGTGGTCCTGCGGTGAGCTGGTGGCATATCAACCTGAGGCCGGTACGGTCGTGAGCGTGAACGCGGCAGGTGCGGCGCTGCTGTGGGACCTGACCGTCGGCGCCGTCGAGATGACGGGTCCCGGTGGAGAGCTGGTTTCCGAACTGGCGGCCCTGGGCTTCATCCACCAGCGACCCGCAACCATTGGTGACGGTGCAAGATGACGCTGGGCCCCGATCACGTCCGGTTGACGCGTCGGACAGACCTGTTTACCCGTCGATGCGGCGCGTCGATCCTGCTGCTGGGTCGGGGTGAGGAACAGTTGCACCGGTTGCAAGGCGTCACGGCCGGAGTGTGGGTGGAGCTGGACACACCCCACACGCTCTCCGAGTTGATCGCCGTGGCCCAGGGGGCGGCGGTGGGGGTAGGCGGCGACGTGGTTGACCAAGCGGTCAGGGACGCGGTCGAGGCTATGTCGGCGGCGGGCCTTGTCGAGGTGGGACCTCACCAGCATGCGGAGGATGACGATGCTGGTCGACAGTGATCAGTCGGTGGACCACGGGTTCGGGTCCCAGCTCGAACATCTGGTGGCCACGACTGCGCCCATGGTCCAAGGGGGCCAATCTGGGGGCCAGCCGGTCGACTGGAGCCACTTGGGGGTTGCGCTGGTGGAGTCGGTTCGGGTTGAACGGTTGACCGGTGCGCTCATGGCGGCGTCGGAGTCGGGCGCCGTTCTGTTGGGGGAAGCCCAGGTAGATCTGCTGGAGCGCCACCACCTCGACGCCCTGGCGTGGTGCATGAAGTTGGAGGATCGCCTGTGCGACGTGTCCGAGCGTCTCGCTGTCTCTGGGATCACGGACCTGCGGGTGGTCAAAGGGCCGGCGGTGGCGCATCTGGACGAGCTCGAGCCCGGTCTGCGTACCTTCGGGGACCTGGATCTGGTGGTGCGAGGTAGCGACATCGATCGAACCGTTGAGGTGCTGGTGGCGATGGGGGCCGATCGTCCCTATCCCCAGCGGCGGCCCGGCTTCGATGGCCGCTTCGCCAAGTCGGTGACGCTCACGTTCTCGGACCACGTCGAGATAGACCTCCATAGAACCATCTGTGACGGTGTCCATGCCGTGCGGGTCCCCGTTGAGCGGTTGTTCGACGATCCCGTCCACTTCGACCTTGCCGGTGTGACCATGTCGGCGCCGACGCGGGTCGTGCGAGTCCTTCACGCCGCCTATCACGCAATGCTGGGCTCGCCGATCCCACGGTTGATGAGCCGTCGGGACCTGCTGGGCTACCTGCTCTCCTCGGAGGTCGAGGTCGACGGTGTGGTCAGCGAAGCCGAAGCCTGGAACGGCACCGCCGTGCTCCACGAGGCGGCGGCATCGATCCTCTCGCTGCCGGGAGTGAGCCTCCCACGGTGGAAGGCCTGGTTCGATGAGGTAGATCCCAGCCCGAGCGAGCGTCGCATCATCATGGCCCAGCGACGAGATGGATCCTCCTACGGCCGTTCCCGGTTGAGGGTGGTGTCCGAGTTGCCCAACTGGGGGGACCGATGGGCGTATACGGCCGGTGTCTTGTTCCCGTCCCGGGAACACCTGAGTGCACGGGACATGAACCGGTCCAAGCTGTTGCAGCGAGGAGCCCGACGTCAGCGCCGTGATCACGGTGGCTGAGCCTGGATCCGCCGAACTGCAGAGCCTTCCGGCGGTGTTCTGTCGCCGGCCTCCGACTGGATGGGGAAGGAGCGGGCGACGCCCCGCGGTCGAGGTGATGGGTATCCTCCGGTCGTGAGCGACGTCGGCCCGGCCCGGGACCTGGTGATTGTGGGGGCTGGGGGCCATGGTCGCGAGGTGTTCGAACTGGTCGTGGCCGTGAACGCAGCCGATCCCGGCCCGGCCTGGAACCTCCTGGGTTTCCTCGACGATGCCGTACCGGATGGGGAGTCCGAGGCCAGGCTGTCCCGGTTGGGTGCCCGCGTCTTGGGCGGTGTGGACACGGTGGGAGATTGCGGATCGGATCAACTCGTGGCCGTGGTGGCGGTGGGTGATGCGATGCTGCGCAGCCGGCTATCGGCTCAGGTGCGTGCGGCCGGTGTGGCCTTGGCGCCTGCGCTGGTCCATCCCACTGCCTCGGTGGGTCGAGACGTGCGCCTAGGTGACGGTTCGGTCGTCGCCGCGGGGAGCATCATCACCACCAACGTCGAGGTGGGGGAGGGCGTGCAGGTGAACGTGGGTTGCAGCCTGTCCCACGACGTGATCTTGAGGGATCACGTCACCTTGAGCCCGGGCTGTCGTCTCACCGGTGGCGTCGAGGTCGGTGAGCGCAGCTTCTTCGGCGTGGGCGCTGTGGCCGGTCCCCGGGTTCGCGTCGGCCCAGACGCCAGGGTCGGGGCGGGAGCGGTGGTGCTCCACGATGTTGCCGCCGCCACCACCGTCCACGGGGTTCCGGCCCGACCGAGCTCTCTCGGCAACGGCTGAGATCGACGCCGTGTCTCGATCTGGGGCGGTTCGGTCACCGGGGGCCGGTGGTCGCCGGAAGCTGATCCACGTGACCACGGTGGACATGAGCCTGGACCTGTTGCTCAAGCCGCAGCTCCAGGCCTTTGCTCGGGCCGGGTATGAGGTCGTGGGGGCGTCAGCCCCCGGACCCCACGTGGGAGCGCTCGAAGCGGCCGGGATCCGTCATGTGGCGCTGGCCAATGCCACCCGGGCCATGGACCCGAGACGGGACCTGGCCCTGATCGGGGAGCTGTACCGCCTGTTCCGCCATGAACGCCCCGACATCGTGCACCTGCACAACCCGAAGCCGGGTTGGTTCGGTCGTCCGGCGGCCCGGGCTGCCCGGGTGCCGGTGGTGGTTAACACCGTCCACGGCCTGTACGCCACCCCCGAAGACTCCTGGCCGCGCCGAGCGGTGGTCTATGGGCTGGAACGCCTGGCGGCAGCGTGCTCCCATGCTGAATTGCTCCAGAGCGTGGAGGACGTGGCCGTGCTTCGACGGCTGCGGGTCCCAGCGAATCGGATCCATGTGTTGGGCAACGGTGTGGATCTGTCGCGGTTTTCGGTCCCCACCACCGAAGCCAGGGCCGCGGCTCGCGCCCGGTTCGGTGTGACCGAAGACCAGGTGGCGGTCGGCGTTGTGGCCCGACTGGTGTGGGAGAAGGGTCTGGCCGAGGTGATCGAGGCGGCCTCGGCCTTGCGTGAGACTGATCCCCAGGTGCGATGGCTGGTGGTCGGTCCTCTTGATTCCGACAAGTCCGATGGTCTGGTGGAGGCCGACCTGGCTCGGGTGTCGGGCGAGTCCGGGATCACGTTCCTGGGTCAGCGTTCCGATGTGGAGGACTGCTACCGGGCGTTGGACGTGTACGTGTTGGCCTCGTACCGTGAGGGCTTTCCCCGGTCGGCCATGGAGGCCGCCGCCACCGGGGTGCCGCTGGTGGTCACCGACATCAGGGGATGTCGTCAGGTGGTCGACGACGGGGGGAACGGTCTGTTGGTCCGAGCGCGTGATGCTGGGTCGCTGAGCGAGGCCGTGTCTGTGCTGGCCAACGATGGGCGGCGGCGAGCCCACATGGGGGAGGCGTCGCGGGTCAAGGCGGTCGAGGAGTTCGACCAGCGACGGGTGATCGACATCACCTTGGCCACCTACCGACGCCTTCTCGGCGAGCGGGGTCTGTCGGCTCCCTGACCGCGGTGCCCGCCGCGGTGCCGCCCAGATCAGGTTTCAGCGACAGGTTTCAGCGACAGTCTTTCGAGATCAGGTCTCGAGGACCTCGCCGATGATGGCGGCCATCTCCTCGAGGTCCTCGGTGGTGATTCGGGACTGGAACGGGAGCGACACCACCTGTTCGGCCACCGACTCGGTGACGGGCAGCTTGTGGTCGGCGAGCCCCACGAAGGCGGGTTCGAGGTGGGCGGGCGGGAAGTAGCGGCGGGTCTCGATGCCGACCTGATCGAGGGCGTCCATGACCAGGTCACGGAGTCGGGGCGGAACCTTGATGGTGTAGATGGTGTGGGGGTGGGTTCGGTCGGGGAGCTCGGTTGGCGCCTCGACGTCGGCGAGGTCGGCCAACAGGGCGGCCATGGTCTGCGCGTTGGCAGCCTTGACGGCCAGGATCTCGTCGAGGCGGTCGAGCTGCTTGACGCCCAGCGCCGACTGCATCTCCGACAGCCGCCAGTTGTAGCCGACGATCTCGTGGTGGTAGGGCCGGTCCATGCCGTGGTTGCGCAGCAGACGCATCCGGTGGGCAAGGTCGGCGTCGTCGGTGGTGACGACGGCCCCTTCGCCGGTGGTGATGGCCTTGACCGGGGTGAAGCTGAACATGGCGGCCCGACCCAAGGACCCTGCTGGCCGCCCGCGGTAGCTGGCCCCGTGGGCTTGGGCCGCGTCTTCGAACACGCTGAGCCCGTGGGCGGTGGCCAACTCCAACAGGCGGTCCATGTCTGCGGGCTGACCGCCGTAGTGGACCGGCACGATGGCCTTGGTCCGTGGGGTGATGCACCGGGCCACCGCAGCGGGATCGATGTTGAAGGTGATGGGATCGATGTCGGCGAACACCGGGGTGGCTCCGACGTGGACGACCGATGTGGCGGTGGCGATGAAGGTGAACGACGGAACGATCACCTCGTCTCCCGGGCCGATCCCGGCTGCCAGGTACATGGCGGCCAGGGCGACGGTGCCGTTGGCGAAGGCCACGGCGTGGTCGGTGCCATGGCGGAAGGCCATGGCGGCCTCGAAACGTCTGGTCCAGGGGCCGTTGGTCAGGACCCCGGACTCGATCACACTGGTGACCGCCTCGGTCTCCTCGGTGCCCATCACCGGGGAGGCGAGGCGGAGGCGATAGTCCTTGGCCGGTGGCGTGTCGGCGCCGTACAGCGACGCCAACGGGTCATATCCAGACCCGGCCCGTACCGGCGGCGGGGTCACGGGCATGGTGAGCCGCCGACGTTGTCTGGCCCAGGGTCGACCACCCCGGTCGGGCTGGTATCGGCGCTAGGGCTCGTATCGGGCATCGTTTTGGACATGGCGGCGGATCCCATGAACTCGGGCATGGTGGCGTGACCCTCCGCAGAGATCCCCTCACGCTTCACCACGGATCGTAGGGTACGCGCCAGTATCCGTGCGTCCAACGCGACGGTCCAGGTGTCCACATAGGTCACGTCGAGGTGGAACCGGTCGTCCCAGTCCAAGGCGTTGCGTCCGTTGACCTGGGCCAGACCGGTGATTCCGGGTTTGACGTCGTGGCGGCGGGCTTGTTCGGGCGAGTAGCGGTCCAGGTAGGCGGGGAGCAGCGGGCGGGGACCGACGAGAGCCATCTCGCCTCGTATGACGTTCAACAGCTCGGGTAGTTCGTCGAGACTGGTACGGCGCAGGAACGCCCCGAGGCGGGTCAGTCGGTCGGCGTCGCTGCCCGCCCCGGTACGCATGGTCCGGAACTTGAGCACGTCGAACAACTCGCCGTGCAGGCCGGGGCGACGCTGGCGGAACAGCACGGGGCTACCCATGGTGAGGCGAATCGCTACTGCTATGCCGGCCATGGGGACGGCGGCCACGACCAGGCCGGCCAGGGCCAGCGCGAGGTCCATGAGGCGTTTGAGGACGGGGGAACGCACCGGAACGGTCTCAGAGCTCAGTGCTGGGCGGTGCTCAGGGCTCGATGCCGAGTTCGGCCATGGCGTAGCGGCGCATGGCTTTGTAGTCGACCTTGCCGTT
This sequence comes from Microthrixaceae bacterium, assembly GCA_016702505.1. Lineage (NCBI taxonomy): Bacteria > Bacillati > Actinomycetota > Acidimicrobiia > Acidimicrobiales > Microthrixaceae > Microthrixaceae bacterium. The sequence continues at coordinate 507,576 of JADJDU010000001.1, forward strand.
GGGGGCTCGCCCGATCGTGTTGATGACCAGCACCGACTTGGGGGCCTTGTAGCTGGCCAGCTTCTCTTTGACCGAAGCCACCAGCCCTGCCGCGTCGAGTTCGACGCCGGCCTCCAGCTGGATCACGGCGGTGATGGCTTCGCCGAAACGGTCGTCGGGAACTCCCACCACCACGGCGTCGGCCACGTCGGGGTGGATCTTGAGCGCCTCTTCGACCTCTTCGGGGAACACCTTCTCGCCGCCGGTGTTGATGCACACAGACCCTCTGCCGAGGAGGGTGATGGAGCCGTCGGCTTCGACGGTGGCGAAGTCTCCAGGGATCGAGTAGCGCTGGCCGTCCACGGTGATGAAGGTCGCCGCGGTCTTGTCGGGGTCCTTGTAGTAGCCGATGGGCTGGAAGCCACCGACCGCAACCCGGCCGATCTCGCCTGAGCCGGGCTCGACCTCTCGGTGGTCCTCGGTGAACACCTTGGTGTTGGGGCCGACCGTGAACTTGGCGGTGCCGGAGTCGACGCCGGCCGCGCTGATCGACTGGCCCATGCCGATGGCCTCTGACGAGCTGAAGGCGTCCACGATCATGGCGTGGGGGAGGTGGCGGATCAGTCCGGACTTGGAGGCCTCGGAGAACATCACCCCAGACGAGGCGATGAGGAACAGGCTGGACAGGTCCCAGCGGTCGGGCTCGGCGTCGAGGGCTCGCAACATCGGCTTGGCGAAGGCGTCTCCGACGATGGCGATGGTGTTGATGCGGTTGGTCTCGATGGTGTCGAACAGTTCGACGATGTCGAGGTTGGGGCTCTCGAGGGTGACCACGCATCCGCCGCCGGACAATACGATCAGCTGGGTCATGCACCCGGTGCCGTGCATCAGCGGACAGGCGGGTAGACCGACCATGCCGACTTGTTGGACCAGTTCGCGGGTGACCGAGTAGTCGACGGGGTCGTCGCGGTAGCGGGGGTTGACGCCCAGGGCGATCACGTTGCGGATGTGGTCGTCCACCCGCCACATCACGCCTTTGGGCATGCCGGTGGTGCCGCCGGTGTAGAGCATGTACAGGTGGTCGCCGCTGCGACCCCACGGGGCTTCCACCCGGCCCGGGTGGGCGGCGGCGGCCTGCTCGTAAGGGGTGGCCCAAGCCGGGCATGCTGCGGTGTCGTCGTCTACCCACAGCCACACCTTCACGCGGGGGACGCGGTCTCGGATCCGGTCGATGTTGTCGACGAAGTGCCCGTGGAACACCACCGCCTCGGTGTCGGCGTTGTCCCACAAGTAGACCAGTTCGTCGTCGGTGTAGCGGTAATTGGTGTTGACCGGAACCAGACCGGCCTTGAACGCCGCGAACATCGACTCCAGGTATTCGGGGCAGTTGTGGAGGTACTGGGCCACCTTGGCCTGTTCACCCAGCCCGGCATCGAGCAGGGCCCGGGCCACACCGTTGGCCCTGCGGTTCCACTCACCCCACGTGATGACCCGCTGGCCTTGTATCTGGGCGGGAGCGTCGGGGATCTGCTCCGCGACGGTTTCCCACAGCTCGGCGTAGTTCCATCCGGTCATGTCCTGCCCCTGCACGTGCTCGGCGGCCGCCACCGCGGCGACGACGGGAGTGTAGGACGCCAGACCTAGGACGCGGCTTGCGTCCGGGGTTGGAGGAACCGACGCCTCCGTCCGCGTTCGGACAACACCCGAAGGGACCCGGTCAGTGGTCGGTGGTGACAGGCTTGGACGAGCCGGTGGAACCGTTGGTGCTGGAGGTGGCGTGGCCGTTCATGTCGGCACCGGTCCCGTTGGTGCTGGTTCCACCGCGCTTGGCTTTGCGACCTTTGCCTGAGCCCGAGGTGTTCCCGGAGCCGGAGGGGGCATAGGCGGAGTAGGTGCCGTACGCCTCGTAGCCGTAGCCGTATCCGTAGCCGTATGTGCCCTCGGAGTGGACGCCGTTGAAAACGAGCCCCTCGAGGGGGGCATCTACCTGGCGGAGCATCTCGATCGAACGCAGCAGCGAGCGGCGGGCGGTGGTGCGAGCGGTGACGACCAGCAGGGTGATGTCGGCCAGGCTGGAGATGATCACTGAGTCCGACACGGGGAGCAGGGGCGGAGAGTCGATCACCACGTAGTCAGACGACCGGGCCAGGGCATCGAGCTTGGAGCGCACCGTCTTGGTGGACAGCAGCTCGGACGGGTTGGGTGGGGGAGGCCCCGAAGCCATGATCAACAGCCCCGGCACGCCTGGCACCGGCTGGAGGGCTTCTTCGATCCGGCTGCTGCCGAGGATCACGGAGGTGAACCCGATCGAGTTGTCCAACCCGAAGAACTGGTGGAGGCGTGGACGGCGGAGGTCGCAGTCGATGAGGATGACCCTCTTGCCAGCGCGAGCCAGGGTGACGGCGAGGTTGGCCGATGTGGTGGTCTTGCCTTCACCGGAGGTGGAGCTGGTCATGTGGATGATGTCGAGCTTCTGCTCGACGCCCACGAACTCGATGGCGGTGCGCAGGCCCCGGTAGGCCTCCGATGCCGGCGAGTTGGGGTGGCTCACGGATTCGAGCAGCGCCGTCTTGCGGTCTCGCCATTCGGTGATGGCCGGGATGATCCCCAACACCGGCACGCCGCCGGTGGTCCGGTCGAGGTCTTCCTTGGTCCGCAACGTGTCGTCGGTGTAGTCGCGCAAGAAGGCGACGGCGAGTCCCAAGAAGAGGCCGGCGGCTAGGGCGATGGTGGCGTCTCGGACCGGTGTGGGCGACACCGGGGATTCGGGGGTGGGTGCGGTGGACACCACCAACCGACCACGTACGGCTGTGGAGCTGAGAGCGGTCTTGAGCTGATCGAGCTTTGTCTGGAGCACGCTCTGGCGGCTGCTGACGTTGCTGGGATCGTTCTGGACCTGGAGCTGGGCGATCTGGGCCTCGAGGAGGCGGATGCGCTCGGTGTCGGACTCGGGTGTGTCGTCCACCTGGACCATCAGGTCCTGGATCTGCTGGTCGGTGGCGGCCACTTCGATGGCGAGGTCTGCCATCTGGGTCTGGATCTCGGAGATGGCTGCTTCGAGGTCGTCGTTGGTAAGGCGGCGACGTTCGGCGACGTATGCCTCGGCGAAGTCGTTGGCCATCTCAGCGGCACGCTCGGCGTCGGGGTCGGTGGCCATCACGATGACGCCTGGGTTCAACGTGGATGCCGGCTTGAGTTCGACGTCGGGGAGGTAGCCGAGGGATTTCTCGATGGCGGCGAGGGTGCGGCCGCTGCGCATGAGTTGCATCTCGTTCTTGATGGCGTCGGGGTCCGAGCCCGGCATGATGCCAAGGACCACGTCGCTGTCTCGGCGGTCGACCAGAACCTGAGCGTTGGCCTGGTAGAGGGGTGTCCGCGTGAGGGAGTAGCCCAAGGTGATCAGCACCAGCACCGCAGTTATGAGGAGGATCAGGACCTTGCGGCGCCTGATCACTGCGATGTAGTCACGCAGTTCGAGTGTGACTGCCCCGGCTGTGCTGGTCGACATAGGGACCACATGCTACAGCGCGCGGAACCACCGGTAGGAGTCCCCCTGATCCCAGGAAGTTGCGGCCTGCTCGACATCGGGTCGTGTTCGTTTGTCCCTTGTCACCCGGGCGAATCCGGCTCTATGTGCGCCCACCATTGGTGCTCGACTGTCTGACGAGCTGAAGTCACAGGACTGGGCGGGGGTCCGGGGGCAGAGCCCTTTGTGGCGGAGCCCCTGACCTGCGGAGATCGGCTTTGCCGGTCGTCGCAGCGAAGTCGTCGGCCGTCAGGCCGGCGACCGAACTCCCCCGGAAGGCTCTGCCTTTCGGGGGATCCAGGTCTCGTCGGGGTCGGGCAAATCGGTTGCGGCCCGGGGCCGGGGCTTGCGGACCTGTGGTTCGTCAGGCGTTCCGGACCGTGATGGTGGTGGTGATCACCACGGGTAGGTGCGCGGTGGTCGAGAAGGTGTCAGACATCCCTGGGACGAGGTTTCCGAAGCCAGCGGCCAAGTCGCAGCGGTTGGTGGTGTGTTCGGTGGCCGGATCGGCCTCGATCTCGAGGGCATCCATTGCCATCTGCGTTGTGCCTTCGGATGTGTTGCCGCCGATTGTCGGGCGGTGGATGTGTGATTCCAGGTGGTGGCTGCCAGTTCCGGTGACCTCGTCGGTGATGGTGAGGGTGTTCTGGTGGACGGACCACCGCCGTCGGTGGATCGGCTTGCCGGGCAGGTGGCGGTAGCCGTCGTGGGAGGCGGCGACCTCCACCGAACCGTCCGGGGCTGCCTCGGCTCGCTCCAGCGTGGCTCGGGCTCTTCGTCCCGCCCGGAACGCTCCGAACACCTCGGTCTGATCGGTGCGGTCCACCACGATGGTGTTGTGAGCGGCGGTGCTGCGCTCGTGGGCGCGGCGGGGCCCAGACCCATACTCGGAGGTTCCGGTGTCAACGATGGCTGGCTGGCCGTCTACGTGGAGGACGAAGCTGAGGCAGTCGGCGTGGATGTGGCCAGGTGGAGAGGCGGGACCGGGTTGTCCGACATCGGCGATCAGGTGCATGCGATCAGAGCGCATCACGGCGTATCCGCTGTCTGGGAGCACCACCAGGGGGCGGGGTTCTACGGCGTCGGGGTCAAGGGCCGCGATCAGGCCGGGGGCGACGGGTTCGCTGTCGTTGAACAGGGGCAAGGTCCCGTCTGGCAACAGCATCTCCCCGAGCCAACGTCTCATCCGGGTGAGGGCCTCTTTCAAGTCGATGACCGGCGGGTGGTCGATGGCGGCCAGCAGCCCTGCCATGTCCGCCAGATCGGCCAGGACCTGGCAGTGGTAGGAGGGCGACAGTTCGTAGTGACCGCCGTCGGGGAGGATCTGGACCTTCATCTCTCGGTCGAGGTGGCCCAGTGCGGTCGCCATGAGCCGGTCGTCACCCAGAAACACCGCGCAGCCAAGAAGACCCTTGATGTTCTTGATCATGTGGTTGCCGCCGACGTCGAGCTCCATGTTGTGCTCCAAGAAGCCGGCATGCAGCTCGATGGAATCGCACAGCATCGGTTCGATGTCGGTGCCCGCAGCCAGCCTTTGGTGCACGTTGACCAGGACCCAGGCTCGTAGGGATGCCGGGTAGGGGGCCCAGCCGTCCCAGGTGCCGAAGGTGGTGGCGGTGGTCCAACTCTTCAGGTGGTGGGCGAAGACCGAGCGAGCCCCATCGCGGTCGGTGTCGGCGGCCAGGGCCCAGGCCCACTCCCAGTAGTGAAGGTGGAATGACCAGAGCTGGGTCGTGTCTGGTGGCGTCCAGTTGATCGGGTTTCCCAGATCACGTGGCTCGTTCAGCAGGTCGAATCGTCCTTGGGCCAGGTCTCCGAGCGTCCAGTTGCTGGCCAGGTGATCTGCGTCGATGGCCCTGAACGATTCGGGCAGTCCCACGGAGCGACTTGGTGTGACCCTCCAACGGTGGGCGGCCTTGTCGGGGTTGCGGGCAACAGCCTTTCGCTGGGCTTGGAGTCGCAATCGGTGCCAAACCTGGGCTGGGTGCAGGTGTAGGAGCGTTCGGGTCTGGCGCCCGATCTGGTCCAGCGGCGATGCCACGTGTAGCTCCATTCGTGGTGAGAACTGGCTTGAGAATGGTGTTGCCGGGCCATTCCCTGAGGGTCGCAGCCATGATCGTCTATGTCGGGGCCGGCCGGCTGGAGCACCCTAGGAGGCGGTAGCAGTTGGGCAGCGCCACTTGTCGGTGTCGTCGGATGTCGTGGTTACGACATCAGCACAGTGGTAGCCACCGGTCTGGGGGGTTGTGGGTGGCGGTCGGGCGGTACGGTATCGGGTCCGTCCCGGAAGGAACTGAACACGGTGCACCTACTCGATGAGTCCGGCCAGTGGAGACCGGACTACTTGGATCAGAGCGTTGTCCCAGGTGCGGTGCGAGTGCACGTCCTCACCCAGGTTGCGTTGTGTCGGGCCGACCAGCAGTTCTTCGTACGACCCCGAGACATCCGGATGGTTTTGGCCTACGCCCGGGCTTTCGGTCCGTCCCGGATGCTCCGCAAGGTTCGGTCCCGTCAGGCCGAAACGGTCCGAAACGATGCGTGGTTGTCGGTTGGCATCGGGCGTCTGGGTGATGTGGGCGAGACCGACATCGATGGTCAGGCTGGCGATCTGGTCGGCTTCGTGGCCACCAGTGCCCCCCGAGGGGTGGAGCGACTGGTCCTTCCCGAGGCGTTGGTGTGGAAGGTGTCCGGTCCCGATGATCTTGACCGTCGTCGGGTTCACTACGTGTCAGGGGTGAGCCTGGCCCGGGATTTCGGGGTAGAGGTTTCCGAGGTGCTGTCGAGCCTGGCCGGGTGGCAGCCCGAGACTCTGGTTCAGCCCGCCCTGGACGACGCGACGAAGACCCGCATAGCCAAGGTCGTGTTGTCGCCGCCGTCGAGTTGGATGTCTACCGAGGAGAAGTCGCCGGAGAGTTCGGTGAGGGAACGAGCAGAGGGGGGTCCCGTTCCCGGGGACCGGCCGAGCTACCACGTGTTCGGCTACGGCCAGTACGCCAAGGTGAACGCCATCGCCAACCTGGACCTGAAGCTCCACCTGGCCGGGATTCATGAGATCAACCCGGCCCAGCTCGGTCCCGTTCCTGCCACCCCGGGCCCGGCGTTGGACACGTCGCCGGTTCCCCGTGTCGATGAAAAGATCGAGAACGTGGTGCTGGCTGGGTATCACCACTCCCACGGCCCATTGGCGGTGGATCTGATCGAGCGAGGTGCCCGACATGTGATCATCGAGAAGCCGCTCACCACCACAGAAGCCCAGCTCGACGATCTCTTGGCGGCCATGGATCGCCACCCCGATGCCCGGGTCCATGCCGCATTCCAACGCCGTCACTCGCCGTTCAACCGTCTCATCCGACGGGACCTCGGGTCTGGGCCGATCTCGATGTCGGCCACGGTCTATGAGGTACCACTACCTGCCCTTCATTGGTATCGGTGGCCGGTGGTGGGCAACTCGGTGGTGTCCAACGGGTGCCATTGGATCGACTACTTCTTGTACCTGAACGACTTCCCACAGGTGAGTGAACACCGGGCGTTGGTTCTGGCTGATCAGGTGGTGTTGGTCTTGGAGTTGAGCACCGGCGCCTCTTGTGCGATATCGCTTCGCCACGTCGGGTCTCCGCGCCTCGGCGTCCGTGACCTCATCTCGTTGTGGCATGACGATGCAACGGTGACGATCGAAGACAACTCCCGCTACCGGAGCGAGCAGGGCTTCGGTCGGAGCCGTAGCGCCTCGTGTTCACGGCTCCGATCCCATGAGGACATGTACGTCGAGTTCGCTCGTCGCATCAGCGAGGACTCCTCTGGTGATTCGCGTCGCAGCATCGAGATTTCGACTCGGGCAATGGTCCGACTTGCCGAGTTGGTAGATGAGGCCAGCCCCAGATCGAGGGAATCCGAAGCGCTGCCGTCACAGTTCGTGGGATCGCGATGATCAAGATGCTTGATGTGGTGGGCGGCACTGCGGGTGCGGGCGGGGTTCTCGGGCTCGAGTCCCTTTTTCGCCCGCTGGTGCTGGTTCTGGCCATGGGCATCGCATTGTTCGTTCTGGTCTTAGGGTTGGCCGATCAGAGGTTCTTGATGGGTGCGGGTCTACTCCTCTATGCCGCCCAGATGTTCAACGGCGCGGTCGTGCCCGTCAGCGCCAACGGCTACGCCGCCTTGGCCTTGGTCTGCGTTTTGTTGGCCGGCATCCTTCGCAAGCGGCTGCCCCGCTTCGGGGTGTTGGTCACCGGGGTCTTTCCCGCCATCTACGTGTACCTGGCTCTGGCGCTGCTCTTGCTGCCTCGTTCGGTGGACATGGGCGAGAGCCTGAAATCGATCTTCTTGTTGGTGTACCTGATCGTCTTCTGCTGGTGCCTGCTCAGCGCCGCCGACGGCGAAGACGTCCGGGTGGTGCTGAGGTGGACGTCCGGGTTGGTGGTGGCGATCAGCATGGTGCTGGTGATCGTGATGCCGAGCGCGGCGATCGGCGGATACGAGCTCGACATAGTCGCCAACCGTTGGCGCGGTCTGACCCAGAACCCCAACGCCTTGTCTACCTACGCCGCTCTGTTCTTCCTGACGGCCGGAACCATGACCGCGGCGATGGTGAGCTTGGCGCCCGCTCTGGTGGTGATGTTCGGTACCGCCTCTCGGGCCGCAGCCTTGGCTCTCGGCATCGTGGCCGGTCCCCAATTGCTTCGGGGGTGGGGCGGCACCATCAAGCGACTTTCGGTGGCGGTCGCGTTGGTGGTGGCGATCCCGCTCCTGTGGACGGTGTTGTTCAGTGAGAGCACCCAACCGGTGGACATCACCAACCAGAACCTGGTTCGGACGACCAACACGAGACAGAAGTCGTGGTCGGGCGCGGTCGATGCCATACAGGCCAACCCGATCGGGGGCCTTGGTCCGGGGAACGACTTCAAGAGCTCCGAGGAAGGCATTCCGGTGTCATCGTCGGTATTGCGCCCGTTGGTCGAGCTGGGATGGCCTGGGTTGTTGCCGCTGGGTGTGGTGGCCTTTGTGGGTATACGAGCCGCTCGTGGGCGGTCCTCGGTGTTCAGGACCGTCTTCGCCTTCATGATCGTCCACGGCATCTTCGAGGGCTGGATATTCGCGGGTGGTTCGGTGTTCTTCGCCATCTTCGTGTTGGCGGCCTCGTTGATGCAGCGGAGGTCACCGTTCGATGGGCCCTGGGACAGGGGTTCGTCGGGTCTTGCTCGGTCCGAGGAGGTGGACGACGACGACGTTGGCCACCTCCCGGTAGCGTCACTGGCCTGACACCGACACCGGTGGCCGACCCGTCGGTGGGGAGGTCAGGACCTGGTCGCTTCGATCACCGACAGGTAGCGGGCAGAGAGGATGTTCTGGTCGAACTCCCGCTCGGCCAACGACCGGCCGTTGGAGCCCATGGTGGCGGTGAGGGTGGGGTCGTCGGCTAGTTGTTCGAGCCGATCGGCCAGTTCGGTCTCGTCGGTGGCGTCGACCGTGAAGCCGCACTGGTTTTCGTCGAGCAGGGTCTTGATCCAGCCTCTGGTGTTCTGGATGACGGGCTTGCCGGCCGCCAGCGACTCGTAGAGCTTGTTGGGGGAGGACGTGTCCAAGATGGGCTGGCCCCGTAGGGGTACCAGCGACACGAACGAACGTTGGATGAGGGCGACCAGATCCACCTTGGGCATGAGGTCGCAGAAGACCAGGTTGGTAAGGCCCAGCTCGTCTCGTTCGGCGATGAGCTGCTCCTTGAGCTGGCCATCTCCCACCAACACGATGGCGATGTCGGTCCTGCCTCGCTCGGTGAGCAGACGGGCGGCCCGCAGGAGCAGGTCCGAGTTGTTCACCTGGCCGATGTTGCCCGTGTAGATGGCCACCTTGTGGTCAGCGAACACCGCTGGGAGGTCGGTGGCTTGGCGGGGGGTTCCGAACAGGTCTAGGTCGGCGGCGTTGGTGATCGAGGAGATGTCGCGCACGCCGAAGCGGCCCACGATGTTGTCGACCATGCCCGGAGAAAGGCACACGATGTGGTCGGCGCTGCGGTAGCAGGCAGCCTCGAGGGCATAGGCGGCGCGTTGGACGGCCCTGTTCTGGAGCATGCCCATCTCGATGGCTCCGTCGGGCCACAGGTCTCGGACCTCGAACACCAGCTTTCGTCGCCGGATCCAGCGGGCGGCCAGGGCGGGCATGCCGATGGTTATCGGCCCCGACGATGCGATGACCACGTCGGCACGCAGGGTCACCGCGTACCAGGAGCAGAGCGCGGCATAGACCACGAAGGACCGGATGCGCTTGGCCACCGATTCCTTGTTGTTCATCTTGAGGTCGATGACCTTGACCTTGAAGCCCTCGAATTCCTGGTCCTCCACCAGTTTGGTGGTGACCAGGTCGGACTTGGCGAAGGTGCTGGTCACCACGGTGACGTCGTGGCCTGCCGCGGCCCAGTCTTTGCAGAACTCGTACACGCGGGTGCCCCACGAGCCCTGAGGGGTGGAGAAGAACTGGTGGAAGTAGACGATGCGCATCGATGAACCAAGGACGGGGCCGGGACGGGTCGACGTTAGTTCTCGTCCGGCTGGTGGCCAGGCTGGCAACTACGCTCGTCGACCGTGCCTGACCGATCCCGACTGCTGGTTCAGGCCGACGCGGGGGGAATCTGATGACTGTGACCGACCACGATGGCGTGGCCGACGAGCCCGATGTAGCCGGGCCTGACTTGGCGACGGTGATGCCGCGGGTGCTGGTGGATCTGTCGGTGGCAGCGGCCGGTGGCGCGGCCACCTACAGCCGAGGCTTCGCCCAGGGCCTCATCGACTCCGACGATGCCGACAAGACCGACGTGGTGGCCTTGGTAGACGCGGCGTGGGCCGAGGACAACGCCGACCTGGTTTCGGCCATGAGGCGGGCGGGGGTCACGGTGGTGGCCGAGACCTTCCCGCCTCCGGGGTCCTGGAGGGCACGCCTCTCCCGGGGACGCGTGGTGGCCCGCGTGGTCCGAGACCACGGTGTGGACGTGGCCTTCTTCCCTCGCGATGCGGCACCGCTCCTTTCTGTTCCCACCGTGGTGCTGCTGAACAACCGGTATGCGTGGGCATCGTTCGCTTCGGGCCAAGCCATCGGTGGCTGGTTGCCCGCCCATCTGCTCAGGGTTGTGGCCTACCTCACGTCGAGGCGGGCCGCCTCGGTGCTGGCCGTGTCTGAGACGATGGCGGCGGCGGCCCGATCGGCACGGGTGGATGCCGTGGTCCATCACGGTTGCTCGCTTCCCGAGTACCCCCGCCTCGACGATGCGGCGGCCGCTTCACCGGACCGGCCGGTGCAGGTCCTGATGGTGGGCAACCTCATCGAGAACAAGCGGGTTGAGGTTGTGCTGGAGGGTTTGGCCGAAGTTCGTCGCAAGGGCGGTAGTTGGGACCTGCGCGTCCACGGCACCCGGATGGACGAGGCCTACGCCGACCAGGTGGAGGCGCTCTCCTGGCGTCTTTTGGGGGAGTCGGTGATCAAGCCCCCGATGGCGGCAGCCGAGATGGTGGACGCTTACCGCTGGGCTGACGTTCTGGTGATGGGCGGGGCTTTCGAGTCGTTCTGTCATCCGCTCGTCGAGGGGATGAGGTCGGGTTGTGTTGTCGTCGCCCCCGACACCGACCTTGTGCGGGAGATATGTGGTGACGTTGCGGTGTTGTACCGGGAAGGAGATGCCGAGGACCTGGCTCGCGCTCTCGAGGTTGCCGAGCGGGAGCGGGTGGATCGGTCTCAGGCTGGTATCGAGCGTTCCCGCCGGTTCAGATGGGCCGACACCGTTGACCAGACCTTGCGCGCCGTGCGCGACGCAGCCCGTGATGAGCACCGCGGGTCGGTGGTGGATCGGGTGGCCCTTCGGTTGTGGCGACCGTCTCGGTTCGGGCCGAGCGTGGGTGTGGACGAGCGGGACCGAGCCCGGATCATGGTGGGTCTGTCGGTGGCGCCGCCGGGGGGTGCGGCCACCTACGTCAGCGGGTTCTGCCGTGGGTTGATCGACGGCGACATTCCCCACAAGGACCAGATAGTGGTGGTGATCGATTCGCGGTGGGCCGAGGTCAACACGGACCTCGTCGAAGAGATGCAGGCCGCCGGTGTGGTCGTTTCCGCCCGCACCTTTCCGGCGCCGGGTACCTGGAAGGCCCGACTGGGCCGGGGTCGGATCCTGGCCCAGGTCGCCAGGGAGATGGGAGTTCGGGCCGCTTTCATCCCTCGCGAGGTAGCCCCCTCGCTCGGGGTGCCCACCGTGGTCCTGGCCCGGAACATGTACGCCTGGGTGCCGTTGGGCGACGGTGGTCCGATCGGCGGTCGAGTACCTGCGTTCTTGCTGCGACGGGCGGCGTGGTTGTCGGCAGCGCGAGCGTCGGCCGTGCTGGCGGTGTCGCACAACATCGCTCGCCACGTCCGTCCTCGAGCGGTTGGCACAGTGGTTCATCACGGCTGCCAGTTGGCCGAGTTCGAACGCCCGACCAGAGAGGAGTCGGGTGCTCCCGTGGTGGTCACCGTGGGCAACCTGCTCGAGAACAAGGGCTTCGAGAACGTCATCGGGGGAGTGGCCGAGGCCCGCATGCTGGCCGATGTGGGTTGGAAGCTAAGTATCTACGGCAACCGTACGGATCCTGCCTACGCCTCGATGTTGGAAGACCTGTCGGTGGAGCTCCTAGGGGAGTCGGTGCTTCGGGGCCCGGCCTACGGCGAGGACCTGGAATCGGCGTACCGGTCGGCCGACGTGGTGGTGGTGGGGACCACGTTCGAGTCCTTCTGTCATCCGCTGGTCGAAGCAATGCGATGTGGTGCGGTGGTGGTGGCCCCAGAAGGCGCACTGGTGCGCGAGATCTGTGGAGATGTGGCCGTGACCTACACCGAGGGCGATGCCGGTTCGTTGGGGCGCGCTCTGGTGACCGCTGTGGCCGAGTCCGAGGATCGTTCGGCTCGTGGGCGGGAACGGTCGCGGCGTTTCAGTTGGCCGCGGGCCGCGGAACAGACGGTCGGCGCAGTCCGCTCGGTGGCCGCGGCAACGCACACCAGCGTGGCGGGTAGGTAGTCGTTCGTGCCGTCGCGGTTGGGGTTCGTCCGTCGGGTCGGTGTTGGCGTGGTGGACCAGGTGCTGTCCAGCACCTCCAACTTCGTCACCACCGTCATGGCAGCTCGCTACCTGGACCCCAACGCCTTCGGTGCGTTCTCGCTGGCGATCGTGGCCTACACCATGAACCTTTTGATCGTCAGGGCATTGTGTTCGGAGGCGATCCTGGTCCGTCCCGGTGATTCCGAAGACGGTCGGCGCCGGCGCGGTGCTGCCGCAGTGGGATCGGCGGTGTGGATCGGCGTCATCCTGGGCGCGGCCTACGTCGGTTCGGGGCTGATGTTGGACAAGACCGTTCGTGGTTCGCTGATCGCACTGGGGGTGCTCACGCCCGGCCTGCTGGCCCAGGACACCATGCGCTACGTGTCGTTCGCACATGGTCGTCCCCGATCCGCGGTGATCAACGACGGCTTCTGGTTGGTGTCCCAGGTGGCTGTCCTGTTCACCCTGATGCGGCTCGACCTGCTCGGTCCCGCCCGTTTGGTGGTGGCCTGGGGAGTGGTGGGGATCCTGGGCGGGGTCCTGCACATGTGGGTGGATCGCATCGTTCCCGCCTTTGGCGGTGGGCTGGGTTGGGTGAAGGCCAACAAGGATCTGAGCGTGAGGTATCTGGCCGACATGGTGAGCGGCCAGGGGGCGAGCCTGATCGCCTCCTACGTGTTGGCCGGTGTGGCCGGTGTGGCCGCGGTTGGGGCCATCCGCGGGGCGTTGACCTTGTTCGGTCCCGTGAACGTGGTGCTGTTGGGGAGCACCATGGTGTTGGTGCCCGAGGGTCGGCGGATAGCGGCCAGTTCGCCGAAGCGGCTGGTGACCATGTGCATGGCCGCGGCCGGTGTCTTCACGGTGATGGCAGCGGTGGTGACGGTCACCTTCGAATTCCTTCCGGCCAGCCTTGGGTCCAAGATCTTGGGTGAGACCTGGGGTGGAGCCCATTCGGTGATGGTGCCGATCGGTGTCGCGGCCATGGCCGGTGGTGTGGTGGCGGGCGCGCTCGCCGGACTGCGCTCGATCGCTGCGGCCGATGCCCTGCTGCGGACCCGGGTCATCACCACCCCGGCCGCCATCGTCCTTCCGGTGGGTGGGGCGCTGCTGGACGGTGGACGGGGGCTGGCCATCGGCTTGGCCCTGTCGGTGTGGTGGAACGTGATCTGGTTCTGGAAGGCGTTCCTGCGGGCGCTGGCTTCCTACGACAACGGCTCACACCCCGCCACTACGGTCGGCATCGACCAGCCTGTTGCCTCTGGGGGATCGGCCGCCGGCCCCCAAGACCCACAGGATGTGTCCGACGGGTGCTGACGGATCCGGCCGCGGCGAAGGATCGGTTGGGAGTCCTCAGCTTGCTCGGTTCGGAAGTTGTCCGGGTTGAGGTGCTTGACCTGCCTCGGTGGTCTCGCCCGAAGCGACGGTCCCGACGCACGCGTACAGGATGATGAGGAACAACGGGACTGCCCGACCGACGCCCATGAACGGGCCCTGAGGTTCGGTGAGCGTGTTGACCAGTAGCGAAACCAGCACGCCGTAGGCGGCGATGGTGTGGCTACGCCGGTCGACGGGTCCCTTCAGGATCAGCCATGCCAGGTACCCGACCACCGCCGACGCGGCGACCAGTCCGGCGATTCCGGCCACGGCCGCCGATTCGAGGGGTAACAGGTGGGGCATGATCCGGTTCCCTCGTCCGAACAGGTAGTCGTGGCTGGAGGTCCCCGTCAGGGGGTGGTCGATCAGCGCCTCGATGCCTTGCTGCCAGGAGTCGATCCGACTGCGTTCGTTGGTGAAGCTTCGGTCGTAATCGCTGATGCTGGGGATGTCGACACCCGCGACTGCCACCGCTCCCATCACCACGATGGCCGCGGCAAGGGCGCCGGCTGCCACCGTGGCGACATGTTTGCCACTGGCCACGCGTCGTTGTGTCCACGCGACGGCAAGGGTGGCAGCGGCCACCCCGAGCATGCCCCCTTGCGCTCCGTTGGTGACAAGGCCCAACAGGCATGTGGGCGCCACGATCAGGGCGAACCAGAAGGTGCGATCTCGGTACCGGACCCTGCTTGCAACCAGGTAGGCGGCCACTATCAGGGCGGTGGCCGCATGCCAGCTGAACACCGCGGTGTAGGTGGACAATCCGGGGTAGCGGCTGCCGTAGATGTTCGCTGGGGCGATGACCGTCCAATGGAGTGACTGCAAGACCGAGACCGAGGCGCTGAAGGTAACGCCGGCGAGGTAGCCGGTGATGATGGGGGGGTGGACTTTGGTCCTAAGGGCCACCAGGTACCCGAGCGCGGTCCCCGACGCCATCATGAGCCCGACCCGCACGTTGGGTTGGTCGTGGTTGACGATGGCCATGGAGCCTCTGATGGTGGCGAGCACGGCGAGGAGGATGGCCATGTTCCTCAGGATCGGTCGACGTGTTTGGGGCAGATCTGCCCCTACCCGTAGGACCACCCAGGCTGCGCCTCCGTAGCGCAATCCGTCGAACACCCAGCCGGGCACCCCGTTGATCACGTCGATAGGGAACGTGAAAGCCCAGGCGAACGCGAACTTGGTGATGTCTCGGAACGACAGGGCCAACGCGGCGCCGGCCAACACCGCCACCGCGATTGTCTGGGGGGTGAGGAGGTCGGCCATGTGGTTCGCGGAGCGGTGAGCAGGATGTCCCAGGGCGGTGCGCCGCGGGTCGGCGCCGCAAACTACACGACGTCCCGACCCGTACAATGTTCGGTCGTCCCTCGTCTAGGAGCGTTCATGCCCCGCGTTGTTCTCCAGGATCTGGCCGATGGTGCCACCCGCCTCGTCGAGTCCCCGGCTCCGACCGCGGGTCGAAACGGATTGGTGATCGCCACCCACACCTCGGTGGTGTCGGCGGGCACCGAACGGATGTTGGTGGACTTCGGTCGGGCCAGCTTGATCGGCAAGGCCCGCAGCCAACCTCACCGGGTGGCCGAGGTGGTGGACAAGGCCCGGACCGACGGCATCGCCACCACGGTGAACGCGGTTCGCTCCAAGCTGGCCCAACCTCTCCCGCTGGGATACTCCAGTTCGGGCGTGGTGGTAGAGGTCGGCCGAGACGTGGTCGGGGTGTCGGTGGGGGATCTGGTGGCCACCGCTGGTGGTCACGCCGAGCTGGCATCGATCCCGGTCAACCTGACCACCGCGGTGCCAGACGGGGTCAGCCCTGCCGACGGTGCCTTTGCCACCATAGGCAGCATCGCCCTTCAGGGTCTTCGCTTGGCTCAGCCCACGGTCGGGGAGCGCTTCGCTGTGGTGGGTCTCGGACTGGTCGGGTTGATCACGGTCCAACTCCTCGCCGCTCAGGGCTGTCGGGTGTTGGGGATCGATCCCAACGGTGAGCGCCGCAAGCGGGCCGAGTCCTTCGGTGCCGTCACGGTCGACTCGTCCCACGACGTGTTGGCTGCGGCTACCGATCTGTCGGCTGGACGGGGGATGGACGGCGTGATCATCTGCGCGTCGACCACCTCAAACGACCCGATGCACCAGGCCGCCCAGATGTGTCGTCAGCGAGGCCGCATCATCCTGGTGGGTGTTACCGGACTGGAGCTCCAGCGGGCCGACTTCTACGAGAAGGAGCTGACCTTCCAGGTGTCGGCCAGCTACGGGCCGGGGCGCTACGACGCCTCCTACGAGGACGGTGGCAACGACTACCCGTTCGGCCTGGTGCGTTGGACTGCGTCGCGCAACATGGGCGCGGTGCTCGACCTGATCGACCAGGGCCGGGTAGATGTGGCGTCGCTGGTGACGCATGACTTCCCCTTCGACGAGGCTCCCGCCGCCTATGACACGCTGATCGGTGATCCTGCGGCGTTGGGCATCGTGCTCACCTACCCGCCGGTGGAGGTGAGCGATGCCGCCGGCGGTGGTCTGCTGACCAGTCGGGTGAGCATCGGGTCTTCGTCGACCACCGCCGCTGGCCGGGGCCAGGTCGGTGTCCTGGGGGCCGGCAACTTCGCTACGCAGGTGCTGTTGCCCGCGGTGCGCGAAGCGGGGGGAGCCATCCACACCATCGTGTCCAGCGGCGGAGCTTCGGCCAGCTTGGCGGCGGCCAAGTTCGGCGCCCGCCAGGCCAGCACCGACGTCGAGGACGTGTTCGGTTCGGCCGACATCGACACGGTGGTGGTCGCCACTCGCCATGACTCTCACGCTCGCTATGTGGAACGGGCGTTGAGAGCGGGTCAGCACGTGTTCGTCGAGAAGCCTCTGGCCGTCACCGCCGACGATCTGGAGGTTGTTCGGTCGACGGTGCAGGAGCTTGCCGATGCCGCCGGGCCCATGCCCTTGTTGATGGTCGGATTCAACCGGCGTTTCGCTCCGATCACCCAGCGCATGGCCGAGTTGTTGGCTACCCAGAGCGGGCCGAAGGCCCTCACCCTCACCATGAACGCGGGTCAGATCCCCGCCGACCACTGGACCCAGGACCAAGTGACCGGCGGCGGCCGGATCATCGGTGAGGCCTGCCACTTCATCGACCTGGCCCGGTTCCTGGCCGGTTCGCCGATCGAATCCGTGAAGTCGACCTTCATGGGGCAGGCCGGGCCGACCACCCCCGCTGACACCGCGGCGATCGTGTTGGGGTTCGAAGATGGCTCCGTGGCCACGATCAACTACTTCGCCAACGGTTCCAAGAAGTTCCCCAAGGAACGGGTAGAGGTGTTCAGCGGCGGACGGGTGCTGGTCAACGACAACTTCCGGACCATGCGGGCCTATGGGTGGCCTGGTGTGCGGACGTTGCGTCTCCGATCCCAAGACAAGGGACACGGAGCCGGGATGGCAGCGTTCATAGGTGCTGTTCGGTCCGGTGGTCCGGCCCCGATTCCGATGCAGGAGTTGTTGGAGGTCAGCGAGGCCACCATCCGTGCCGCCAAGCCCTGAGGCCACCGCCCACCACGTTCATCGAGACCCGTACGGGCTGTTACCGTCGGCCCCGGTGATGGGGGACGACGCTGGTGGAGGATCGCTCGACGAGGCGGGAGAGCCGCGTCCCGATGGTGGGGATCGGGATGGGCCACGGGTCAGCATCATCGTTCCCGTGTACAACGGGGCCCGGCACCTGGGTCCGTTCTTCGAGGGCATAGAGGCTCAGTTCCGGCCCGACATGGAACTGGTGCTGGTCGACGACGGCAGCACCGATGAGACCGCGGCGATCATCGGTACGTTCGCCGCAACCTCCCGGTGGCGCGTGCAGGTGGTGACCTTGGAGCAGAACCAGGGCTTGGGTGCGGCCCGGCGTGCCGGCTTTCAGGCCGGGGTCGGCGCCCATGTCATGTGCCTGGACGTCGACGATGTGTTGCGCGCCGGTGCCCTCGACGCGGTTGTGTCGGCGGTGGACACTGAACCGGCCAACACGGTGGTGGTTTTCGACTACGGGGTCGTGGTCGGTGGCCGGACCCGGGTGGAGGCAGGCATGGATGCCGATCTGCTCCGAGTCCCAGGGGAGTCGGTGGCGGCGATCCTGCGAGCCGAGATGAGCCCGTTCATGTGGAACAAGGTCTTTCCACGTGAGGGATTGAGTACCGATGACTTCGTCCTGGCGTGGTTGGGAGAAGACGTCCCAACGTTGATCCGCGTCCTTCAGGTCCACCCTCGGGCACGAAGGGTTCGGTCCGTGTTGCTCGACTACGTGGTGGGGGCTGACACCCTCAGCCAGACCGGCGACCTGGTGGCCTACACCTCACCCGAAGGTGGACATGTGGCCGAGGTATACCGGTTGATCTCGGCGTCTGGTGTGGTGGGCGATCAGGGGCGGTGTTGGGAGCGGTGGTTCGCGCCCCGCGTGCTGGCGGCGGCCGCAGTGGCGGCGGCCCGACGGCGCGACGGATGTTTCGCCGACGTTCGTCGGAACGTCATGCACCAGACGACCATGGGTCAGGCCCTCAGCGGGGTAGTGGGCGGTGATCGTGGGTGGTCGGCGATGTTGGTGCTGTTGCGTCTGGCGCCACCGGTGTTCAGCCTCGTCTCCCGCCTGACCGCACCGAGGTCGTTGTCGGGCTGATCGCCGCCGTGGTCAGGGCGGGGGTTCGGGGGGCAGAGCCCCTCGTGGCGGAGCCCCAGACCTGCGGAGATCGGCCTTGCCGGGCTATCTCCTAGTGGTGGGCGGTGCCCGCGGCGGTGTAGGTGAGCATGGCGTCGACGCAACGGCGGGCGGTTTCGCCGTCCCACAGGTCGGGGCGGGTGCCTGCGATCTCGCCGGACAGGGCGCGGTGCACGGCCAGGCGGATCTCGTGGGGGTCGGTACCCACCAGTTGGTTGGTTCCGTGGCTGATGGTGATGGGCCGTTCGGTGGTGGTGCGCAGGGTCACGCACGGCACGCCCAGCACCGTCGTCTCCTCTTGCACGCCGCCGGAGTCGGTGAGCACGACGCGGGCGTCGGCTTGGAGGGCGATGGAGTCCAGGTAGCTCACCGGTTCGATCCGGGTTATCCCGGCCGGCACGTCGATGCGGGCCAGCGCCGAGTTGACGCGGGGGTGGACGGGCCAGATGAGCGGTAGTCGTTCGGCGATCTCACCGAGCACGGACAGGAGGGCGGCCAAGATGTCGGGGTCGTCCACGTTGGAGGGGCGGTGGAGGGTGATCAGCCCGTAGCCGCCGGGGGTGAGGGCGTTCTCGACCAGGATCGGCCGGGCTCGGGCCCGTTCCAGGTTGGCCAGCAGCGTGTCGGCCATGATGTTGCCCACCAGGGCCACGGCGGTTGCGGGATAGCCTTCGGCGGCCAGGTTGTCGACGGCGTCGAAGGAGGGGGCCAGGAGCAGGTCGCTGACCCGGTCGGTGACCACCCGGTTGACCTCTTCGGGCATGGCCCAGTCCCGGCTTCGCAGACCGGCTTCGAGGTGGGCGACCCGAACTCCGAGCTTGGCCGCTACCAGGCTGGCGGCCAGGGTGGAGTTGACGTCGCCGGGGACCACGACCCAGCTCGGTTGCTCGGCGATCACCACCGGTTCGAACGCCTCCATGATCCGGGCGGTCTGGGCGGCGTGGCTGCCCGATCCGACCTCGAGGTGGTGGTCGGGTCGCCGGATGCCCAGCTCCTCGAAGAACACATCGCTCATGGCCGGGTCGTAGTGCTGGCCGGTGTGGACCAACACGTTGTGGATCTGTCGGCGGTCGAGTTCGGCTTGGAGCGGACCCACCTTCATGAAGTTGGGTCGGGCCCCTGCCACCAGCACCACCGGGCCAGCGAGGGCAGCATTGGGGGGTTCGGGCGTGGGTGGGGTGTCGGTGGTCACCGCTGAAGTGTTGCAGAACGCTGGGTGTGTTCGAGTCGGCCCCACCTCGAAGGATGACGTTGGGCACGGTGGCTCACCTCTTCCGCCTCCCGGTCCCGAGCAGCACCGGCTTTGAGTCGAAAAGCACGAGACGAAGCAACCATCATCGGGAAAGCATCTCGGAATACGTAGCGCGCGGTGGTGCGCGCTAACCGCGCGATCGGGTCATCGTCGGTGGCGTAGGCTGGTCGGTCGTGCAGGCGTTGGCCCGGTTCCTCACCTTCGTGTTCCCGATGGTCGTCGTCGTTGCCGTGCAGAAGGCGCACGCAACCTGGGTCGCCTCGCCCACCTACAACGTGTTCCCTTCGTGGTACTTCGTGTTCGGGATTCTCTATGCCCTGATCTTGGCTGTGGCGGCCTATGGCATGGGGCTGCCCGAGGTGACCGTCGAACGGGGCAAATCGCTCACGGTGGCGCTTGGTGTTTCGGTGGCGGCCGCCGGGATCATGTCGGTGCTGGCGCTCATCGCCGGGCAGCCCCTGGTGGGTCGCTTCGTGATCTTCGTGTCGGCGGCGGTGGCAGTCCCGGTGCAGGTGGCGGCCAGTGCCCTGGCCAACTCGGGTCGCAGCCGAGCCGAAGCCCGCGACCGGTTGGTGTTCGTTGGCGGCGACGAAGAGGCGGCTCAGCTTCGCAGCGACCTCACCTTGGCCCCCGAACGGGCATCGACGTTGGTGGCCCACCTGGCCGATGGTGCCGCGACCAGTACCCGCTCGGGGCATCGCCTGCTGGTTGATCTGGTGGACCACGAACAGGCCACGGTGTTGGTGATCGACCGTGGCGCTCAGATGGACGAGTCGGTGATCGCCCAAGCCGCCGAGCTTCACGAGCGCGGCATCCGGGTTCGTACCCTGCTCGAGTTCTACGAGGAGTGGCTGGGCAAGCTCCCGTTGGGCGAGCTCCAGCGGGAGTCGCTGTTCTTCGACATCAGCGAGGTGCACCACGTCCAGTACGCCAGGACCAAGCGCATCATCGATGTGGCCCTGGCCTCGGTGAGTCTGGTTCCTCTGGTGCTTGTGGTTCCGCTGGTGATCCTGGGAAACCTGGTGGCCAACCGGGGGCCGTTGCTGTTCCGCCAGGACCGGGTGGGGCGAGGTGGTGAGACGTTCCAGATCCTCAAGTTCCGAACCATGTCTCCGTCCAAGACCAAAGGGGGGGCGGGGGAGTGGACGGCAGCCGATGACCCTCGCATCACCCCGTTCGGCAAGTTCATGCGGATCACCCACATCGACGAGCTACCCCAGGTGATCAACATCTTGCGGGGCGAACTGTCCATGGTCGGTCCCCGGCCCGAACAACCTCACTACGTGGAGCAGTTGAACCAGCAGCTCCCGTTCTACGACATGCGCCACCTGGTGCGACCGGGCCTGACCGGTTGGGCCCAGGTCAAGTACGGCTACGCCGCCGACGAACGCGATGCCCTCGAGAAACTCCAGTACGAGTTCTTCTACCTACGTCGCCAGAGCATCTGGTTCGACCTGCGGATCATGTTCCGCACCATCCGCTCCACCCTCGGCGGCGAAGGCAAGGGCCGCTGACCAGCCTCGATCCGCCGGAATGGCAGAGCCTTCCGGTGGAAGTGCAGGTGACTCCCAACGCCTGCAAAGACGGCCGGTCTCGGCACTCGCGGCCAAAACGCAAGATGCCGCCAGCTGGGGGCCGGCGGCATCTTGGTGAAACGGGGGGAGACGAAGCTCAGGCGCAGGTCATGAAGTCGATGTTGGAGAGGTTGATGCGCTGGTTGGAGCCCTGTTGACCACCGCACCAGAACTGCCAGGCGAAGCTGGTGACAGGGCCGGCGTGGGTGAGGACGAGGTTGCCGTCGTCGCTGTTGTCGTTGAGGTTGATGTTGTTCTGGCTGTTGCGGAAGGCGCCGGTGCCGGTGTTGTCGCCGCCGTTGCCGTCGGTGGTGGTGCCGCCCGTGCCGTTACCGGTGCCACCGACCCCGATGATCGTGCTGGTGGGGGGGATGGTGTAACCCCAGCCGGTGGTGGTCGGGGTGATCCGATCGCTCCAGTTTCCAGAGGAGTTGTCGATGTCGGTGACGGTGAACGTCAGGTTCTGGACGGCTTGAGAGAAGGTGATGGTGACCGTTGAGCCGCCGTTTGTCACCGCGTTCTGGTTGATCCGCAGCGACTTTCCGTTGATTCCACCGTGGGGAGCGGCCTGGATGGTGAGGTTGCCACCGCCCGATGAGCTGGCCGAGCTACCGCCGAAGTAGGTGGTGGTGACGCCCACGGTGACGCCGCCGACGGTGGTGGAGGTGAACGAGGAGCCATTGGTGAACGTGTTCCAGTCCACAGTCAGGGGCGTGCATCCGCTGGGCGTTCCCTGGGCGAGTGCAGTGCCCGACAGGGCGGGGGCGGCCCACACGATCGCTCCGCCGACCCCGATCTGGGCCAACAGCTTGCGCCGGTCCTGATCGGTACCGGGGGTGGCGTTGTGCTGCTCGAACTGGTCCTGACTCACTGTTATCTCCCTCCGCCGTGGAAACATCTTCCACATGCCTCGGGAAAGCAAAACACAGCGCGCATTTCGGTCTGTGATCCGGATTGCCCATTTTCGATCCTGCCGTAGGGACGTCGGGCCCGCCTTGAGGTGCCACTGGTCACAAAAAACGGGCTCGGAGGTTGACCCACCGATCGAACTTGGGTCCTGCTCGATTCTCCTGGGTCACCCAGACGTGTCGGGCTCGTTGGGCGGCCACCGATGGTGTTCGGCTGTCTAGCGAGCTGTAACAGGCGGACCCGGGATCAGTCGATCAGGGCGGCCAGAGCTGAGGCGGCTCCTGCTTCGATGCCGGGATGGTCGAAGCGGGCGACGCTGACCTCGGTGGCCAACTGACCCAGCACGCCCAACGCGGTAGGGCCGTCGGTTTTGAGGTTGAGACTGTGAGGGGCGATGGCCAGGACGGCGTCGACGGGATGGTCGATCGGTGTGAGCCGGGGTGTCGGTTCGGGGCACCGGCAGGGCAGGATCACCGCCCGCACCACGTCGCCGGCGCTTGTCGGGTTGAGGGCGCCCTGGAGGTTCAGCTCCCGCGGTGGCGTGTGAGCTCCACCCGGGCCCAGGCCGAGGAGGCGGCGGGCCTCGGGGGCGAGGGCCAGCGGCTTGTGAAAGGCGACCACGCTCAGGTCACCGGGTCGGATTCCGACCGCCTCATCGGTGATGTAGCCCCATCCGGCTTGGACCAGGGCGGCGGTGAGCGTGGACTTGCCGGCGCCGGAGTCTCCGGCCACCACGACGACCCCGCCGTCGGGGTGGCGAAGCGCTCCGGCGTGGAGCACCAACATGTCGGCGGCGAATGGGGTGACCACGTTGAGCACGGTGGGCAGCTCGTCGAGAAAGGCATCGACCCCGGCCCAGGTTCGCGCGCCCCATGGCGGCCCGCTGATCCGGACGGTCCCGGACCGGCCCGATTCTTGGTCGACCTCCATCACCCAAGTCCTGACCGGGGATGGCGTGTCGACCCCGTTCCCGGCCGTGGTCCCGACCTCGGGCTCGTAACCGGACTGAGGCAGGTTGCGGTCGGTGGGGGCCAGGTCGGCCAATATCGACGATGCCCGGGCGAGGATCGAGGCGTCGTCGCAGCGGATCTCGACCATCTGGTTCAAGACCTCGACCTGGATCGAATGGAGCCCCGAATGGGCGTGCCCGGATGCCTCGACGATGGTGGGCCGGCCAGGTGAGGGACTGCGAGGTGGTGAGGTGTCCGACTCAGTGGGCCCATCCCCAGGTGCCAATGGCTCTGGTGCAGATGCCGCGGTCTGGGATGCCGCGGTCTGGGATGCCGCGGTCTGGGATGCCGCGGTCTGGGATGCCGCGGTCTGGGGTGCATCTGCCTGGGGTGCAACTGGCTGGGACGCGACTGGCTGGGAAGCGAGCATCCCGCACCGGTGGAACATGGCCAGGGCGGTGTCTAGGTCGGCCTGGACCTGGGGGGCCGTAGGCCCGCCCGCCTGTGAGATGGCGGCGATCAGGTCGGCGCGGTCGACCCGTTGGCGGCAGGCTTCGAGCACGATGCCGGCGGCGGCGTTGATGGCGTGGATGTTGCCGGTGGCCGGATTGTGGACCAGGACGTGGCCGCCCATCGGGGCGGTCACCAGGTCGCCGCGCACCACCGGAAGTGCACGTGTGTCGCCGTCCTCGCCCATCTGTTCAGTCGATGGATCCAGCGGGAACCACCCAAAGGCACGGTTGGCCGGTCACCGCTGATATCTGGTCGAAATCGTGGTCGTAGTGGAGCACGGTCAGGCGGTGCATCTCGGCGGCCGCGGCGATGAGCAGGTCTGGGATCTTGCGGCCTCGCTGGCTCCGCGCCGCCAGCAGGCGTTGCACCTGCTTGGAGCGAGCGACGTGTGCGGTTGTGGTCTCGATCCGGACGAAGGCGTCGAGGGCGCCGCAGAGCTGGTCCCATTCCGCGGCGTTACGGGCCGAGTAACCGATCTCTAGATCGGAGATCTCGGCTCGGGCGAGACGACCCGCCCGGGCCAGGGGCTCTACGTGATTGCGCACCGCATGGTTCGACATGCGCTTTATGACGCTGGTGTCCACTAGGTGGGTTATCGCCACGCGTCTTCTCGATCGGCGAAGCAGGCGTTGGCCAGTGAGTCGAGGGCCTCGGAGACCTCACGGTTTCGGCCTGCGGCGGCCAGACGCAGCGATGCGTTGACCGTGTCTTTGAGCGTGCGCGTTCCGAGTTCGGCCCGAGCGGCGCTCAGGGTGTCGTCGTCGATGTCGACAAGGTGTTTCGTCATCGACCCTGAGTATACCTGTGTTTGCCTGGATATATACGAGCAGTTCGCGGTGACCGCGGGGGCCCCGCCGGAATGCGGGATCGCCAAAACTAGACCGAACGGTCAAGTTTTTGTTCTAGGGTTGGCGGTATGGATTTCGAGCTTCCGGGTGAAGACGATTCCCGCCGTGTCGAGGTACGGGACTGGCTGGCGGTCCACCCGTCGCCGACGGGGACCGAGCTTGCCGAAGCCGGTTATGTGGCCCCCCACTGGCCCCGGCCGTGGGGGCTCGACGCCGACCCCATCCACCAGATCATCATCGACGACGAGTTGAAGCGGGCCCGGGTGAAACGCCCGTCCAACCAGATCGGCATCGGCTGGGCCGGACCCACCATCGTCCACGCCGGTACCCCAGACCAGAAGGCCCGCTACCTGGGGCCGATCCTGTCGGGAGAGGAGATCTGGTGCCAGCTGTTCAGCGAACCCGAAGCCGGGTCGGACCTGGCCAACCTGGCCACCCGAGCGGTGCGAGACGGCGACGAGTGGGTGATCAACGGCCAGAAGATCTGGACGTCGCTGGCCCAGTTCTCCAAGTTCGGCATTCTCATTGCCCGCACCGATCCCGATGCCCCCAAGCACGCCGGGATCACGTACTTCGTGTGCCCGATGGATGCGCCGGGGGTGGAGATCCGTCCCATCATCGAGATGACGGGGGACCACACCTTCAACGAGGTTTTCCTCACCGATGTCCGGCTGCCTGCCGCCAACGTGATCGGCGAGGTCAACAAGGGTTGGGGCCTGGCCAAGGTGACGTTGGGTAATGAGCGGGTGTCGCTGTCGTCGGGCGGTGCCCTGTGGGGCCTGGGCCCCACCGGCGGCGACCTGTTGGACCTGGTGCGGGCCCGGGGCGGCACCAACGACCCCGAGCTACGCCAGCGTCTGGCTCGCCTCCACACCACCGAGGAGATCCTGCGTCTCATCCGCCTGCGCACGGTTTCGGCTCGGATCCGCGGTGAACAACCCGGCCCGGAGGCGTCGATCCGAAAGGTGATGGCCGACGGACACGGCCAGACGATCATGGGCCTGGCCAAGGACCTGGCCGGCCCCGCCGGGATGTTGACCGCCGATCCAATCCCAGCGACGGGAGATGGCGGACTGGGGGCCGGGCCCCTCGGTTCCACGGTCGACCTATGGAACCACGGCTACCTGTTTGCCCCGGCGTTGACGGTGGGCGGGGGGACCGGCGAGGTTCAGCGCAACATCCTGGCCGAACGCGTCCTGGGCCTACCCCACGAGATCGACGTCGAGCAGGGCAAGGCCTGGTCTGAGACCCGCCGCCTCTGACCCCTGGGATCCTCGGGGCCCGAGCGGCATGGAGCAGCCCATCGCTTTTGATTGCCCTATGGCCCGGACCCAGACCATGGTCCAACTGAACACTGACTTGCTTGCCGACCTGGACCGAGAAGCGGCAGCACGCGGTGTTTCGAGGTCGGCCCTTGCCCGAGACGCAATAGCGGCGTACCTCTCGGAGGGGCGATCTACGTTGGTGGACCGGCTAATCGTCGAGGGCTACAGGCGCAGCCCCGCCGCCACACCCGACGAGTGGGGCTCCTTGGTCGATCATGGCGACGTCGCCGCAGCAGAGACCCTGCAGCGGATGGATGCCGAAGAGCGACAGGCGGGGTTGGAGCCGTGGTGAACCGTGGCGAGGTGTGGTGGATCGCCGCACCATGTACCCGTACCCGTCGAGGCATTCCAACCGAGGTCGACCTCGACACCAATGACGGCATGCCGCTTTCTTGCGTGGTGGCTCTCGACAGCATTCAAGTGATCCGGCCGGCGCTATGCGTAGAACAGATCACAGTTCTCGAGACTGATCGCATGCACGAGATCTGAGCCGCGATGCACCTGGCTGTCGACTGTTAGCGGGTCAGCGGGCGAACAGGCCAGCCAGGTCGATATCCCACCCTGGGATCAGCGGGGTGGAGAGCGTTTCGGAGGCGGTGAGCTCCAGTTCGATGTCGAAGTGGGCGCTGTCGGTGGTGGCTCGGCGGTAGACGAGGACCACATCGGCGGCGGTGTCGATCAGCCACACCTCGGCGACTCCTGAGGCCTCGTAGTTGCGCAGTTTCGTGCCGATGTCGTAGCGCCAGGTGGACGGCGATCGGACCTCGACAACCAACGGCGGGGGATCGTCGAAGCGGTTGTCGGTTCCGGCCAGACGGCGGGTCTCGGGAACCCACCACAGGTCGGGCTTGTAGACGTTCCACTGGTCGATCGGGGTGTCGATCTCCATGCCGAGCTCGCCCACCCCGTCATGTGCTTCGGTGAACCTGAGGAGGAGGTAGGAGAGCCACAAGATGATGCGTTGGTGGCGGGCGGCGGGGCTGTTCACGACGAGCTCTCCGTTGATCAACTGCGCATGTGGCAGCTCCCCCGGGAGCGCAAAGAACTCGTCGGCCGTCATCTTCAAAGGAGCGGGCACAACGAGAGCCATGGGTTGAAAAGTACCGTCGTTCCCCGGCGGAGACAACGGCCTACCGGGTCTGGGGTGGCTCGTCTCAGCGGTGTGGAGCCATCGAGGACACCTACCCGATGATGCCTGCCCGAGGAGCAGGGCGGCTGTGGGGATACTGGTGTCAGACGATGCCGAGGCGGGCCAGCGCGGGTTGGCGGCTCAACAGGTTGGTTACCCGACGTTCGATGATCTCCCTGGCCGCAGCCGGGTCTTTGATCAGTTCGTTCTTCTCTCTGACGAAAAGGCCCTGGGCGCTGAAGCTGGCCTGAACCTGGTCGGCCAGGGCTGACACGTCATCGGTGGTGCCCCTCCAGATGGCGTCCAAGGCCAGGGTCTCGACCAGGTCGAGGGCCACCATGGCTCCAGCGGCGGGGGAGGCCAGGCAGTTGTGATCTCGGCCCACCTGGCGTTCGTAGGCCAGAACCTCGTTGAGTCGCTGGCATGCTGCCGTCGCTTCGGGGCTGGGAGGTCCTGGGCGGACCGGGACGGCGTAGCCGCCGGCCACCAGCAGGGCCATGGCCGTCACCGCGTCGGTGAAGGCCCATTCGGGGTGGATGGCCATGACGGTGGCGACGTTCAGATCGGTCTCGATGAGCGCCTGGATCAGCGGGGCGTGGAACTGGGGGTCGAGGTTGACCTTCATGGCTTCCAGTTCGAGCGGCTCCTCGCGCAGGGTGTCGCCGGTGCCGGCGATGGTGATGCGGTGCAGCCAGTCGTCCTGTTCGAAGCGGGTGGGGTGGGCCTTGCCGCGACGGAACAGGTCTCGACGCAGCGCCCGTTCGGTGGCCAGGTCTCGTACCAGGGCGGCCAGCACCGGATCGGTGGCCCCTTCCACCAGGTCTGCCACCTCGGGTGGGGTGGAGAAGTAGTGGTGGTGGTCGAGGGGGGCGAGGCTGCCGACCAGCGAGCACTTGGCGGTGGAGAGGGTGGCGAAGACGTCGTGGGCGTGGAGGGGCGCGAAGTTGGAGCCCAGGTACTCATGGGCGGCGTAGTGGCCGTGCGCGTCGGCCCAACCGGCTCGGCTTCGCTCCTCGCGTCGACCCAACGGAGCGAAGCGGGCCCCGCTGTCGAGCACCGCCCCCACCGCGGCGGCAGCGTCGTGGAAGGCGAGGTGACCGGCCCGTCCGTCGGCGTCGACCCACAGGCGTAGCGCCTCGGCCAGGGGGTTCATCGACGACCACCCCGGCGCGGTCTCATACATGACGTAGGCCAGTCCGCCAGCCCGGAGGCGTGCGCCGATGGCATCGACGATGTGGCGCTGGTTGGCAGCGCTTACCCACGAGTACACGCCGTTCACCACGGCGACGTCGATCTCGAACGGGCCCAGGTGGCGTTGGGTGGCCAGGTCTTCGAAGCTAGCTTCCACGAAGTGGCAGTTGGGTAGTTCGGCGGCGCGGGCCAGGCGCCGGGCCCGTTCGATGTGGGTGGGGTTGTAGTCCACGCCCCAAACCTCGATGTTGGGGTTGGCGGCCGCTACCGCCACGGTGCCCAGCCCGGTTCCGCAGGCCACGTCCAGCCACACCATCGATCCGTCCACAGCCAAGGGGGGCTGGCCGTTGAGCACCGAGATCATCGAGAACCACACCGGGCACATGTCGGTGTTGACGAGGTCCTGGTAGGTGGTGTCGGTGGTGTAACCGTCCGACCAGCCGGCCAGGCGGGTGGAGCCGACTCCAGTTCGGCCGTTGTCCCAGGTCCAATGTGGGGTCACGAGTTGCCTACCTCTCGGCGCTGGCCGGTCCCGGGCATCACGCCAGCCCCCAGGCTCGACGGGTGCTCTCGTCGGCGGTGGCGGTGACGTGAGCCGGCAGCGCCGAGCCGAGGCCCGGTGACGCGACCCAACGGTGTTCGGCCGGGTGGGTCGCGTTGATGTGGTCGGTCAGTCGAACCGCGGCCTGGGTTGCGTCGGGGTTCGGGGGTCGGTCCGCTCCCGCTGTGCCACCCAGTACCGGGTGGCACAGCCCTGTCCGCATCGCCTGGCGGAGGAGCTGTTGACGTTGCTTGGGGGCGACGTCGGCCAACAGTCGGCGCACCGACGTGGTCTGGTTCTCCCCGAAGTCGAGTGGGCTGGGCTGATCGCGGGGTGGGCCGGTTCGTTCCGATGACGACGGCCGAGCCCCGGTGGGCTTGTTGGCCCTGGTCGTGGCGCGGGTCTGCCTTGTGGTCGGCTCCGGGCTGGCCGGGGTCGGGGCCGGGCCAGCAGAGATCTGGTCGGCGGGCCCGAGGCCCGACGTGGCGGTGGAGTCGTAGGGGGCCACGAACAGTCGGGCCAGCCAGTTGGTGCGGCTCCGGTTGTCCAGGGGTTGGGAACCGAGGCGGAACAGGTCGGCCCGGTTGGTGCGCCGAACGGCAATGTCGGTGAGCGATTGGCGCAGCACCTCGGACCGGGCCGAACCGACCAGGCCGGTCAGGTCCCGCTCCACCTCGGGTGCAAGCCCATGGTCGACCACGTCGCCATCGAGGGTGGCGTGGCCGATCCAGGTGGCCCCTCCTGCTGCCGCCGCCTCGGCGACGCGGGCGTGCGATGGTGGCTGGAGGTCTCGTCGGACGTAGTCGGCTACGACTCAAAGGACCTGCTCGAACCCATGGACGCAGAATCCACCGAACCGACAACCGACGCCCCTGAGTCAATCAGCCGGCGTAACGCCCTGGCCAAGCTGGGCTTGGCCGCCGGTGTGGTCGGCGCCCCGATCGTGCTGGACACCTTCGTAAGCCCCGCCGGCGCCCAGGGCACCGGCTCGGGTCTGCTCTGCAACAACCCCGTGGCCGGTCAGGTCACCGTGCCTGCGGGCCGGGCGCTGTTCTTCGACGTCGCCGGCGGTGGCGGTGGCGGTGGCTCCCAGGGCTACTACCAGCGTGGGCCGGCCGGCAACGGCGGCACCGGTGCCCAGATCACCGGCAACGTGGCTTCCATGATTGCCAGCTACACCGTCACCATCGCGGTGGGTACCGGCGGCGCTGGCGCCCCCCAGCCCACGGCGTGGAACGGCAACGCCACCTCGGGTTCCCTTGGCGGTGCCGGCGGCACCGGCTACCGCGTCGGTGGTGCCGGCGGTCGTAACGGCCCCGGCAACGTCAACGGCGACGGTGGTGGCGGCGGCGGCGGCGGTGGTGGCGCATCGGCGCTCACCGGAACCGGTATCACGGTTATCGCCGGTGGTGGTGGTGGTGGTGGCGGCGGCGCCCAGGCCCAAGGTGGCGCCAACCAGGGCACCTCGGTGCCCCCGGCCACGGCCGACGGAGACTCGGGCGGCGCCCGCAGCGCCAACAGCGATCACAACGGCGGTAACGGCGTGGGCGGGACCGCTGGTGACACCCAGACCCGTGGCTATGGAGGCCTTGGCGGCCAGAACGGCGGAACCGGTGGCATGAGCGCCGGTGCGTCGTCTTCGGCCGGTGCCTCCCAGGTTCTCGGCGTCGGTGGCGCCGGTGGTTACGGCGCATCCAATGTCACCCGCACCGGTTTGATCAACCCCGGCACCGCCGCTGGTGGTGGTGGCGGTGGCGGCGGTGGTGGCAACGTCGGCGGTGGCGGTGGCAGCGGTGGAGACCGGGTCTCGCCAACGCTGACCCAGGGTGCTCGTTCGGGTTCGGGGGTGGCGGCGGCAGCGGCTCCACCAGCGCGAGCGGTGTCGTCGGTACCACGATCACCTACAACGGTGGTGCCACCGGCGGAGCCGGTTCGATGCTGGCTGCCGGTAACGGTAACTGGGGTCCGGGTTCGGGCGGCTCCACCGGCTGGGTCCGGCTGTACCTGGATGCCTTGGGCAACCCAGACACCACCGAGCGGTGCCTCTACCCCTGAGCCGGGTTCACCGGCACGCTGATGCCGGGCTTCGCCCCACCTGTACAGAACTGACCGGCCGGTGAGCGCCTCTGGCGCCACCGTGCCGGCGCGTTCGGGCACGGCCCTGGCCGCTCCGCTGGCCGACGGTTGGGCGGTCTATGACCGCCAGTTCGACCGGGTGACGGTGGTGTCGGCCCTGGCTGGACTGATCTTGAGCTCGGGTGGCGACCCGGTGGATCGGCTGGCGTCGGAGGTAGCCGAAGCCGCTGGCATCGACGAGGCCCAAGCGGCTCAGGCTGTCACCGCTGCGGTGGACAGCCTGGTAGAGGCCGGGTTCCTGGTCGGCCCACCCCCGGGCACGACCGCCTCATCCGCAACCGCTCGCGCCGCCAGCACCGACGATGCAGATGCCGAGTCCGGTAGTCGCCGCCTGGCCCGGGACCGGCCCGGCACCAGCCTGAGCCCACCCCAGGCCCTGCTCGATCACCGCTTGGTGTTCCGCAGCACCGATGCATCCCTGTTGGCCGACATTGACGCCTACCTGGGGGTCGACCCCTGTGACGGCGAGCCGACCATGGTGTTCGACGTCGAGCCCACCGACGATGGTGGTGTGCTGTTGCAGGCCGCCGAAGACTGGGACTTCCCTGATCGGCACGGCTTCCTGGTTCAGCTTCCCGGTGTCATCAACGACTTCGCTCCCCGCGCCGCCAGCTTCTTGGTGCTGCACGCCGGCGCCGTCCGTCACTCCGACGGAACCATCACCGTCGTCGCCGGTTTGCCCGAGGCCGGCAAGTCCACCCTGACCGTGGCATTGGTGCAAGCCGGTGCCGACTACCTGGGAGACGAGCTCACCGGTGTGCGCCTGGGTTCGCTCCAAGCCGTCGGCTTCCCACGTTCGCCTGCCCTCGATGAGCCGAGCCGCCAGGTGGTAGGCGTGGTCGGCGACCCCGACAACCCGTTCGTGGCGATCTCTGAGATTCGCCACGAAACAGTGAATGTGACCGGTGACGCCGGCCCCATCACCCGCATAATCCTCCCCACCTACGACCCTGACTTGGGGTCAGCGGACCCCGATGACCCTGACGCACCCGGGCAAGCAGATGGCATCGATTCCGACCTTTCGGCCCAGGATGGCCAAGACGGCGCCGGTTCCAGCGGTCCCCACCCCCGCCAGGTAGAGCACCTGACCCCTCGCGTTGCCCTAGAGGCGCTGTTGGGTGCCACCCTCAACCTCTACACCGCCGGCCAGACCGGCTGGGAAACGTTGTGCCAGTTGGCTGATCAGGTCCCAGTGCTGGCCATCCGCCACAACGACTCAGCCGCACTGGCCCAAGCCCTGACCACCAACCAACTCTGAGCCATCCAGCCCGGTGGGCCTACCAGTTGGAAATGCGAGTCGGCACGTGGCGCTGGCGACCAGCCTGGTCTGAGCCGACAGGGTCGCTCAGTCGGCCTCGGTGCCCAGTTCGTTGATAACCCCCGCGGCCAGGGAGAAGGCCAGGGCGGCCGCGGCCACGTCGAATCCGGGGGTGTCACGGTCGGCGGCCACGGCGACCACGGCACCGATCCACATGGAGATGCACCACGGGCACACCGCCAGCTCGGCCAGCTTGGGGTGGCCGGTTCGGTCCATGGCCTGCACGTAGCGCAGCCGGGGCGTGTCGAAGATGGTGTCTCGGGTGACCAGACGAGCCAGCCGGGCGGTGGCCGCAGCCCCGAGGACAAGTCGGGCAGGGGTGAGGGTCATCGTCCTCAGCCCCGACCCTCTAGGAGGCCAGCGTCGTCGCCCCCACTCTGCTGGGAGGTGACGTAGGCGGGCGGGACGAAGGTGTACATCGGGTGTTGGCAGCCGCAGCCCCGTTGGGGTTCGAACACCAGGTCTCCGACCTTCCAGCTCTGCGTGGCACCCAATCGTCGAGGCTGATCGCCTACCTGGATGAGAACGACCGCAGCGTCTTGGTCCCTGTCCCAGTGCCACACCGTGGTACCGGTGCCGTCGGCTAGTACCCGACAGTTGCGGATGGTCGTGCCGCGGTACACGGTCTTCATGGGGTACTGGTTCACGTCCGACGTTCTCCGTAATCAGGTGAGATTTCATCGGCGAGAGGGGATTCGCCGACGTGACCACCCTGAACGCCCAGACTTCATTTGCCTCGATGGTGATCGTTGGGCGGTGGCCGGTCACCGCGTTGAGGCTAGCCCCGGGGATCACCTGGTGGGGGTCGCCTCAAACTCGGGCAGGATCGGAGCAGGTGCGCTTACAGTTCCACCGCCATTGCATCCGACCTGGACATCGGTGATTCAGGGCCGCCTTCCCGGTGTGCTACGTTGCCGCTGGCAGCTATTTGTGGAGGGACCCCCTTGGACAGCAACTTTGACGATGCGACTTTGGACAAGAAGTCGATCGACCGCCGTGACGCCATGAAGGCTGCTCTGGGTGGCGCGGCTGCGGCTGCTGCTCTCAGCGCGCCCAAGGTCAGCGGCTTCCGCGTGCTGCCCGACTACGCGGCGGCAGCAAGCGGCCTATCCACCATCACCATCGGTTCTGTTGGAGATGGCACCTGTGGACAGGGACGGGCGTACTGCTGGGGGTCCTTTACTGGCAATCCGGCGGTGTGTGGCCCGGCCACGGTCAGCAACCAGACCTTCATCCACTCCTTCCAGGTGGATGTCACGGGCGATCCATTCGGCGGCGGCACGGCCACCGTGGAGATGACCAACTACGCGGGCAGCGGTGATTGCCTGGTCACCTTGGAAGAGGGGAACTGCCGAGCCAACGGTGGAACCTGGTCAGGTTCTTCGATCGGCACCAGCGACACATTGAACTTCACCGGCGACACCGTGGTGTTCAACCTCGATTGTTCCGGGACCACGAACTGCCCGTCCAACCTGAACCCGGTGGCTACCGTCACCGTGTACTGCACCGACTGACTCCTTCGCGTCGGCGAATTCGAGCGGGCCCATGGTGATGGGTTGCTCCCCATCGTGATCGGTCCATGACCACAGTTGCGCATGTACATCGATCGGTGATCTTGGGGGTCGGAGGGTTGTCACGCCCGAGTTCACCGCAAGATGGCCCCGCTGGGCTCGTTTTGTCGCGCCTAGAGCTGTGGGTTGTCGACGAAGGCACCGGTGAAGGTGCCGCGCTCGCACCGCTTCTCGGGCTGGGACCCGAGGCTGCTGATGAGGTCATCGCCACCGAGGCCAGCAGGGGCATGCTTGAGCCGGCGATCGACGGTGCCACATTCCGAGTGAGATTGAGTGCCGGCGACGGTGCCGCCACGGGTTCGGAATCACGGATACAGATCGACGTCACCGTTGAACCTCGAGCTGCCGGCGCACCAGCGTCGATTGGTCGTCTCGCCGCCTCAGCTCGCCGTGATGCGGTTGCAGACCGGGTATTGAGCTTGATCACCCGCCTATGGCTGGATGGCAACCCGTCGTGGTCACATCTTCACGGCGGGGCCCTTTGTGACGAAGCGGGCTCGGCGGTGCTCGTACTAGGCAGGTCTGGTGCTGGGAAGTCGACCCTGGTGGCGAACCTTGCGGCATCGGGGTTGTCGTTGCTCACCGATGAGCAGATCTCGGCGCACCCGGCTCAGGCCTTGGTGGCAGGGTTTACGCGCCCGGTGTCTGTCAAACCTGGTGGTGGAGCTCACCTGCCACGACCGATCTCCGATCGATTGAATGGGTCTGCCCATACTGTGTTGGTGACTGCCGCCGACCTGGGGTCTCGTCATCTGGTAGCAGGACGTCCCGTTCTGATCGTTCTGCCCGAGCGCGTGGACGGTGCGATACCAAGCTGGGACTTGGTGACCGACGCCCACGAGGCCCTCGAGTTACTGGCTGTCAACAACCTGGACCTGGCGAGAGACCCCGCGCTGGCGCTGGACTCGTTCGCGTGGCTGGCCACCTCCGTTCCGGTCGTGCGCCTCGTCTACGGAGAGGCATGCGACGCGGTTCCGGTGATCCGAGACCTTGTTGCCAGCCCACCGAGGATTCCCGGGACCCCTTGGCTCGTGAAGGAATGCCGACCGATTCGGACTCCTTCAGAGTGTTCGCCGGCCCGGCACACCGAATCATCCGACGAGGGTGCTACCTCCGCCAGTCTGGGTCCGGTCGATCCAGACTGGCCTGCGACGATGACGGTGGCCCCAAGGTCAGGCTTGGTCGAGGTGTCGCTTGGCGACTCGAGGGTGCTTTTCGATCCTTCGTCGCGCGAGTTGGTGACCTTGAATCCTGCCGCCAGCGCTATTTGGGACACATTCCCGTGGCTCGACGTTCCTGCCGATGATGAGGCCATAGACGCGGGGCTCGACCTGGTGAGCGATTTGGTCGGTCGGGAACTTGTAGAGGTGCATGGAGCCGTGAACATGGTGTTCCGTCGGCGCGCTGAGCTCGTTTCCCGCCGGATCAGGGGAGAGGTGCTGGTGGTCGACGAGATGCAACGCTGTGCTCGGCTGAGCGGCTCGGCCGCCGCCGTAGCGGCCGGGCACGCCAACCACGCCTCGACCTGCTCGATCGCTTCGTCGACCGATAGGGGAGTCGGCATGATGCGGGTGTTGGTCGACACCCTCATGAAGGCGACCAGCACCAGCCAGGCAAAGCCCACGCCACTGTTGCCGGCCAGGGCGTCATCCAGCCATGTTCGAGCGGCGCGGTGGTGGATGGTGTCCTCGTTGACGGCGTACAACAACACATTGGCGTCGACGATGACCATCAGCGGCCGTCGGTGAGCTGTTGAGCGACCACGTCATCCTCGAGGGCAGCCGCCAGGGACAGCGCCTTGGTGAGCTCTACCCGAGGCGTCCCCATCGACCTCGGACGAGTCGGCGACTCCACTGCGGTGCCATCGGCCAATCCGCGACGGATCGCCTCGTTGAGCGCCTGCTTGAAAGACAGGCTCCGCTCAGCCATGAACCGCTCCACCAACCGCCGAGTGTCGGCGTCCAGCGTCACCGTGGTCCTCACGGGCGCATCATAGCATCACAACGTGTGACAGCATGATGCCAAACGCGCAGCGCTCTGCTCCGCCACCGGTCTGCTTGTCGGGGTCGCTGGGTAGGGTGGGAGCGTTTGGAAGCAGCGCTGGGTGCGCAGGAGGCGACGACGTGGATGGAGCATCTTCGCCGCTACCTACCGGCCATCGATACCCCCACCCGATGACGTCTCCGCGGCCTAGAGCTGGCCGCGCCGGTCAGGTTTGGCCCGGGCTGGCTATCTGGAGGCCTTGTTCAGCGGCCGAGTTCAGCAGGCGGGTGTCGTAGGCAACCAGCGTTGCGGGCACCTGGCGCAAAGACCACGCCGTGGCGAGATGGATGGCATCGAGGCTTCGCAGGTGTGATTCGCCGATGTCGCAGGCCGCATCCACCAGATCTGAGGCAAGCGGCACCAAGTCGAGACCGGCCAACAACGCCCGGGCCTCGTGTGCTGCCCCTGGATCGATTAGCATCACCGCACGCTTTACCTCGATACGAGAGATCTCGCTCGACACCAGCGGCGAGTCAGGCCGCTCGGCCAGCCATGTCTCCAGGGCTTCGCTCTCGGATTCGTCGAACACCAACTTGAGGAGCGCCGACGAGTCGAGGTAGATCACCGGCTGTCGCGGCGCAGGTCTTCCAACACGGTGGCACCGTCGGGTGAGCCGCGCGCGATCTTGCGACGGATCGGAAACGTTCGAGGCCCGGTGGCCGACCGGAGACGACCGTCGGCCAACAGACGGTCGCGGGCGAGGCGGGCAGGGCTGGGTGGAACCAACAAGGCCACCAAAGTGCCGCGCTCGGTGACCTCGATGGTCTCGCCGTCCTTGACCAGCTCGAGATAGCGGCTGGCATTCTGGCGAAGTTCACGAACCCCGATCGTCTCCACAGAAAACAAAGTAGCACCTATTGTGCTATTCGTGAAGGGAGTTGGTCGTCGTGAGTCGGTCGTCAGGACTCAGTCGGCCAGGGCGACCTCGGCGGTGTCACGTTTCTATCGGCGTGAACGCTAGCTGCCTGCCACAAACCGCAAGGCCAGATCCAAGTCGGCAATCAGGTCTCTACCTCGGTGGTACCCGCGCTCGACGATGAGCGAGACCGATTGGTGGGCCACTAGTAGATCGTCGGGGTCAGCGATCAATGACAAAGCTCGGAGGTCTGCGGTGTCGTTGGGGCGGGTCGCGTCGTTCTTTGACAACAGCTTCAATGCGATGAGATGCCCAACCGACGCCACCGGCACAACCAGCCCGGCGACAACCTCCAGATCGGTGGCCCCAGCCACGATCTCGGCCTCGATCCCAGACGACGCGAAGAGCAGGTCGATGTGCCAGCCGTCGTCGGCCGTCATCCGCACCGTTGCCATTCGATCGGTGGCATCGTTTTCGACGACCGCGTTGATCGTGAATCCCAACGCCAACAACGAACAAACCAAGGCCTGTGCGGCATCATCGCTTTCGACCACAACCGCCAGATCCACGTCTCGCGTGAAGCGTGGCTCGGTCCGAGCCGAGACCGCCAGGCCGCCAACAAGGCAGAAGTTCCAACCGCCTTGTCGCAGGATCGCTCCAGTGCGATCCAGTGCACCCAACAGTTCGGTCATGGTGAGAGGCGGACGACCCGTCCTGGAGCATCCAACGGCCGATCCCCCAACCATGCCCTGAGCCGATCGTCGATCTCCTCGGCAGTTTCGGTCGGGTAGGCCCGCCGAAGGTTCTGGCGTTTCATCTCCACCCCCGTCTCGGCCAGCTCAAGGGCCGCCCGCAACCGCCCAGCCGGGGTGTCGTTGCTCACCTCCCCAGCGTACAATTTCAACGGCTTCTACCATGCAGATTGTTGGCCCAGGCGGGTGATCTTGTCGGAGCTCGACGGTTGGCGTGTCAACGTCAGCATCTGTTCATGCTCATCGGGGCCCTGGTCAGCCTGGTCAGCCTGGTCAGCCTGGTCAGCCGGCGTAGAGCTGGGAGCGGCTCCAACCCAGGCGTCCAGCGAGGCGTTCACCGTCCTCGAAAATCGCATCGGGGATGGAGATGGCGGTCTTCATGACCTGAGTATAACCGGTATGACTTCATCTCGTCTGCCAGGGGTGCCCGCCGGGACTGTCGGGGTGGCTGGGTAGGGTGGCGGTTGACGTCAGCCACTTGTGTTGTGGTGCCTCGGTCTTGGTCGGGCCCGGTCGGGTTCGCTTTTGTTGATTCGAGGTTCTTGTTGTGGCTATCACCGAGCAGAGTCGTCATGATCTGTATATCCGTTTGGAAGCAGCGCTGGGTGCGCAGAAGGCGACGACGTTGATGGAGCATCTTCCTCCTGTCGGTTGGGCCGATGTGTCGACGCGTACCGACGTGGCCCTTCAGCTTCAGGCTCTGGAGGGAAACCTGCGGGCCGACCTCCACATCGCCCTCGGCGAGTTCCGAGACGAGATCCACCGGTCCTTCGCCGAGTTCCGAGACGAGATGAACCGGACCTCGTCGGAGTTCCGGGAGGAGATGCATCGGTCCTTCACCGACTTCCGCGACGAGATCCGTCGGGATCGTCAGGTCGCGCAGCGCCAGTTGCTGTTCGTGCTGGTGGTTGCCTTCCTCAGCTTGTTGGGCACGGTGGCCACCAGCCTTTGAGACCACGGGCTCGAAACCGGGGCATGGAGCGAGCCAACGCCGCCCACGCAGCCGGGCTCACCGTCTACCGGCCTGGCAACTGACCGATCCTCGGCACTTACGTGCCGAACAATGCCAAGGGGACCACGCCGATCCCGTCGGAGCGGCGGTAGGCGAAGCCACGCCAGCAGCGTTGCGGGTCGGCGCACTGCGAAACCAGCGGCGACAAGATCGTGGTCGACGATGCGTTCCAGGTAGCCGTCGAGTAGCCGGAGGGGAGCCCTGGGCTCCATGTGGCGCATTCCCGGGAATCCACCCGAGGTGATCTCCTCGACATATTGGACGAGCCCGATATCGCTACGACCGGACAGGTTTCGCTCTCGGTCGGGCAGCGACGCCAAAGAGACCGCTGGAAGGCGATGCCACTCGTCGACGGTCCGGGGAGATCGGTAAGAAGGGGCAGGAAATAGACGATCCGCTATATTGGCGGTCATGCAGGCCACCGCTGCCCAAGTCCTGCGTCAGGCCCGACACGCAGCGGGCCTGACTCAATCGGACCTTGCCCGTAGGGCCGGGGTAGTGCAGCCCGTCATCAGCGCGTACGAGACCGGGCGCCGCGAACCTGGACTTGCCACCTTGACCAGACTGGTTCACGCGGCCGGGCTCGAGCTCTCAATCGAGCTGGTCGAAGTGCGCAGCCTGCCCGATACGCCGACGGGCCGTCAGCTCGGATCCAAACGAGACCAGATTCTGTCCCTCGCCGCAGGCCGCGGCGCTAGCAACGTTCGGGTCTTTGGCAGCGTGGCTCGCGGGGAGGACCACGACCACAGCGACGTCGACCTCCTCGTCGACCTTGCCGACAACGTAGGTCTGGTGGGTCTGATCGGTCTCGAACGAGAACTCGAAGAACTGCTCAACCGCGAGGTGGATGTGGTTCCCGCCAGATCGCTCAAACCTGCGCTCGCCGCCAGAGTGCTATCCGAGGCCATTGCGCTATGAGAGACGATGCTCAGCGGCTCGCCGATATTGCCGCCGCGGCCCGAGCTATCGGCGAACACCTGGATCGAGGCTCATTGAGCGACGGTCTCGTGTTTGACGCGGTGAGGATCCGCCTGATCGAGATCGGCGAAGCGGTCAAAGCGATATCTCCAGAGGTGCTCAGCGGTGAGCCCGCTGTGGCGTGGCAAGACATCGCAGGTATGCGAGACCACCTTGCCCACCGCTACTTCGACACCGATCACGTGATCGTGGCCGCAACCATCGAACATGACCTACCACCACTGGTCGCGGCGATCGAACGCCTGGGTGAAGCGTTGGAA
Source organism: Microthrixaceae bacterium (assembly GCA_016702505.1). NCBI lineage: Bacteria > Bacillati > Actinomycetota > Acidimicrobiia > Acidimicrobiales > Microthrixaceae > Microthrixaceae bacterium. Next base: position 547,346 of record JADJDU010000001.1, read on the forward strand.
CGAGACGATCAGATCCAGTGAACTGGCAGCGTTGAGGCTCCGCAGGAGCTGGGGTGGTTCAGAGGGACAGGACTAGGCGTAGGCCTGCGTCCACTTCCCGCATCGTCTGTGGTGTGAGGGAGCCGACTGTGCTTTGCAGGCGGTATCGGTCGATGACCAGTATCTGGCTCACGTTGACCACCGACATCTTGTCCAGGCCGGCCTCATCGGCTTGGACCGTGACGTTGCCGGGCGCGTCAGCCAGGCGAAGGTTGCTGGTGATCGGGGCCACGATGACCGTAGAGATCCGTGACCGGTTGAAACGGTCCGACGACACGACCAACGCCGGACGGCGATAGCCCGGCTCTGAGCCGATCGGTTCACCGAAGTCGACCCACCACACCTGGGAGCGCTTCACCAGTCCCACTGGCCGCTGTCGATCAGGTCCTTACCCGGATTGGACGCCAAGCTGGCGGCCGCGTCGCCATAGAGGGTGTCGAGCGCCACGGTCACGGCATCGTGCTCGTCTGCGTGGTCGATCAAGAAGGCCTTCATGGCCTCGGCGTAGAGCTGGGAGCGGCTCCAACCCAGGCGTCCAGCGAGGCGTTCACCGTCCTCGAAAATCGCATCGGGGATGGAGATGGCGGTCTTCATGACCTGAGTATAACCGGTATGACTTCATCTCGTCTGCCAGGGGTGCCCGCCGGGACTGTCGGGGTGGCTGGGTAGGGTGGCGGTTGACGTCAGCCACTTGTGTTGTGGTGCCTCGGTCTTGGTCGGGCCCGGTCGGGTTCGCTTTTGTTGATTCGAGGTTCTTGTTGTGGCTATCACCGAGCAGGGTCGTCATGATCTGTATGTCCGTTTGGAAGCGGCGCTGGGTGCGCAGGAGGCGACGACGTTGATGGAGCATCTTCCTCCTGTTGGTTGGGCTGACGTGTCGACGCGTACCGACGTGGCCCTTCAGCTTCAGGCTCTGGAGGGCAACCTGCGTGCCGAGTTCCACATCGCCTTCGGTGAGTTCGGAGACGAGATGAACCGGTCCTTCGCCGAGTTCCGCGACGAGATCCGTCGGGATCGTCAGGCCGCCCAACGCCAGCTTCTGTTCGTGCTGATCGTGGCCATGGTGAGTCTCCTCGGCACGGTCGCAACCAGCCTCTGAGTGCGAGATCGCGGCAGCGGTCATGGCCGCTTCCCTGTTATGCGCCTCGGATCGCTCGGGCCCACCAGACGCCACGACCTCTGCGATGCCCTGGCCGCGCTGGTTGATTGCTGATCGGCCTACCTGCCACCGTCGGGTAGGTCGAGGACAGGTCTAGGGCTGGCGATGACGCTTAGGTAGCGGGCATGGTCGAGGAACTTGGTGTCATCCACGAGGCAATTCCGGCCGCCACGTCAACACGATGGGCTTGATGGCCTCAGTTGGCACCCTTGGCGTGATGTGAGACACCATGGTGGGCCATGGCCAAGCCCGAACTCCCTCCCGGTCAGCTCCGCAAGCGAGACAAGGTGGTGGCCCGCAACGACTTGCGAGACATCCCCGAGGGAACGCCGGGCAAGGTGATCCTGGTCAACGGGTTCGCCTGGGTGCGCTACTGGGTCAAGTTCGACAACGGCGTGTACCTCGGTTCCATCGACCGATCAGAGCTGGCCACCGCCGATGAATGGCAACGCCACCTCGCCGGCGAGGACGTGTTCAGCGCCGGGGCCGGCGTCGGTGCCGGATCGTCTGACGGCGCCAGCGACGACGGTGGGGGAGACAGCGGTTCTGCGGGGGGCAAGACCACCCCGAGTGGCACCCTCGTCCCCCAGAAGTTGCTCGACCGATCCTCCGCCGCCCGCATCCGTCTCGCCGCCTGAACCCGAGCGACCCGCCAGATCCGTTCGTCGCCATCACGGGCAACCGGGACTCCGGGCAGACGCGTGCATGGCCGTATCTGTGGCGGGGTCGAGGCTGGCTGATCGCATTAGATGAGCACAACGCTCGAAATCGGCGCGCGTCGGGTTGGTGGTACCCGGGCGCCACGCTGGCTAGGGTCTTGACCAGCCGGTCAAGTTGGTCGGGATTTCAGGGGTGAAAGTCGAGGCGCATCCGTGCAGATCAGCATGCAGCTCAGCTACAGCGGCGGATTCAAGGAGGCGGCCGACACCGTCGCTGAACTGGAACAGGCCGGGCTCGACCTGGTGTGGGTGGCCGAGGCCTACGGGTTCGACGGGCCCAGCCTCATGGGTTACGTGGCGGCGAAGACCTCCACCGTGCAGATCGCGTCGGGCATCTTGCCCATCTACACCCGCACCCCAACGCTATTGGCCATGACCGCGGCAGGTGTCGACGCCCTGTCGGACGGACGCTGCCACCTCGGCCTCGGGGCGTCAGGCCCCCAGGTGATCGAGGGATGGCACGGCGTCAAATACGACGCCCCCCTTGGCCGCACCCGAGAGATCATCGACGTGTGCCGCCAGGTGTGGGCCCGTGAGGACCGCCTCGTTCACTCCGGCCGCTACTACAACATGCCCCTGCCCGAAGGGGAAGGCACCGGTCTGGGCAAGCCGCTCAAGATCATCGCCCACCCCGTCCGGCCCCGCATCCCGATCTGGGTGGCCTCGCTCGGCCCCAAGAACGTCCAGATGACCGCCGAGGTGGCCGACGGTTGGATGCCCATCTTCTTCGACCCGGCCAAGGCCCGAGACGTATGGGGCGCTGACCTCGACGCCGGAGCCGCCAACCGAAACCCCGGCCTCGACCCGCTCATGATCACCGCCGGCGGCATGCTCGCCATCGGCGACGACGTGAAGGGAGTGCTCGAGTTCGCCCGCCCCATGGTCGCCCTCTACGTCGGGGGAATGGGAGCCAAGGGTCGCAACTTCTACAACGACCTCATGTGCCGTTACGGCTACGAAGCCGAAGCCGCCGAGATCCAAGACCTCTACCTCGAAGGCAAGAAGGCCGAAGCCGCCGCCAAGGTGCCCCACGAGTTCCTCGAAGCGATCTCACTGGTAGGCCCCGAGAGCTACGTCAAGGAACGGGTCGCGGCCTTCGACGAAGCCGGGGTCACACACCTCAACGTGATCCCCATCCCCGGAGCCGGCCAGACCCAGACCTCGGTGGTAGCCACCGTCAAGGAATGGCTGTCCTGAAGGCCAGCACCCTCCACCTCGTCAGTGGAGGGATATAGGGTTATCAAGCACACCTTCCCCGGTGAATGCGGGCCTGGCACAGGCCCCAGACATCGATGAAGGAGCATCTATGGCCCTCACCGCCAGCCAGCGGAACATCATCTACCAGAACTTCGCTCCGATCCTCGGGGAGGAGGTGACCGAAGCCTTGTTGTCCCAGTTTCCCGCCAACGACTTGGAAACCCCCGCAACCCGCGACTTCGTCCGCGCCGAGTGCATCGCCCTCAAGAGCGATGTCGTCCACCAGATCGATCAACTCCGAACCGATCTGACGTCGGAGATCGAGGGTGTTCGAACCGATCTGAAGGCGGAGATCGAGGGTGTTCGAACCGATCTGAAGGCGGAGATCGAGGGTGTTCGAACCGATCTGAAGGCGGAGATCGAGGGTGTTCGAGCCGATCTGACCGCCAATCTCAGCAACGTGCGTGCTGAGTTGAAGGCGGAGATTGGTGGTGTGCGCACGGAATTGAAGAACGACATTGGTGACCTTCGGACCGAAATGAAGATCGACATTGGCGATCTGCGGACCGATCTGCAGCGTGAGCTGAGACTCAACCTGGCGGCGACCCTCACACTTGTCGGTGCCCTGCTCACCGCGTTCCGCCTTCTGTAGCTCCGTCGGAGCGGCTCGTAACCCGACGTGACACAAGTCATGTTTGAACCGACGAGAATCTGGCCATGCCGACGTGCGTTTTTGCACGGCGTGTGCGTATAGTGGGGCCGAAGCCAGGTACCCGCCACCTGGTTGGACGCGACATCGGGATCCGCCGCCTGGTGTCGCTGCGCTCGGCGCCCTTCGGGGCGCCGGCGCTGTTTTTCCGGCGATGTAACTCCGGCGCGGGGTGTTCGGTCGGGTAGACAGATCGTTATGCCGCTCGAGTCCGCCCGCCTGTCATCGTTGGCCGCAGGCGTAGACGAGCTGTCCCGTCGGGCGGGAGAGTTGGCCAGCGAATTGGACGGCGGCCTCAACGCCGAGGCCGCCGTGGCCCTATACGAGGCGGAGAGGTCGCTGGCCATGGCGAGTAGGGCCGTCGACCGTGCCCGCCGAATCGTCGACGATACCGGACGACCCTAGGCCCCGGCACGAGACAGAGCCCTGTCGGAACCTGACCCGGGCGGGGCACTCGGTCCGAGCCTGGATTGGACTAGTCGTGGCCCAGCGCGGCACCTGAGGCCCTCCTCCTTGTGGTTTCAGTCGGGTTCAGTCCGAACCGGCTTCGGGGTGCTCGGGAAGGGCCGGTAGCCTCAGCGTTCGTGCTGAACCGACTCGACCTCCGTGGTGCCGGGACCGACCTGCGAGGTCGCCTGCCGCGCCCGGCCCAGGCCACCGAAGGGCCGGTCGGCGCGGTCAAGGAGATCCTGGCTCAGGTCCAATCCGGCGGTGACGCCGCCGTGGCCGATCTGACCGAACGTTTCGATGGCGTGCGACCTGCGCTTGTCGTGCCGCCCGATTCGATCAAGGCGGCGCTCGACGCCATCGAACCCGACCTGCGCCGAGCCCTCGAGGAGGCCGCGGCCGGTATCGCCGACTTCCACCGCACCCAGGTGGTTCCCGACCACACCTACGAACGGAACGGGATCGTGGTGCAAGGCCGCAAGGTTCCCGTGGACCGCGCCGGTTGCTACGTGCCTGGCGGGCGAGCCATCTATCCCAGCACCGTGCTGATGACCGCCATCCCGGCCAAGGTGGCCGGAGTGCCCGAGGTTGTGCTGTGCGTCCCCCCGGACCGCACCGGCCACGTCCCCCAGGTGACCCTGGCCGCCGCCGCCATCGCCGGAGTGGACGAGGTGTACGCGGTGGGAGGGGCTCAAGCCATCGGGGCCATGGCGTATGGAACCGAGACAGTACGCCCGGTCGACGTGATCGTCGGTCCCGGCAACGTGTACGTGGCCATCGCCAAACGGGAAGTGGCCGGGCTGGTCGGCGTGCCGTCGTCCTTCCCGGGCCCGTCCGAGGTGGTCGTCATCGCCGATGGCACTGCTCCCGCAGAGTTGGCTGCGGTAGATGTGATCCTCCAAGCCGAACACGGCCCCGGTGGTCTGGCCTGGCTGATCAGCTGGGACGAAGCCGCGCTCGATGCCATCTCTGCCGAGATAGAGGCCCAGGTAGCGGTGGCACCTCGCCGGGAAGACATCACCTCGACCTTCGCCGAAGGTGGATACGCGGTGCTGTGCGACTCGCCAGAACAAGCGGTGGCCGTGTCCAACACCATCGCCCCCGAACACTTGGAGCTCATCACCGCTGATCCGGAGGCGTTGGTGCCGCTGGTCCGCCACGCTGGAGCCGTGTTCTGCGGGCCGTGGTCTCCGGCATCGGTTGGTGACTACCTAGCCGGTCCCAGCCACGTCCTACCCACCGACGGAACCGCACGCTTCGGGTCGGCCCTGACCGTGTCGGACTTCGTGAAGGACGTGCACGTGATCACACTCGACCGCGAGGCACTGGATCGCGCTGCACCGACGGTGGCCGCCATTGCCCGAGCCGAGGGGCTGGCTGCCCACGCCGACAGCGTCACGCGTCGGGTCGCGTTCCCCCGAGAGGCCTGAACCGATGGCACCGATCCGCCCCCGAGACAGCGTCGCCCTCATGGAGGGCTACCACTCGCCGCAACTCGACGTCGACGTCCGCCTCAACACCAACGAGTCACCGGTCGCTCCGCCCGCGGCTTTCGTCGACGCCCTGGCTGCCGAGGTTGGCCGGGTCCAATGGCACCGCTACCCCGACCGGGCCGCCACCGAACTGCGGACCCGCATCGGTGAACTCCATGGGGTCGGTCCCGAGCAGGTGTTCGTGGCCAACGGCTCCAACGAGGTGCTCCAGACCCTGTCGCTGACCTATGGGGGTCCGGGCCGGACCGTGGCCGTGTTCGAACCCACCTACGCGTTGCACTCCCACATCGCTCACATGACCGGCACCACCGTCGCCGAAGGGGAGCGGGCTGCAGACTTCTCGCTTGACATGGCCGAGGTTCGGCGGGTCGTGAGTGCAGCCGAGCCCGCCATCACCTACCTCTGCTCGCCCAACAACCCGACCGGGATGGTCGAGACCCGAGACACCGTCACCGAGGTCCTCGGCCTGGTACAGGGTCTGTTGGTGGTCGACGAGGCTTACGGTCAGTTCGCCCCTTGGTCGGCGTTGGAACTGGTCGACGAGGCCACCCCGCTGGTGGTCACCCAGACCTTCTCCAAGACATGGTCCATGGCGGGAGCCCGTCTCGGCTATCTGGTCGGTCCGAGCTGGGTGGTCTCCGAGCTGGAGAAGGTGGTCCTGCCCTACCACCTCGACGCGTTGAAGCAGGCGGCCGGCATCATCGCGGTTCGTTTCCGCTCCGAGATGGAGGAGCGGGTGGCTCAGCTGACCGAGGAACGGGGCCGACTGGAGGCGGCACTTCGCGAGCTGCCGTGCGACGTGTGGCCGTCGGGCGCCAACTTCGTGTTGTTCCGACCGCGGACCCTGGACGGAGCAGACGTCTGGGCTCAACTGGTGGAACGTTCGATCCTGGTCCGCAACTGTTCGTCGTGGCCCCGCCTGGAGGGCTGCCTGCGAGTCACCATCGGCACCACCGACGAGGATGACCGCTTCCTCGATGCCCTAGGGGAGATCCTCACATGACCGAATCGAAAAGCCCGGGTCGGGCCGCTTCCCGGCAGCGCACCACCCGGGAGACGTCGATCAGTATCAGCCTGGACATCGACGGTCCGACCGGGTCGGTCTCCGCCTCGACCGGCCTTCCGTTCTTCGATCACATGCTCGACCAGATCGGACGCCACGGCGGCTTCGATCTGGCCATCGATGCAACCGGTGACATCGAGGTGGATGGTCATCACACGGTCGAAGACGTCGGCATCCTGCTCGGTGAGACGTTCCGGGAGGCGTTGGGCGACAAGGCCGGCGTCCGGCGTTTCGCGTCGGGCCTGTTCCCCCTTGATGAGGCCCTGATCGAGGTGGCCGTGGATCTGTCCGGTCGGCCGTGGGTCTCCTATGACGTTCCCTTCGGCGAGGTGCTGCCGCTCGGTGATCCGCCGTTCAACCCGGAGATGGCCGAGCACTTCTGGCAGAGCTTCGCCACCTCGGCGGGCATCACCCTTCACGTCACCCGCAAGGCCGGGACCAACACCCACCACGTGGTGGAGGCGACCTTCAAGGGAGTGGCGCGCTGCCTCCGTGACGCGGTGCGCGTGGAGGGCACCGCCATCCCCTCGACCAAGGGCACCCTGTCGGGGGCCGGCGGTGACTGACCGCGAGGGAACGGCCGACGGTCGACCGCTGATCGCGGTGCTCGACTACGGGATCGGCAACCTCCGCTCGGCCCAGAAGGCGCTCGAACACGTCGGAGCCGATGCCCGCCTGACCGCAGACCCGGGCCTGATCGCCGATGCCGCTGGCGTGGTGCTGCCAGGTGTGGGTGCCTTCGGCCGCTGCGTCGAGGCCTTGGGTCAAGCCGGCCTCGACGCGCTGGCCCACGACGGGGCCACCGATGCCGCCGCCGGTTCGGGCCGGCCCTTCCTTGGGGTGTGCGTGGGGCTCCAGATGCTGTTCGACGGCTCAGACGAGACGCCCGAGGTGCCCGGTCTTGGTGTGGTGCCCGGTCGGGTGGAGCTCTTGCCCGAAGGGGTCAAGCGACCCCAGATGCAGTGGAACGTGTTGCGCTGGGCCCATCCCAGCCCCATGGCCGACGGCCTGCCCGATGACCCGTGGGTCTACTTCGTGCACTCGTTCTGGGCCCGGCCCGACGACCCCGCCGACATCGCCGCCACCTGCACCTACGGCACCGAAGTGACCGCCGCCATCCAACGAGGCCGGTTGTGGGCCACCCAGTTCCACCCCGAGAAGTCAGCCGCCAACGGGCTGCGCCTACTGGAGAACTTCGTGACCTCGTGCGCCGAGCACGCTGACTGACCCGAAGGTCGGGGTTCGGGTCAGAGGGCAGGGGCGGGGCCGGTCGGGCCGAGCGTGTAGCTGGTCATCGATAGCGAGCCGTAGGCGAAACCGTCTACCAGGACGTGTGCCGTCTGGTTGGCGGCCGTAGCCAAACCGGCCACGTACAGCAGCGGGATGAAGTGATCGGGGCTGGGGTGGGCCAGCGCGAAATCTGGGTGTTCTCGCAGCGACGGAGCCCGCGCCGGGTCGGTGGCCATCACCTCTCGGGTGGCGTCGTCGAACCGTCGGGTCCAGTCGTAGGCGGATTCGGGCTGGCCCCAGTCGATCCGGCGCAGGTTGTGCACCACGTTGCCGCTGCCGACCACCATCACCCCTCGTCGACGGAAGGGGGCCAGCGCCGCCCCCAGGGCCAGGTGCTGGTCGAAGGATCGCCGGGCATCGATCGAAACCTGGACCACCGGGATGTCGGCCTCGGGGAAGGCGTGGACCAGCACAGACCAGGTGCCGTGGTCGAGACCCCAGTCTTCGGTGTCGGACACGACCCCATCGGGTTTGACGACTTCGGAGAGCTCGCCTACCAGATCGGCGGCCAAGGTCGGGTCGCCGGGGGCGGGATATCTGACCGCAAACAGATCGTCGGGGAATCCGTAGAAGTCGTGGATGGTGCGGGGCTCGGCCATGGCCGTTACGGCGGTGGCGCCGATGTACCAGTGGGCGGACACGCAAACGATGGCCGATGGCCGAGGGCCGCCCAGCCCGAAGGTCTGCCAGGCATCGGTGTAGCGGTTGGTCTCGATGGCGTTCATCGGAGATCCGTGTCCGAGAAAGGTGGCAGCCGTCATTTCGTTGACGGTACAAGTTCTTTGTCTCGAACCGGTCAGGGCGATTTGCGTTGCATCGTGTCGCCCAAATGGGCGTGGCGGCTAGTGCTCGGGTGGGAGGGCGATCGGCCCGGGTGCGATGATCCAGGGATGGACCTGTACCCGGCGATCGATCTGCGTGGCGGCCAGTGCGTCCGTCTGTACCAAGGTGACTTCGACCAAGAGACGGTGTACGGCGATGACCCGGTGGCTCAGGCCCGCCTCTTCGCCGATGCCGGGGCGGCCTGGATCCATGTGGTCGACCTCGACGCGGCCCGGACCGGTGAACCGGTGAACCGCCCGGTGATCGCCTCGGTGGCGGCGTCGGTGGGGGTACCGGTGCAGACCGGCGGGGGAGTGCGAGACGACGCCTCGGCCGAGGAGCTCTTCGCAGCCGGCGTGGCCCGGGTGGTGGTGGGCACCGCGGCCCTCGATGAACCGGACTGGGCCATGGGCTTGGCTGAACGCCATCCGGGCAAGGTCGCGCTCGGACTCGACGTACGAGGACGAGAGGTGGCGGTGCGCGGGTGGATGGAAGGCTCCGGGCGTCAACTCTCGGAGGTAACGGCCCAGTTCGATGCTGGCGGTTTTGCTGCCTTCATCGTCACCCAGATCAACGTAGACGGCGCCGGAACCGGACCCGACATCGATCTCTACTCAGAGCTGCTCGACACCATCGAGACCGACGTCATCGCGTCAGGTGGAGTGGGGTCGGCGCAACACCTTCGGATGCTGGCCGCCATGGGTGCCGACTCCAAGCCTCTGCTGGGAGCCATCGTGGGCAAGGCCCTCTACGACGGTTCCCTGACCATCGATGACGCCCTAGCCGCCGCCCAGAGCGAGTAGCGACCCTCGGGGCGGGCCGCGCCCGTCAGGCGCGTATGTCGCTTCGGTGATCGACCACCGAAGCAGCCCGGCTGCATACGCGTAGCGGCCCAAGAGCGACTGGTCGAGTCAACCCGAATACTCGATGATCCCTCGGGTGCAGCCTCGCACCGGTTGACCGTTTCGCACCGTGTCCATCGGCCTCGGGTTCCCGAAGTAGTCGGTGGTCACCTCGGTCCCACAACCGAGGGTGCCGACGGGTATGTCGGCGATCGTCGTGCCGGTGTCGTCGCCGACCCCGCTCAACCCGCAGCCGGCCAGGTTGTTGTAGCCCTGGCTGACGATCGGATCCCCGAGGCAGTTCGGTGAGACGAGCGAGTACTGGTGGAGATCGGTGGCACCGAGGATCGAAGTCCCACCGTCAAGGGTGTGAAGCCCCGCCGCCTCGTGGGGTCGGTTGTAGCTGGAGGAACGGTTGATCTCGCTGAAGCGCATGATCACCGTGCCGCGGTTGGTGATCCATGCGTTGGTGGGCGGCGGCGGGATATCGGAGGCCCAAGCTCCGCCGATGCTGCTCAGGAGGTTCAGCACGCCACCGGGGCGAACATCGACCCAACCGACCAGCCAACCGCGGTTCATGGAGAGCTGGCCTTCGATGGTGGCAGTTCGAGTGACGTGGAGGTCGGCTTGTTCCACGTGGAGGCTGCCTCCGGGGGCGATACGAAGATCTGCGGCTCGGACCTCGAAGTCGCGGACCTGGTACTCCCAGACGCTCAGGAACCGTAGGTTGCCGGTGATGGTTTCGGTCAGGACGTGGCCCTGACCCTGGACTGCGGTCGAGGGAACGTTGATGTCGGCTTGGCCGAGGGCGTTTCCTTCTTGCACGGCGGCGTCGAGGGTGCATTGGGCGTTGCCGGGAGCGGTCTCACAGACCCCGTCGCCAGGGTTGACGTCGTCACCGGCGATCCCGGCTGCCACGTTCACGGTGAAGGTCGCCGTCGGAGGGGCAGGCTCACAGGCGGTGGCAAACCAGAGGACTATCGCTGCGGTGGCGACGAGGCCGAGCCGACGTGTCCGGCGTCGGATCACAGCCATGGTGCTCGGTAGTCGCGACGAGCGGTACCCATGGGTGTCGGCGACGGCCGTGTCGGTGGTTCTGACCCCGTTCTTCGACATCGCCCGCTCCTGATCAGATCGCATTTGTGCTCGTCTTCCTCTGAGCTCGACGCTCCTGCGCGATCCAACGTCTGAACGCGGACGGTGATTGCGTGCCCCTTGAGAGTAGTTGTCGAGGGCCCGGTCGTCCGGTCGGACATACCAACCGGAACCTGCGCTCGTGGGCTCCGCCACAAAGGGCTCTGCCCTCGAATCCCGCTGCGTCGGCGTGATCCAGCGCTTCTCGAGGGCGGACACCTCTGGTGGCCGCACAGAGAGCCGAACTCGCCGGGATGACCATGGACGATCGAACACGGCCCAAGTTCGGTCGGCGGATCCAGGCTCGACTCGGGCGACGACCGATGCTGAAGCCGCCCCGACTTCGCCCAACGCGGCCAGACTGAGGACATGGCCACCGATCGAAACAAGAGCTCGAAGCCAGACCCCGGCTCCGACACAGATGGTGCTGAGGAGCTGGACCGGGAGCAGCGGTTGGGTGAGCAGCTCGAGGCGATGCTCTCCACCCGCCTGGCGCGCCGGATCGTGGGCGTCACCTTCGGTGGGATCTTGGTGATCGGTGCCCTGGCCTGGTGGGTGATCTTCGTCCCCTACACCAGCGGAGGACCCACCCCCATCACATGTGGCGCAATCCTCGACGCGATCCCCGGCCCCGAGGGAGAGGAGATCCGCCGGAACTACGACGAGGGCTGTGACGAGGCCAAGTCGACCCGGCGCAACACCGCTCTGGTGATCGCCGCCCTGGTCGTGGTGGCGGCAGCCACCGTGTCCACCTGGCCTTCTGGCCGACTGGTCGACGGACCCGACGGATCGGGCCGAGACACGGCCCCGGGTGGGAGCGGAGGTGGGAGTGGGGGAGACGGCGACGACGATGCCAGCGCCAGCGAGCTGGTTCGTCTCGGCCTGGTCGACCCCGACGGTCGAGTTCGTTCACCCGACGAAGGGCCCGCGCCTGTGGTCCGGGCCACCACCAACAAGGCGGTCCCCAAGGACGCTCCGGTCGAGGAGGGCCCGGCCAGCGAGTTGATCCGCCTGGGGTTGATCAATCCAGCCGATGTCCCGGCCGTCGAGGGCGAAGGTGCCGATCCAGAGGTCGGTGAGGTCGAGCCGGGGCATTGAGGGTGGCACCTGGAAGTGCGGCTGACGCCGTTCGGCCTCGGGGATCGCGGTTGGGTGGCGACAGGACCTGACGGTACGGTCGGGACGATGCGTTCGGCCCGAGTGATCCCTTGTCTCGATGTCACCGCCGGCCGAGTGGTCAAGGGCGTGAACTTCGTCGACCTCCGTGACGCTGGCGATCCGGTGGAGTTGGCGGCCCGCTACGACGCCGAGGGTGCCGATGAGGTCGTGTTCCTCGACATCACCGCCAGTTCCGACGACCGGGACACCATGGTCGACGTGGTGGCTCGCACCGCCGAGGAGGTGTTCATTCCTCTGACCGTTGGTGGCGGGATCCGTACCGTCGACGATGCCCGACGGATGTTGCGGGCCGGAGCCGACAAGGTTTCGCTCAACACCGCCGCCATAAACCGGCCCGAGACCATCAGCGACGTGGCCGACGAGTTCGGCAGCCAGTGCGCGGTCGTGGCCATAGACGCCCGGCGTCGCCAGCCGTCGGATTCCCAGTCGGGTTGGGGCGTGTTCACCCACGGCGGACGAAACCCGACCCCCCTCGACGCCATCGAGTGGGCGGTGGAAGCCGAGCGCCTCGGAGCGGGAGAGATCCTGCTCACCTCGATGGACCGTGACGGCACCCGGGACGGCTTCGACCTGGAACTGACCCGAACGGTGGCCGACGCAGTTGGCATCCCGGTGATCGCCAGCGGCGGCGTCGGCACCCTGGACCACCTGGTCCACGGGGTGGTGGAGGGCGGCGCCGATGCCGTGCTGGCTGCATCGATCTTCCACTTCGGTGAGCACACCGTGGCCGAAGCCAAAGCGGTCATGGCCGCGGCCGGCATCGCCGTCCGTCCCGCGCACGCCTGACCGATCAACACCCCTTTCGACGCGGCGGGGTATCTCGCGGCGGCACCGACCGATCCGCACATCGAGCGCCGGTCCCGTTACCGTCGAGGTCCCACCAAGAACTTCGCCCAACCGGGCTGATCGAGATGACTGACTCCAACGACGCGTCCACCGAACACCAAACCGATATGACTGCCGGCCCAGAGGCGGGCTCGACCTCGGGCCCAGAGGAGGGTTCGAACACCACGACCCCCCGGACGTTCGCGTCTTCGCGTGCCGACAAGCTGCCGGTGAAGATGATGAGCGACCGGATCCTGGTCAACCTCGAGACCGACGGCGAACGCCGGTCGACCGGAGGCATCCTGATCCCCGCCACCGCACAACTCGGTCGGCGACTGGCGTGGGGTGAGGTCGTGGCCATCGGGCCCAACGTCCGGTCCATGGAGGTCGGGGACCAGGTCCTGTTCAACCCCGAGGACCGCTACGAGGTCGAGGTGCGGGGCAGCGACTACATCATCTTGCGCGAGCGAGACATCCACGCGGTGGCCGCCAAGCGCCTCGAAGAGGGCTCTACCGGCCTCTACCTCTGAGGCGGCCGCTCGCTTCGGCGACCGAACCGGGTTCGGCTCCGCTGGGGCCCGCACCTACGATCAAAGCCATGCCCGACGTGACCCCGATCGCCATCCGAGACGAAGATCTCGCCACCGTCAAGTACGACCGTGACGGGCTGGTGCCGGCCATCGTCCAAGAGCAGGGCACCGGTGACGTGCTCATGATGGCGTGGATGAACGAGACCACGCTGCGTCGATCGCTCGAAGAGGGGCGCACGGTGTTTTGGAGCCGGTCTCGCCAGGAGGAATGGCGCAAGGGCGACACGTCGGGAGACCGGCAGTTCATCCGCTCCGCCTTCTATGACTGCGACGGCGACACGTTGCTGTTCGTGGTCGAACAAGAAGGTAAGGGCGCCTGCCACACCGGTGAGAAGTCCTGCTTCTACCGGGCCTTCGGCGGTTGAACCCGATGGAGGTGGCACCGTCTCTGCCCGAGGCCATGGTTCACCCCAGCCGTGAGGAGTTCCGTACGCTGGCCCGCACCCACACCGTCGTGCCGGTTTGGACCGAGCTGCTCGCCGACTTCATCACCCCGGTCGCGGCCTTCGCCCGCCTCACCCGCAGCGGAGAGCCCGGTTTCGTCCTGGAGTCGGTCGAACATGGTGAGCGCTGGAGCCGCTGGTCCTTCGTGGGCCGCCGCCCTGCCGCCACCCTGGTGTCGCGCGGTCTCGAGGTCACGGCCACGTTGGGCGACGTGGATGCCGACACCGCCCAGACGGTGGGAGCCGCCCTCGGCGCAGTTCCGCTGGACCACGGGATCCTCGCCACCGTCGAGGCGCTCCTCGAACAGTTCCGGTCCCCCGAACACGACCGCCTGCCCCCGCTCCACGGCGGTCTGGTCGGCTACCTCGGCTACGACGTGGTGCGGGAGGTCGAGAACCTCCCCGACGTACCCACCGACGACCAGGACCTCCCCGACGCCGTCCAGTACGTGATCGGCGAGCTCGCCGCTTTCGACCACTGGCGCCAACAGGTCACGCTTCTGGCCAACTCCTTCGTCACCCCCGGGCTATCTGATGCCGAACTCGACGCCCGCTACGACGCCGCCGTCGCACGGTTGGCCCGGCTGGCCACCGACGGTGCATCCCCGCTCGATGAGCCGCTGGTCGCCCCGCCGGACCCGTCCGATCCGCTGCCCGAGGTCACCTCCAACCTGGCCAGCGGGGCCTATGAGGCCGCTGTCGCCGCCTCCAAGGAGCACATCCTGGCCGGAGACATCTTCCAGGTCGTGCTGTCCCAGCGGTTCGACTTCAAGCTCGACGCTGACCCCTTCGACGTCTACCGGGTGCTGCGCCAGATCAACCCGAGCCCCTACATGTACTTGTTCCGGGCCGCAGAGGTGACGCTGGTGGGTTCGTCGCCCGAACCGATGGTTCAGCTCCTCGACGGCGAGGTCATCTCCCGGCCGATCGCGGGAACCCGCTACCGGGGCAGCACCGAAGAAGAGGACCGTCGTCTCGGAGCCGAGCTTCGCGAACACCCCAAGGAGGTGGCCGAGCACGTGATGCTGGTGGACCTGGCCCGCAACGACGTCGGCCGCGTGGTCACCTTCGGCACCGAGCGGGTCACCGAGATGATGACCCTGGAGCGTTACAGCCACGTCATGCACCTCACCTCGGAGGTGCGCGGCGCCTTGGCCGAGGGCCGTACCCCGATCGACGTGTTGCGGGCCACACTGCCGGCGGGCACGGTCTCGGGTGCGCCGAAGGTACGGGCCATGGAGATCATCGACGACTTCGAGCCGACCAAACGAGGCCCCTACGCCGGGGTGCTGGGCTACCTCGACTTCTCGGGGAACATCGACACCGCAATCGCCATCCGCACCATGGTCTGCCTGCCCGACGGTAGGGCCAGCGTTCAGGCCGGTGCTGGGGTGGTGGTCGACTCGATCCCCGCCCACGAAGAGCTCGAGACCCGCAACAAGGCCAGGGCGTTGCTGGCCGCGGTGCCTGCCGCACGCAGGATGACAGCGGCACGCCGGGCCACGGCCGATCGCTGATCCCGACCGCCACACTGGAACCATGTCAGAACCAGACCTCGTCCTAGCCGTCTCCGTGTTCGCCCGCGTCCAGCGAGACGTGGTGGTGGTCGAAGGTCCCGATGCCGCCGCCTACCTCCAAGGTCAGCTCAGCCAGGATGTGGCTGCGCTGGCCGTGGGCCAGTCGGCTTCCACCTTCGTGCTGGCCCCGCAGGGCAAGGTCGAAGGGTGGGGGAGGGTCACACGGCGGGCGCCCGACCACTTCGAGGTCCTGGTCGACGCCGGAGCCGGCCCGGCCTGGGAGGCACGGCTGCGTCGATTCCTCCTGCGGACCAAGGCCGAGATAGAGGTTCGACCCGGCGTGGATGTGGTGGCGGTGAGAGGCTCTGGTTCCAACGCCGCGGTGGGTGCACACTGTGGCCGTGATGCGGGCTGGCCCGGCATGGACGGGGCCGACGTGGTGGGAGCCGACACCGACCTCGACGACGTGGTCGCCCGCCTGCGCGCCGAAGGCTTCGTAGAGGCGAACCCAGACCAGCTCGACGCCTTGCGGATCTCGGCGGGTGTGCCTCGTTGGGGTGCCGAACTGGACCCCGACACCATCCCGGCCGCGGCTGGCCAGTGGGTGATCGACAGCTCGGTCAGCTTCACCAAGGGTTGCTACACCGGCCAGGAGCTGGTGGCCCGAGTCGACAGCCGAGGAGGCAACGTGCCCCGCCTCCTGCACCGCCTGGTGGTTCAGGGCCCGGCCCCGGCCCCGGGGACCCCCGTCATGGTCGAAGGCGCCGAGGTCGGAGCGGTGACCTCCAGTGCCGACGCCTTCGACGGAATCGAAACAGACCTGGAAGGCGCTCAAGGCTCGGTGGCGTTGGCCTGGGTGGCAAGGGCCCACATCGCCGGTGACGCAGGTGAACCGGCCGAGGTCGGTGGCCACCCGGCCCGGCTTTTGCCGCCGCCGACCACGTCCACAAACTGACCAGGCCCGCCCCCGATCACAGCCGGTTCGCTCGCCGCCTTGACGTGAGCGCAAGGCGGTCGTTTGCGACCTACCATCGGCCACGGTGAACCACTACGAGGCCCTCGGGGTGACCCCCGATGCCCGGCCATCGGAGATCCGGGCTGCATATCTGGCGTTGGCACGCGAACACCACCCCGATTTCCACGCCGATGACCCTCCCGTCGAACGTGACCTCCACGTCCGGCGAATGAAGGCAGTGACCGAAGCGTGGGACGTCTTGAGCCACGTCGATCGTCGTCGGCACTACGACGAGACCCTCGCTGGCGGTTCCAGGGTCACCAGCGCAGGGCCGGCATCTGAACGCCAACGGGTCCGTCCTGAGGTGACCGTGCCCGCGGGCAAGGGGTGGACCCCACGGACCGGTGACGATGGGTGGATGGATGATCACGCCGGCTGGGCTGCCGAGCGAGACCGGATCGTTCCCGACACCGACGCCGTCGACCCGACCCCCCACCCCGCCCGGTTGGTGCCGGTGGCGCTGTTCGGGGCGGCGATGGTGTGTGGGTTCGTGGGGCTTGCGGTGCAGTCACGACCGATGCTGGCCGTTGCTGTCGTCGGGGTCGTGGTCTCCTCGGTGCTGTTCATGGTCATGCCGTTGGTGACCATGACCCGAAACGGCCGGAACCGTGGAGCCGCCGACGCCCCCAGCGCCACGGCTCGGCGCACCCCCTTCACCGGAACGTGACCCGACGGGTAGGTTCGGCGGGCCATGACCACCTACCTCGATCGCATCATCGACGCCCACCGAGCTGCCGCCGCCGCAGATGCCCGAACGCTCGACAGCCTGACCTCCAGGGTCAGTGACCTAGCCCCCACCCGGGGGTTCGGCCGGGCTCTGGCCGACACCGACGGGCTTGGCGTCATCGCCGAGGTCAAACGCCGTTCCCCCTCGAAGGGACCGTTGGCCCCAGACCTGGACCCGGCCATCCTGGCCGGTCAGTACCTCGCCGGCGGGGCGTCGGCGCTGTCGGTGCTGACCGACGTCGACTGGTTCGGCGGATCACCAGAAGACCTGGCCGCGGCCCGAGCTGCGGTGCCGTTGCCGGTGTTGCGCAAGGACTTCACCGTGTGTGAGAACGACGTGGCCGACGCCCGACTGATGGGGGCTGACTGCGTTCTGTTGATAGTGGCGGCGCTCAGCCAGACCGAACTGGCCGCGTTCCACGCTCTGGCAGTTGAGCTGGGCTTGGACGTCTTGGTCGAGGTCCACGACGAGCCCGAACTGGAAAGGGCCCTAGAGGTAGGGGCCACGGTCATCGGCGTCAACCAGCGCGACCTGGTGACCTTCCAGGTCGACACCGACAGGGCCGTGAGGATGGCTCCGCTCATGCCTGCTGGTGTGGTCCGGGTGGCCGAGTCCGGTGTCCGCGGCCCCGACGACGCCGCTCGCCTGGCCGAGGCCGGCTACCACGCCGTGCTGGTCGGTGAGTCGCTGGTCACCTCTGGTGACCCACGAGGTGGGGTGGCGGCCCTCCGGGCCGCGGGCTGACCGACCCGGACCATCTCGGTGACCAGCGGGCTGAGCGGCCCGCGCCGACTACTCCGGCACGGGTCCGGCGGGCCACACTGGACGGAGCATCCGTGCCGTCCCATGCCTGTCTCCCTCGCCCTGTTCCGCCCGGCCCTGGTGGCCATAGTCCTGGTCGTGGCCGGGGTGTCGTTGTCGGGTTGTGGCGACGATGTGAACACCACTGCGGATCGGACGGCGTCTTCACCGGTCAGCGTCGAGGCCTGGATCGAGGTGCCTGCCAACCCGACCACCGCGGCGGCGCGCCTGGTCATCGACAACCACCAGGCCCACCCCGACCATCTGATCGCCGTGTCCAGTCCCGATGCCGCCAGCGCCGGTGTGCACCGCTCCAAGACCGACGAGCACGGGCGAGCGACCATGGATGACGTGGCGAGCCTGGAGATCCCAGCAGACTCGACCCTGGACTTCTCCGGCACCGGGCTGCACGTGATGATCACCGGCTTGCGCCGGGACTTGGAGGCCGGAGACTCCGTGACCCTGGTCCTCACCTTCGAGACGGCGGCGAAGGTCACCGTGGCTGCCGAGGTGGTGGAGCCGGGGACCACGCCAGGAACCGGAGACGGCCACAACCACACCGAGGATCGCTGATGGGCACCGACATGACCAGACGTCACCTGCTCGAGATGGGGGTGGGGCTGACGGGCCTGGCCCTGGTCGGCTGCTCGGATCTGGGCCGCCAGAGCACACCGGATCGAAAAGATCCCAACCGTGGGTTCGGCGGCACCCTGCTGGAACCCCCTTTCACCAAACCCGACGTGACCCTGGCCGACCTCGACGGAAAGCCCTTTCCCTTCATCGAGGCAACCGACGGTCAGCTCACGGTGTTGTTCTTCGGATACACGAACTGCCCCGACATCTGCCCGGTGTTCCTCCAGACCATCGCCCGAGCCCGTGAAGCCATCGGTGCGGGGCCGGGTAGTCGCCCCCAGGTCCTCTTCGTGGGCGTCGACGTCGCCCGTGACACACCCGAAGCGATGCGCAAATACCTCGACCGCATCGATCCCACCTTCGTCGGTCTCACCGGAGATCCCGTCGAGATCGACAGGCTGATCACCGAACTGCACATGCCGCCGGTGGTGCTGGAAGAACCCGGGCCCGACGGGTCCTACATGGTGGGCCATCCCGCCACCGCCACCGTGTTCTCCCGCGACAACCTGGCCCACCGCATCTACCCGACCGGGGTCAGCGCCGAACAGGGAACCCGTATGGAGGTGTGGGCCAACGACCTGCCCCGCCTAGACGAGGGGACGTGGAAGTGAGCGAAGGAACCCGTCCTACGAAAGGCGCCCTCTCGTGAACTGGTGGTGCGCCTCATCTGGCGAGGCGTGGACCTGGTCGTGGCAGACGCCCTACCTCGGCGCCCTAGTCATCCTGGCCGGTGTCGTCGGTGTGGCCGGGTGGTGGTCGACCCGGGGTCGTCACCAACCGTGGGCGCACACCACCCCCGAGCAGTGGAAGTCGGCTGCGGCCGCCCACGACCGAGAGGTCCACACGCTGGTGGCCGGCACCCCGAGGGGCCGGTCGGTGTCACTGGTGCTCGGGAGCATCGGGATGTGGCTGGTCATCGACTGGCCGTTGGCCAGCCTGGGTGCGGGGTACCTGGCCACCGCCCAGATGGCCCGCCAGATACTCATGGTCATGGTGGTGGCGCCCTTGCTCCTGTTCGCCATACCCCCGGCGCTGGCCATCGCCGCCGTCGGCTGGGGGAAGGCCCTGACCGTGCTGCGCTGGACGGCCCGACCACGCTTCGCCGTCCCGTTCGCGGCCCTCACCCTCATCGTGGTCAACACCCCCGCGGTGGTCGACCCGCTGTTGGCCAGCCCGTTCAGCTCGTTTCTGATGGACCTGGTGTGGACGCTGGCCGGATTCGCGCTGTGGATGCCGGTGCAGTGCCCACACCCAGGCGTGAAGCGACTCACCGGGCCGGCGGCGCTCGGCTACCTGATCGCCCAGTCCATCGTGCCGGTGCTGCCCGGGTTCTTCATGACCTGGGCCGACTACCCGATCTACGCCACCTACGAGTTGGCCCCCCGGGTGATCGAAGGCTTCGACGCCATCACCGACCAGCAGACCGCCGCCGCCGTGCTCCAGGTGGGGGGCATGGTGTTGCTGTGGTTGCAGATCGGCTACCGCTTCCTCACCTGGGGCCACGCCCAGATGGCCAACGACCAGCGAGGTTCACGATCCCTGTCGGGATCAGGACTCCGCTAAGTGTCCTAGCGGATAGGTCCGGTCGTCGTCGCTACCAGGTTGACCAGACCGAGGCTTCGCCTCGGTTTAACCATGCCGTGCTTATGGGTCGGTCCGCCTATAGGCGCACCTCCTAATCCTGGATCCGCCGGTCGGGGGCTCCGCCACAAATGGCTCTGCCCCCCTACCCTCGCCCGGTAGTGCTGCTTCAGCTCGTCACACAGCCGAACGAGTGGACCTATCCGCTCGGGTCCTTTGGCGGTTGAGTCGGGAATGGGCACGGGTCTGACCACCGACGCGACCTATCGTTGCTCGCGTGTTCGTGAAGATCTGCGGCATCACCCGAGAGGATGACGCTCTGCTGGCCCTGGCCATGGGGGCCGACGCGGTGGGCTTCGTGTTCGCGCCGTCCCGCCGCCAGGTCGCACCCGCCCTGGCCCGTGACATCGCCCGGCGCCTACCGCCCGAGGTGCTCACCGTCGGCGTCTTCCGAGACGAGGCACCGGCCCGGGTGGTCGACATCGTCAACTCCTCGGGTCTCAAGGCCGCTCAGCTTCACGGCCACGAATCCACCGAAGACGTGGCCTTCGTGGCCGAGCGGGTCCCGTGGGTGATCAAGGCGTTCGGGGCCAACGATTCAGCCCGTGCCCGCGCCGATCGCTTCGGGGCCACCGCGGTTCTGCTCGATGCCGTCGAACCCGGATCGGGTCAGACCTTCGACTGGAACCTGGCCGCCCGGCACCGTCGGGAACACCCGAGCCAGCGGCTGTTGTTGGCCGGTGGTCTTACCCCCGACAACGTGGCCGAGGCCATCGCCACCGTCCGGCCGTGGGGGGTAGATGTGTCCACCGGCGTAGAGGCCGAACACGGTGGGCCCGGGGTCAAAGATGCCCGCAGGGTCATGGCCTTCGTGGAGCGGGCCAAAGCGGCGGGGGCCGACCTGCCCGAAGATCTGGACGCCGACCTTCCCCCCATGCCTTACGACTGGATGAACGACGACCATGGCGACCACGGCGCCCGAGTCGTTCGCGATGGCCACGGAACCAATGCCGGGGGGATGCCCGGCGGGGTCCAAGGCGAGTTCATCGACGCCGAAGACCTGGGCTGGGAGGCGATGTGAGCCCCAGCCGACGTGACACGTCGCGTCACCCCCGGCTCCGCTGGTTCGCACAGGTGGCTGGCCACGGGCGGCGCACGGCCTGACCCGGCCCCGGCCGGGTCGCTTCGTGTCGCGTCCACAGGACCCGACCCGACGTCGGACCGTCACCGTTAGCGGCGGACCGGTTCGTCTCACACCTCGGCTTGACCGGGGCGTGCCCGTCTGGTCGGCTCGCTGTGGGCCATCCCCTGATCCAGCCCAACGTCGTCGAGGAAGGTCCTCATGTCCGAACCGAACCAACCCGAGCCGGGACATTCGTTCCCGGAACCCCAAAACGTGACCAGCCCGTTCCCGGACTCGATCATGGGAGAACCCGATGCCGGCGGCCGGTTCGGTCGTTTCGGCGGGCGTTTCGTGCCCGAGACGCTCATGCCAGCATGCATCGAGCTGGACGCGGCCTTTCGTGACGCGTGGGCCGACCCCGAGTTTCGATCCGAGCTCGACGGGCTGCTGACCGACTACGCCGGTCGACCGTCACCGCTCACCGAGTGCCATCGCCTGTCGGCCGAGCTCGGTGTACGGGTCCTGCTCAAGCGGGAAGACCTGAACCACACCGGGTCCCACAAGATCAACAACGTGCTGGGCCAGGCGCTGCTCACCAAACGGATGGGCAAGAAGCGCCTGGTAGCTGAGACCGGCGCCGGCCAACACGGCGTTGCCACCGCCACCGCCGCCGCCCTGATGGGGTTCGAGTGCACCGTCTACATGGGCGAGGTGGACATGGAACGCCAGAAGCTCAACGTGTTCAGGATGCGCCTGCTCGGCGCCGAGGTGAAACCAGCTTCCTCGGGTAGCCGCACCCTCAAGGACGCGGTCAACGAAGCCATGCGTGACTGGGTGGCCACGGTGGAGACCAGCCACTACTGCCTCGGCTCGGTCATGGGCCCGCATCCGTACCCGTGGATGGTGCGTGAGCTTCACCGCGTGTTGGGTGCTGAGGCCCGCGAACAGTCCCGGACCCTGCTGGGAGGATCTGACCCCGACGTGGTGGTGGCCTGTGTCGGCGGGGGATCCAACGCCGCGGGGATCTTCTCGGGATTCGCCGACACCACCGCCGAGCTGGTCGGGGTCGAACCGGCCGGAGGTGCCGCGGTCGGGGCGGGCGTGCCCGGCGTGGTACACGGGATGGCGTCGTTCCTGATGCAAGACGAGTGGGGTCAGGTCGAAGAAGCACACTCGATCTCCGCCGGCCTCGACTATCCGGGAGTGGGCCCCGAACACGCCCACCTGGCCGACACCGGTCGGGCCACCTACCACCCGGTGACCGACGACGAAGTGATCAACGCCTTCCAGGTGTTGAGCCGTACCGAGGGGATCATCCCCGCTCTGGAACCGGCCCACGCCCTGGCCTGGGTGATCCGAGAAGCCCCGGCACTGGCCGGACGCACGGTGCTGGTGAACCTGTCGGGCCGGGGCGACAAGGACGTGGCCCAGATGATGGACATCTTGGAGGACAAGCTGTGACCCTCGACCTTCCCCCTGTGGCCGAGCTGGACCCCGGCCCCCTCGAAGTGCACCTGCGAGCCCGACGAGAAGCTGGTGCCAAGTTGTTGGTTCCCTACCTCACCGGCGGCCTGGGCAACTGGACAGAGGTGGTACGGGCCGTGGCTGACGCCGGGGCCGACACCGTGGAGATCGGTATCCCGTTCTCCGACCCGGTGATGGACGGCCCGACCATCCAGGCTGCATCGGAACGGGCGCTGGCCGAGGGGACCACCCCCGAGACCGTGTTCAGCGGTCTCAGAGGCATCGATGCAGGGGTACCGGTCCTGGCCATGACCTACTACAACCTCGTGTTCCACATGGGAGACGAACGCTTCGCCGGAGAGATGGCCGAAGCCGGGTTCAGCGGGATGATCCTTCCCGACGTTCCCATGGAGGAGCAGGGTCCGTGGCGGGCCGCGGCCGACGAGGCCGGGATCGAGACCGTGTTGTTGGCCGGTCCGATCACCCCAGACGACCGGTTGCAGGCCGTATGTGACCGTTCCCGCGGTTACGTCTACGGGGTGAACCTCATGGGTGTGACCGGTGAACGGGCTTCTCTGGGGGAACAGGCCGCTCGGCTGGCCGGACGCCTGAAGGCGGCCACCGACAAGCCGGTCCTGATGGGTTTCGGGGTGTCCACCCCCGAGCAGGCCGTGGAGGTGGCCGAGGTCAGCGACGGTGTGATCGTGGGAACGGCCCTGGTGAGGCGCCTGCTCGACGGCGGTGGTGCCGATGAAGCGCACCGCTTCATCTCAGACCTCCGTCGGGCCCTCGACGACACCTGACCGATCAGACTTGGCTTGTGCTCGATTCTCCCTGGTCACCCAGGCGAATTCGGCTTTCTCAGCGGCCACCATCTGTTCGGTTGTCTGATGATCTGGAGCGGGGGGACAAGAGCGGGGGTTCGGGGGGCAGAGCCCTTTGTGGCGGAGCCCCCGACCTGCGGAGATCGGCTTTGCCGGTCGTAGCAGCGAAGACGTCGGCCTGTCAGGCCGGCAACCCAACTCCGCCGGAAGGCTCTGCCTTTCGGCGGATCCAGGCCTAGGAGGTGAGCCGATAGGCGAGCCGACCCATAAGCACGGCATGGCTAAACCGAGGCGAAGCCTCGGTCTGGTCAACCTGGTAGCGACGACGATCGGACCTATCCGCTAGGACCCTTAGATCAGGTGGGGCTGAAGATGGCTCCGGTGACCACCCAGGAGCCGTCGATCTGCTTCATGTTGAACTGGATGGTGCCGGGGTCGCCTCGGAACAGACACGACGACTGGCCGAACTCGCCGGTGTTGCACTTGTTGTAGAGCTGGTAGTCGCCAGGGGCAGCGGCGAAGACGCCATCAACGGCGATCGGCTCGGCCACGGTTCCGGCCGCCACCCGATCTCCGGCCTTCCATGCCGCATACAGAGCGTCGGCGGCCTGTTGTGGTTCGGGCGTGCCAGCCGGGCCGGGGACCGTGTCACCGGTAGGTGGGGTGGTCGGGGTCGACGCGGTGGTGGTTGGGCCACCGGTGGTCGGCACCGCCGTGGCGGCATCGCCGATCTGGGCCGTCACCTCGGGACCGGCGTCGGCGTCGTTCGTGGCGTCATCAGCGGTGCAGCCAGTGAAGGCCGTCAACGTCAGGCCGCCGACCATCAGGACCATGGGGACGCGGCCCACAAGGTGTCGGGCGACCCGACCCGACCCGATCCGGCCGAACAGATGGCGATTCACGTGGATGTTCATGACGTGTCGACGGTAGTGGCCGGCGACCAACCTCGAAACGTCAGACCTCGCGACCGCGTGGACCTAGCCGACGCCGGAGCTCAATGCAGGTGGGTCTGGAAGAAGTCGACGGTTCTGGCCCAGGCCAGCTCGGCGGCCACGGGATCGTGGGCTGGCGGTCGGTCGGCCTCGGCGAACCAGTGGCCGGTACCGGCGTAGCGGTGGAAGTCGACACTGCGCCCGACCAGGCGTAGCTGCGCCTCTAGGTAGTTGACATCGTCCTCGGAGGTGAACTCGTCGTGTTCGGCGAAATGTCCCTGCACCGGGGCGCGCATCGGCTCGAAGTCGATGTCCTGGCTGCCGTAGTAGATGCTCACAGCACCGACCTGGTCGGCGAAGCGCGTCGCCGCCCACAGCGCCCACGACGCCCCCATCGAAAAGCCGAGCACGCCGACGGGCCCATCTGAGGTGGCGGGCATGCGGGCCAGAGCGGTCAGCGACGACACCACCAGGCCCGCGGTCTGGTTGGGGTCGGTGGCGGCCAGCAGCGCCTCGGCCTCATCTGGGGTGGCAGCGGTCTGATCGCCGCCGTGGAGGTCGGGAGCCAGGGCTACGAAACCGGCATCGGCTAGGCGGTCACACACGGTGCGGAAGTAGGGGGTGAGGCCCCACCACGAGTGCAACACCAAGATGCCGGGGCCGTGGCCGGAATCAGGAGCCACCACGTAGCCGGTACCGGCCGATCCGCTCACTTCGCGTCCTCTCCCATCGCCGGTGGGCGGGGTGAGGATCGGTCAGGTCGGTGGGGATGGTGGGGTGGAGTTGCCACTGGCCGGCCTTGATCTGTAAGTGCCCGGGGCGGGACTTGAACCCGCACGCCCTTTCGGACAGTGGATTTTGAGTCCACCGCGTCTGCCATTCCGCCACCCGGGCGGGTGGTGCGAGGAGCCAGTCTAGAGCCCCCGGCCGAGAGGTCACATCTCGACCATGGTCAACCGAGGCGAAGCCTCGGTCTGATCGACCTCGCAGCGACGATGATTGGTCCTATTCGCTAGGACCTTCAGGCCAGTCCGGGGACCGATCAGTCTCCGGCCAGGGCCTTCAACAGGTTCTTGGGGGTGTCCTTGGGGCTGATCTTGGGCCAGGCATGGCTGATCTTGCCGGTCTCGTCGATCAGGAACGCCGAGCGGATGATGCCGAAGTACTTCTTGCCGTACATCGACTTCTCACCCCAAACCCCGTAGGACTCGGCGGTGACATGGTCGGGATCGGACAGCAGGGTGAAGCCCAGGTCGTACTTGTCGCGGAATTTGGCCAGTTTGGCCGGGGCATCGGGGCTGATGCCCAAGATCACCGTGTCTCCGATGTCTCCGCTGATGTCTCGGAGCGCACATGACTGGGTGGTGCATCCCGGGGTGTCGGCCTTCGGGTAGAAGTACACGAGCACCTTTTGGCCCTTGAAAGCGGACAGGCGCACCTTGGTGTCGGTGTGGTCAGCCAGGTGGAACGCTGGCGCACGATCGCCAGCCGAGGGAGCATCAGCCATGGCCTCACCCTAGGAGACCGGGCGGGCCCGGGTGGCCGACATGGCGTCTCCGACCGAGTTCGCCAGGGTGGACTCGCCGAGCGAATCCAGCGGTACCGGCAGCGGGATCCGCCAGTTCGGGTGCTGGTCGATGGTGCCGGGCACGTTCGGACGATGGACGGCACCAGCGAGGTCGTCCAGGGCCACGGTTGCCACCATGGCCGGAGATGCCGCCACCGCGGCTTGGGCAGCCACCACGATCTGGTCGGTGGCGGCGTCGTCAGGCGACGAAGCGGCCACCCTTAGTCGGTGTCGCAGTTCGTGGTCACCATCGGGGGGAATCGTGACTGCGGCGGCGTCGAGGTCTCGGAGGTCCGCTCCGCTCCACACCCCGGCGATGGTCGGCAGGTCGTGGGTGGTGACAGCGGCCATGGACTGAGCTGGCCAAGTGGACGGCGGCTGGTCCTCGAACCACAGCAGACGGGTCGACAGCACCCCCGCCTGCCCCAACACGTCTCGGACACCGGGCTCCACCGTTCCGAGATCCTCACCCACCACAATGGCCGCGGCCCGGGTGCTCTCGATGGCCAGCACGTGCAACAGGTCCTGGTCGACGAAGTGGACGTATGCACCGCGGGAAGGCTCCATACCTGGCGGGATCCAGTACAGGCGGAACAAGCCCATCACGTGATCGACGCGCAGACCTCGGGCGTGGCGCAGCACGGTGCGCAGGGTTTCGGCGAAAGGCTGGTACCCGACTCCGTCGAGGCGCCGCGGAATGAACGGCGGCAGCCCCCAGTCCTGGCCGTCTCGGCCCAACGGGTCAGGCGGGGCGCCGATGCGGACCCCAGGCGCGATCAGGTCCTGCCATTCCCAGGCGTCGAAACCGTCAGGCGCGAAACCCACGGCCAGGTCGGTCATGGTCAGCTTCTGGTCTAGGCACGTGCCAGCTAACGACAGTTGCTGATCGGCCAGCCATTGCAGCCAGCACCAGAACCTGACCCGGTCCGACTCGGCATCGACCACTCGCCGAACCGCATCGGTCTGAGGTCGTTGCAGCTCGGCCGGCCACCGTGACCAGTCCGGTTGGCCCAGTCCGTCAGCAATGGTGCAGAAGGCTCCCCACCTCTCCAACGGCGCGCCGCCCCGGCGGCAGAACTGGTGGAACTCGATGCTGGGCCGGTCCTTGGTCGCGGCCCAAACTGCCTCGAGAGCGCCACGC
This sequence comes from Microthrixaceae bacterium, assembly GCA_016702505.1. Lineage (NCBI taxonomy): Bacteria > Bacillati > Actinomycetota > Acidimicrobiia > Acidimicrobiales > Microthrixaceae > Microthrixaceae bacterium. The sequence goes on from JADJDU010000001.1 coordinate 574,622, forward strand.
TTCACCGCCCACACCGCTGATCGGTCGATGGTCAACCAGCCCCGGCTATCGGTCTGGTGGTTCAGGGCCACTCCCTCGGACCGCCATCGCCCGGCGTCTGCCAGATCTGCGAACCCGGGGACCGTGTCCAGATCGATCAGCATCGGGTCCAGCCAGCGGCGCGTGCTCGGGGAGTACGGGCTGTTGGGTGGGGATGGCGACGGGGTGGGAGCGTGCAGCGGATTCAGTCCCACCAGTCCCGCACCTCGACTTTGGGCCCACTCCACCAACACGGCCAGGTCGCCCAGATCACCGATCCCCCAACTCGTCGATCGGCGAGCCGCATACAGCTGGGCGGTGACACCCCAGACGCGCAGGTCGGGCGGAAGGTAACACCGCCCGGGCGAGACCAGCAGGGGGCGACCCACCCCCTGTTCATCCACCAACCGGTGGTACCCGACGGGTAGATCTACGGGAAGTTGCCAGGAACCGTCGCCACGAACCGTTGGATTCGGGTGCCCGCCGGCGCGCTCGACCTCCGATCCGTCCTCGAGCACCACCATCGATCCGCCCGGAACCGACCTCGGGGGTGATCCCGCGATCATCACGATCGTGGCCGGCGGGACCGGCGGCCCTTCGATCCCCATGGCCACGTGCATCGCCTCGATCACATCGGCATCCACGGTCCTTTCCCGCCCGAAACCGTCGAAGAACCGAGGCTGCACGCCAGCCCAATCAGTTCCACTCAGGGCGGGGTCGAGTGACTTCACCTCCCCATGCTGCCCGCCCACCGAAGCGGCCGCGGTCGATGCCACGCCGTGCTCGATGAGGCGAGTCGCCCATCGGTTCGCCGATCGGCTCACCCCCTCGACGCCTGGCCGCAGACGCAAAGGGACCGGCCCGGGGTCGCCGCATCCGTTTGGTTGACAAGGGCGTGCCCTACCCGCCAGGTCCCGTACACTCGCCGTGTGGGCCGAACCCTGATCGAACGTCGCCTCCGAGATGTCTCCGAGCGGATGAAGCAGGTCGGACGCGAGCTGTCGGTGGTGGAAGAACAGCTTGCCCACCTCGTCGATGAAGCCGACGAGGCCCGAATCAGGGCATTGGTGTCAGAGACTCCCTTGGCTGGGCATGATCACCACGAGGCCCAACGCCACGCCGATGCCATGAGTCGCCACCGAGACAGCCTCGTGGCAGAGTTGGCTGAACTGGACCAAACCCAGAACGAACTACTCGACCGGCTCATGACCACGGCCCCGTCGCCATGACCGTCTACGGTCGAACGAACCTGAACACCCCCAACACTGGAGAGCAACGGTGCCCACCCGTGTAGTGATCGCAGAAGACGAGGCCATCATCCGCCTCGACCTCAAGGAAACCCTGGAAGAAGAGGGCTACGAGGTGGTGGCCGAGACCGGCCGCGGTGACGAGGCGGTGGAACTCGTTAGAGAGCACCGCCCCGACGTGGCCATCCTCGACATCAAGATGCCTGGGCTCGATGGCCTATCCGCCGCCCGCGAGATAGCGGGGGAGCGTTGGTCGGCGGTACTCATCCTCACCGCCTTCTCTCAGCGAGACCTCATCGAGCGTGCCCGTGACGCCGGAGCGTTGGCATACCTGGTGAAGCCGTTCCAGAAGTCAGACCTGTTCCCGGCCATCGAGGTGGCCGTAGGTCGATTCCGTGAGCTCAAGGCCTTGCACGAGCAGGCCACCTCGCTGGAAGAGCAGTTGGAGACCCGCAAGACCGTCGATCGGGCCAAGGGTCAACTGATGGACAACAACGGGTTGTCGGAAGCCGATGCCTTCGCCTTCATCCAAAAGACGGCCATGAAGGAACGCTCCACCATGCGAGACATCGCCCAGCGAGTCCTCGACGGAGACCTCCAACCCGCTTGAGCCCTGCGGGGTGCGACAGGAGATGGGCCCGACCGGTTGGTCGGCCGGGCCCACCCGCCACGCCCCGCGGTCCGGACCCTTTCGGGTCGAGACCGACAAGGCGAGGGCGACATGTACCTATCCGCTTGGGTCCTTGGCTTGGAGTCCGCGGAGTCAGATCTCCTGGGCCAGTTTGGCAATGGCAGTCAATTGTTCGACCGTTGCCACTTCTCCGCCAACTGAGAGCTCCACGCCGCCGGTCACCACGAAGTCTCCGCTGGCCCCAGCCAGGATCAGCATTGGGCTGCCGGTGGTGATCAGGATCGCGTCGTTGAGGCCGGCAACTTCGGTGGCGTCCTCCTGGATCTCCCTTTGACCAGCCAGGAAAGGACGTGCGTTCCACTGGATGTTGGCCACGGTGGCACCCTCGGGAAACCCGTCCATCTCGATGGCGTAGCTGCAGTTCGGTGTTGTCCAGGCAGAATTGGGTTGAGCGTTCACGATCGTCACCCCGAGGATTTCACCGACCTGGGCTCCGGTGATCTCAGAGCACACATCGAGGTCCGATACCTCGTCCTCCTGTGACCCATCGGAATCCTGCGTGGAACCGTCGTTGGCGGCTTCGTTCCTAGCCGACCCAGACTCATCTGTCTGCGACGCAGCCCCCATAACGGTGGTGGCCGAGGCGTCATCTTTTTCATCGTTGCCACTCCCGCACCCGGACACCAGCAATGCGGTGGTGGCTAGGGCAGCGAACGAGAGCCGGACCGGACGGAAAGACAGCGAGGATCTGGTTTGCATGGACCGAAATATGCCCGACGCCAAGGCTCCGATCATGAGTGGAGCAGCACTCAAGTTGTGCGATCACGCTACTCAGCACCCTCGACACCTCCACCTACGGCACCAGGTCAGTCCGAGATGACACGCCCATCTTCGTGTACGCCCGGTGGAGGTGGTTCTCCACCGTCCGCACCGAGACCACAAGGGCCTCAGCGACCTCCCGGTTGCTGAGGCCATTACAAACGAGAGCCACGACCTCCTGCTCTCGTGGGGTCAGGCCGTCAGCGTTGGCGGCCTTTTCCAGGCTCACCAGCGGTGGGGTGGCGAGTCCCGTCTGCTCTGTCGCGGCAATGGCCTGGGCTCGGACTTTGTGGACACGATTGGGAGTGGCCAGCGCCGCCAAACACCGAACCTCGAGCCCCCACCCAGTGGCCCCAATCGCATCGAGGTCATCAGCGAGTATGTCGAGGTCTCCTGGCGAATGGACCAAACCGTGTGCCAACGCAAGCCGGACTTGGGAAAGCCGCGAGCGTACGGGGATTGCTTGGAGGATCGGCACTGCCGCGGAGGGTGCGCCCATACGGACCAGATCGTGAGCCATCTCGGCCGCCTGGGCATGACGGCCTGACGCCGACGCTGACGTGGCAAGGTCCTTCAACATCACCCTGGCCTCGTCATGACGCCCGGACAGGTTGAGCTGCCAGGCCCGAGCGCGGTCGACTTCAGGCTCGAAGAGGCCGAACGGTCCGCAAGGGTGGCTTTCCAGACGGCTCAGATCATGGGCCAGGGCGGCCCTATCACCCATGGAGGCGGAAGCTAGGGCGGCGGCAGTCGTGCACCAACGAGCCAGTCCCGCCATTTGCGCTGATGCCCAGATCTGCTCCGCCTCGAGCGCCACGGTCCTTGCCTCGGCTGGGCGGCCCCGGGCCAGCAGCACCCGACTTCGCAGCAGCGCTGCCCACCCCTGAGCCTGACGGCCGGGTCGGGTGAGGGTGTGCTGGTAGATGGCTGAGGTGAGCTCGTCAGCGTCGATCAAGCGGCCGGCGTTCAACAACGACCAGCCGAGCGAAATGACGTGCACGCCAGGATCTAGGTAAAGAGAAGGGGATGGGGCGGACAGTGCCTCCATCGCCCGATTGGCCATGTCGGCCGCCTCGTCCGCCCGATCAGTCATGGCCAACGACAGTGCTGCGGCCAGGCTTGCCGCACTGGCAACCAATGGCTCGGGATGATCGACGAGTGGAAGCGACATGGCGAGGGACATGTCGATCCGACCTTCGAGCACTTGGAACACCGCCTTCTCGGCGTCGAGAGCCAGCGGCCATGGTTTTGCCGCGGTCTGAGCCGAGTCCAGAAGCGCATACGCGGCCTGAGCGTCGTGGTGGGTCCAGAACGCCTGCTCGGCTCGGCGAATGGTCACTGCCACCAGGGCTTCGTCAGAGTCGGGAACGTGACGAGCGAGCGTCTCGGAGGCTGCAACTGGGTCACCGCGCTCATCGGCGCACCACGACTCCAGAAGTATCGCCTCGGTACTGGACTCCACAGCAGCAGAGGCGCGGGCCAGGCGCTCGGCCCGGGATGGGTCGCCCTGATCCAGTGCCATGCGAGCTCCGGCCAGAAGACGCTTGGCATCACCGCGACGGTGGGCGGTCAGGTCCCATTCGATGGCCGCCAGTTCCAGCGGACCGCCTGGTTCTGCCGCTCCGGAGATACGCGCCGCGTCGGCTAGTTCAGCTGCCATTCGGATCCGGCTCGCCGTTGGGAGAGTCGTGCAGAGATGTAGAGCGAGAACCGGGCTGGCGAGCCTGGCCTTGGCTTGATCTCCCTGTCCGAAGATCTCCGCCAGTCCCAGTCGTTCCAGGGCCTCCAGCGGGATCGCACCGGGCAGAACCAGAGCCATGCCAATCGGAATGGCGCCGGCCATCGCCAGGACCTCTGCTGCGCTCCTTAGGTCGGCTGGCAGACAATCGAGCTCGATCTTGGCTCGGTCAGCAATTTCCGGGGTGAGCCCGGCTTCGCCTGTGAGTGTCCACAGGCCATGTCGTTCCTGGAGCGTCCCGGCACCAATCGACCCTCGAACCAGCTCGCTGGCCAGGAAAGGATTTCCTGCCGCAAGGTCGACGAGGTACTTGAGGGTTCGGCCATCGACGGGCCCGCCGATGACGTTGGTGACCACAGCGGCGCTGTCATCTGCGTTCAACGGGGGTAGGTCGATGCGGTCCAAGCCTGCCTCGCGCCACAGCACTGAGACGTCCTCGGGAGCTGGGCGAGACGATTTACGAAGCCCGATGAGACGGACCTGGCCATCGGTTACCAGGCGCAAGATCACCGATGAGGAGGCGGAATCTAGGTGGTCCAGATCATCGACCACAGCCACTAGTGGCCTTCGCTGGCGAGCTAGGTGAAGGCGGAGAGCCGCCTCGACCCGTTCGAGATCGGATGACGAAACGGGACTTCTGGCCGAGACCTCGTGATTCGAGGTCGAGGCTCGGGCGGGGCCTCCCTCCGAACCTCCTGCGATGGGAGGAAGAAGACCGCGGGCCGCCCAAAGAGGCACCGTTGCGGTGGACTCTGTGGCAAGCACCCACACAGAATCGGGGGCCAGCGCACGGGCCAGTGAAGTTAGGCCACTTCCGGCCGTCCCACAGATGACCACGCCCCTGCGGGTGAGTGCCTGGCGAGCACGGACCAGGATGTCATCGCGGCCGATCAGCACCGGCCCTACCTCGCCACCGCCTCCGACCAAGCCGTCGCCGGCTACGCCTGACCCCGTCTGAACAGCGGCTGTTCGGGGCAAGGTTGTCACGAGGCGGATGGTACTAATGGGCCCAGGAGGCCAGCCCGGCCCATCAACACGGAATGGCCAGGGGATCTGGGCAGCAAGGCCTAACCAACTGTGTCCAGCAGCGGGCCAGATCCGAAGTGGATCGCTCGAGTTCGTCACTGCAACGCCCGACGTGTGGGAACCTGAGTCCATGTCGCTTTCACACAACACCTACTTCGACGGATCCGTTCAGAGCCTCGGCTTCGAGGATGGGAACCGCTTCACCGCCGGCGTGATGTTGCCCGGTGACTACCACTTCGGCACCGACGCTCCCGAGCGCGTCACCGTCATTCACGGAGAGCTGGTGGTCCGTCAGCCTGGCAGCGACACCTGGGATCACCACCCAGCCGGCACCGTGTTCGAGGTCGAGGGTTCCAGCGGCTTCGACCTCAAGGTGGCCGGTCCTACCGCATACCTCTGCGAGTACCTGTAGGTCCCTGGTCCCCTTGATTCGCCGGGTTGGTCCGGGCCGCGCGGGGCCGGTCTGGTGACTCCTACGATCGGGGCCATATGAGGTTCATGCTGATCGACGGGAACTCGCTCACCTACCGGGCGTTCCACGCCCTACCCACCGACTTGGTGACCGCGTCGGGCCAGGTGACCAACGCGGTGTACGGGTTCACGTCGATGTTCATCAACCTGGTGCGCGATCACCGCCCCGATGCCATCGCCGTGGCCTTCGACCGGCCCGAGCCGACATTCCGCCACGTCCAGAACCCCGACTACAAGGCGCAACGTGAGGCCGCGCCCGACATCTTGCGCCAGCAGATGGCCCTGGTTCGCCAGGTGGTCGACACGTTGGGGGTCACGGCCATCGACAAGGCCGGCATAGAAGCAGACGACATCATCGCCACCTTGGCCACCATGGCCCGCGACCGTGGCGACGACGTGATCATCGTCACCGGTGACCGAGACGCCTACCAACTGGTGGAGGACCCTCACGTGAAGGTCCTCTACAACAAGCGCGGCGTGTCCGACTACGCCTTATACGACGAGGCTGGCATCGAGGAACGCACCGGCGTTCACCCCCGCGACTACGTCCAGTACGCCGCGCTCCGGGGAGACGCATCAGACAACCTCCCGGGCGTGCCCGGCGTGGGCGAGAAGACCGCAGCCAAACTCGTCAACTCCTACGGCGGCCTTGACGGCATCTTCAGTCACACCGCAGACCAGACACCCAAGCTCCGCCAGAACCTGGAGGAGAACGAATCCCAGGCCCGACGCAACGCCGACCTGATGGCGCTGGTTCGAGACGTGGAGCTTCCCGTGGGCCTCGATGACTTGGGGTATCCGGTTCCAGACACCGAGGAACTGCGGTCCCTGTTCGACTTCTTGGAGTTCCGCTCTCTATATGACCGTCTGGCCGAAGCCCTCGAGCAGGACCTGGGCGCGCCGCCGAGCGGCAACGAGGTGATCGAAGCCGAACCGGTGGTGGCCGAGACCACCCGACACGCAGCCGAACTGCTCCGCCGTCTGATCGATCCCGGGTCGGAGGCTCCGCTGGCGGTGGCGGTGGCCTGGGAGGGACAAGAAGGGCGAAGCCCGTTGGCCGGTTTCGCCGCGGTGTTGGATTCCGAGTCTGGGGATGTGGCGTGGATCCCCGGCCCGATGTTGGCCGATGCCGAGACCGCTTCTGCTTTCGACGCGCTGTTGGCCGCCCGTCGGCTGGCCGCCCACGGCGCCAAACCTCTCTTGCGTCGCCTGCTCGACGAAGCGCCGCAGCGACCTTTGCCCGACCTGGCCATGGACACGATCCTGGCTGCATACCTCCTCGACCCCGCCGAGACCCGCTACGCCATCGGGGACGTGCTGGTCCGCTACGCCCGTTTGGAGCTTCCGGCCGGCTCTGCGGCCCCCGAGGGCCAGCTGGACCTGACCGGCGGAGCGACCGACCAGGCCCTGGTGCACTGCAGGCAGGCACTGGCTGTCGACCGTCTGGTCAGCCCGATCACCGACGCACTCGCCGCTCAGGGATTGCGGACGCTCAACGATGACATCGAGACGCCCCTCGTCCCGGTCCTGGCCCGGATGGAGCACGTCGGTGTCGGAGTCGACCGAGCCGAGCTGACGGCGCTGAACGACCGTTTCACCGCCGAGGTGAAGGAACTGGCCGCCCAGATCCAACACGACGCCGGCGAGACCTTCAACGTCAACTCGACGCCTCAGCTCCGCACGATCCTGTTCGACAAGCTCGGCCTGACCCCGACCAAGAAGACCAAGACCGGCTACTCCACCGACGCTGCGTCGCTGGAGAAGCTGGCGGGCCAGCATCCGATCATCGACCACCTCCTGCGGTACCGGGAGGTGGAGAAGCTGCGCTCGACATACGGCGAAGGTCTGCTGGCCGAGGTGGCCGACGACGGGCGCATCCACGCCACCTTCAACCAGACCGTGGCCCGAACCGGGCGGCTCTCCTCGGACGCGCCGAACCTCCACAACATCCCGGTGAGATCCGAAGAAGGCAAGGCGTTCCGACGCGCCTTCGTGCCCGCACCCGGTTGCGAGCTGCTGGTGGCCGACTACAACCAGATCGAGCTGCGCTGCATCGCCCACCTAGCTGAGGATCCGGGTTTGATCGCGGCGTTCGAGGCCGGCGATGACATCCACACCGCCACCGCCGCCCGTGTCTTCCACGTGGCACCCCAAGATGTCGACGGTGGCCAGCGGGCCAAGGCCAAGATGGTGTCCTACGGGCTGGCCTACGGGATGGAGGCCTATGGCCTGGCCACGCGCCTCAACATCTCCCGAAGCGAGGCGGCCGAGATCCTCGACGCCTACTTTGCCGCCTTCCCCGCGGTGAAGGCCTACATGGAACGAACGGTGACCGAGGCACGGGAGCGTGGCTACACCGAAACCCTCTTCGGTCGGCGTCGCCCCATCCCCGAGCTGGCATCGACCAACCGAGGCATCCGTCAGGCCGGTGAGCGCCAAGCCATGAACGCTGGCATTCAGGGTCTGGCCGCCGACATCTTCAAGGTGGCACTGGTCCGCCTCGATGCCGAACTGCGTGCCCGTGCCTTGGAAAGCCGTCTCGTCCTCCAGGTGCACGACGAGGTCATCGTGGAGGTACCGCCGGCGGAAAAGGAGGTCGTGTCGGAGCTGACCCTCGCGGTCATGCACGGCGCGGCGAACCTCCGCGTTCCCCTCGAGGTGAACCTGTCCTTCGGGGCCAGTTGGGCCGAAGCGAAGTAGCCCTGAACCTTGAACTGGACATCGTCAACACCACAATCCCTCGTCGATGCAGCTCAAGCTGCTTGACTGATGAACCAAATGACCATGACCCACGTCGTTGTCGACGGATCCAACATCGCCACCGAGGGAAGGACGGCGCCGAGTCTGGCTCAGCTAGACGAGGCGGTGCGGTCCTTCCTCTCCGAGTATGGCGAAGACCTCAAGCTCACCGTGGTGGTAGATGCCACCTTCGGTCACCGCATCAGCCCCGACGAGAAGGACGCCTTCGACGCCGGCATCGTTAACGGCGAACTGGTGACACCCCCCGCGGGTGCCATTGGCCGAGGAGACGCCTTCGTGCTCCAGATCGCTGACAAGACCGGGGCCACCATCTTCTCGAACGACTCCTTCCAGGAGTTCCACGGCAACTACGAGTGGCTGTTCGAGGAGGGCCGTCTCATCGGCGGCAAGCCGGTGCCAGCAGTCGGATGGGTGTTCGTGATGCGGACACCGGTGCGGGGACCGACCAGCCGCAAGGCCACCAGGGACGCCAAAGGCGGCCGCCGATCAGGTCGGTCCAACCGGACCGATGGCCCCACCGTGAGTGGAGTGGCGCTAGGCCCACCACCGGTGCCTGATCGTGAGAGCGTGCTGAAGGCAGCCAGAGGGGTCACCGGCAAGGGCAACGCTGGTCCCGCGGCCGCGGCAGGCCGGGCGTCTCGGGCCTCCACCATCGGCCGGTCCGAGCCGGCCAACGAGTCCAAGGGTTCGTCCCGCAGGCGCAAGCGCACCAGCGCGTCCAAGCCAGCCGAACCCATCAACGAACCGATCCCGTTCCTCCAATTCGTCACCGAGCATCCGGTGGGTTCTGAGGTGGAGGCCACCGTGGAACGGTTCTCGTCGCATGGCGCCTATGCCGTCACCGCTGGTGGCGCCCTGTGCTACATCCCGCTGAGGGCGATGGGTAACCCCGCGCCGACCAAGGCCCGCGAGGTGCTGACGGTCGGCGAGGTTCGTTCCTTCATCGTCACCGCCTTCGATTCCCCACGTCGGGGTATCGACGTCGCACTTCCTGGTGTGGTTGTGCCCGACGCTGCGGTTTCCTCGGCTTCAGACCGTCAACATGACGGAACCCCCGAAGGGGAATCAACCAACGCCCAGGAGGCACCCAGCATGGCAGCGACCAAGAAGGCCCCTGCGAAGAAGTCCCCAGCCAAGAAGGCTCCGGCGAAGAAGGCCGCTCCGGCCAAGAAGGCCGCCCCCGCCAAGAAGGCTGCTCCGGCGAAGAAGGCTGCTCCGGCGAAGAAGGCTGCTCCGGCGAAGAAGGCTGCTCCGGCGAAGAAGGCGGCTCCGGCGAAGAAGGCGGCTCCGGCTAAGAAGGCGGCTCCGGCTAAGAAGGCTGCTCCGGCGAAGAAGGCTGCTCCGGCGAAGAAGGCTGCTCCGGCGAAGAAGGCGGCTCCGGCTAAGAAGGCTGCTCCGGCGAAGAAGGCTGCTCCGGCGAAGAAGGCTGCTCCGGCGAAGAAGGCTCCGGCCAAGAAGGCTGCTCCGGCGAAGAAGGCTCCGGCCAAGAAGGCTCCGGCCAAGAAGGCTCCGGCCAAGAAAGCTGCTCCGGCCAAGAAGGCTCCGGCCAAGAAGGCTCGCTGAGCCTTCGCTCCTCTTCGGGCTGACGCCCAGCGGGTCAGACGGTTGGGTCTGACCCGCTGGTGTCGTCTTGGTGGAGAGTGTGCGCACGCTGGTCGCGGCGCCGACGACCGGATCTCTCCCGACCGCTAGGGTCGGATCGTGCGAATCGCCACGTGGAACGTCAACTCGCTGAACGCCCGCATGGACAGGGTCGAGGCTTGGCTGGTCGACCTGGCTCCCGATGTCGTCTGTCTCCAGGAGACCAAGCTGGCCGACGGCGCCTTTCCCGGCCTGGCCTTCCAGGCCTTGGGCTATGACTCCGTGCACCATGGCGAGGGCCGCTGGAACGGCGTGGCGATCCTGTCGCGCGTCGGCCTCGACGATGTGGTCCATGGATTCGGTCCCGACGACACCGACCCTGAGGCCCGCCTGGTGTGGGCCACCTGCGGAGGCGTCAGGGTCGCCAGCGCCTACGTGCCAAACGGTCGCGCCTTGGACCACGACCACTACCGCTACAAGCTGAGCTGGCTGGCTCGGCTCAGGGACCGTCTGGCCGCCGCCGAGTCCGCCACCGAAGCCGTGGTGGTCGCCGGCGACTTCAACATCGCCCCCACCGATCAGGACGTGTGGGACCCGTCCCAATTCAGCGAAGCCACCCACACCAGCGAAGCCGAGCGGGAAGCCCTCGCCGCCATCATCGAGTGGGGGATGGTCGACACCTTTCGCCTCATCCATCCCGAGCCTGGCCTCTACAGCTGGTGGGACTACCGCGCTGGCCGTTTCCACAAGCACGAGGGCATGAGGATCGACCTCGTCTTGGGTACCCAGCCGGTGGCCGACCGGGTCACCTTCGCCACCATCGACCGTAACGCTCGGAAGGGACAACAGCCCTCAGACCACGCGCCGGTGATCGTCGACCTCAGCGACTGAACGACCCCACCCCCGAACCATCTCAGGAACATGGCCGAAACCAACGAACCCGACCAGCCCGGCAAAGAACCGACCCGGGCCGAACTGCTAGCCGCGATCACCGACTGGAAACCTCGGCCAGTCGACGAGACCGACCCTGAACGGTTGGCCTACGTCACCCGCCGCCTCCGCTCAGGGTCAGTCGAGCTGTCGCCGCGTCGGGCCGGACTCAAGCGCATGGCCGATGCCTCACGGCTTCTCACCTCCCGGCTGGCCGGGACTAGCGCTCCCGACGACGTGGTCAGCGAGGCCGCCGCCCAACTCGAAAAGCTAGCTGCGCTGTTCGCTGGCTACGACCAGGACCTGTCCTACGGCTTCGGCGAGACGTCGATCACCGGGTCGACTCCAGACCCCATGTTCGATCACAGCCCGATACTCGGCATCGCCAACCCGATCGCACCGCCGATGTCGCTCACCGAGCAAGACGGGGTGGTGGTGGCCACCGTCACTATGCCCAAGGCGTACGAAGGTCCACCCGGATGCGTACACGGCGGGTTCGTGGCTGCTCTCTTCGACGAGGTGCTCGGCGCGGCACAGTCCCTATCGGGGGCGCCAGGCATGACCGGGACCCTCAAGATCCGCTACGAGGCCCCCACACCACTGCACACCGAACTGCGTTTCGAGGGCCGGATGGTGGGCGTCGAGCGGCGCAAGATCTTCACCGAAGGCCTCTGCTACGCAGGAGACACCATCACGGCCCGAGCCGAGGGGATCTTCATCTCGCTCAACCCCGGCACATTCCTGGAACTGATCGCGGAACGGGAACGGGCGCAGCAAGGCCAGTGACTGTCAGCCCGGGCCCCGGATCCAGGCGTCGAGGGCGGGAGCCTCGGCCATCAGGTATTCCTCTAGGCCCGACACGATCGCCTGCTCGACGCGGCTGGCCACCAACGGTGCCCGCACCTGAAGCTCGCCGGTGATCGTTCGACGGCTGCCACCGTCGACCTCGTCAACCTGGAAGTTGCCGCGACACCGGAGCCGATCGGGGTAGTGGTCGGGGAGGAGCCGGAACCGGGCCGAGCGGGCGGCATGGTCGTGAATCGACTCCTGGACCCAGGTAAGACGGTCCGGCGCCACGACCGCGGTTACCGCCGAGGGCAGATCGCCGGTGAAGCGGAACCTCACCTCCAGATGGTGAGCCGGGTCACCATCGGCACCCACCACCTCTATGCCGCCCAGCTTGGGTAGCCCGACCAGGGTCGGGTACAGGTCCGGATCGGCATAGGCGCGGTTCACCGATTCGGCATCTGACTCGAAATGCTGCACCAGTCGGAAGTTCATGCGGGCCTAGCTCCGGGGAGGGGTCGAAGGTTGGTCTGGTCGTCGGCATCAAGGTGCTGGGCCACGATGGATAGCAGACGCTCACCGTGGTCGGCTCGGGTGAACGGGCCGAGGCCAGCCAGGCCGGCCAGGTCCTCCATGGTCTGGGGCTGGTGCCGGGCGACAGCGTCGAGCCCTCGTTCGGACAAAACGACGGTTGGTCTGACCCCGGCCTTGCGGGCTTGGGCGGCCCGCCAGCGTCGAAGCTCTTCGGCGATGGCGTGGGTCGGGTCGTCTGTGGTCCCGTGCTCGTCGGGCGGATCGAGAGCCAAACGAGCGGTGTCCACGGCACCGGTGGTGCCCGAAGCGACTTGGGCTTCGCGCTCCAGCCTGGTGATCGTGGCGCGGACCTTGGACAACAACGGCGACGGAGCCCGCTCCACCGGATCGGTGGTAAAGGTCCGCTGACGCGCCCAACTGAACCGCAACACCTCGGCGGCCCGAGTCACAGCCACGTACAGGAGTCGCTCCTCTTCGGCCCGAGCTGCAGCGGTGCGGGCATGGGTGATGGGCAGGTAGCCCACTTCGCATCCAGCGACGTGAACCACGTCCCATTCCAGGCCCTTGGCGGCGTGGAACGAAGCGATGGTGACCGCATCTCCCGAATCGGGGGTGTCGCTGACCAGCATCGTGCGCAGCCACCCGGACAGGGCCTCGGCCGGAGCTCCCGGATCGGCGGCCAGCAACTCCCGTCCAAGCCGGATGAGCTGCTCTTGGCGCTCCACCACTTGAGCCTGGGACCCACCTGCGCCTACCAGTGAATCCCGCTGCTCGATGGTGGTGGCCTCGAGGTCGTCTAGGACCGTGACCAGAGGATCGCGTCGGCGTTGGAAACCTTCGAGCAGGCGCTGCACGTGCGGGTCATCTAGCAGCCGAGTCCCACCCCGGACGCGGTAGGGGATGGACGCCCGCCGGAACGCCTCCTCGAACAGAGCGGTCTGGGCATGGGTGCGCACCAGCACGGCCTGGGACGCCCACGTCCGCCCCGGGCGGCGAAGCTCACGGATCGAACGGGCAACGCCAGCGGCCTCATCGCGGTCTGACTGGTAGCCCACGATCACCGGAACTGGACCATCCACATTGGTGCTCAGGTATCCGATGGTCCCGCCGAGGTCGTCGTTGGCGCGGAGGGTGGAGGCTACGGCCAACACCTGAGGACTGGAGCGGTAGGAGCGGTCGAGGCGAACCACCTCGGCCCCGGGGTGGTGACCCGCGAAGTCCACGAGGAACGACGCATCGGCCCCGTTCCACGAATAGATGGCCTGATCGGGATCCCCGACGACGCACAGGTCGGGCCGCTCACCCAACCACGCCCGCAGCAGGCGTTCCTGGAGGGGGTTCACGTCTTGGTACTCGTCCACGAACAGATGCCGGAACCGCCAACGTTGAGCGGCCGCAAAGGTTGGGTCCCGCTCGAGGCGGGCCGCAGTCAACAACAGGAGATCATCGAAGTCGACCAGAGCCTTCTTGCGCTTCAGGTCCTCGTAGCCGCGGTACCAACCGGCGATGCGAGACGCATCACCCGGAGGGCGGCGACCCACTGCGTTCACTGCGGCCTCATAGGCCTCGGGGGCTACCAGACGGGCCTTGGCCCACTCGATCTCACCGGCCACGTCGATGGGACGGACCTGGCGGGTCGAACCCAGCACCTGGCTGAGGATGCGGCTCTTGCGGTCCAAGAGGGTGGGAGCGGCACGGTTGTCTCCCGCCCAGGCGACGCGGAGCTGGGCATAGGCCAGCGCATGAAACGTTCCGGCCGCCGGTAGGTCTCGCAGGCCCAGCCGGGCCAGACGCTGATCCAGCTCGAGTGCGGCCTTGCGGGTGAACGTGACGGCCATCACGTGGCGGGGATCGGCCGAACCAGCCGCGCAGCGGTGGGCGATTCGACGGGTCAACACCCGTGTCTTTCCCGAACCGGGGCCAGCCAGGATGGCCAACGGTTGGGCCGGGCTGGTCACGGCCAGACGCTGAGCCGGGTCCAACCCGTCGAGCAGCCGATCCACGTCCACTCCGGCATGGTACGGCTCCCTCCGCCGCTGAGGTCAGAACTGGATCTAGGGTGCCGAACGTGGCCTTCTCAGAAAAACTGCTCAACGACGGAGAGAAGCTGGTCCTCGACCTCCGCCCTCACATCGTCTTCCTCGCTCCCGCGGCCGCCGCCTTCGCTGTGGCCGTGATCGGCAGCCTGGTGACCTGGGCGGTCATGGGGGAGACGGCGGAGACGTTCCTCAACTGGGTGCGGCTAGCAGCGGTGCTGTTCACCGGCTTGTGGCTGCTGTTCGAATGGGTCAAGTGGTACACCACCAACTTCGTTCTCACCACCGACCGGATCATCACCTCAGAGGGGTTCATCGCCAAGAAGGGCATGGAGATCCCTCTGGACCGGGTGAACACGGTGATCTTCAACCAGAGCGTGTTCGAACGAATGATCAAGGCTGGCGACCTCGGCATCGAATCAGCCGGTGAACAGGGAAGCCAGCACCTCACCGACATCCGTAGACCCGACGTTGTCAAGAACGAGATCTACCGACAGATCGAAGCCAACGAGAACCGCAAGTTCGACCGCATCCGGACCGGTCCCGGTGCCGACCCCACCCAGGTCCAAGGTGGGGCACCGAGCATTCCCGAACAGATCGACCAGCTCGCCGAGCTGCACCAGCGTGGCGTGCTCAGCGATGCTGAGTTCCAGCGCAAGAAGGCCGAGCTACTCGACCGCATGTGAATGGTGGCGGCGAGGTCAGGCCACGATCCTGGCTCCGGCCGAAGCTCTCACCGCCCAGCCGTCGCGGAGCGCACCCGGCTCGGCCAAGGCCACAACGCATCCCCCGAAACCGGCGCCGGTGAGACGGGCTCCGTACACACCGGGGGTGGCGGTCAGGCGGTCCACCAGTGCATCGAGCACCGGAGTCGACACCTCGAAGTCTTCACGCAGCGAACGATGGCTGTCGATCATGGCCCGCCCCATCTCGGCCAGGTCGCCGGCTCGCAGCGCTTCGACGGCTCGGCGGACCCGGGCGTTCTCGGTGACCACGTGGCGGGCTCGGCGGGTCAGCAAGCCGTCGGCCATCGACGCCAGCGGGCCCAGGTCGCCTACATCGGAGATCAGGCGCAGTGGCCCCACCACCTCCTCGGCAGCACGGACCGAGGCGATGCGTTCGGCGTAGGCCGACGACGCCAGCTCTCGCTCTTGACCGGAGTGGATCACCCTGACCTCGACGTCATCAGGGACACCAACCGGGTCGACCTCGAGGGTGTGGCAGTCGATAAGCAGGGCGTGACCGTCCACACCTGCCGCTGACGCGAGTTGGTCCATGATCCCGCACGGCACCCCCGACGCCTCCTGCTCGGCTCGCTGGGTGAGGCGGGCCAGCTCCAGAGGCGTACCGTCGAAACCGAGGGCCAACGCCACCGACACCTCCAATGCGGCACTGGATGACAGCCCGGCCCCCACCGGCAGGGTGGTGGTGATCTGGCCGGTGAACCCGAAAGCCGGTCTCAGTTGGGCAACTACCCCAGCCACGTAGCGGGCCCAGCGGGGCTCAGCGCCAGCGGGATCTTCGACCGATAGGACCACGCGGGCCGGTTCGGGCTGATCGGCACTGGTCAGGTAGATCTCGGTGCCACCGCGTCGCCCGGTCACCGTGGTGGCCAAGTCGACAGCCATGGGCAAGACGAGCCCTCCGGCGATATCGGTGTAGTCGCCAATCAGGTTGACCCGCCCCGGGGCGACGGCGGTCACCTCCACGGCACGGCCCTCAACGTGGCGGCGGCATCGGCCGGGACGACAGGGTTCAGGTAGGACCCGCTGCCCAGTTCGGCCCCGGCCACGTAGCGCATGACTCCCGGGGCTCGGTGAGGGCCGGCGATCTCCACGTGCATCCACGCCGCGGGCCAGTCTCCACCGTCGGTGGGACGCTGGTGGATCCAGAACATGTACGGCATGGGCGGGTCGAACACCCCCTCCAGCCGACCCAGGGTCTCGGCCAGAACCGAGGCCATCGCACGTCGTTCCGAGCTGGTCAGCGACATCAGGTCGGGTCGACGTTCCAGCGGGGCCACCCGCAGGCCGAACGGGTAGATCGGAGCCGACGGCACCCAGGCCCGCCAGCCATCACGCTCCACCACCACCAGCTCGAGATGATCTTCCAGGAGCCGGTGACCATCGGCCAGCCGGGAGAGCTCGGTGGCCGGCAACGGAGGCACATCGGGGTAGGCGTAGATCTGCCCGTGGGGGTGGGCGATGGTGGCTCCCACGTCGGGCCCGTTGTTCTCGAACACCAACACATAGGAGATGTCGGGACGGGAGCCCAGCGACGCGGTGCGCTGCGTCCACAGCTCGACCACCTCTGCCGCTGCTGCGTCGCCCATTGTGGACAGGCGGGACTGGTGGTCGGGGGAGTAGAGAACCACCTCGCAGCGGTCGTCGGGAAACGAAGGCCAACGGTTGGGGAAGACCCGGACCCGGTACGGCTCGGGCGATTCGGTGCCGCCCACGCAGAACGGGCAACCGGTCGGGCCGGTGGTGGGAAGGTTCGGGCGCTTCTGTCGGCTGCCCGTGACCTGGACCTGGATCCCGGTGAGAGGGTCGGTTCGCAGTTCGCTCACGGAGTCGTTGTAGGAGTTCGACATGCAGAGGCGACGATACGCGTCGGCGCCGTACATGGCGGAGCGGACGTCGAGGTACCGGGCCTCGGGTACCGGGCCTCGCCCGGCATGGTTGCCACACAGCGATGGCCAGGCTGGGCGAGACCACCGGTAGCGTGGTGACCCCATGTCGCGCGTACACCTCGTCACCCTCGGCTGCCCCAAGAACGAGGTCGATTCAGACAAGTTGCTGGGCCAACTGAGCTCGGAGGGCTACGAGACCACCGACGACGCCACCGGCGCCGACCTGGTGGTGGTCAACACCTGCGCGTTCATCGAAGAAGCTCGTCAGGAGTCGATCGACACCGTGCTGGGCCTGGCCGACCTGAAGGCCGATGGCGCCCGACTGGTGGTCACCGGGTGCATGGCCGAGCGCTACCGAGACGAACTGGCCGAGGCCCTTCCCGAGGTAGATGTGGTGGCTGGCTTCGGCGAAGTGTTCACCGCCACAGGCCGGGCGAGTAGCAGCTCCACCCCGGTCTCGATCGGACCCAGATCCAACCAGGCGGTCCCGTCCTTCGACCTCTTGAACCTGCCCCGACCCCGATCGTCACGACCTTGGGCCTACGTGAAGGTGGCCGAAGGCTGCGACCGGGCCTGTGGCTTTTGTGCCAACCCCAGTTTCCGGGGTCCCCAGCGGTCCCGTTCGCTGGACGCCGTCTTGGATGAGGTCGACCAACTCCAGGTGCGAGAGATCGTGCTGGTGGCCCAGGACCTGGCCGCCTACGGGCGCGACCAAGGCGTGGGGGAGCGGTCCATCGTGAGGCTGGTGAGTGAGGTGTCAGAGCGGGTCGACCGCACGCGACTGCTCTACCTCTACCCGTCGGACCTGACCGATGCGTTGATCGACACGATCTGTGCCACCGGGGTCCCGTACTTCGACCTGTCCCTCCAGCACGTGTCGGCCCCGCTGGTGCGCCGGATGCGTCGGTGGGGCAACGGGGAGCGGTACCTGACCAGAATCGCCGACATCCGACGACGGGAACCGGCTGCCGCCTTCCGTTCCAACTTCATCGTCGGGTACCCCGGCGAGACCGAAGATGACCACGACCAGCTCCTGGCCTTCGTGCAAGAAGCCCAGGTCGACTGGTGCGGGTTCTTCGCCTACTCACCCGAAGATGGAACTCACGCCGCCGGGCTGGACGGCCAGGTACCACGAGACCTGGTCGAGGAACGCCTGGCCGAGCTGCGGGAACTGCAAGACGAGATAACCCAGAAAAAACGTGACGTTCTGATCGGTTCAGAGGTCGAAGTGCTCGTGGACGCCCCCGGGATAGGACGCAGTCACCGTGAAGCCCCCGAGATTGATGGCATCATCTCGGTTCCCGATCACCTGCCTGTGGGTTCCATCACCACCCTCACCGTCACCTCAGCCATGGGCCCGGACCTCCAGGCCGGCTGAACATCTCGAGAACTCCGCCACCAATGTCGAGCAACCCCAACCATCACCACGACACCAAACTCGTGCCCCTCGATGAACGGTACGGCCCCGGTGCCCTGCTGACCCCGGCCAACGTGATCACGGTGCTGCGTCTGGTCCTGTCACCGCTGCTGTTGGTGATGATCGTCGAGAATCCATCGAGCTGGGCCGCTTTCGCCTTCTGGACCATGCTCGCCTTCACCGACGGCATAGATGGCCACCTCGCCCGCCGCCATGGGACCACCCGGTCCGGGGCGTTCCTCGACCCGCTCGCAGACAAGGTCTTGGTGTTGGGAGCGCTGTTCGCCCTGGTGGCTGCCGAACGGTTCTGGGTGGTTCCGGTTGCCATCATCGCGGTGCGAGAGGTGGCCATCAGCCTGTTCCGCACCCAACTCGGCCGCCAGGGGTTGGCGGTACCGGCCCGCACCCTCGGCAAGGTCAAGACCGTGGTCCAGGAGTTTGCGGTGGCCTTGGCGCTGCTGCCCATCACCGCCGACGCCGAGATGGCCGCCACCACGGTCCTGTGGGTGGCTGTGGTCCTCACCGTGGTGTCGGGCGCGCAGTACCTGGTCGACGGCCGTTCGGCGGCCACCACCCTCGGTCACCGCTCCGCTCCCGCCGCCTGAGACTCCCACCCGCTTAGCCTGGATCCACCGATCGAGCTTGGGTTGTGCTCGATTCTCCATGGTCACCCAGGCGAAACGGGTTCTCTGTGCGGCCACCGTTAGTGCTCGGCTGTCTGACGAGCTGAAGTCACAGGACTGGGCGGGGGTTTGGGGGCAGAGCCCTTTGTGGCGGAGCCCCTGACCTGCGGAGATCGGCTTTGCCGGTCGCAGCAGCGAAGACGTCGGCCGTCAGGCCGGCTACCAAACTCCGCCGGAAGGCTCTGGCTTTCGGCGGATCCAGGCTTAGCTAACGTCGCGGCGACGTCATCGAGGGGTAGGGAAAGTGGCATGAGATCAACCATGAAGTCACGCATGGTGTTGGTGGCGGTCGGCTTGTTGTCAGCCCTCGTTTGCATCACCGAGCCCAGCGCGGCAGCAGTTCCGGGTGGGTTGACTTGGACGCACCGCTCGCTGCCGCTGAGGGCCAACCAGATCGCCGCGGTGCCAGGCGGCCATTCGTTCCTGGCCACCGTTCCGCCTGAGGATTCCGCGCTGGGCAACGAGCTCGTCGAGATCGAGTCCAGCACCGGACGGATCCTTCGCCATGTTCACGTTGGCTCCAACCCGTCGTCGGTGGTGGTTGCACCGTCGGGGCAACGGGCCTATGTGGCGTTGCTTGGCTCTCCGGCCATCGTCGAGGTGGACCTGAACCGGTTCGCGGTCAGGCGCACCTTTGCTACCGATGCCGCCACCTGGAACGGGCAGGCCTACGCCCAAGATCTCGAGGTCCTCCCAGGTGATGAGTCGGTGGTGCTCGGGAGCTTGTTCCATCTGAACCGAAGCCCCGCTCTGCGAGGAGTGGCCGCCTACCAGCACGGTGTTCGCCGACCCGCCATGAGCCGGGATCACACGGGAGCGGTGCGCATCGAGGCAACCGCGTCGGGGGGATTGTTCGGTCTGAACACCGGGACGACTGCATATGGCATCTACCCGCTGGTCGTGGACCACACCGGTGTGACCCAGCTTCTGGTCCGGCTTGGTTGGAAGAATCTCGGGACTGACATCGAGGCGGTCGGTGACCACCTGTACGGGACCAACGGCATGGTGGTCGATCCCGAGGCCGGTTCTGTGGTGCGCCAACTACCCGTCTCCGGTCCGGTGTCGGCTCTGTCCGATGGGTCGGTGGCATACCTCGATGGTCAGACCATCCGGAGGTTCTCGAGCGTCGACGGATCCGAACTGGCCGGGCAGACATTCCCTGCTATCTCCGGTGTCCCCAAGGCGTTGGTGGCGGTCTCGGGCGGTGTTGCGGCCCTGACCTCCGACGGGATCCAGCTCATGGTTCCCGGTCTCCGTCCCCGTCCGTTCACACAGCCACCTGCACCGCCTGGAATCGGATTCTCGATTCGCTCCCTGCCGCTCCCCAGCCGGGACGTCCTGGTGGATGAGCGTGGTCGCCGTGTGTTCGTGACCGTCTCCTCCCAGAGCTCGAACTACCGGAATCAGGTTGTGGCAGTCGATCCGCGGTCAGGTCGGATCATCAACTCGGGCGACGTCGGCTCCGCACCCACCGCATTGGCTATGTCAAGTGACCGATCCAGGCTCTACGTAGCGCTGGACGGCGCTACTGAGATCGCCGAGGTGAACCCTGAGACCCTCGAGCGCATCGGAACCATTCCCCTCACCGGCGGGCGTTGGCCGCTGTTCGCCGAGGACATGGTGGCCATGCCCGGTCCAGGACGTCGGCTGGTGGTGAGCCTCAAGTCCAACCTCTCGCCCCGGCACATGGGGGTGACGGTGTTCTCCGACGGCCGAAGGCTGCCGATCTCCACTCCATCGCACACAGGACCGAACCGGATCGAGCTCGGCCCTCAGGCCGACACGGTGTACGGCGCCAACAATGAGACGACCGCGTTCGGCTTCTATGCGCTCAGAGTGGATCCCGATGGGATCCGTGTGGTCACAGAGACGCCCGCTATGTGGCAGAGCTTCTATGTCGATCTCTCGGTGTCGGGTGAGGTCATCCACGCGACCGACGGTCAGATCATCGATCCACTGGCCGGCTTCCCGCTGGCTCGTATCGGGCCCGGGGCATCGACGCGTGTGGGGCAGACGA
Source organism: Microthrixaceae bacterium (assembly GCA_016702505.1). NCBI lineage: Bacteria > Bacillati > Actinomycetota > Acidimicrobiia > Acidimicrobiales > Microthrixaceae > Microthrixaceae bacterium. The sequence continues at coordinate 595,948 of JADJDU010000001.1, forward strand.
TCTTCACGGTGGACGGTGACTCGATAGACCAGTTCGATGCCCGTCGGTTCCGCCTCATCGGCTCGCAGCCGATCCCGCACTCGGTGACCAAGCGCCACAAGGTTGCTACTTGGGAAGGTGGTCTGGTGGTCGCGGGAGGCTCAGATCTCCTGTTCCTTCGTCCCGGTTCGCCGATGACGCGACCCCGGTGGTGAGATCCCCCCTCATCGTTGGCGATGGGCACGTTGCCCCACCGGCCTAGGGTGCGCTGATGCGCTGTGAGGTGGTGGCCGTGGGGACCGAGCTACTGCTTGGCCAGATCGTCGACACGAACTCTTCGTGGATCGGTGAGCAGTTGGCGCTGGCCGGCATCGACTCGTTCTTTCAGACCAAGGTCGGCGACAACCACGCCCGGCTCGTGTCGTCGTTGAAGCTGGCTCTGGACCGCAGCGATGCGGTGATCGTGTGTGGAGGGCTCGGCCCCACCCACGACGACATCACCCGAGATGCCATCGCCGAGGTGATGGGCGTGGATCTGGAGCTCGACGAGGACACGGCGGCCCGGATCGAGGCCATGTTCACGTCGCGGGGGCGGCGCATGCCCGCCAACAACTTCCGCCAGGCGGAGGTACCGCGCGGGGCCGTCGCCATTGCTGACCCCCAGCCTGGAACTGCACCTGGTCTGATCTGCCCGGTGCCGGGTACCGGCGAACCGGACCGGCCCGGATCCGAGAAGGTGATCTACGCCGTACCCGGCGTGCCCCGGGAGATGAAGATCCTGATCGGCGAGGCCGTGCTGGTCGACCTGGTGCGCCGGGCCGGAGTCACCTCCACCATCGTCAGCCGCACCCTGCGCACCTGGGGTGAGAGCGAGTCGGGTCTGGCCGAACGGCTGGCTCCGGTGGTGGCCGACCTCGACCGATCCGGCTCTGTCACCCTGGCCTACTTGGCCAGTGGGATCGAGGGCATCAAGGTGCGTCTCACCGCCAAGGGGCCAGACCGGAGTGCGGCGTTGGCGGTCCTGGCGGTCGAGGAGGAACGGGTCCGCGCCGAACTGGGGGAGCTCGTGTTCGGGGTGGACGACGAGACCATCGAGCATGCGGTTCTGGTCGCCTTGCGCGAGCGAGGACTGACCCTGGGGCTGGCTGAGTCGCTCACCGGTGGGCTCATGGGAGCCCGGATCTGTGACGTACCCGGCGCATCCGACGTGTTCCGTGGCTCGATCGTGTCCTACGCCTCAGATGTGAAGTTCTCGGTGTTGGGCGTACCGGAAGGTCCGGTGGTCACCGCTGAAGCAGCCATGGCCATGGCCACCGGTGCCCGGCGGGTGCTGGGCTCCGACGTGGCGGTGGCGGTTACGGGGGTTGCGGGACCCGACCCACAAGGGGGGCTCGCTCCCGGCACGGTCTACGTCGGGCTCGACCTGGGCGACCTCGATGGACCGAAGGGCGCCGAGGCGTTCGAGGTGAAGCTACCCGGCGGTCGAGCCGAGGTCCGCCAGTTCAGCGTGATCACCGCCATGAACGCCCTGCGGACCAGGCTCCTGTCTGTCAGGTGATCGGCGCTCTGGTGTCGGGCACAGTGGCCATCGCCGTCTGGGGCGTCCGCTCAGCCTGGTCGCACCTTGCGGACCACGGCCTTCACACCGCCTCGCACGAACGAGGTGGTGAAGTCGACCCAGTCGAAGCGGTCGCGCCACAATGTAATGAGTCCGTCGTGGACCTCGAAGGTTCCACACACCCAGAACCCCGCAGCAACCGGTCCCGCGCTGATCACGTCGGTACGTTCTGTCAGGACCACGGGGCCGTTGGCGGCGAGGTTGATGTAGTCGACACGAAAGCCGTTGGCGAACTTCATCATCGACCTTAGGACCTTACCTACCTCACGCTGACCGCGGGCGGGCTTCAGCGGAACGTTCTGGTACACCACGTCAGGCGAACAGAACGTCAGCGCGGCATCTACGTCGAGGTCTTCCAGCGCGGCGAGAAGCGCCGTGACCGTCTGGGTGGGTGTCATCTCGCCCGAGCGTGTGGTCGTCATGGTCGGACCGTACCCGCGGGCTCCGCGTCGAGCCGCCCCCGAGTCCCATCTGGGTTCTGATGCCTTTCGATGTTCGGCCTTTGTTCGATCGGTCGGGAGTCGTCGGTGGTGACTGGTGGGGCCTCCTGTGGGCTACTCGTTCGCCCGGTTCTTGTTCCCCAGGGCGAGAGCCCGGAAGGCTTGGGCTGCCGGAGACATGGCGCCCCGCCGGTGGACGAGCACCACGTCACGGTCGACCCGCGGGGAGAGGGGAGCGACGGTGGCCCCCAGAACCGCTGCGTCACGAGCGAGAGGTTCGGGCAACACGGCGGCACCTGCGCCAGCCATGACCAGGGGGATGATCGCCTCACGATGCTCGGTGACGACACCGATCGCAGGATCTGCACTGGGATCACGGTCGTAGGGCCGTGGCGAGCAGACGGCGGGTCGAGGTTCCACGGGGGGTGGTGATGAGCGGAAAGGCGGCCAGCCGGGTCGCTGGCAGAGACGCGGAACCGCCCAGGTCGGTGCCAGGTGGGAGGACAGCGAGCATCCGTTGCCTCCCAATGCTGTGACCCTCGAGTTGATCCTCGTCGGGGACCTCGTCGCCCAAGCCCAGTTCGGCTTCTCCGGAGCGGACTTGACCGAGGAGGTCCGCCGGGTTCTCCGGCTCTCTGATCCGCACGAGCACCCCCGGGCTGGCCCGTCGGAAGTGCCCGACCAGGTCGACTAACGGTTCCACGACCAGGGTCGGCAGCGACACCAGGTCCAGGCGACCAGCCGCCAATCCAGCGACCGCGGTGACCGCGCTTCGGGCTACTTCGGCATCTCGCAACATCTGACGGGCCGGAGCAACAAAGGCCTCACCGGCAGGCGTGAGCCTGACCGACCGGCCCAGTCGGTGGAACAAGGGGGCGCCCAGATCCCTTTCGAGGGTGGAGATCGACTGAGAGAGCGCGGGCTGGGTAACCGGTATCGATGCTGCGGCGGCGGTGAAGCTCCCGTGGTCCACCACTGCGATCACGTATTGGGCCTGTCTCAGGTCCATCCTTCTGCTCCCGCTATTGGGCCCGCTTCGAGCACCCACAGCGCGGTGCCTCCGGCTTTCCATAACATCTACTTATGGAGCATATCCGAAGCATTTGTTGGACTTGTGGGTCGATCCCGGGTTGCATGGGTCTGTGCCCGAGCTGACCCTGATCACCGTCGTCGGAATCGTCGCCATCGGTGGAGTGATCGGCTTCCTGGGCGGGTTGCTGGGCAAGGGTGGATCGGCCATCGCCACGCCGGCACTGGTGGCGTTGGGGCTGCCACCGATCGTTGCCTTGGCTGCTCCTCTTCCTGCCACCGTGCCCGGTGCGATGGTGGCTGCGAACCGCTATCGCGAACACGGCCACATCGACAGGACGGTTCTGCGCTGGTCCTTGATCGCCGGCGTTCCGGCCACGATCCTCGGAGCGTTTGCCACTCGCTGGATCGACGCCGGTTCACTGGTGCTGCTGACCGACCTTGTGATCATCGTGATCGGTCTGCGGATGCTGCGGACCTCTACCGCCAAACAGAGCGACAACGATGTCGACGAGGGGGCCGACAGGAACCGGACCATCGCCGTCGCATTGGTGACCGGCGTTGCCGCTGGTCTGCTCGCCAACAGCGGTGGGTTCTTGCTCGCCCCACTGTTCGTGGCCGTCCTCGGTCTGGGGATCAGGCCCGCCCTCGGCACATCCTTGGCGACGGCATCGGTGCTGGCCATCCCCGGAACGATGGTCCACATGGCCATGGGACACCTTGACCTTGCCGTTGTCGTCCTGTTCGCCATCGGTTCGATCCCGCTGTCGGGCCTGGGGGCGCGGGTCGCTCTGCGAGCTGACGTAGCCCGGCTGGAGCGCTTCTATGGCGCCTCGCTCGTGGTCCTCGGCGCCGTATTCCTCGCCATATCAGCGGTCTGATCCCTACGGCCCATCCAGCGCCTCGGTCGTTGGGTGACCTGACCAGGCGTCGGAGTGGTCGGTCGCCCTGGCCTCGACTGTTCCGGGCCGGTGCTGGGTAGCGCTTCGGGCCATCGGGATGCTTGCCCTCGTTCGCTCCCGCCGTGGGGGAGACCCTCTGGAACCGGGAATCTGGCATCCACGAAATGTCGACGTGGTCCTTGCATCGAACGAACGTTCGAAATACCATCGCTGTTGTTCCGGGGTCGCCTGGGCCGTTGGACCGGAAGTGGTCACGGCTTCGTTGTCAGACCCCCTCCGTACGGTCTCAGCACGAACGCTGCCACCGGGCAGCCACCCAGCACCCGCCCCCGTGGCAACACGAAAGGAACGAACAGATGGCTCAGGACAAGGAGAAGGCACTCGAACTGGCACTGGCCGGCATCGAGAAGCAGTTCGGCAAGGGCTCGGTCATGAAGATGGGCGAGAAGGGCTCCATGGCCATCGGCACCATCCCCACCGGGGCATTGGCGCTGGACTTGGCGCTCGGCGTTGGTGGTCTTCCCCGGGGTCGGGTTGTCGAGATCTACGGCCCCGAGTCATCGGGCAAGTCCACCTTGGCCATGCACGTGGTGGCCGAGGCTCAGCGCAACGGCGGAATCTGTGCCTACGTGGACGCCGAGCACGCCATGGATCCCATCTACGCCAAGGCGCTGGGGGTCGACATCGACTCTCTCTACATCTCCCAGCCCGACACCGGCGAACAGGCCCTCGAGATCGCAGACATGTTGGTCCGTTCCGGGGCCTTGGATGTGGTGGTGATCGACTCGGTCGCCGCCCTCACCCCCCGGGCCGAGATCGAAGGCGAGATGGGAGACAGCCACGTCGGGCTCCAGGCCCGGCTCATGTCCCAGGCGCTGCGCAAGCTCACCGCCAACCTCAACAAGACCGACACCATCTGCATCTTCATCAACCAACTCCGAGAGAAGATCGGAGTGATGTTCGGGTGCTTCTCCTACGGTACCCGGGTCACGCTGGCCGACGGAACGCAGGAGAAGATCGGCAAGATCGTCAACCAGAAGATGGACGTCGAGGTGATGTCCTACGACCCGGTCACCGACTCGGATCGTGCCCCGCAAGGTGGTCAACTGGTTCGACAACGGCCGCACCGAATCGTTCCTTCGCTTCTCGGTGGCCAAGCCGTCCGGCAACGGGCGGGCACAGTTCGCCTGTACCCCCAACCACCTGGTCCGCACGCCCGGCGGATGGCGTGAAGCCGGTGAGTTGATCGTGGGCGACAACGTCCTCCAGAACGTCACCCATCGCCTGTCAGACTTCCAGTGGCAGGTGATCGTCGGCAGCTTGATGGGTGACGGCGCCCTTTCGCCCACTCGCAGCGGACACGGCGCGCGCTTCGGGTGGGGGCACGGCGCGGCCCAGGCCGAGTACTCGGACTGGAAGGGATCGCTCTTCGCCAACATCGGAACCTCCCGTTCCACCAAAGCCCAGGGTGCCGTGTTCCACGACATGGCGCCTCTCGCCGAACTAGCGGAGCTCCGCAAGTCTGTCTACGTCGGTGGCAAGAAGTTCCTGAGTCACGACTACCTCAAGGCACTCACGCCGTTGTCTCTGGCGCTTTGGTACATGGACAACGGTGGCTTCACCATGGGGGCCAAGGGCGTGCAGGCCCGCACCGAAGAAGGTTCCGGGCGCTCGGAGATCTGCGTCGAGGCTTTCGACCCGGCCAGCCAGGTGCGGCTGCGTGACCACCTTGCCGACACCTGGGGCATTCGAGCCACGCTCAGCGAGCTGGGAGCTCGTGGAACGGCCGTACTCACCTTCGCAAAGGACGAGACCGCGAAGCTCCATGCGCTCATCGCTCCCTTCGTCCACCCGTCCATGGCATTCAAGCTGTTGCCCAAGTACCAGGGTCGCTTCGGTGTGGAACCGGTGTTCTCGGAGCCAAAGGACGCGCTGGTCCCGTTGCCCATCACCAGCATTCGCAACGTTGCTGCCGGTCGCGCCTCGCACCGCTTCGACATCGAGGTAGAGGGCAACCACAACTACTTCGTAGACGGGGTCATGGTGCACAACTCACCCGAGACCACGCCGGGTGGGCGGGCGCTCAAGTTCTATTCGTCGGTCCGGCTCGACATCCGCCGTATCGAGTCCATCAAGGATGGTGTAGAGGTCGTTGGCAACCGCACCCGAGTGAAGGTCGTCAAGAACAAGGTGGCCCCGCCGTTCCGCCAGGCCGAGTTCGACATCATGTACGGCAAGGGCATCAGCCGTGAGGGTTCGGCGCTCGACATCGGCGTCGATCTCGGGCTCGTCAAGAAGTCCGGTGCCTGGTACACCTACGAGGGCGAGCAGCTCGGACAGGGCCGAGAGAACGCCAAGGCGTTCCTTCTCGAGAACCCCGAGGTCATGGTCGAGATCTCCGAACGGATCCGCCAGCAGGTCGGTATCGACTCGGTAGACGGGGAGATCGACGACGACACCGAGGTAGATCCTGACGATCTGCCGATCACGCTGGACTGAACCCGAGCCGGTCTCTCGCCGCTTTCGAGCAAAACCAGAGATCTGACCCGGGCGTCCAGGCCCGGGTCGGCAGGAACCCAGCGGCTGGCTCGATCGTTCCCCTCGGCTGAGCCGGCCGAAGTTCCAACCACACCCGTCATGTGCGCTCGGACCGCTGGGGCCGGGCGCACATGGCGTTTTGGGAGGTCAGGTCGGGGTCACGAACGGCGGCAGGCAGACATGAGACCGTCATGCATGATCCCGGCCATGAGCTTCTGCCCCTCGGGGTTGGGATGGATGCCGTCAGGTTCCAGGTATCGGGACACTGGTGCATCCTCGATGGAGCTCTGCCAGGCGGTTACCAGGTGAAGAGACCGATGTTTTCCCACCAGTCGGGCTAGGCGGTCGTTCCATTCCTCGGCCAGATCCGGATCGAAGTCCCGGCTGGCGGGAGCCTTGCCCCCTGGTCGGGTGGGCAGGGTCAACCAGATCGCACACCGGTACCGGGCCGACTCCTTCACCATGGTCTCGAGGTCGTCGTGGTCGATCTGATCTCGCCACACATCGTTGTATCCGACCAGGAAGATCGCCCGGTCCAGCGGCTTGCCCGCCTCGGCTCGGTCATCGACGGCCTTCACCACCAGCGGTAAGAGGTCGGTGGAACGCCAACCGGGTCTGGCGTACACCTCCAGATCGGTGTCGGGATCGAAATCGGCCCGAAGTTCCTCGAAGCTCATGTAGGTGACCGAGTCACCCACCACCAGAACATGACCGGGCTTTCGGGGCCACAACAAGAACACCATCAGCCCGATCACTGCCAGGGCGGTGATGCCCGAAACCACCAACAGGCCGCGCCGACCTCGCTCGTCATCGGCCTCCCCACCGGTCATGGAACTAGTCAACCATGTGGCTGGGGCTGAGGCTGAAGCTCGGCAAGGTCCTCCTCCTAGACTTCCGGGGCCATGACCGCACCGTCTGACATCCAGGGCGAACCTCGCCGCTACCTCATCCGTACGTTCGGATGTCAGATGAACGAGCACGACTCCGAGCGGATCGCGGGACTGTTCGAGGCCGACGGGCTGGTGGCCGCAGCCGATCAGGACGATGCCGACGTGATCGTGTTGAACACGTGCTGCATCCGTGAGAACGCCGACAACAAGCTCTACGGCACGCTCGGCCACCTCAAGTCGTTGAAGGACCAGCGGCCTGGTCTGGAGATCGTTGTCAGCGGCTGCCTGGCTCAAAAGGACCAGACCTCGATCCGCGAGCGGGCACCGTATGTGGACCTGGTGTTCGGGACCCACAACGTTCACCGGGCCGCCGAGCTTCTTCGCCGGGCTCGCAAGGAAGGACCTCTCACCGAGATTCTCGAAGCGACCGTCGCCGATGACGCCGAACTGTTCCCGTCGGCCATGCCGGCCCGGCGTGAGCTCGGCCACGCCGCCTGGGTCACCATCCAGATCGGCTGCGACAACTCGTGCGCCTTTTGCATCGTCCCCGCGGTACGAGGCGAGGAGATCTCCCGGCCCTACGAGCGGCTGGTCGATGAGGTGCGTGACCTGGCTGGGGATGGCGTCACCGAGGTCACGTTGTTGGGTCAGAACGTGAACTCCTACGGCCGAGACCTCACCCTCGCTGCCCGTCAGGCCGGAGACCAGTCGGTGAAAGTGCGCCCGCTGTTCGCTGACCTGCTGCGGTCGGTCGGAGCGGTGGAAGGGATTCGTCGGGTTCGATTCACCAGCCCGCACCCCAAGGATCTCCGGCCCGAGACCATTGCAGCCATGGCTGAGACCCCAGAGGTGTGCGAACACCTCCACCTGCCGCTCCAGTCGGGCAGCAACCGGGTGTTGGCCGCGATGCACCGTGGCTACACCGCCGAGCGCTATCTGGAGCGGGTTGCCGACGCTCGAGCAGCCATTCCAGGCCTAGCGGTCACCACCGACCTGATCGTCGGGTTTCCGGGCGAGACCGAGGACGATTTCGACCAGACGCTGGCTGTGGCCGCGGCCGCCGAGTACGACTCGGCGTACACCTTCATCTATTCGCCTCGCCCTGGTACCGAGGCGGCCGAGATGGTCGATCAGTTCGTCGATCCCGACGTGGTCGCAGACCGGTTCGACCGGCTGAAGGTGGTGCTGGAGCGTTCGGCTCTGGCCAAGCACGAGGCACGGATCGGACGGGTGGAGGAGGTGGTGGTCGAAGGGCCATCCCGTAAGGACCCCTCGGTCCTCACCGGCCGCACCCGCCAGAACAAGCTCGTCCACTTCGCCGGGGTAGCGCCGATCCGTGTCGGCTCCTACGCCGAGGTGACCGTGACCGGGGCGGCCCCTCACTTCTTGAGAGGTGAGCTGGTCGGTGTGACCGCAGCGGCCACCCACCGCACCCGTATTGCAGTGGTGGCCGGCTGAGCCGATGGTCGTCCCAGACGGGATGCGCCCCATCGCACTGGTCGGTACCACGGCGTCGGGCAAGTCGGCTCTGGCCATGGAGGTGGCGAGACGGTTCGGTGATGTGGAACTGGTGTCGGTCGACTCGATGCAGGTGTACCGGGGAATGGACATCGGCACGGCCAAGCCGACTCAGGCCGATCAGGCCGAGGTCGTCCACCATGTCATCGACGTGGTGGACCCGTGGGAGCCATATGAGGTCCATTCGTTCCAGCGGGCGGTGGCCGACGCACTCGCCGACATCTCGGCTCGTGGTCGGCGGGCGTTGCTGGTGGGGGGAACCGGCCTCTACCTGCGGGCAGTGATCGACGGATTCGAGATCCCCGGTCGGTTCCCAGAAGTTGCGGCCGAACTCGATTCCACACCTGACGCCGAGGCGGAGACGGTGGCTCTGCACCAGCGGTTAGCGCTGGTCGACCCCTGCCGCGGCACGTATGGAACCCACCAACCGCCGCCGGGTGATCAGGGCCCTGGAGGTGTGCATCGGCAGTGGTCGACCGTTCTCCTCGTTCGGGCCCGGGCTGGATGCCTACGCCGACACGCCGGTCCACCTGGTCGGCATTCGCCTGCCACAGCCAGTGGTGGCAGATCGGATCGAGCAGCGCTACCACCAGCAGATGACCGATGGGTTCCTCGCCGAGGTAGAGGGGCTGAGATCGGGTCCGCCCTTGAGTCGCACCGCCGGTCAGGCCCTCGGCTACCGAGAACTCCTGGCCCACCTGACCGCCGCCGACAACGGTGACAGCACGCCCACGATCGAGCAGGCCGTGGATGAGGCCATACGCCGTACCCGGGCCTTTGCTCGACGGCAGCGGGCCTGGTTCCGGCGTGATCCCCGCATCAGATGGCTCGACGCAGCGACCGATCCCCACGTTGTCATCGGCGAGATGATCGACCTGGTCGAATCTCACTGGCGTCACGTGAGCTGAACCGAGGCATCACCCGCGTTCAGGTGACCCTGGCAGCGACGACGGCCCTACCGATTGGGTCGAGTCGTGAGATGGGCCGAGGGCCGGTTGGCTCTGCGCCGAGGCCCGAAAGCGGTGGCCAGATCAGGTAGCAGGGTGGTCGTGGACGACGATGTTTCCACGGGTTGTGACCTGGCCGGTGGCCGCATACTCCGACGGTTCGGGGCAGACGTCAACGGGTGCACCGATGGTCGTGGTCGATACTCTGTCGCCGGTGGCGCCGTTGTCTTCTACGAAGATGATCCTCGGCACCAAGGGGATCTCGGGGTCGTACTCGGTCGCATCGGCGATGAAGCCGATCACCGCCTGGTTGCCGACGACGCGCATGCAGGTGATGGGACCTTCGTCTGGGACCCGGAAGTAGGCGACCCCGGGCATGGCCTGGACCATTCCGTCGATGAGCCCGCCTGACGGATCGCTGGACACATCGGTGTAGACGCCTTTGACGTAGCCGAGTTGGGGGATCTCCTCGACGATTCCCGTCCCCGTCACCGAGTCCCGTCCGGTCCCGGTGGTCAGTTGGTAGGTGGTGGCACAGTTGGCCGACCCTCCCACCGGTCCGGCGCATGTCCGGTAGTAGTAGGTGGTCCCCTCGTTCAGGCCGTCGACAAGGCTGCTCACCGGCACAGCGTTATCGGCGTTCACGTGCGTCTGGACTTCGGGCGTCGACGATCCCAGCGCCGGCGTTGGGCCGTACTCGAACCACCAGCGGGTGGTCCCGGCCTCTTCGCTGTAAGCGCGACCGTTGAGTACCGCGGATGTGTCGTGCACTCGAGAGGCAGGCTCGGTCACTCCGAACTTGCACGAGGTCAACCCCGCGGTGGCCGCGGCCACCACAGCCAGACCGAGTAGCGGCTTGTGAACGGAGAATCTCACGGCAGTTCCACCCTTGTCGTCCCCCCCACGGCATTCTCCGGCCCATGGTAGTGACCGTTTGAGTCCTGCGTCCGATGTCACACGCCGATGACCAAATGTCGGGCTTCTCTGATGGGGCGGAGCGAACGCCGTGAAGCCGCGGTGCTACCCGCCACCGTCGTGCCCTCGCTCACAACGCTCCATAGCGTGGGACGGGTTGTGGCGGCGCGATTGTGGAATCAAGGGTTGTCCCAGGGGTCTGGGCTGCGACACTTAGGGGACCATGGCGTTCCACCTCACCAAGCACCACGGGCTGGGCAACGACTTCCTGGTCGTGCTCACCGACGATTCCACCTCGGCCTTCGACGGGCAGGCCTGGATCGAGCGCGCCCAGAGGTGGTGCGACCGACGTCGAGGCATCGGGGCCGATGGTCTGTTGATCGGTCTCACCTCTCCTGGTGTCGATGACGGCGGAGGCGATGGGGCGGTGGACGTGGTCATGACCCTGGTGAATGCCGATGGCTCGATTGCTGAGATGAGTGGGAACGGGATCCGCTGTCTGGCTCAGGCCGCGGTCATGGCCGGGCTCGGGTCCGAAGGGGTGGTGACCGTCGCCACCGACGCTGGCGTCCGGACCGTGCATCACCGACCGGACCCTGCCGGGGATCCTGCCACCATCGAAGCCAGCGTCGACATGGGCCCGGCTGGTCCGGGCCCACAGGCCGATCACGCCATCGAACTGTCCGCTGGCGACTTGCCCCCGGCATCGGCCACAGCCTTGGGTTTGGACGGAGCCCGTCAAGCCACCTTCGACCTCGGCAACCCCCATCTGGTGATCCTGGTCGACGACCCCGACGCCATCGACTTGGTGGCGGCAGGTTCCACCCACGAGGCCGCCTATTCGGCGGGCATGAACGTGCACTTCGTGGCTCCCACCCCCGGCGAGGAAGATGCCATGACGATGCGGGTGTGGGAACGGGGAGCCGGGGTCACCGAGGCGTGTGGAACCGGAGCCACCGCGGTGGCCCGAGCCGCCCACGATTGGGGCTTGACCGGCCCGAAGGTGACCGTTCACATGCCTGGCGGAGATGTGACCGTTGACGTCGGGCCATCGATGACGCTTCATGGTCCAGCCACCTACATAGGAAGCATCGAGGTCGAGCGATGACACCAGCCGACCAACCCGAATCGACCTCGGTCACCGACGGGGACGGCCTCGACATCGACCCGATGGCCGAGAGCTGGACCGGCACCGAGTCCGAGGGGATCGAGTGGATCACCGACCCGGGTGACCCCTACGGCTGGGACGACGACGAGTGGGACGAAACCACAGCCGACACCGACATGGATGAGGAGTTGGGCAGCCACCGTGGTGCCTTTGGTGACTACGGAGGCGAGAATCGAGCCCTCATCGATCGCACCTTCCGGGAGCGCATCATCATCGTCGGCGTCACCCTCGGGGGTGCCGATGCCGAACAGACCGACGCCGATCTCGCCGAACTGGCCCTGCTGGTAGACACCGCCGGCGCCGATGTTGTCGGTCGGGTGGTGCAACGCCGGGGTGCCCCTGATCCCGCCACCTACCTGGGCAAGGGCAAGGTAGAGGACCTCAAGGCGCTGTCTGAGTCCCTCGACTGCGACACCGTCGTCTTCGACGACGAACTGACTCCGGCCCAACAGCGAAACCTGGAGAAGATCCTGGGCCGCACGGCACTGGATCGGACCGCGGTGATCCTCGACATCTTCGCCCAGAATGCATCCAGCGTCGAAGGTCGGGCCCAGGTCGAGCTGGCTCAGCTCCGCTACCTCCAACCCCGGCTACGAGGCAAGGGCAAGGGTCTGTCCCAGCAGGCTGGTGGCATGTCGGCAGGGGGTGGCGCTCGCGTCGGTAGCCGTGGCCCCGGTGAGACCCAACTCGAAACCGACCGGAGACGGATCACCCGCCGGATACACAAGCTGGAGGCCGACCTCCGCTCCATATCGGCGCACCGAGATGTCCAGCACAAGGCGCGCTCACGCAGCCGGGCTAGCCAGGTGGCCATCGTCGGCTACACCAACGCCGGCAAGTCCACCCTGCTGAACCGGCTCAGCGGTGCCGGTGTCTTGGTGGAGGACCGTCTGTTCGCCACGCTCGATGCCACCACCCGCCGGCTCCAACTGCCGGGCGGGGAAGCAGTTTTGCTCAGCGACACCGTCGGTTTCGTGCGCAAGCTGCCCCACCAGCTGGTGGAGTCGTTTCGCTCGACGCTGCGAGTGGCCGCCGAAGCGGACCTGTTGGTGCACGTGGTGGACGGGGCTGGGCCCGACCCCATGGGTCACATAAGGGCCGTGCGGGAGGTGCTGGCCGAGATCGGGGCCGGAGACGTGGCCGAACTGTTGTGCTTCAACAAGTCCGACCGATCCGATGAGGTGGCCCGCCTGGTGGACCGGAACCCCGGCTCGGTGGGCATCTCCGCCTACACCGGCGAGGGTGTCGAGCAATTGTTGGTGGCGGTGGCCGAGCGACTCAGGGCCACCACCACCGAGGTCGACTTGTTGATCCCCTTCGATCGGGGGGACCTGATCGCCGAAGCTCACCGTGAAGGTGAGGTACTGGCCGAGGAAGCGGTGGAAGGTGGAATGGCGTTGACGGCCCGTCTCGACGATGCGGCCGCCGCCCGACTGGCCCCCTGGGTCGTGGCCTGAAGCCGCCGCGACCCGCGCTTGTACCCTGTCGGCCGTGAACGACGTGACCTCCGCACTTGAGACCGACATCGAACCTGGCGCCGGGGCCTGGGGACTGGGCCTGGCCACCGTCGCCGCCGATGGACGCGTGCTGGACACCTGGTACGCCGAGGTCCACCGGGGGGTTGCCCGAGGCGTGGCCGAACACGGAGACAAGGTCGGACACAACGGCGGGTCCGCCACCCATCTACTGTCCTCGGAAGCTCTGATTGCGGCGCACGGGGTGGGCCTGGCCGCAATGGCGGGAGTCGATCCGGAGCGACAGGTGGAGACCCGAGCCGTGGTCACCTTCATCGACGATCTGTCCTCGGCACCAGTCGACGCCCATGACGCCTACCTGCGCCTCCACCTGCTGTCGCATCGTCTGATCCGCCCCCACGGCACCAACCTGGACGGCGTGTTCGGGTTGTTGGCCAACGTGGTTTGGACCAATCAGGGGCCGTGCGCGGTGGAAGGGTTCGAACAGGTCCGGCTTCGACTCCGGGCCGCGGGACGGCCGGTCACGGTCTATGGCGTCGACAAGTTCCCACGCATGGTCGATTACGTGGTTCCCACCGGCGTACGAATCGCCGATGCCGACCGGGTCCGCCTCGGTGCCCACCTGGCCGAAGGCACCACAGTCATGCACGAGGGGTTCTGCAACTTCAACGCCGGAACCCTGGGTGCCTCCATGGTGGAGGGCCGTATCAGCGCGGGTGTGGTGGTGGGCGACGGTAGCGACATCGGCGGTGGTGCATCGATCATGGGGACGCTCTCGGGCGGCGGCAAAGAGGTGATCTCGGTAGGCGAGGGGTGCCTGATCGGTGCCAACGGTGGCGTGGGAATCTCCTTGGGTGACCGGTGCACCGTGGAGGCCGGCCTGTACGTGACGGCGGGAACGCGGGTCTCTCTGCCCGATGGATCGGTGGTCAAGGCGGCTGACCTGTCAGGCCGAGACGACCTGTTGTTCCGCCGCAACTCCACCACCGGGGCCGTCGAGGTGCTCAGCCACACCGTCGAGTGGGGCAAGCTCAACGCTGCGCTCCACCAGAACGACTGAGCCGATCTGCCATGTCAGGCTTCTCGCCGCCTCCCTATCCCTACGACCGGCTGACCCCTCTCAAGACCGCAGCCGAAGCCGCACCGGGTGGCCTGGTCGACCTGTCGGTGGGTACCCCTATAGACCCGCCACCGCCGGCGGTGCTGGCGGCGCTGGCGGACCCAGCCGCGGCCCGCTCCTATCCGCCCTCGGTCGGCACCGCGGCCTATCGGGCGGCGGCAGCGGGCTGGCTGGAACGTCGGCTGGGCGTGACCGTCGCCGACAGCGAGGTGGCGGCATGCATCGGAACCAAAGAGGTTGTGGCGGGGCTCCCGCACTGGCTTCGTCTTCGCCAACCCGATCGGGACACCGTCTTGTACCCGGCGGTGAGCTACCCCACCTACGCCATGGGCGCCACCCTGGCTGGCTGTCGGGCCGTGCCCGTCCCGGTCGATGACCGGTGGCGGATCCGCCTCGACTCCATCGCCGACACCGATGCGGCCCGGGCGCTGTGCCTGTGGGTGAACACGCCGGGCAACCCGGCCGGAGGCCTGGACGACCTGGGCGCGGCGGCGCAGTGGGGCAGAGAACGCGGCGTACCGGTGGTATCAGATGAGTGCTACGTGGAGTTCACCTGGGCCGGCCCACCTCGCTCCATCCTCCAACACGGAACCACCGGAGTGCTGGCCGTGCACTCGTTGTCCAAGCGGTCGAACCTGGCCGGCGCCCGGATCGGCTTCTACGCCGGAGACGCCGAACTCGTTCATTACCTGTCGGAGGTGCGCAAGCACGCCGGCTTCATGCCATCGGGGCCCGAGCAGGCCGCCGGCGCAGTGGCGTGGTCAGATGATGTCCACGTCGAACAGCAACGCGACCGGTACCGGGAACGACTGTCGTTGGTGGGTGATGCCTTGCGCTCGACGGGCCTGGAGGTGACCGATCCCGACGGTGCCTTCTACCTGTGGGTACCGGCTCCGGCCGGTGATTCCTGGGGCTTGGCCCGACGTCTGGCCGAACAGTGCGGTGCCCTGGTCAGCCCCGGCGAGTTCTACGGAGATGCCGCGGCATCCCATGTTCGCCTAGCCATGGTCCAGCCCACCGACGTGCTCCGGGACCTGGCTGACCGTCTGTCCCACGCGAGGCTGGTCGGGTGACGAACTTCACGGCCATGCCCGGCTCCACCGACCTGTTGGCGCTCACCCGTGACCTGGTGGCGATTCCCTCTGAGAGCCATCACGAGGCCCCCCTGGTCGACTGGCTTCAAGGGGAGTTGTCGACCGTGCCCGGCCTGACCCTCGAACGGGTGGGCCTCAACCTGGTGGCGCGCACCAACCTCGGTCGCTCCACCCGAATCCTGCTGGCCGGCCACACCGACACGGTCCCCGCCAACGACAACCAAACCCCACACATCGAAGGCGACGTGCTGTGGGGACTGGGAGCGACCGACATGAAGGCCGGGCTGGCGGTGATGGTCGACTTGGCCCGAACCGTCCTCGATCCGGCCGTCGACGTCACCTACGTGTTCTACGTCGGCGAGGAGGTGGCGGCCGTCCACAACGGTCTCGGCCACCTGTTCCGGGACCGTCCCGACCTGTTGGCGGCCGACGTGGCGTTGCTCGGGGAACCAACCGATGCCCTCGTCGAGGCCGGCTGTCAGGGGACGCTTCGGATGGTGGCAACCCTGACCGGCAAACGCGCCCACACGGCTCGCCCGTGGATGGGACGCAACGCCATCCACCGCCTCGGCCACCTGCTGGCCCTCGTCGAGTCCCGGCCGGTGCGAACCCCGGTCATAGACGGGTGTGAGTTCCGCGATGCCCTTCAAGCGGTCGCGGTGGAGGGAGGGGTCAGCGCCAACGTCGTTCCCGACCGGGCGTCGGTCACTCTCAACCACCGTTTCGCGCCCGACCGCACCCCGCTCGAAGCCGAGGCCGAGCTTCGTGATCTGCTGGCCCCCGTGCTCGAGGACCACGACTCCTTCGAAGTGGTCGACGTGGCACCGGCCGCGGCGCCGTCTTTGGATCATCCGGTGCTGCGGGCATTGGTCGACCGCAACCGACTCCAGGTGCGAGCCAAGCTGGGCTGGACCGACGTCGCTCGCTTCGCCGAACACGGCATCCCGGCGGCCAACTTCGGCCCCGGCGACGCCACCATTGCCCACACCGCCGAGGAGCGCGTTGCCCGAGCTCCGATCGAGAGCTGTCACCGAGCTTTGCTAGACCTGCTCACCACCGGGACCTGACCATGGGAATGTGGCGTCGGGATCCGCTTCCCCGTCGCCGGAGCGGACCACCAGGTGAACACCAGTGGTGGGTTCCGAGTGACCAGGCCTCGGCTGAACGCGAGGTGTTGACCCGCAAGGACCTGGGTCGGGGCTGGATCCCGGCATCGATGGTCAACAACGTCGAACGCCTCCGACCGCTTGGCCACGGCCCCGCGTCCGACGTGGTGGAACAGGCGAGGGTGAGTCGACATCCCACAGGTCTGGACGAAGGCCGGGCCTGGAGACACCGTGATGCCGGCACCCTGCTGGTACTCCGGACCGACGTCTACGCCGATGACAAACCTGGCGTGGCCGATGCTCACCGCGGGGCGTGGGGTACCCATGGACCCGCGGCATTGGAGGAGACGTGGCGGGATCGGTGGCGGGAACGGGGGAGCGAACCCGGTTGGATCGAAGCCCGCCGAGTCGAGGCCTCAGCCCAGGGCGGTGGACCTGAGGCGATGATGGGCTGGGATTGGGTGCGGGTCGAAGACCACACCGCCGCCAGTGACCCGGCCCGGCGCAACGACCCGACCGCAGTTGTGGTCTATGAGTACCTCACCATCTGGGATGGTCGCCGGCAGGTGACGGCGGTGATCCGCCACCAGTTGGGTCTCGACCTCGATGAGGTCGTCTGGCGATGCCGCGCTGCCCTCACCGACGGGCGCGCCTGAGGGCTGGTCGCGCTCCGTACACTCAGGCGTCTAGCGGATTCGGTCACGCCTCGTCCTGCTCACGGTTGACTGGAGGCTTTGCTGAGCAAGGCTCCGGCCCGGCCGTGTTCGTGGATCGGCCCGGCTGCCCGCTTGCCTCCCAACCGTTCACAACCAACTCTCGAGGAAGCTCGCACCCATGACCATCGAAATCGGCCAGACCGCTCCCGAATTCTCCCTCCGGGATCAGACCGGCGAAACCATCTCGTTGTCGGACTATCGGGGCAAGAAGGCAGTGGCCCTCGTGTTCTACCCGTTCACCTTCACCGGCGTGTGCGAAGGCGAGCTGTGCGAGTTGCGAGACGACGTCGCCCAGTACGACTCCGCAGACGTCCAGCTGATAGCGGTGTCCTGTGATACCCAGCCATCCCAGAAGGTGTGGGCCGCGGAGAAGGGCTGGACCTTCCCGGTTCTGTCTGACTTCTGGCCGCACGGTGCTGTTGCCCAGGCCTATGGCGTGTTCAACGAGGCAGTGGGTTGTGCCAACCGTGGCACCTTCCTCATCGACAAGAACGGCGTGGTGGTCGATGCCTTCGCCACCGAGAGCCTGGGCGAGGCCCGAGACAAGTCCCGTTACGACGAGGCCCTGTCCAAGCTCTGACCTGCCTGAACCAACCAGCAGGCTTTCAGGCCGTCGGTCGGTCCGGGGTGTCCCGGGCCGGCCGGCGCCGGTCTCTCCGGCTGGTCCGCATAACCATCTCGGCCAGCGCTCCAGCCAGGGCGGCTCCGCCGAGGAGGAACGGCCAGAGGGCTACATCTCGTCCTGACCCGGTGGTCTCGCGGGCGAATGGCCCCACGACTGGGACCTGGTCGGCGATGACCTGGGCGGCACCGTTGTCTAGGCTGTCGTGGCGGTAGTTGACTCCCAGCGGATGGGGTTCGGCCACGGCGGCGGCGAGGTCGATCAACCCGTCGGCCAGACCAGGTGCAGGGCGGGCCGTGTCCACCAGGCGCTCCAGAGCGTCGTCTCGTGAGTAGCCCATGGATAGAAGGAGGGCCAGGCCCCCCGATACCTGAGCTGTTGCCATCGACGTGCCCGAAAGGCAGGCGTAGCCAGATCTGTCCCCGCGGGAGCGGGCGTAGGTGGAGAGGACGCCGATAGGTCGGCCATCTAGGTGGCAGGTGTAGGGCGTGTCTCCTTGGCGCCCGCCCGGAGCGGCCAAGGCCACGTTGGCGCTGTCCAGGTTTGGGGCATATGGGGCAAGGTTGCCGGCACGGTCCGTGGCGGTGACCAGCAACGCCGCGCCGGTGGCAAAGAGCACGGGCCCCTCCGAGGAGTTTCCGGCGGCCATCACCACTGCTGCCCCGGCGTCCCAGGCCCGATTCAAGACATCGGCCACGATCGAGGAGGTTCGCCGGCCGGGATCGATCGACAGGTTGATGATGTCTGCATGGTGGGCAACCGCCCAGTCGATCGAGGCGGCCAGATCGGACGGGTCGGCCGAGGCCAGGCAGTCGGCGGCTTTACACTTGGACACCGCGGCCCTGACCGAGATGAGGCGGGCCCGGGGAGCAACACCAGCCGAGCCCTCGCCGTTGTCAGCCCGTGCCGCGATTAGGCCAGCCACGTGGGTTCCGTGCCCGTCAGGATCGGATCCCCCCGCTCGGCACTTGTTGCGGTCACCGCCGGTGTCGAGACAGGTGGCCCGGTCCTCGACCTGACCGAGCAGGTCGGGATGGGCGTGGTCGACCCCGGTATCGATCACCGCCACCGTGACGCCACCGCCGAGGCTGGCCCTCCACGCCGCCCTTGCATTGGTGGCGTCGAGGTGCCAGGCCATTCCCGAGGTGACCGCAGGATCGTTGACCACGAGTGGAGGCCACTCTTTTGTGGCCACCGAGACAGAGGGCGAGGCATCGACCCGAACGCCCCCGTCAGTCACCAACGACGATCCGAGCGCCGAGACCACCAGGACCAGGATCGTGAGACGAGATGCCACGGTCACGATGATCGCGTGATCTGCGGCCTCGCCCAGCGCGGTGGATCAGAGGCGACGCATGACCGTGACGACCCGACCGAAGACCTGGACCTCGTCTGGGTTGAACTCCATGGGCTTGAGCCGTTCGTTGTGGGGGATCAGGACGACCTTGTCTCCGCTGCGCTCGTAGGTCTTGACCGTGGCTTCTTCTCCAGGGATACCGGCCACGACGATCTCGCCGTTGCTGGCGGTGGCCTGAGACCGGACGATCACGAAGTCTCCGTCCAGGATCCCGGCATCGACCATTGAGTCTCCACGGACCCTGAGCATGAAGAGGTCGCCGTCTCCGGTGAGGTCGGCCGGGACCGGCATGACCTCTTCGACGTTCTCTTGGGCCAGTACATCGGTGCCGGCAGCAACCTCGCCCACAAGGGGAACGTGTCGAACCGGACGACGCTCCACCACCGCACCGCTGGAAGGGTCGAAGCGAACCTCGATAGCCCGTGGCTTGGCTGGGTCTCGACGGAGGTAACCAAGGCGTTGAAGGGTGGAGAGGTGGGAGTGGACCGTGGAAGGAGAGCCGAGACCCACGCTCTCACCGATCTCTCGGACCGAAGGGGGATAGCCCCGCTCACGCATGGAAGTGTCTATGCAATCGAGGATCTGGCGCTGGCGGGCGGTGAGCACGTGATCGGTCATTGCGGTTGCCTCCGGTGGGACGGGCCTCCGAGCCGGACGGATCGGTGGTGCTTGAACGGTAGCACCGCGCGCGTGTTCGGGCAAACATCTGTTCGATCGAGATCGATGTGCCGGCCCCCTGGGGCAAGGCCGAACAGTTGTTCTTGACATCGAACAGCCGTTCGTGGTCTATTGGGGTGTACCGAACGAACGTTCGCCGAACGGACGTTCCGGCCGTGGTGGCGATGTTCTGCATCGCTCACCTCCACCGTCTCAGTGTCGTCCAGGTTGTCACCCCTCCCACGGAGAATCGATCCCATGGCTGCGATCATCGAACCTCGCTCCTTCGAACCCACCCTGATCGTCGGAGCACGGCCCTCGCCACGCCACCTGAGCTCGGTGCCAGGTTTGGTAGATGGTGTCGTTCCGGCGCGAGGCGGCGTCGGGTCGTGGCTGTCACCCTCGGCGGTGATGGCAATGGTGGCCATCATCGCCTTGGCCATCGGGTTGACCGTGGTCCTGGCCAGTGGTGCGCTGCCGGCGTCTCCCACAGGTGCAACCCCGTCTCGAGCCGGCGGCACCGCGGGCTCAGCGGTCAAGGGAGACAGCTCCCTCGTGGTCAAAGCCGGTGACTCCTACTGGAGCATCGCCCGTGAGCTGCAACCGCACGGAGATGTTCGCTCACTGGTCCACCAGATACAGGTGCTCAACTCTCAGGCCCAGCTCCGGCCCGGGATGGAGATCCTCATACCTTCCTGATCAGCTCGGGAAGGGTCGGGGGGCGGTCTCGGGCACAGGGGGTCTGGTTGGTAGCGTCGGTGCGTGCGCTGTCCGGGATGTGGTGGATTCGACGACAAGGTGGTCGACTCGCGTCAGTCAGAAGACGGCACCTCGATTCGACGCCGACGGTCGTGTCTGGCCTGTCAGCGTCGGTTCACCACCTTCGAGCGTCTCGAGGAGGTTCCACTCACCGTGGTGAAGCGTTCTGGTGACCGAGAGCCCTTCGATCGGGCCAAGGTGATCTCGGGTCTAGAAGCTGCCACCAAGGCCCGTCCGGTGGAGCGCTACCAGCTGGACGACCTGGCGCTTGCCGTCGAGGAGTCGGTCCGGCTTGAAGGCAGCGAGGTCAGCACCGAGGTGGTCGGTAGGGCTGTACTCGATCTTCTGCGTGGCCTCGATGCGGTGGCGGCTGTTCGATTCGCCAGCGTCTACAAGGAGTTCGAGGACCTCGCTGACTTCGAACGCGAACTGACGGAGCTGACCCGGTCGACGCCGCTGACCAAAGCCACCCGACCCAAGGGGCTCGGTCAGTAGGACGACCACCGGCGCACTCCGCTCGGATCCAGACTTGGTGGTCGGTCAGGGGTGGTCCCGATCCATGATGTAGCGGGCCAAGAGCATCCCCTCGGCCTCCCACAGGTGTGCCAGCGTCAGCGGCCGGAGAACCTCTACCGGCGCCGCGGCCAAACGGGGGCTGGTGCCGCCAGCCATGACCGGAGACAGCGTGAGGTTCACCTCGTCCACCAGGTCCAACGCCAGGAGTTGACCGTTCAGTGACGATCCACCCTCACAGAGCACGACCGACCCATGCTCGGAGAGGGTGGTGAGCGCGGCCGAGAGATCCACTCGTCCGGTGCCGGCCAGGATCAGATCGGAGACCTCGCCGAGGCGGGCGAGGCGGTCGGCGGGAGCATCGCTGGTGGTGATCACCAGGGGGCGTTCCTGGGGATCGCCGAAGAGGTCCAACTCGATGTCGAGATCCAGCGAGGCACTCACCACCGCCACCCGTGGTTTGGTCCGCTGTCCCCGGGCCTGGCGTTGAGATTGATGGTGACCTGAGGTTTGGGGCGGTCGATAGCGTTCAGCCCGCACGGTTCCGGCCCCGGCCAGCACCACGTCGGCCACCGCCCTCAGCGCCGAGAACACCGCCCGGTCGGCGGCTGATCCCAGCGGGCCCGACACCCCACCTACGGCGGTGGCACCGTCGACGCTGGACACCACGTTGAGCATCAGCCAGGGGCGGTGGCGCGGCGACGGGCGGGACGCCTCGGCGTGGGCGGTGGCCACGTCAACCTCAGCAGCCGTGGGCAGGATCTGACGCATCCGCCGACGGTAGGTCAGATGGCGAGCACTCAGAGCCAAAGGGGTGCAACATGAACTCATGACCGAGCCGGCCACCAGATCCACCCACTTCCGCACCTGCCCGCTGTGCGAGGCCGGTTGCGGGCTGGAAGTAGCCGTGGACGACGGAGTCGTCACCCGCATCCGGGGCGATGTCGATGACGTGTTCAGCCACGGCTTCATCTGCCCGAAGGGGTCGACCCTGCGGCAGATCCACGATGACCCCGATCGATTGCGTCGCCCGTTGATCAGGCAAGGCGGCCAACTGGTGGAGGCGAGCTGGGAAGAGGCCTTCGCCGAGGTCGAACGACTGTGGAACAAGGTCATCGCCGATCACGGCCGAGAAGCGGTCGGCGTGTACCTGGGAAACCCCAACGCACACAACCTGTCGGCGTTGGTGTTCCTCAAACCGTTCCTCAAGGCCCTTGGGACCCGCAACGTGTTCTCGGCCAGCACGGTCGACCAGAGACCCAAGGAGCTGGCTTCGGCGTGGTTGTACGGGGGCGGGTTGACCGTTGCCGTACCCGACATCGATCGGACCGACCTGTTGGTGATGCTCGGGGCCAATCCCTTCGCATCGAATGGAAGCCTGGCCACCGCCCCCGACTGGCCTGGGCGCATCGAGGCCATGCGGGCCCGTGGCGGTCGACTTGTGGTGGTCGACCCTCGCCGTACCCGCACCGCTGAGGCCGCCGACGTTCACCTCTCGATTCGTCCCGGCACCGACGCTCTCTTGTTGGCCGCGGTCGTGACCGCTCTGGCCAATCGGGGTCTGGTCGATCCCGGGGACCACCTCGGTCCTTTGGTCCGGGGTCTAGACACCGTTATCGAGGCGCTGGCCCCGTTCACCCCCGAGTCCGTGAGCGCCGCAGTCGGGTTGGAAGCGGCGGCGATCGTGCAGTTGGCAACCGAGCTGGCCGAAGCTCCGACCGCGGTGGTGTACGGCCGGATGGGAACTACCACCGCCGAGTTCGGCACCGTGGCGAGCTGGCTGGTCGACGTGTTGAACATCGTAACCGGCAACCTCGACCGACCGGGTGGGGCCATGTTCACCAAGGCCGCGGCGGGAGCGTCCAACACCAGGGGTCGTCCCGGAGTCGGGCGCGGAGTGAGGATCGGTCGCCACCAGAGCCGGGTAAGGGGTTTGGCCGAAACCCTGGGTGAGTTGCCGGTGGCGTGCCTGGCCGAAGAGATGGATACGCCCGGGCCGGGTCAGATAAGGGCGATGTTCACGGTGGCGGGCAACCCGGTGCTGTCGACGCCCAACTCGGCTCGCCTCGACCGGGCCATGGCCGGACTGGATGCCTACGTCGCCGTCGACATCTACCTGAACGAGACGACACGCCATGCCGATGTCGTGCTCCCTCCCCCCAGTCCTCTCCAGAAGGGCCACTACGACCTGGCGCTGCTCCAGCTCGCAGTGCGCAACGTGGCCAACTACTCGCCGCCGGTACTGCCCTTGGATGACGATCAGCCCGACGAATGGGAGATTCTGGCCCGTCTGGCCCTGATCGCCCAGGGTATGGGTGCTGATTCCGATCCGTCGGTGGTGGACGATCTGGTGGTGGCGACCCTGGTGGGATCCGCGGTCGGCGATGTGTCGTCATCGGTGTACGGCCGGTCGCCGGCCGAGCTGATGGCAGCGCTAGAGCCTCGGCGGGGCCCGGAGCGGGTGCTGGATCTGTTGTTGCGTACGGGCCCCTATGGCGACGGGTTCGGATCGGTGGAAGGAGAGGTCGCGCCCGGCGTGGTGCCTCTGAGCCTCGACGCCTTGATCGCCAACCCCCATGGCGTGGATCTGGGGCCGCTTCAGTCTCGGCTTCCCGAGGTGCTACGGACGGCGTCGGGGCTGATCGAGCTCGATGAGGAGCGGTTGCTGGCTGACCTGAATCGTCTGGCGTCGGTTCTCCATCGGCCTGTAGCCGAGGTGGTGCTGGTTGGCCGACGTGACCTGCGTTCCAACAACTCCTGGATGCACAACGTGGAGGTCTTGGTGAAGGGGCGGCCGAGGTGCACCTTGCACGTCCACCCCGATGACGCCGAGAGGTGGTCGCTGAGCCCGGGAGGCCTAGCCACGGTCACGGCACGGACCGGGAGCGTGGATGTGGTGGTGGAGGTCACCGACGCGGTCAGGCCCGGGGTGGTGAGCCTGCCTCACGGGTGGGGCCACGGGCTGGCCGGTAGTCGATTGTCGGTGGCGGCGCGCCACGCCGGCGTCAACTCCAACGTGCTGACCGATGACCAGGTGGTCGACGTACCGTCGGGGAACGCGGTGCTGAACGGGATCCCGGTGAGGTTGACGGCGGCGGGGTAGACCCTGGGCATGCCTCGGCGGGGTTTGCCTCAGGGCGCCGAGAGGGCGGTGATGGCGGGGTCGCTGCCCGGCGAGACCACGGCCCGGATCTTTCGCAGGGTTGCCACGAAGGCTTCCAGCTCGGCTGGTTCGAGCAGATCGGTGTAGTACCGCCGAATGGTGGCGGTGTGAGTTGGCAGCACCTTGGCCAGCTGTTCGAGCCCTTGCTCGGTGACGACCGCGTACGACCATCGCCGATCCGACGGACAGGGTTGGCGTACCACGAGACCACTTCTTTCGAGACGGTCAACTACCCGGGTCAGCCCACTGCTGGTGACGGTGCACTGGGCGGTCAGCTCGGACATGCGCAGGCGATGGCCGGGGGAGCGGGCCAGGCGGAGCACGACCTCGAAGGCCGATACCGAAAAGCCGAAGGATTCCAGTTCGGGGCCGAGGATCGACAGAAGCCCGCCGCTGGTCTCGACTAGAAGCCCGAGGGCGGTCAGAACGGGGTCGTCGAGTCCGTCTTCCATGGCCCGCGGGACGGCGGCGTTGGCTGCGGTCGGCACGGCTAGCAACCCTACCGGAGCCGATCGGGGGCGGTTGGGAGAACACGCCTGTGGTCTCCGGTCGTCGTTGGCTCGCCTCCTAGGCCCGCAGCGACGGCGACCGGACCTTCCCGCCACGCGTCTCACTGCGTTTCCACCGGCATGTGGACGAACGGTGGACAAATCCCCGCGAAATTCACAGGGTTGTTCCCCTTACGATCCACAAGGAAGTGGACGTAGGTTGAACGGCGGCCACAGCGGGCGCCGGAGACGGTGTCGGAACAGAGGTGTGGGGCGCTTCACCGCCGAGGGACCACGGTCCCGAGGGGGTGGGGCGGTAGATCTAAGGGAGCAACCCCCGAGTCCGTGGACCCACGGCAACGCTCCCTTCGACCTGACCCAGAGCCGGCGCCCGCTGCGACTGTCGAAATCCTCGCCCCGGCGTGGTCGGCGGGGGAACGGGCCCGTGATCGGCGGAAAATCCGTCCGAGCACGTTGACAGCGGTGTAATTCCCGTGCTGTAGTTTGCCTCTACATCTTGTGGTGTCGGCGCATCAGGGGACGCACCGACCACAAGTGGTTGTGGTCAGACAGTTTCCAGGGCACCGTGGCCCCGGAGTCCCAGGCCACCCCTCCCGACCAACCTTCCACCCAGGAGCGCCCCCATGGCCATGGCCCCCGAGCAGACCGGTATCGGCATCGCCCGCCACTTCACCACCGAGGGTGTGCACCCTTACGACGAGGTGACGTGGGAGCGGCGAGACGCCCGTATCACCAACTACAAGGACGGTTCGGTCGCGTTCGAGCAGCTGGGTGTCGAGTTCCCGGTGGACTGGTCGCTCAACGCCACCAACATCGTGGCCCAGAAGTACTTCCGCGGCACCCTGGGCACACCCGAACGCGAGGTCTCCCTGCGCCAGGTGATCGACCGGGTGGCCGACACCATCACCCGCTGGGGTATCGAGGGTGGCTACTTCATCGACGACCGGGAGGCCGAGACCTTCCGGGCCGAGCTCAAGCACCTGCTGGTCCACCAGAAGGCCGCCTTCAACTCCCCGGTCTGGTTCAACATCGGTGTGGCCGGTGTTCCCCAGCAGGCATCGGCTTGCTTCATCTTGTCGGTCGACGACCACATGGACTCGATCCTGAATTGGTACCGGGAAGAGGGAGTGATCTTCAAGGGTGGTTCGGGTGCCGGCGTCAACCTGTCCCGCATTCGCTCATCGGTGGAGCTGCTCAAGGGGGGTGGCACCGCGTCGGGACCGGTCAGCTTCATGCGAGGAGCAGATTCCTCGGCCGGCACCATCAAGTCGGGTGGCAAGACTCGACGTGCGGCCAAGATGGTGATCCTCGACGTCGACCATCCCGACATCGAAGAGTTCATCTGGTGCAAGTCCCGTGAGGAGAAGAAGGCTCGGGCCCTGGCCGACGCCGGGTTCGACATGGATCTCGACGGCAAGGACAGCCACTCGATCCAGTACCAGAACGCCAACAACTCGGTTCGCGTCACCGACGACTTCATGCAGGCCGTCGTAGACGACGCCCCCTGGCACCTGCGTGCCGTCACCGACGGTTCGGTAGTCAAGACCATGCCGGCACGCGACCTCATGCGCCAGATCTCCCAGGCCACCTGGGAGTGCGCCGACCCGGGCATGCAGTTCGACACCACCATCAACAAATGGCACACCGCCCACAACACCGGGCGCATCAATGGTTCGAACCCGTGCTCGGAGTACATGCACCTGGACAACTCGGCTTGCAACCTGGCCAGCCTCAACTTGCTCAAGTTCCTCGATGACACCGACACCTTCGACGTCGAGGGCTTCAAGGCTGCGGTGGCGGTGATCTTCACCGCCCAGGAAATCCTCGTGGGCCGGGCCGATTACCCGACCGACCCGATCGGTGACACGTCCCGCAAGTTCCGCCAGCTCGGCATCGGATACGCCAACATCGGCGCCCTGCTCATGGCACTCGGTCACGCCTATGACTCAGATGACGGTCGGGCCTGGGCCGCGGCCATCACCGCCCTCATGACCGGGCACGCCTACGCCACTTCGGCCCGCACCGCCAGCCGCATGGGGCCCTTCGCCGGATACGCCGACAACCGTGAGCACATGCTCGGCGTGTTGGACCTCCACCGCGATGCCGCCGCCCACATCGACGAAGAGCTTGTTCCCGCCGAGCTGCTCTCGGCTGCTCAGCAGAGCTGGGACGAGGCGTGCGAGCTGGGCGAACAGTTCGGTGTCCGCAACTCCCAGGCCTCGGTACTGGCGCCCACCGGCACCATCGGTCTGATGATGGACTGCGACACCACTGGCATCGAACCCGACCTCGGTCTGGTGAAGCTGAAGAAACTGGTCGGTGGCGGCACCATGACCATCGTCAACCAGACCATTCCCAGGGCCCTGGCCCGCCTCGGCTACACCGAGGAGCAGGTGGCCGACATCGTGGCCTACATCGATACCGAGAAGAGCATCCTGGGAGCCCCCCACCTCGCCGCAGAGCACATCTCGGTGTTCGCATGCTCCATGGGTGACAACACCATCCACTACATGGGTCACGTGCGCATGATGGCGGCAGTGCAGCCCTTCATCTCGGGGGCCATCTCCAAGACCGTGAACATGCCCCAAGACGTTTCGGTCGAAGATGTCGAGCAGCTCCACATCGACGCCTGGAAGCTGGGCGTGAAGGCCGTCGCCATCTACCGCGACAACTGCAAGGTGGCCCAACCTCTCGCCACCGCCAAGAAGGACGACGCCGAGGCACCCGTCGCGGCCGCGCCTCAGGTGGTCGAACGAGAGGTCATCGTGGAGAAGATCGTGGAGAAGGTCGTCAAGACCCCGACCCGCGAGAAGCTGCCCCGCAACCGGACGTCGCGAACCTTCGAGTTCCGGGTGGCCGACTGCAAGGGCTTCGTCACCGTGGGCGAGTACGACGACGGTCGCCCCGGCGAGGTGTTCCTCAAGGTGGCCAAGCAGGGTTCCACCCTGGCCGGCGTCATGGACTCGCTGTCGATCAGCATCAGCTACGCCCTTCAGTACGGCGTGCCGCTGCGCACCCTGGTCGAGGCCTTCGCCAACACCCGATTCGAGCCGGCGGGGATGACCGACGATCCCGAGCTGAGGATCGCCTCGTCACTGCTCGATTACATCTTCCGTCGCCTGGCGGTCGACTACCTGACCCTCGAGGAACGTCAGGAACTCGGAATCCTCACCGTGTCCGAGCGCACCCAGCCCACCCTTCCCGGGGTGGAGGAGACCGTGGTCGAGAACCGCCAGGGCACCGACATGGCCCCGGACCCCAAGTCGATCCCGTCGGCGAACGAGCTGGCCATCTCGCTGGCCGACGACGGTGGCCCGGCGCAGGGCAGCCTGTTGGACCGGGCCGGGGTCACCAACCCGATCCCGGTCACGGCCACACCCCCACAGGTCAAGCCTTCGGCCGCTCACTCCGATGCCCCATACTGCATGCAGTGCGGCGTCCAGATGCAACGGGCGGGATCCTGCCATGCCTGCCCGAGCTGTGGCAGCACCAGCGGCTGTAGCTGATCTGTCTGGAGCAGCCCTGCCTTTTCTGGCTGCTCCAGAGATCTCGTGACGGCACAGGGGCCCGGGGTCACTTGACCCCGGGCCCCTGTGTCTGCCCTGGCCAGGGGCGTTTCGGGGGACCGGGTACCGCCCGCCTGGCCACAGGCTCGCCTCTCCGCTCGCCACCTACACCTGGATTCACCGATGGTGTTCGGCTGAGTGACGAGCTGGAGCAGGTGGATAGGGCGGATCCTGGCTACATGATCTTGCGGTAGTAGTGCTGGACGGTGGCACCCAGGTCACCGGAGTAGATGCCAGCCGCTTCCTCGTCGACGATCTTGACGAAATCGGCGTCGGCGTAGACGCTCTGCTCTGACCGTTGCATCTCGGCGAGGCTCGGGAACGGGGTGATCCACGCCACCGCGCCGTAGTTGCCTGATGCTCCGATCAGGAAGCTGCACGGGTTGCCCCCGATTCGACCCGCCTCCTCGGCGATTCGAACGCCAAGCTCGGCGCCCTTGGCCGTACACCCGACGGCACATACCGAAGTAACCACCGCGGCGTACTCGACGGTGGCCGTCGGATCGGGCAGGCCCGTCAGGTACATGGCCAGGGAATCGTCGGGTAGGTGTTCGACGTAGGCCGCCCCGCGCTGTACCAAGTCCTGGTATGCCTCGTCGGCCATCAACTTGTCATCGGCGGCCTCAAGTTGGGTGAGGTCCTCGACGGCAGTGGTCCACGCCAGCGTGCCGAGCTGGGGTGAGAAGGTGCGCGACCACAGCTGGACGTGGAGGTCGGTCGTGTGCCTGACCGCTTCGGTCACCTCCCCGGCCCACGCGGCTGCATCTCTCGTGGGGCCAGGTCGTAGGCGGACGCTTCTGGTGAACAGGTACATGGTGGCTCCTTGGAGGTGGGCAGGCCGTGGCCTGGACTCGTTCCCTCCGGGTTGCCGACGACTGTTCCCCTTGTCGATGCGGTATCCCTACCGGTGAGTGTCTGCCCGTGGGTGCGAGTCGTCAACGTTCACCTTCGCCATTCGCTGTAGGTGGGCCTCTGTGCGCAGACGGTCGTCAAGGAGGGGCGTCGATGTGCGGGACGCCTCGGCCATGAGGGTATGATCTCGGTACGGCGTCCCGTCTGCGGTGACGGTGGGGGTGGCCCGGTCCGAGGGTCGTTCCGCGATGCCGGTACACGGATGACAGCTCCGCCACCTCGGTGGCGGCCGACGGCGCAGGGAGTGCCGCACCGAATGTCTCACCCAACAGCTCTGGAAGCAGCGGCATGGGCCGCTGCGACTGGCTCAGCCACATCCGACCAGCTCGCGGCTCTGGAGGCCGACCCGCGCCGGTGGCGCTATGCCCTCGAGGACCTGCTCGAGGACACCGAGGATCGTCTCGACGCGGTTCGCAAGCTCACCGGCCCCGAACGTCTCCAGGTCGTGGCCGACTTCGAAGGCGAGTTGGCCCGGCTTGAAGCGGCCTACGACCTGCTCACGAAGGTGGGAGACAGCTCCTCGGTGGTGGCTGCCATCGCGGCTGCAGACCCAACCGGTGAGGTGAGGCTCCAGGCGTCATGGGGTGGCGGGAACATCGTGGTGTGGGCGGCCGGACCGGGGGCATCGCCGGCATCGGCCGAAGAGCTGTCGGATCGGCTGGAGGCCATCGGCGGGCCGGCCGTGGGGTGGACGCCGTTCCCGGCCGTTCCACTGCCATCAGGCGAGCGTGCCGCCGCGCTGGCCATCCCGGTCGGTGAAGCCCTGGGATGGCTGGTGGCCGTCGGAGGTGGCCTGGGTCGAGAAGGCGTGGGTGCCAGCGTGGCGTGGCTGGGCCGCGCCGCCATCGCCGCGGTCCGATTGGTGGCCAGGGGGGCAGTGGTTCCCACCCTGCCCGCCCACAAGCGCAACGACGGGCGTGGGCTAGATCTGTCGGTCCGTTGGGTTCCGGCGCTGCTTCCCGAGGACGTGGTCGAACGACTCACCCACGCGATGCCCGGTCCGGTCACGGCCCTGCCCAACACCAAGCAGGACCCGCGGGTGGTGACCATGGACGTGATCGGGTCGGTAGTCGACGCCGTCGTCCACGAGGCCGCCAGCCGTCTGGAGCTTCCCGCCCCGCCGCCCAACGTCCAGAGCACCGCCCAGGTGGCCGAGGCCGTGGTGACCCGAGTGGACGGATCCGCGTTCGTGGCCCCCCTGGCCGCTGGTGCCGAGATCTCCAAGCGACTCGATCGCTGGGCCAGGCCGGTCCTGGGGACATTCACCCCCCGCCTCGTACTTCAGCTCGACCCACCCGATTCTGGCAACCCCTGGTTCTTGTCGGTGTTGGGCCCAGGCGCAGAAGGTGGGCTCCTTCCCATCGAGGCCGCTATCGCTGACGGCAAGGCCACCAAGGCCTTGGTCGACGAGCTGGTGCGAGCGGAGCGGGTGGTGCCCGCGCTGTTGCGTCCCGGGGCCATGCGTCGAGGACAGGTCTATCTGAGCCAGGACGAGGCCTGGGAGTTCATGACCATCACCGGTCAGGCCCTGGAGGCCGCCGGATTCGAGGTTCGGGTTCCGGCGTTGTCGCGTCGCAAGCCCGCCGCCGGTCTTCGCATGTTCACCGAACCGACCGGAGACACCGTGGTGGGTGCCCAGCAGCTCTCCAACGTGCGGTGGTCGGTCCTGTTCGATGATGTCGAACTGAGCGCGGCCGACATCGCGCGCTTGGCCGAGGAGGCCAGGCCACTGGTCATGTCGCACGGTCGATGGGTGGAGCTCGACAAGGTCGACTTGAAGGAGGCGGCCGCCGCCCTCGCCGAGCGGGCCAACAAGACCCGTCTGACCGGGGCCGAGATCCTCCGCCATTCCGTGGGGTTGGAAGGCACATCTCTGGCCGGTGGTCTCCAGGTCGACGGCACGAGCTGGGCATCCAACCTGTTGGCGTCGGCGTCATCGCTGCCCACCGACCTTCCCACCAGTCCCGAGGGGTTCTCCGGTGAGCTACGGGCCTATCAGGCCGAAGCCCTGGCCTGGCTCGGCTTCCTCGACGTGGCCGAGTTGGGCGGATGCCTCGCTTTGGACATGGGCCTGGGCAAGACGCCCACCATGCTCGCTCACCTGGGGCGCAGCGCTCGGTCCGGATCCGGTACCGCCTTGGTGGTGGCCCCGCCGGCTGTGGTCGGCAACTGGGCCGCTGAGGCGGCCAAGTTCACCCCAGCTCTGAACGTCGTGGTCCACCACGGCGCGGGCCGGGCCAGCGGGGCGGCTCTGAAGCGGTCCATCGAGCGGGCCGACGTGGTGATCACCACCTATGGCACCGCGGTGCGAGACGTGGACCAGCTCGCCGAGATCGAGTGGGCCCGGGTCGTGCTCGACGAGGCCCAGGTAATCAAGAACCCGGCCAACGAGACGGCCCAACAGCTCCGTCGCCTGCCAGCCCGGAGCCGTATCGCCCTGACCGGGACCCCCATCGAAAACGGTCTGGGCGACCTGTGGGCCATCCTCGACTTCTGCAACCCGAGCCTGGTCGGTCCTCGGCCCCAGTTCATCGCCCAACTGTCGGGTGAGGGCGAGGCCGCGCTGAAAGCTCTCAATGGCCTGCTGGTGTTCCGCCGCACGAAGAGCGAGCCCGACGTGGCCGCTGAGCTTCCCGACCGTATCGATGAGCTCGACCACTGCCTGATGACCCCCGAGCAGATCGGCCTCTACCAGGCGGTGCTCGACAGCTTGGTGGTGGATGCCACCAAGGTGGGAGGCGAGCCCAAGCAGGGCGCGATCCTGGCTGCCATCACTGCCCTCAAGCGGATCTGCAACCACCCGTCCGCCTACGAGAAGGACGACGATCGCCCGCTGGCAGGGCGGTCGGGCAAGCTGAACCGGCTCGAGGAGATCGTCGACACGGTGTTCGCCGCCGGGGAGAAGATCTTGATCTTCACCCACTTCGCCGAGTGGGGTGTGAGGCTGGCCGCCCACCTCACCGACGTCACCGGCGTAGCCGTGTCCTGCTACCACGGTGGTCTGGCCCGCGGGACCAGAGATCGCATGGTCGAGGATTTCCAGCAGGGGAGCGGGGCCGGCGCCCTGGTCCTGTCGCTCAAGGCCGGCGGCACGGGCCTCAACCTCACCGCCGCCAACCATGTGGTTCTCTACGACCGCTGGTGGAACCCAGCGGTGGAGGATCAGGCCCGAGACCGGGCTTGGCGCATCGGCCAGACCAAGACCGTCATCTCACACCGTCTGGTCTGCCCCGGAACCGTCGACGAGCGGGTCGAGGAGGTGGTGGCCGGCAAACGCCACATCGCCGATCTGGTGCTGCCCAAGTCCTCCTCGCTGGCCGACCTGGACGCCACCCAGCTCCGCGCCGCTCTCGGGCTGCGCACCGACGAGCTCCTCACGGAGGACGACGAGTGAACCAACAAGCCCAGCCGAACCAGCCAGCCCAGTCCGCGGGCGGGGGAGGGGGCGGATCGCGCCGCAACAAGCGGCGACGTCAACAGGTACGGCCCCGGTCGGGTGACCTTTGGCGCCCCGTTCCCCAGCTCCCAGACCCAGAACCGATCGCCGCCGCTACCGACCCCGGGATACTGCTCCGGTCGCTCGGCTCGCCCCCTCTTCAAGGCCAGGGGTCCCAGGCTGAACATGCCTTCGAGCTGGTGGTACGCCGTTCGGCCCTGCTGGCCTCGGCTCTGGCCGCCGCTGCTGGACTGTTGGCCGAACCTGACAGCGACTGAGCCTGGGCCATCGATCGGTGGATCGAGGCTGAGTGCCAGCACCGGTACATGGGTCCGATCCCGGGGCGGGCGGACCGACCGCCTGAAACCGGTGAGCGTTCAGCGGTAGCCTGGCTATTCGTTCAGGGGATATCTAGGGGTCAGAACATGGTCGCCACCACCGACATGCCGATAGCCGCGGGGGTCTCGACCTCATCGGAGTCCAAGGTGCGCTTCGGTGCCTTGGCCGTAGCCGGGCTGGGATCGTTGGGGGCAGGTGCGATACACGCCACCGCCATTGGAGTGCATGGCGACCACGCTGCTACGGCCCGCACTTTCGCCGTGCTGGCCGCGCTCCAGTTGGCCTGGGGAGCGGTGGCGCTGGTGGCATCGGGACGCGCCGTCTGCGTCAGCGGTGCGATCCTGGGTGCGGCCGCGGTGAGCGGCTGGGTTCTGGCCAAGACCTCAGGGATCTCCTTCGTCGATGGGCTGGGCGAGTCCGAGGCGATCCAGTTCGCAGACGCCGCCGCCGCGGCATTGGCCCTCACCGCGACGGTGATCGCCCTTCGCCATCTGATGTCAGGTCTTTCGGGAGTCAGATCCCAGGGCCCGGGATCGTCGATGCTGGCGGGGGTGGGCGCCGGCGTTCTGGCGGTGGCGATTGTGGCCATGGTCACCGCAGGAGGCCATTCCCACGCCGGCACCCATGGATCGTCCGAGGCTCACGACGAGTCGACGGCCCATGCCGACGGTGCAACCCACGCTGACAGCGAAGCCCACGGCGATGACGGGACCCACATCGCCGCCGTACCGAAGCCCTATGACCCGACCCTTCCCATCGACCTGTCGGGAACCCCGGGCGTGACGCCGGCCCAACAGGCGCGAGCTGAGAACTTGATCGCCATCACCTTGGATCGCCTGCCCCGCTACGCCGACGCCGCCGTGGCCGAGGCAGACGGGTTCCGCTCGATCGGTGATGGCTTCACCGGACACGAGCACTTCATCAACTGGAACTACATCAACGACGACCACATCTTGAACCCCGACTATCCCGAATCGCTTGTCTATGAGGCCGGGCCGGGAGGGTCCCGCAGGCTGGTGTCGGCCATGTTCATGATGAAGCAGGGGGCCACACTCGACCAGGTCCCAGATGTGGGTGGTGCGCTCACCCAGTGGCACATCCATGACGACCTGTGCTTCACCGACGACCCGGTGGCGCCCCGGGTGGCGGGGGTGACCAGCGTCGGGGGTCAGTGTCAACCGCCGCTAAAGAAGTTCCAGCCCACCCCCATGATCCACGTCTGGATCAGCCCCCATCGGTGTGGGCCGTTCGCGGCGTTGGAGGGCGTGGCTGGAGGTCAGGTGGCCGAGGGCGAGACCCAGTTGTGCGACCACGCCCACGGCAGCTGACCTGTAGCGACGACGACCGGACCTATCCGCTCGGGTCCTAGGGGTGGGGCGACACCTGGGCCACCACTTCAGCCACTAGGTCTCGGTCTAGGTCGAGAACCAGGGGCACCGGTCCGGCATCGGGACCGGCGACGAACAGGCGACCGGTCTCGACCAGTTGGACCAGGGCATCCCGGTCTACCTCGGGGTGGAAGTGCAAGACCAGCACCTCGGAGTCGGGGTCATCGGGGTCGGCTTCTTCGACGATGTCTCCGTGGCCGTCAGCTTCCACCGGCCAGACACGAAGCTGGACGCGACGATCGCCAACCCACGCACCGAGTCCCCACGGCGTCACGTCGTAGCCATATCCGAGTCGGTGACCCGGGGCCAATGGGTGCAGTCCCGCCTGCTGTACGGCCAGGGCTCGAGGTTCACCGGTGGCATCGATCTCGACCACCACGCCGGGCTGGTCGCCCACCACCACCGGGTAGCTGCGTCGAACGACCACGATGCCCGAGCCGGGCGCCGGATTGTTCACCAGGTGCCGCGGTCGGCCTTGCAGGTGACGCAGAGGTCGGTGGCGGGCAGCGCCTCGAGGCGCGGGTCGCCAATGGGGTTGCCGCAGCGGGTGCAGTTCTTCCACTTCTTGGAGTGGGTGCGTTCCTGAGCGGCGTCGATGACCTCGAGGAAGGCCTGCTCCTCGGCGATACGGGCGCGTATCCGGTCCCGTTCGAAGCGGGTCAGGTCTCCTTCGGAGCCGCCTTCGTCTTCGCCGGCGCCCACGTCGCTGGCCACCTCTTCGGGGTCGAGCTCGTCGTAGGCGGCCTGGAGGGCCATGATGCCTGCCTCTGTCTCGGCGCGGAGCTTGTCGAGGTTGGAACGATGCTTGGCGACGGTGAGCGAGGTGGTCATGAGTTGAAGGCCTCCGGGCGCTGCAATGGGCGGGCTGGTGATGCGTCCCGCCTCTGGGGACTGGACAAGCTACCGGCTGGAGGGCGACGTTCTCCATACGGCTCGAGATCAGGGCCGTTCGACCCACGCCCGTCGATCCGTAGGCTGCGCTGGTGCGCCAAGCCGACGAGCCTCCCTCCTCCCCCGAGGCCGTGGGCGCAATTGACGCGGGTGACGGGCACGGGGCGGCTTCGGGCCGCGGCGTCGATTCTGATCATTCCGCGGGATCGGTGATGAAAGGAGTTCGAGACTCCTCTGAGCGTCGAGCGTTGACGGCTGGGCTTCTGCTCACCGTCACCTTGGTGGCGTTGGAGTCCTTGGCCGTGGCCACCGTCATGCCCCAGGTGCGCGCCGACCTGGGTGGCTACGACCTGTACGGCTGGGTGTTCAGCGGGTTTTTCCTGGCCAGCCTGGTGGGCATCGTGGTGGGGGGACCGGCGGCGGACCGCCGGGGTTTGGTGGTGCCCTACGGCGGTGGACTTGGGCTGTTCGCCGTTGGCCTTGTGGTGGCCGGTGCCGCTGGCTCCATGGAGGTTCTGGTGGTGGGCCGGGTGCTTCAAGGCCTGGGTGCGGGAGCCGTCCCGGCTGCCTCCTATGCCGCCATCGCACGGGCGTTCACCAGTGAGGAACGACCGCGGATCTTCGCCATGATGTCCACGGCCTGGGTTGTTCCCGGCCTGTTGGGCCCGGCGGTGGCGGCCTGGGTGGAACACGCCTTGTCGTGGCGATGGGTGTTCTTCGGGTTGTTGCCGTTCGTGGCGGTGGCTGCGGCCATGTGTGTGAGGCCCCTGTCGCGGGTGCCCCGGGCGGTTGGATCCTCTCAAACCTCTAGTGGCCTGGCCGACGGTGCGCCGGTCAGTTCGCCGACGGTCGACGCCTCCGCAGGCGGCACCTCCACCGCGGCTCGGGTGGCCCGGGTGGCCGTGCTGGTGTCGGGGGTGGGCGCGCTTTTCGTGGTGGCCACAGGGGTTCCGATGGCTGCGGCGGTGGTGTTGGCGACGATGGGGCCGGTGGCGGCCGGTTGGGCCTTCGTGGGCTTGGTACCTGCGGGCACGGTTCGCTTCGCCGCGGGCGTGCCGGCCACCGTCGCGGTGAAGGGCCTGCTCACGTGGTGCTTCTTCCAGGCCGATGCCTACGTGTCGTTGCTAGTCGTTGACGGTCGGGGGTCGTCGACGTTCATGGCCGGTGCCGCGCTGTCGGCGTCGTCGGTGCTGTGGGCGGTGGGGTCCTGGGTGCAGGCCCGTCGCATCGGTGACCGGGGTCCACGGGCCTTGGTCGGTACCGGTTTCGTCGTGGTCATCGTGTCGCTGGTGATGGCGACGGGGGTGGCGTTGGGGGCGCCGGTGTGGGTGATCGTGGTGGCCTGGGGGGTGAGCGGCTTCGGGGTCGGGCTCGCGTACGCGCCGTTGTCTGTGGTGGTCCTGGCTGCCGCTCCGCCGGGAGAGGAGGGCGCGGCCAGCGCCGCCCTCCAGCTGTGTGACGTATTGGGGGTGGCTGTGGGGACCGGCTTGGGTGGCGCGGCGGTGGCCATCGGTGATGTCAGGGATTGGTCGGTGTCATCTGCTGTAGCGATCGCCTTCGCCATGGCCACCGCGGTGGCCTTTGTCGGGTTGGCTGGTTCCCGCCGGATTCCCGCCTCGGTTCCGGCGACGACGGTCGCGTGAGGAGATGGTCCATTCCTGGCCGTGATCCCCGCCGGGTCAGTTGGTGAAG
The DNA here is from genome assembly GCA_016702505.1 of Microthrixaceae bacterium. Classification (NCBI taxonomy): domain Bacteria; kingdom Bacillati; phylum Actinomycetota; class Acidimicrobiia; order Acidimicrobiales; family Microthrixaceae; species Microthrixaceae bacterium. The sequence continues at coordinate 633,207 of JADJDU010000001.1, forward strand.
CGATCTCTCAGGTCTCGTTTGAGGATCTTCCCGGCCGGATTTCGTGGCAGCGGATCGGTGAAGGCGATGATCCTGGTCGGGATCTTGAACGGGGCGAGGTGCTGGGCCAAGAACGCGGTCAGCTCATCGGGGTCGATGGTGGTTCCGTGGCGGGGAACCACGGCCAGGGCGACCTCTTCGCCCAATCTCTCGTGCGGTACACCGAAGACTGCGGCCTCGTACACATCGGGGTACTCGTAGACGGCGGCCTCGACCTCGGCGCAGTACACGTTCTCGCCGCCCCGCAGGATCATGTCCTTGGCCCGGTCCTCGATGTAGACGAAGCCCTCGGCGTCGATGCGGCCCAGGTCTCCGGTGCGTAGCCATCCGTCCACGATGGTCTCGGCGGTGGCTTCGGGCCGGTTCCAGTAACCCCGGATCACGTTGGGGCCCTTCATCCAGATCTCGCCCCGTTCACCGATCGGGACCGGTTTGGCATCGGGGTCTCGGATCTCGACTTGGAGGATGGGTGTTGACCGGCCGGTGCTGGTGGGATGGGTCTCGTAGTCGGTGCCGCTGTTGCCAGGTCCGTAGGCATTGGTCTCGGTCATGCCATAGCCGATGTTGGGCTTGGCCGCCTTGAAGCTTCCGGCCACCCGGTTGACCAGCTGGGGTGGAGCGGGCGCGCCGCCGCCACCGACGAAGGCCAGCGACGACGTGTCGTAGCGGTCGAAGTCGGGGTGTTCGAGCAGGTCCCAGCTCTGGGTCGGGACCCCCACGAACTGGGTGACCCGCTCCCGTTCTATGAGCTGGAGGGCCCGCCCTGGATCCCACTTGTGCATGATCACCAGCTTGAGCCCTGAGGCCATCGCACCCAGCATGACCGGGACGTTTCCGGTCACGTGGAACAACGGGACGATGAGGATGAACACCGGTGCACCGGTTCGCCCCGACGCCTCTTCGGGTCGGCGCAGGCTGTCGATGGCGCTCTTGCAGCCAAAGCCCATTAGGGCCTGGACCACGGCCCGGTGGGTGGATACCGCTCCCTTGGGGTGGCCGGTGGTGCCCGACGTGTACAGGATGGTGGCGTCGTCATCGGGGGCGAGGTCGACGCGCTCGTAGGTGGCACCGGGCTCGACCACATCCTCCCAACGATCCACTCCTTCGGGGTTGTCGCCGTCGGGCAGGCGAACGCCGATGGTGCGGATGCCGAGCCGAGCGGCGCTGTCGCGGGTTCGTTGTACCCGTTCGGCATCGGCCACCAACACGGTGGTACCAGAATCCTCGAGGCCGTAGGCGAGCTCCTCGGCGGTCCACCACGCGTTCATGGACACCACCACCGCCCCGGCGGCCAGGGCCCCGATGTAGGTCATGATCCACTCGGGGTAGTTGCGCATGGCGATGGCCACCCGATCGCCTTTGGTGATGCCGTACCGGTTGACCAGCGCCGCGGCCAGACCAGCGGCGTGGGAGTGGACCTGGGTGAACGTGTAGCGCTCGTCCTCGTAAACCAGGTACTCGGTGTCGCCGTAGAGGGTGGTGAGATCGAACAGCTCGCGCAGGGTGGCGGGTGCCCCTTTGAACGCGGTGTAGGCCACGCCGTTCACGGTGATCTCGTGGGTCTCGTAGCGCTCACCAGGTGCGGTGATCTGGGCGGCGGCATCGGCGTAGCTGAGGGTCACGGCAGATGAGCCAACCCCAACCTGACCCGTCGGTCAAGCGGGTGTGGAAGGCACGTCATTGCAGGATTGGCCTGGCGGACCTATGTTCGGTGTTTGTGACGGCGAGAACGCAAGTGTTGTTGCGGAACTACCAGATCGACTACCCTTCGTTCGGTGTTCGTGACGGCGCAATCGGACGAGTACATCGACCTGGGCCGCGAGGTAGGCGACGCGCTCCGAGACCTCGGCCTCGACGTCCGCGAGATAGACGGCATCCTCACCGTCGACGGAACCCGCCAGGCCTTCAATCTGGTGGCCCGAGCCCACCCCACCCCCGCTGACCTGACCCGAGTCGTGTCCGAAGCCCCGGCCCGGCTACCAGCCCTCGTCGTGGCCGACCGTCTGAGCCAACCGGGAAGAGACGTCCTGCGCCGGGCTGGTTGGGGATGGCTGGACCGCCGCGGCCACATACGGGTGTGGGCTGCTGGCCTGCGGATCGAAGCACCGTTCTCAACGGGAAGCACCACTTCGGGACCTGGATCGAGCGGATCGGGCAACCCCTGGACCCACGTTGGCCTGGAGGTGGCGCTGGCCGCCTTGATCCAACCCGATCGAGCGGTGCAACCGCGCGCCACGGCCCGGATGATCGGGCGTAGCGCGGCGGCCACCCACCAGCAGATCACCCGTTTCACCGAGGTCGGGTTGATCGGCCCCACCTCACGGCTCCCGCTGTTGCCCGAACTGTTCTGGGAGACAGCGGCGCACTGGCCCGACGACGGCTGGACGCCACTTCCCGCCACCCTGGTCGAAGTGGCAGAGCGATCCGGGGCAGACGCGCTGACCCGCGTCGACGAAAGGGCTGCAACGCTGGGCGGGGCCAGCATCCCCGCCGCCGGTGATCTACCGGCCCGGTGCTACGTCCGTTCCGAACACGCCCTACGTCGCCTACGCGGGTTGGTGGACCGCAACCTCCCCACCCGGACCTGGGTGCGGCTGGCCCCGGTCAAGTGGTTGCCCGAGAACGACGATCACCCTGCCACGACCGAACATCCGTGGCGGGTGGCCCACCCGATCGTGTGCGCGCTGCGGCTGGCGGCTGACCCGGCCCGTGGCCGTGAGATCGTCGAGACATGGGGTGTGGTCCCAGGAGGAGAGACGTGAGCGTGGTGTTGTCGGGGCGTCGCAACGGCAGCACCCACCGAGAGGTCGCCCTGCTGGCGTCACTACCCGGCGAGCTGCGCCTGATCGGTGGTCTGGTCGGGGTGTCGCGGGGTATTCCCCCCACCGTGCCACCGTCGATCTCGACGCATTGGCCCGCGGTCTTGACCGCTACCACGAAGCGATCGCCAGGCTGGCCCTGACCAGCGTGGGCGGGGGCCAATACACCTTCGAAGGCAACCTCGACTTGGATGTGATCGATGTGGCCGGCGTCGATTCCGATGAGCTCATAGGTGCGTTGATCGACCCCGACCGTCCCGGAACTGGCCTCACCGACCTCGAGTTGAACGTGGTGGCCCACACCTGGGCTCCGACGCCGCCACCACGCTGGAAAGGCCGCCGACGGCGAAACCGGCGAGATCATGGTTCGCCGCGGTCGCTGGGCGCCGCGGCGGGTGGTGGCCATAAGAAAGGCCACCACCGTCGCCTTCGGGCATCCTCAGAGAAGCGGGCATCGGACCTCTACGACCTGGGCCGGTTGCTGGTCGACGGTGGATTGCGTCGCAGCGAGCTCACCGAACAGCCGCCCGTCCTGGCTCAGGCCGTGGGCGAACGGCTCAATGCCTGGTTCGTTGACCCCCGGGGACGTGACCGCACTTTCCGAGAAGTCCGTCGGTTCGACGAACCCCGCCTGGACCTCGACGACGTAGCCGAAGCCGTAGACCTCGCGTTGGGCAACTGAAGTGGACATGACCATCGGACCGAAAGGCTCCACCGCTGCGCCAATGAGCTCGAATCCTCTCCACCGTCGGATGGCGGTCTACCTGGCCTTGAGCGCGATAGCGATCGGAATTCTGCTCCGATTCGTAACGGCCTCACCCTTGTGGTTGGACGAGGCATTGACCGTGAACATCTCGAGCCAGCCGGTTGGCGACCTGCTCGTGTCGGTCAGGAACGACGGTCATCCACCCCTGTACTACCTCCTCCTCCACTACTGGATCTCCTTGTTCGGCGACGGGGATCTCGCTGCACGCGCCTTGTCGGGTCTCCTGGGGGTCGGGCTGATACCGCTGGTCTGGATCGCAGCCCGTCGGATTGGAGGGAACAGGGCCGGGGCCATCGCCGCGGTGCTGGCGTCGTTGACCCCGTTCCTGGTCCACTACTCGACTGAGGCGAGGATGTACTCCTTGGTGTCGCTTCTGGCGACTGCGGCGTGGCTTGTTGGAGTTCGGGCCGTGGAGGTGTCACGGCCCCGAGACCTTGCGCTCCTTGCCGTGTTGGTTTCCCTCCTGCTGTGGACCCACTACTGGGCCATCTGGCTGGTGATGGCCGCGGCCTCCATCCTGATAGCGAAGGTGGCCCGCGCCCGGCTGTCCGATGACAGCTCAACCGGACGCCCCGCAGCCTTGACCCTCGGGGCGTTGATGGCCGGATCACTGAGCTTCACCCCATGGTTACCGTCGCTCCTGTTCCAGCAGCGACACACGGGGACCCCGTGGCTGGAGCCGGCTGGTCTGGTGTCTGCGCTTTCGGAGATGGCGGGAACGCTGGGAGGGTTCTTCTCAGAGGAAGCCATGCTCTTCGGTTGGCTCCTGTTGGCGGCTGCGGCGGTGGGTCCGTGGTTGAGAAGCACCTCACCGTGGGTGTGGGTGCTTGATCTGAAGGCGCCTGGACGCACGGAAGGTCGAGCACTCGCCGTACTGGTCGTGGGAACGCTCGCCTACGGATGGGTGTTGGGCTTCATCTTCGGGGCCGGGTTTGCCGGCCGCTATTCCGCTGTTGTCGTGCCGTTCGTGGTGGTGCTGGCTGGAGCTGCCTTGGCTGAGCTTCAGCCAAGGTTCGTTGGCATGCTGGCCCTAGCGGCGCTGTTGTACTTGGGTGCGGGTGGGCTCGAGCTGAATGCCTTTGCGTCTCGGACCGACGCCCGGCGAAATGCCCTCGCCATCATGGATGCCGGCGAACCCGGTGACGTCGTGGCCTATTGCCCCGATCTGTCCGGGCCGTCGACCAGCCGCGAACTGGACGGGGAGTTCGTGCAGGTGACGTTCCCAGACCTCCAGGCGCCGGGTCTGATCAACTGGGTGGACTATCGGAGCCGCGCCGCGGCCCGCCCTCCCGGGGAGTTTGCTCGGAGTGTGGAGGATCTGGCCCGAGGCCAGTCCATTTTCGTCGTCCAGTCCAATGCCCACAACACCGATGGTGCCGTATGTAACGAGGTCCTCGAGTTGCTGAGCCGGAACCGAGAGGTTCAGACCCTCGAGGTCGAAGGCACAGCCTTCGACTCAGCATCGGTGGTGCATCTGAGCGAACCTCAGGCGACGGACGCCGGTTGAATCCCATGGTCGAATACCCAGGGCCCGTTCGGCGGCTGGACCGAACTCCGCTCAGCCTGGATCCGCCGAAAGGCAGAGCCTTCCGGCGGAGTTCGGTCGCCGGCCTGACGGCCGACGTCTTCGCTACTACGACCGGCAAAGCCGATCTCCGCAGGTCTCGGGGGCTCCGCCACAAAGGGCTCTGCCCCCGAACCCCCGCCCAGTCCTGTGACTTCAGCTCGTCAGACAGCCGAGCACTAACGGTGGCCGAACAGAGAACCCGTTTCGCCTGGGTGACCATGGAGAATCGAGCACAACCCAAGATCGATCGGTGGATCCAGGCTTAGGGTCCTAGCGGATAGGTCCAGTCGTCGTCGCTGCGAGGGTAATCAGACCGAGGCTTCGCCTCGGTTTAGCCATGCCGTATTTATGGGTCGGCTCGCCTATTCGCTCGCCTCCTTAGCGGCGTTTGTCTTTGAGGATGTCCCGGTAGAGGCGTCCGGTCTGGCGATCTTGGCGGCGTGAGGCCACCGGGTCGGCGCGGATGGCGGCAGCGTGGGCCTCTGCTTCGAGTGCTCGCCACCGTTCCACCCGGTCGGGGTCGAGGCCACCGCTGTCGAGGGCTTCACGGATCGCGCACGACGGTTCTCGGTGGTGGGCGCAATCGTTGAAGCGGCATTGGGTGGCCAGTTCCTCGATGTCGGGGAAGGTCTCGGCCACCGCTTCGGCATCGGCGAAGATCCCCACCTCACGGATGCCGGGGGTGTCCACCAGCACACCGCCGGTGGCCAGGAGGTGGAGTTGGCGGGAGGTGGTGGTGTGGCGCCCCTTGGCGTCGCCGAGACGCACCCCACCGGTGGCGGCCACCTCGGCGTTGACCAGGGCGTTGACCAGCGTCGACTTCCCGGCTCCGGACTCACCGATGAGGGCCACGGTGCGGGTGGCGATGTGGGCGAGGAGGTCCTCCACGCCCCAGCCGCCCCGGGCCGAAAGGGCGACGACGTCGAGGTTCGGGTCGGCTTCGAGCACCGCGGCCCTGGCGCGGTCGAGGGATTCGGAGTCGGCGGTGTCGGCCTTGGTCAGCACGACCAAGGATCGGGCCAGGGCATCGTTGGCGATGGTCATGGTGCGTTGGATGCGCCCGACTCGAACGGGGCGGTCCAGGCCGCACACGATCAACACCAGGTCGACGTTGGCGGCCATGGGTTGCTCGCGCTCGCTGCCCGCGGCACGCCGGCGCAGAAGCGATCGGCGAGGGAGGGTGGCACGCGGATTGGGGGCGTGGTCCAGCACGACCCAGTCTCCGACCACCGGCGGTGGGGTGACCGCAGGTCCGAACATGGCCCTAACCGGACCATCTGTGGTGGCCACGATCAGGCCGGCACCGTCGTGGCGGATCACCCGGCCGGGTCGAGGGCTGTCGATCTCGGTGCCAGCCATCGCCGCCAGCGCGGCGGCGTAGGTCTGAGCCCATTCGTCATCCCAGCCGTAGGACTCCAAGCCGGGCGGGTCGGGCTGGGTGGTCACCGGCCGGGGCCGACGGCGTGGCAGCGGGGGAGCACGTCGACAACGGTAGTGGCGATGGCGGTGGCCGGCGCCGAGCCGGTTCGCCTCCTATAGGCGGAGCGACCCCGTGACCGGGCCGCCGAGTGCCATCGATCGCGAACCGCTATGGCGGCCGGCGAGTTGGTCGATCGAGATGGGCGTCCGTAGCGTTGAGTCGTGCAGGTGATCCGCGGTGACGGTCAGCGTCCCGATCCTCTAGAACCCAGCGCCGTCACCATCGGGGCCTATGACGGGGTCCACCTCGGTCACCAGGCCGTCATTTCCCAAGTGCGGGAGTTGGCCGCGGGACGCGACCTACAGACGGTTGTGGTCACCTTCGATCGCCATCCAGCCACCGTTGTCCGCCCGGACTCGGCCCCGCTCCTTCTATGTGATCTGGAGCAGAAGCTCGAACTGTTGGCTGCCACAGGCGTCGACGCCACCTACGTCGTCCACTTCGACGAGGCCCGTGCCGCAGAGACGGCCGAGTCCTTCGTGCAAGACGTCCTCGTCGGCTGCCTCACCGCTCGGGCCGTGGTGGTGGGGGCGGACTTCCACTTCGGGCACCGGCGGGGTGGCGATGTGGCCTTGCTCGAGCGGATGGGAGCCGAGGCAGGGTTCGAGGTGTGTGGCCTGGACCTGGTCGGCGTCGACGGGCAACCGGCAGGCGCCGAGGAAGTTCGAGTTTCATCCACGGCGATCCGCCGACTGCTCGCCGACGGTGATGTGTCGGGGGCGGCCGTGATGTTGGGACGGCCCCACGAGGTGAGGGGGGTGGTCGAGCCCGGTGACCAACGGGGACGAGAGATCGGGTTTCCCACCGCCAACCTCACCTTGCCCGCCGAGATCCAACTTCCCGCCGACGGCATCTATGCCGGCTGGGTGGAACGGGCAGACGGTACCGAGTTGGCATCGGCCATCAGCCTCGGTCACCGTCCCACCTTCTACGACCGCCGGGCCGAGGCGCCGCTGCTGGAGTGCCACCTTCTCGACTTCGCCGGAGACCTCTATGGCGAGGCGGTCCGAGTGCGCTTCGTGGAGCGGCTTCGGGGCGAGGAACGGTTCGACTCGGTCGAGTCACTGGTCGACCAGATCCACACCGACGTCGATCAGACCCGCAAGCTGCTCATTCCCTGACCGCGGCAGACTCGATCGCCGAAAGGGCCGGCATCGTCCCGCCGCCCGCCATCTCACACTCATGGCACGGAACGTGTGAGCCGATGAACCAGACTGACGTTCGTCAGGTCTGGGTACCCGGGGAGTGAGATGCCCAAGAAGTCTGGTTCGAGTTCTGGTTCGCCGAGGCGCAAGTCGAGGGTGTCCGCCGTGGAGGTGGCCGAAGTCGACGTTGCAGACGTTGCCGAACTGCCGCTCCTGGGGCCATCCACCGACGCCAGCCACGACGGCGTGGCCGAGGCCGCAACCGGAACCGGGGTCCGCCGCCTGCCGCGCCTGGCCCGCCACGAGGTGACATTGGCCGACGGGCACCGCGTCGGTGTCACGGTGTGCGGCCGGGGCGTACCCATCGTGTTGATCCACGGCTTCACCGCCGAAGGCATGCTCTACGCCCAGACCCTCAGCCGTCTTGTTGCCATGGGCTTCAAGGTGGTGGCCATAGACACCGCCGATCACGGCTCCACCCAAGGCCTACCCACCGGGGGTGCCAACTTCGAGGAGTACACCAAGCTCCTGGGCCGGGTGATAGATGAGCTCGGGATCCGCAAGGCCGTGTTCTGCGGCCACTCCATGGGTGGGCGGCTGATCACCGAGTACGCCGCCAACCACCCTGAACGGGTGCTGACCGTGATCCTGCTCGACGCCATCGTGGGGGAGACCTGGGACCGGATCGTGGCTGCTTCTCGCCTCAACCCGCTGCTTTTGGTCGGGATCGGCGGCATCTTGCTGGCCGACTCGCTGTACACGGTTCCGTTCCTGCGGGACCCCACCCAGGCGCTCAAGCTCGGCCGTCTTGTGGCTCCGGTGGTCCGTTCCCACGTGACCAACCCGATGCAGATGCTCGGTCCAGGCGTGTCGATCCTGCGGTCGCGTTCCTCTCGGTGGATGCTCCAAAAGATCCGCAAGAGTGGCGTGCCGTTGGTAGCCATCCACGGCGACCGAGACATCGTCGTACCCCTGTCCACCGCCCGAAGCGCGGCGCGCCTGGCCGGTGGCATGGTGGTCGTGGTCGAAGGTGGCACCCACTCGTGGCTGCTCAAGGACCCAGAAGCGTTGCCCGCCATCTTCCGCAAGATGTTCTCGAGCGAGCGGGCCCTCAAATCCCGGGAACGGGACTTCGCCGAGATGGGGCTGGCTCCCGATGCCAACGTCGATGAGGTCGAGGCCGCCTTCTACGACCCCGACGCCCTGGTGCTCCAGCTCACCCCCGAGCTCGATGTCGACACGCTGTTCCAGAGCGAAGCCAAGCCCCGCTACCGCTGGCACATCGACCTGCCCGGGCGCCCCCCGGCGGGTTAGCCGGCCTAGGCCGCGCCCGCGGGGGGGCGCGGGCCAGGCGGCCCCCCGGGGGCGGGGGGGGGGCCCCCGGGGGGGGCCCCCGGCCCCCCGGCCCGGGCCGGGGGGCCGGGCCGGGGGGGCGGGGGGGCCCCGGGGGGGGGGGGGCCGGGGGGGGGGGGGGGGGGGGGGGGCCCCCGCCGGGGCCGACGTTGGTGGCGAACGGAGGTTCGCACTACCCTGGCACGGGCACCCAGAGCGGGTGCAGCCGCGCCCGGCCAGGCGGACCGCCCCGACCGGGGTGGGTCGCGGGTCCGGGGGCCGGGTAGGAAACCCAAGAGGAATCAAGTGTCAGAGATCATCGATCGTCAAAAGCCCGAGGTCATCGCCGAGCACCGTCTCCACGATTCAGACACCGGCTCTCCCGAGGTTCAGATCGCGCTTCTCACCAAGCGCATCAACCACCTCAACGAACACCTCAAGGTTCACAAGAAGGACCACCACAGCCGTCGGGGCCTGCTCATGCTGGTCGGCCGGCGACGCAACCTGCTCGACTACGTCAAGAACAACGACGTCGAGCGGTACCGCACGATCATCGCCACCCACGGCCTGCGCCGCTAGGCAGCGACTCCCTACGAGCGGCCCTTCGGGGCCGCTCGTAGGCTTTTCACCAAACCAACAAACCAGGCGATCCATCGCCGGTCAGTTGTCAGTCGAAGTCCGCTCGGCGAAACCGTCGGGAGCACCCCGACTGGGAACTGGCCACAAGATCGCCTCCGTCGGGGCAGAGCTGCCCCAGAAGGAGACCACCATGGCCGAGGCCATCACCGTTTCCGGGCCCGTTTCGGGTACCGACAAGACCCTCACCTTCTCCACCGGGGTGTTCGCCCCCCAGTCCCAGGGCGCCGTCGTCGCCCGGATCGGGAACACCCAGACCCTGGCCACCGCCAACGGTGCCAAAGAGGTGCGCGAGGGCACCGACTTCTTCCCTCTGACCGTTGACGTCGAGGAGAAGGCGTACGCCGCCGGCAAGATCCCCGGCTCGTTCTTCCGCCGTGAGGGCCGCCCGTCCGACAACGCCGTGCTGGTGTGCCGTCTCATCGACCGCCCGCTGCGCCCGTCGTTCCCAAGGGCTACCGCAACGAGACCCAGGTCGTGATCACCGTTCTCGGTGCCGATCAGACCAACCCCTACGACATCATCGCCATCAACGCCGCTTCGGCTTCGCTGATGCTCACCGGCCTGCCCTTCGAGGGTCCCATCGGTGCGGTGCGCCTGGCCTACTCCCAAGACGGCCAGTGGATCCCGCACCCCACCTACGAGGAGCAGGACGAGTCCACCTTCCAGATCGTGGTCGCCGGCCGTGAGGTCAACGGTGAGATCGCCATCATGATGGTCGAGGCCTCGGGCACCGAGAAGGCTTGGTCCTACTACGAGAACGGCGCCCCCAAGGTGACCGAAGAGGTCATCGCCGGCGGACTCGAAGCCTGCAAGGTCTGGATCGCCGAGTCCCTCGCCCTCCAGAACGAACTGGTGGCCAAGGTCGGCCGCAAGCCCGCCCTGGTGTGGGAGAACCAGATCGACTTCTCCGAGGAGATCGAGGCTGCGGTGGCCGCCGCCGCCGAGGCCAAGCTCATCCCGGCCAACCAGATCGTCGACAAGACCGAGCGCAACGCCGCCAACGACGCCATCAAGGCCGAGGTCGTGGCCGAGCTGACCGGTGAGGGCGCCCCCTTCGAAGGCCAGTCCCGTCAGGTCAAGAGCGCCTTCAAGGAGCTCACCAAGTCGGTCATCCGTCGTCGGGTGGTAGACGAGGGCATCCGCATGGACGGCCGCGGCGTCACCGACCTCCGTCCGGTCAGTGCCCAGGTCGGTCTCATCCCCACCGCCCACGGCACCGGCCTGTTCCAGCGAGGCGAGACCCAGGTCCTCAACGTGTTGACCCTGGGCTTGCCCAAGATGGACCAGCTCCTCGACACCGTGGATCCGGTCACCAAGAAGCGATACATGCACCACTACAACATGCCGCCCTACGCCAACGGCGAGACCGGGCGCATGGGTGGGACCAAGCGTCGCGAGGTCGGCCACGGCATGCTGGCCGAGCGGGCCCTTCTGCCCCTCGTCCCCCTCGCTGGAGGAGTGGCCCTACGCCCTGCGCCTGGTGTCGGAGGTCATGTCCTCCAACGGCTCCACCTCCATGGCGTCGGTCTGCTCGTCGTCGTTGTCGCTGATGGACGGCGGCGTGCCGCTCAAGGCGGCAGTGGCCGGCATCGCCATGGGCCTCATCTATGAGGACGGCAACTACGTCACCCTCACCGACATCTTGGGTTCCGAAGACGCCTTCGGCGACATGGACTTCAAGGTGGCCGGTACGGCCGAGTTCGTTACCGCCCTTCAGCTCGACACCAAGATCGAGGGCTTGCCCGCCGAGGTGCTCGCCGCCGCCCTCAACCAGGCCAAGCAGGCCCGCCTCGAGATACTCGACGTGATGAACGCGGCCATCTCCGAGCCTCGTGACTCGGTGGGTGCATCGGCTCCGAAGATCATCAGCTTCGAGATCCCGATCGACAAGATCGGTGAGGTCATCGGCCCGAAGGGCAAGGTCATCAACGCCATCCAGGCCGAGACCGGCGCCGACATCTCCGTCGACGACGACGGCATGGTCGGTACCGTGAGTATCGGCTCGGTCGACCTCGGAGCGGTGAACGAGGCCGAGCGTCAGATCCGCCTCATCCTCAACCCACCCACCGCTGAGGTGGGCCAGGTGTACCCGGGTCGGGTGGTGAACATCACCAAGTTCGGTGCCTTCGTCAACATCCTTCCCGGCCGTGACGGCCTGCTCCACATCTCCAAGCTGGGAGGGGGCAAGCGCATCGACAAGGTCGAGGACGTGCTCGAGCTGGGCCAGGAGGTCGAAGTCAAGGTCGACGACGTCGACCCCAACGGCAAGGTGTCGCTCACCCCGGTCACCCCGCTGGTGCCGTCGGGCAGCGGTGGGGGAGATGCCGGTGACAGCGAGACCGCTCCGACGAGCGGAGCCAGCTCGGACGAAGGTCGTGAGAGCGTCTCGTTCGAGGACTCCTTCGACGCCGAGATCCGCGAGGAGTTCGGTGACCTCGGTCCTGGCAACGACCGTGGGGGAGACCGCGGCGGCAACAGTGGCCGCGGCAACCGCCGTGGTGGCGGCCGACGCTGACCAACTGAACCGGGGCCGAAGGCCCCTGATCATCTAGCGGTCCCGGTCGTGGGTAACGGCCGGGACCTCTTCCTTCCCGGAGCAAACTGCGTGACCATCGAACGAACCGACATGACCTCGGGCCTCACCGTGGTGACCGAGGTGCTCCCCGGAGCTCGTTCATCCAGCTTCGGGTGCTGGGTGCGAGTCGGTGGGCGCGACGAACCCGCCAACCAGTCCGGCGCGTCGCACTTCCTTGAACACCTCCTGTTCAAAGGCACATCCACGCGGACCGGCCGGGAGATCTCCGAAGCGATCGAGTCCGTCGGTGGTGAGCTGAATGCTCACACCGCCCATGAGCACACCGCCTTCTACGCCCGCGTCCCGGCTCGATCTGCCGCAGTCGGGCTCGACATGTTGGTGGACGTGTTGACCGACCCGGCCTTCACCGCCTCCGACGTGGACAGCGAAAGACAGGTGATCCTCGAGGAGCTCCATCTGGCCGAGGACGAGGGCGACGACCGGGTTCTCTCGCTGGCCCACCAGGCCCTGTGGGGTGAGCATCCCCTGGCCCGAGAGGTGCTGGGTCAGCTCCACACCATCGAAGCCTTGGACCGCGCCGCGGTGAGGGGCTTCTTCGACCACCACTACCACCCAGCCAACCTGGTTTTGGTGGCCGCCGGGGCCGTGGACCATGGGGATGTGGTCCGGGCCGCCGAGCGATTCGAAGCCCGTGCTGGTGGGGACCGCCAGGTGCGGACCACCCCAGATTTCGCTGGAGGCACCAGCGGCCTGTCGTTGGACCGACCCCATGACGTCGCCCACATTTCCCTGGCCTGGCCGGGCCTGGCCGCTGACCATCCGGACCGATATGCCCTCAGCGTGGCCAACCAGATCTTTGGTGGCGGGCTGTCCAGCCGGCTGTTCCAACAGATCCGAGAGGAACGAGGTCTGGCCTACTCGGTGTTCTCCGCGGTGAGCGCCTACAGCGACGCTGGATCCCTGGTGACCTACGCCGGTACCAGTCCTGACCGTGCCTCCGAGGTGGTCGAGGTGATGGAACGGGTGGCGGGAGAGTTGTCGAGTCTGGGTGTCAGCGATCGGGAGCGAGACGTGGCTGTCGGTTACCTGGACGGGGCCGCTCAGCTCAGCCTTGAGGACACCGCCAGCGTCATGGCTCGGCTTGGCAACCACGTTTGCGCCAAGGGCGTAGTCGTGCCCATCGAGGACCAACTCGCCAAACTCCGTGCGGTCACCACCGACGACGTCAACCGGGTGCTGGCCACCCACCTTGGAGACGCTCCGGCCCGCTGTGTGGTGGGCCCCCTGGACCACATCGCCATCTGAGAGTGAGCCGACCGATCGGTGCTCGGATTCCACATCGGCCAGGCCTTGACCGGATCCGGGGGGCGGCGGTGGCGGCGACCGTCGCCTATCACTTGGGGTATCTCCCCGGTGGGTTCATCGGTGTCGACGTGTTCTTCGTGCTGTCGGGCTTCTTGGTGACGTCCCTTCTGCTGACCGAGGTGGAGCCGGACGGCTCGGAAACGAGCCGAGCCGCCATCGACCTTCGCTCATTCTGGGTGGCGCGGCTTCGTCGGCTCACCCCGGCGGTGCTGGTGGTGACACCCACGGTTCTGTGGACGGCACGGGTTGCTGGATGGCCTGCATCGCGTCTCGACGAACTGGCCGTGGATGGCGCGGCCACGCTGACCTGGTGGCAGAACTGGCGTCAGATCCTGGCTGGGCAGAGCTACTGGGACCCGAGCCCGAGCCCGTTCCGGCACGCATGGAGCCTGTCCATCGAAGAGCAGTACTACCTGGTGTGGCCCCTGGTGGCGGCGCTGGTGGTGGTCGGGCTGGCTCGTCGGTCTGGCTGGAACCCGTGGTTGCTTCGTCGATCGATCGCAACGGTGGCCGGGCTGGGCGCGCTCGTGAGCGCGGCCTGGCATGTGATCCTGGCCCATCGCCTGGACCGAGCCGATCTGTCTCGTGTCTACCTGGGCACCGACACGCGCGTGTTCGCGTTGCTGATCGGTTGTGCGCTGGCATGTTCCCGCTGGGGGCTTAGACGCTCGTTCACACGGGAGGATCCCGACGATGGCGCCCCGGCCCCTGATGATCCCCCTAGTCGCCACCGTGCTGGCGATACGGCCGGTGAGGTCGGTACCACGGCTGGGCTTCGAAATGCGGGGGCCGTGTCGACGGTGGTGCTCGTCATCCTCGCCATGATGATGGAGGTCGACGATCCGAGGCTGTTCCGATCCGGCGGTTTCGTGGCCGTCGCCATGTTGGCAGCGGTGGTGGTGGCTGGTCAGGCGGCGCCGCCCCGGCTTTCCCCTGCCACAGCGCCGATGGGGCTGGGATGGGTCGTGGGCGGTCTGCTGTCGTGGTTGGGAAGTCGCTCCTATGCCATCTACCTGTGGTCGTGGCCGATCCAGGTGCTGGCCTCCTACCGCTGGCCGACCATGGCCCGTGGGCTCCTGAGCGCTGGGGTGGTGGTGTCGGCCTTGGTGGCGGCCGAGGTGTCTCACCGCCTGGTCGAAGATCCCCTCCGTCGGGGCCGGGGCTGGGCCGCGGCGCCTTGGCGACGTCGTCCGGCCTGGGTGCTGGGCGTCGTTACGGCCTCGGTCTCGGTGATCGGTGCCTACGGCGCGGCCACGGTGGCCCCGGTGCACCAACGTCTCGAGACCGCCGATGCTCTCGAGCAGGCACTGGCCAGACCATCCATGCCACCCGAGGCTTCAGGATCGGGTGCCGAAGGGTTGGGCGTCCTGGTGATAGGTGACAGCGTGAGCTTCACCATCGGGCTGTACAAGCCTGAACGCGATGCACTGCCGGCCGGGCTGCGGTGGTTGGACAGCCGTGCGGTGATCGGTTGCGGCGTAATGGCCGCCCAAGGCTGGGAGTACCCCGATGACGAGGGCGGCTTCGTCGTTCCATCGTCGGGGGATTGCGTACGCCAAGCCGACGCCGAGAAGCTGGGGCTGGCCCAGCGGCCCGATGTGGTGGTCACGTTCCCAGGCGCTTGGGAGACCGAGGCGGTCAGGTCCCCCGATGGTGAGGTCGTTGCGGCCCGGTCGCCTCGAATGGCAGAGGTCCTCAGCGACAATCTGGTGGCTCGGGCCACTGAGGCTCACCGCGTTGGGGCTGCGTTCATAGTCGTCGCATGGGCATGCCCGGGCGAAGGAACCCCGCCGGGCCGCGCTGATCCGGAGTTCATCGACTGGGTGAACGGTGTGTTCCGCTCGGCCATGGGCCGGGCCCGTCGTTCCGGTGCCGATGCTCGCTACCTCGAGCCCGGCCCCGAGAGTTGCACCGGGGGGCTGGCCGGGACCCCCACCGAAGCCCGCCGTGGATGGATGGCTGACAGCAACCACGTGTTGGGCTGGGAACAAGGCCTGTCGTTCTGGAACGAGTGGCTGGGCCCGGCCCTGGTGGAGGAGATGACCCAGCGGTAGCCGGACGATCTTGGCTCGCTGGGGCTCGCGATGTCTCTGGCGTCGGGACCACGAGAACCTCGAGATCGGTCGCGTGCGTTCACGACGGAGTTCTATGTGGCCGACACTGCGGGGGTGGGCTCGTGCGCGACGTGGTCGCGCGTGGGCCATACTTCGACGGCAGTCGGCCGCGGTGAATCGACTGCACTCCATCCCCAAAACCGCCGGAACGGAGCACACCATGGGATTCCTCGACAAGGCCATGTCTCAGGTCCAACAGGCCGCCAAGCAGGGCCAGGACAAGATCGACGACATGCAGGCCAAGAAGCGCTCCGACGGCCTCCTGCGTGACCTCGGGGCCTGGTACTACGCCACCCAGACCGGCAGGGACAACGGTCAGGGCGAGTCCGAGATCGCACGCATCACCGCTGAGCTCCAGGCCCACGAGGCCGAGCACGGCCAGCTCGGCAGCGCCCACGAGGAGGCGGCTGCCCCTGCGGCCGCGCCTCCTCCTCCGGGTGGATCCGGAGTCGCACCACCGCCCCCCGGTGGTGACCCGGCCGCCGCGCCGCCTCCTCCGGGGTCGGTGACCCCGCCCCCGCCCCCTGGGTCGGTAGCTCCGCCTCCTCCTCCCGGCTCGGTGACCCCGCCCCCACCCCCTGGGTCGGTAGCTCCGCCTCCTCCTCCTGGTTCGGTTGCTCCGCCCCCTCCTCCAGGCGCGGTCTCAGGCGAAGAGGGCTGATGAACCAGCCGATCGCCGTCGGTGTCTTCGGCGCGGCCGGGCGCATGGGCGCCACCGTGTGCCGCGCCGTGGTCGACGACCCCGCGCTGACTCTGGTTGCAGCGGTAGACCCCGGTGCGGCGGGCCAGGCGTTGCGGGAGGTCGCTGGTGTCGACGTCGACATGGAGGTGGCGGGCCGGGCCGAACACCTCGATGTCGCACCTCAGGTGATGGTCGACTTCACCCACTTGGAGGCGGCCCGCCACAACCTGGCCTGGTGCGCTGATCATCGGGTTCATGCCGTCGTGGGAACCACCGGGTTCACCGATGATGATCTGGACCGGTTTCGGGGCTCGTTCACCGGCTCCAACTGCCTGATCGCGCCCAACTTCGCCATTGGTGCCATCTTGATGATGCGATTCGCGGAGATGGCTGCGCCCTATTTCGAGACCGCCGAGGTGATCGAGTACCACCACGACGCCAAGCTCGATTCACCGTCGGGCACCGCCATGCGGACCGTGGAACGGATGGCGGCCGCCAACTCGAACTGGGCACCCGACCCAACCGTGACCCACACCGTGGCCGGCGCCCGGGGTGGCGAGGCGGCACCGGGCATCCGCGTCCACGCGGTCCGGATGAGAGGGATGGTCGCCCACCAAGAGGTGCTGCTGGGGACCACCGGGCAGACTCTCCAGATCCGCCACGACTCCTATGACCGAACCAGCTTCATGCCCGGTGTGGTCCTGGCCTGTAAGCGAATTGCCGATCACGCCGGCGTGAACATCGGCCTGGACCCATTGCTCGACCTCTAGCCTGGATCCGCCACGAAGGGCTCTGCCCCCGAACCCCCGCCATGTCCAGCGACGACGGCTGGACCTACCCGCTCGGGTCCTGGAGCCTGGATCCGCCGAAAGGCGGAGCCTTCCGGTCAGGTGGGGTCGGTACCCGCTGGTCCTTGGTCGGGGGAGACCGGGGTCGCGGCCTCGGCGGCCTCTTCCGCCTCGATGGCCTCGATCTCCTCTTCGATTCGGAGCAGGTCCTCGACGTCCTCCCGTCCACCGCGACGGTCGCCCCAGATCGTGAACCCGACCATGGCGATCGACAGCACCAACAGGGGCCAGCGATAGTCGGAGATGAAGCCTCGGACCGATGAGAGTTGATCTTCGAACACACTCGAGAACATCCGAACCAAGACCAGCCTGACCGCCGTGCCCACCACGTTGGCGGCCATGAACGCTCCCCACGTCATACCTGCGGCCCCGGCGAACAGGCATACCGGGTTGTTGGGTGCGATGGCGACCACGGGGATGCGAGCCTTGTCGAACCACTTCTCGAGTTGGCGTAGTAGTTCGCCGTAGGTCGGAGCGGTGCGCTCCATCCAGCGGATGGCCCCATCGCCGTACCATCGGCCCAGCAGGAAGAACAGCGGGTCGGGGCCGAGCAGGCGCAAGAAGCCGACCACATAGAACGACCAGGCATCGAGTTCCCCGGCGGCCAGCGCCAGGTTGCGGTTTTGGGCGTTCATGGCGATGAACAGCAGCGGACGTTCGCTCACCAGCACGGACATGAAGGCGTTGCCGACGTATGACGCCACCACGAAGGCGATGAGGGTGCCAACCACCAGGTTGCGGGCCAACTTGCTCGGCGGTCCCGGGTGAGAGCGCCCGGCCGAGGCGGGTCGGGCGCGAGCGCCGGTGTCGGCATCGCCCGTGGTCGAGGTGGAGTCCGTGGCCCCTGCATCGATGGAATCCAAGGGGACCAAGTGTGACAGGTCCGGCCGCTCTGAAGGGGGAGACGCCATCGCCGCCATGGCCTAGGTTCGGCGCCGCCGCGGCCGGCCCTCACGGTGGCGTCGTCGAAAACCGATCAAGAAGAGGTATCGCCCATGCAGGGTCTCATGCAGGACTTCCCGCTCACCATCTCGCACCTGTTCTCGCGAGCCGAGACGTTGTTCGCCGACAAGCAGATCGTCACCTCGTTGCCCACCGGGGTCACCCGCACCTCCTACGGCGACTGGGCTGAACGGACCCGTCGATTGGGAGGTGTGCTCGATGCTCTGGGCATCTCCGAGGACGGTCGGGTCGCCACCTTCTCGTGGAACACCCAGCGGCACCTCGAGCTGTACTTCGCCGCCCCTTGTTCGGGTCGGGTCCTGCACACGCTCAACCTGAGGCTCTTCCCCGAGCAGGTCACCTACATCGTGAACCACGCCGAGGACGAGGTCATCTTCGTGGACAAGACGGTGGCTGCGCTGTTGTGGCCGTTGTTGCCCACCTTCGCCACCGTTCGCCACATCGTGGTGATCGATGACGGCGGACCTTTCGACACATCGCAGGTTCCAGACAGCATGGAGCTTCACGACTACGAGACGCTCCTGGCCGCGGCGGCCCCGGTGGAGTGGCCGGTGATCGAGGACGAGAACCGGGCCGCATCGATGTGTTACACGAGCGGCACCACCGGCAATCCCAAGGGCGTCGTGTACAGCCATCGCAGCACGGTCTTGCACACCATGGCCGCCATGTTCGCCGACTCGGTAGGGATCCGAGAGTCGGACCGGATCCTTCCGGTGGTACCGATGTTCCACGCCAACGCCTGGGGCCTGGCCCACGCCGGGGTGGCTTCGGGAGCCGACCTGATCATGCCCGGCCCCGATCTGAGTCCGGCATCACTGGCCCAACTGATCGAAGGTGAGCGGGTGACGGTTGCCGCTGGTGTCCCCACCATCTGGATGGGGGTCCTGCCGGAGCTGGCCGGTCGTGACACCTCGGCGTTGCGGATCATTCCGTGCGGTGGTTCGGCCGTACCCAAGGCACTTTCGGAAGGATTCCGCCAACAGGTCGGACTTCCGATCTTCCAGGCCTGGGGCATGACCGAGACCAGCCCCGTCGCCACCGTCGGGATGATCAAGAGCACCCTCGCCGACATCGGAGAGGATGCCCTGGCCGACCTACGGGCCACCCAGGGTGTACCCGTCCTCGGCGTCGAGGTTCGGGTGGTCGACCAGGCCAACGGTGAGTTGGTGGCCCGCGACGGGGTGGAGCGCGGCGAGCTGCAGGCCGCCGGCCCGTGGATCGCCCGCACCTACTACAACGACGACCGGGCGGCGGAGTCCTTCACCGATGACGGCTGGCTGCGCACCGGCGACGTGGCCACCGTCGACGCCGACGGCTACATCCACCTCGTCGACCGCACCAAGGACGTGGTCAAGAGCGGGGGCGAGTGGATCTCTTCGGTGGAGTTGGAGAACGAGATCATGGCCCACCCCAAGGTGGCCGAGGCGGCCGTGATCGGCGTCAGCCACCCCAAGTGGCAGGAGCGGCCGCTGGCCTGTGTCGTGGTCAAACCGGGGGAGGAACTGACCGCCAGCGAGGTGCTCGAGTTCCTGGAGCCCCGGGTCGCCAAGTGGTGGCTGCCCGACGACGTGGTTTTCATCGACGAGGTTCCCAAGACCAGCGTCGGCAAGTTCTCCAAGAAGGACCTCCGCGAGCGGTTCAAGGACCACGTCCTCCCCGCGACCTGACCGGCCCCAGCGATGATGGCCCTGGGGCTCGGACGGTAGGCCCAGCCCCGGGGCCGCTTGGGCATTTGTTGGGATCGACCGGGTCGGTCCTAGCCTCGGCCCGTGTCGCGGTACCGGTTTGCGCTTCGCCCCTGGTGGATCGTCTCGCACCTGTTCGTGTTGGCTCTGGTTGCGGCCATGGTCAGCGCCGGGATCTGGCAGCTCAGCCGCCGCCAGGAGAAGCGCGATCGCAACGACCGGGTCGAGGCCCGCTCCGCCTTGGACCCCGTCGATGTCCAGGGTCTGGCCGCGCCAGGTGATTTCGACTCCGCTGGAGACCTCGAGTTCCGGCGGGTCACGGCCACGGGGCGGTACCTGGCGGACGAGGAGGTGCTGGTTCGCTCCCGCACCATGGAGGGGGCGCCAGGGTCGTGGGTGTTGACCCCGCTGGCCCTGGATGATGGAACGGCGGTGGTGGTCAACCGAGGCTGGATTCCCAACACCGGCGATCTCCACGCCGTGCCCGACGAATCCAAGGCTCCGGTCGGGCCAGTCGAGGTGAGCGGCCTGGTTCGGCTCACCGAGACCCGGGGACGGTTCGGGCCCCACGATCCGGCCACCGGTCAACTGACCGACCTAGCCCGGGCGGACGTGGCTCGTGTCGATCAACAGGTCGACGCCGATGTCTTGCCGTTCTGGGTGCAGATGCTCGAACAGGTGCCAACGCCGGACCTTTTCCACAATCCGGCCCCGGTTCCGGCCCCGGACATGGACGAAGGCCCCCACCTCTCCTATGCCGTCCAGTGGTTCATATTCACCACGGTCGCGGTGGTGGGCTACCCGCTGATCCTTCGGCGACGAGCCCGGGAGCAGAGCTCGTCGGGTGCAGATGCGGAACCGGTCGACTGACCTCGCACCTGTTGTCGCGAGTTCTTGTGTGTTCTCGGTCACCTCACCGCCTTGGTATTCGCCCTAGTGTCGAGTGGTGTGGCTGATGACGTCCGCACCCGGATCCTTGCCGCCACGGTGGTTTGCCTGGGGCGGTACGGGATAGCCAAGACCACCGTGGACGACGCGGCCCGGGAGGCCGGAGTGGCCCGGGCCACGGTGTACCGGCATTTCGCCGACGGCAAGGATCAGGTGATCGGAGAGGCCATCACCTGGGCGGTCGGTCAGTTCTTCAACGAACTGGCCGAGGCGGTCGCCGACGCCCCCGACTTCCCGACCATGCTCGAACGGGCGGTGATGCACGCCCATCGGGCGGTCGACGAACACGAGGTGCTCCAGAAGGTGTTGGAGACCGAACCAGAGAGGCTTCTGCCCCAGCTGACCCAGTCGGCGCCGCTGGTGCAGGCGGCGGTACGCGCCTACTTCGCCGAGCAGTTGGCGGCCGAGGAGCTGTGCCCCGGCGTGGACCCAGACCGGGCCGCGGACTGGCTCAGCCGGATGGGACTGTCGTTCATCTTGTCGGAGGGGCGGTGGGACCTGACCGATGAAGCGACGGTCAGCCGTTTGGTTCGAGACGAGCTCCTGGTCGGGATTCTGGCCGACCCCAAGCGATCAGGTCCCTGACCCTGTTCGGGCCAGGAACCTGATGGTCTAGGCCGAGTTTTCGATGTGATCGCGTCGATCGACCTACTCGTCCTTGGTCATCTGAAATTCAGATGGGGGATCGGTGCGACGAATGTCACCAGGCAGGTCGTTGACGATGAGACACAAGTATTCTTATTGTCTCATCCATGGTCATCGAGGTAGCCGCCCCAGTTGTGCCTGGTGTGGAAGTCGCTGGGGCGCCGCCCGAACCGATGACCGGGGGCGCCGGACAGCTCGAGGAGCGGATCCTCGACGCAGCTGCGGGTCTGGTGGCGCGATGGGGGGTGGCCAAGACCTCGTTGGGTGACGTGGCCAAGGCGGCCGGATGCTCACGGGCAACGCTCTATCGCTCGTTTCCCGGCGGCAAGCACGACCTGTTCGCCGCTGTCGGCCAACGCGAGGTATCCAGCTACATCCAGTCCGTTGTCGAGGTCGTCGACGAGGCCGAGGACCTCACCGACGCCATGACCAGGGGGCTGGTGGTGGCGGCCCGGTTGTTGAGGGACCACGATGCCGCTCAGTTCGTGTTGGCCCATGAGCCTGAGCTGGTCCTGCCGTTCCTGGGTTTCAAGCGGGTCGACCGGCTCTATGCCCACGTATCGGTCGTCATCGGCCCCCATCTCGAGCGTTTCGTCACCGCCGACCGCGCCGCGTGGCTCGCCGAATGGGGAGCTCGGCTGCTCATCACCTACATGTTCAACCCAGACCCCGACGTCGACCTCGTGAACGTCGAGGACGCCCGGGGCTTGGTGAGCACATTTGTGCTGCCAGCGTTCAATCATCAGGCCCAGTCCGAAGCCCTTCGGTTGGCCCACACCCTCCTTGCCGCCGATGGCTGACCACTCGATGCCCATCCACCGGTGATTGCCGGTCACTTCGTTCGGCACTCAACCATCACCTCGAATCGGCCGTATCAACCACCAATCCCTCTCAAGCCCAGCCTCCAACCGACCACCCAGGGAGAACCATGTCCCCCACCGAAGACATCATCGGCCGATCCGATCTGAACGACCTCGAGGCCATCCTCGCGGTGTCGGCACCAGATCGTGAAGAGTCGATCCGCGCCGTCCGGGACAACGCGGATGCCATCTTCACCTGGGACTACGAGAAGGGCGCTCGCCCGGCGCTCAACAAGCTGTACGAGAAGGCCAAGGTCTCCATGTGGAACGGCGAGACCGACCTCCCCTGGGACACCGTGGTCGACCAGGAAGAGGTGGCTCGCAACAACCAGGCGCTGTCGGGCGGATTCGAGATCCTCGACCTCGATCACACCCCCTTCGCCAAGTGGAGCGAGAAGGAGTGGTTGACCCTGGGCATGGAGTTCCAGAACTGGAGTCTCAGCCAGTTCATGCACGGCGAGCAGGGCGCTCTCATCTGTACGGCCAAGATCGTGGAGACCGTGCCTTGGATAGACGCCAAGTACTACGCCTCCACTCAGGTCATGGATGAGGCCCGCCACGTCGAGGTGTTCGCCCGCTACCTGGACACCAAGCTCAACGGCCACTACCCGCTCAACGCTCACCTCGGCATGCTCCTCGAGGACATCATCGAGGACTCCCGCTGGGACATGACGTACCTGGGCATGCAGATCATGGTCGAGGGTCTGGCCCTGGCCGCTTTCGGCTTCATGCACCAGCTCAGCACCGAACCGCTTCTCAAGCAGTTGCTCCGCTACGTGATGAGCGATGAGGCCCGCCACGTGGCCTTCGGGGTGCTCAGCCTGCAGGAGTACTACGCCGAGCTGACCTCGGCCGAGTTGATGGAACGCCAGGAGTTCGCATTCGAGGCCGCGGTGCGTATGCGGGACCGCTTCTTGCAGCAGGAGGTGTGGGAGCGCATGGGCCTCAACCCCAAGGACGTGCTGCCTCTGCTGATCCGCAACCCCAACCGGCTGCTCTTCCAGCAGATGCTCTTCACCAAGATCGTTCCCAACTGCAAGAAGTTGGGCCTGCTCGACGCCAACGACGGATGGCTCCGCCACCGCTTCGAAGACCTGGGCGTCATCCAGTTCGAGGACCTCACCGACACCAGCGACGAGTACCAGGCCTTCGCCCTCAACGAGAGCGAGCTGGCCCCCGCCGAGGTCGCCTAGGAGTTGGGCTGTAAGGCGAGCCGACGCATGAGCACGGCATGGCTAGACCGAGGCGAAGCGTCCGTCTGATCACCCTCGCAGCAACGACGACTGGACCTATCCACTAGGCCCCTAGGTGCCCACCAGGTGTGCTCCCCCCACTGGACGGGTCCGTGTCTCGGCACGGGCCCGTCCGCCGTTTTCGACAGGAAGGCGCAACGGAGGGTGCGAGTAGGGTCACCACCATGTCAGTGGTCTTCCCGTCCCCCCGCGTAGCGGTGCCGAACCTTGTCACCGGGGGTCGGTGATGGCACGGTTCGGTTCTGTCATCACCGCCATGGTCACGCCCTTCGGCCCTGACGGATCGTTGGACACCGGCGCAGCCGCCGATCTGGCCCGGTGGCTGGTCGATCACGGCAACGATGCCCTCGTCCTGGCCGGCACCACCGGTGAGAGCGCGGTGCTCACCGACCCCGAGCGCATCGAACTGTTCCGAGTCGTGCGCTCGGCCGTGGACGTCCCGCTGATCGCCGGGTCCACTACCAACGACACCGCCCACAGCGTCGACATGACCCGGGCCGCGGCCGAGGTTGGCATGGACGCGGTGTTGGCCGTGGTCCCGTACTACAACAAGCCACCCCAGAGCGGACTGGAGGCTCACTTCCGGGCCGTGGCCGCAGCATCGGACCTGCCGGTGATGCTCTATGACGTGCCGGGTCGCACCGGGCGCAAGCTGGCCACCGAGACCACCCTGCGCCTGGCTCGGGAGGTCCCCACCGTGGTTGCGCTGAAAGATGCCGGGGGAGATCCGGCCGAGACGGCCAAGCTGCTGGCCGAGGCGCCAGAGGGCTTCGAGGTCTACAGCGGCGACGAGCCGCTGAGCCTGGCCTTCGCTGCCTACGGCGTGGTCGGTGTCGTAGGTGTGTCCAGCCACTGGACCGGCCGTCGCCAACGGGAGCTGTGGGACCACGTGGCCAAGGGGGACTTCACCGCAGCGCGGGAGGTCAACGCTTCGCTCCTGGCCTCCTTCGACTACATGAACAGCGACACCTGTGTGTTCTCCCAAGCGGTCAAGGTCGCCATGGCCGAGTTGGGTGTGCCGGTGGGGGAGTGTCGCCTGCCTCTCGGCCCCGCGCCTGCCGACACTCGGGACCGCGCCCGCACGGTGCTGGCCGACCTCGGCTACGAGCTGACATGACCGCGCCGGTATCGGTCACCTTCCTGGGCGGCCTGGGTGAGATCGGCCGCAACTGCGCGGCCATCGAGGTCGAAGGTCGCATCATGCTGCTCGACTGCGGGCTCATGTTTCCCGACGCCGACATGTTGGGTGTCGACCTCGTCCTGCCCGACTTCCGTTGGCTGCTGGAACGGGCCGACGACATCGAGGGTTGCATCGTCACGCACGGCCACGAGGACCATCACGGGGCGCTGGCCTATCTGTTGCGGGAACTGTCGTTCCCGATCATCGGATCGGCCCTGACCCTTGGCTTCGCCTCCAACCGCATCGAAGAGGCCGGCCTGATGGAGCGAACCGAGCTGATCGTGGTCGCCGACAACGAGCGGCGTCGCTTCGGTCCCTTCGATTGCGAGTTCATCCCCGTCACCCACTCGGTGCCGCAGGGTTTCGCCACCGCCTTTCACACCCCCCAGGGCACCATCTTGCACACGGGTGACTGGAAGCTGGACCTCACCCCGGTCGACGGACGCCTTACCGACATCGGAGTAATGGGGGCCATCGCCCAGAACGAGGGTGTGCGCCTCCTCCTGTCGGACTCGACCAATGCCGACCAGTGCGGTCACTCCCGCTCGGAGCGCTCCGTCGGCAAGGTCCTCCACGACCTGTTCGCCGCCAACGTCGGGCGCCGAATCATTACGGCCTGCTTCGCCAGCCACGTCCACCGGGTTCAACAGATCGCTGATGCCGCCGTGGCTCACGACCGGGTGATCGCCACGCTGGGTCTGTCCATGAAGAAGAACGTGAGGCTGGCCCGGGAGATGGGCCTGCTGAACATCCCCGAACGCAACCTGGCCGACATCGAGGACGTGCGGGACCTGGACCCGGGTCGGGTGTGCGTGATCTCCACGGGATCCCAGGGAGAGCCGATGTCGGCTCTGGCTCTGATGGCCTCGGCCGAGAGCAAATGGCTCAAGCTCGACGAGCACGACACCGTCATCTTGTCGTCGCACCCGATCCCCGGCAACGAGATGAACGTGTCCAAGGTGATCGACGGACTGGTGCGCCTCGGGGTGAGGGTCGTCCACTCCGGCATCGAAGATGTCCACGCCACCGGTCACGCAAAGCAGGAAGAGCTCAAGACCCTTATCTCGCTGGTCCGGCCCGAGTGGTTCGTGCCGGTTCACGGCGAGTACCGCCACCTGGTGGCCCACGCCGAACTGGCCCGCACCATGGGCGTGGGCCCCGAGCGGGTGTTGATCTGCGAGGACGGCGACCGCATCGAACTGGGGGACAAGGGGTTGGCCCGCGCCGGCCGAGTTCCGGCGCCCTACCTCTATGTGGACGGGATCGTGGGCGATGTCGGGCACGGCGTGCTCCGTGACCGGAAGGTCCTGGCCGAGGAGGGAGTGGTGGTGGTGATCGTCACCATCGACCACGACGCCGGTGAGGTGGTGACCGGTCCGGAGGTGATCACCCGAGGCTGGGTCCACGCCCCTGAGGCCGAAGACCTGTTGGATGAAGCCCGCAAGACCGTGGCCGAAGCGGTGCTGGTGGCGTTGGACCAGGGCGATCACGACATCGAGTCCATGCAGCGTGTGGTCCGCCGGGCTGCCGGCAAGTTCGTGAGCGACCGCACCCGCCGACGGCCCATGATCGTCCCCGTGGTGATGTCTGTTTAGGCGTCGTCAACGCAAGTCACCGCCTAGTGTCCGCCGAGGTCGGCAAACGTCGGAGGGGATCCATGTCCACCAAGGGAACGGCTCGGCTCGTCGCGCTGGGATTGGTTGTGATGAGCCTCACCGGCTGCTTGCAGGCCGACGTCCGCTATCTGGCGTCGGACAACCTCGCTGGTCGCAACAACAACACCCCTGGTGGGATCGCTGCCCGCAACTGGCTCGTCGAACAACTGCGGCCGATGACGGTGGGGCCTATCCCGGGCGCCGTAGGAGTCGACGCCTACCAGCAACCATTCGACAAGGGTGTCAACGTACTCGGCGTGATCCATGGCGCGGTCAGACCTGACGAGTACGTGATGATCGGCGCGCACTACGACCACCACGGGTCCTGCGGTTCAATCGACGGAGACTCGATCTGCAACGGCGCCACCGACAACGCCACCGGTGCCGCCCTGGTCCTGGAGATGGCCCGCCGGTTCGTGGAAAACCCCCGGCGCGCTCGGTCGTGTTCGCCCTGTGGGATGCCGAGGAGGACGGGCTCCTCGGATCCCGCTACTACGTGGACCACCCGGTGATCCCGTTGGAACAGACTGTCACGTACCTGAACCTGGACATCGCCGGGGCCAACCTTGGACCCAGTCTCCGGTCCACCACCTTCGCGGTGGGGGCCGAGTCAGGGGGCGACGAGCTGGTGGGCGTTGTGGACCGATCCTTTGCCGCGTCCACGCTGCAAGGCGAGCAGCTCAGTGCCGTGTTTGGTCTGTACCGCAGCGACTACGCCGCCTTCCTGGGCAAGCAGGTACCAACCGTGTTCTTCACCGACTCGACCGGTCCCTGCTACCACACTCCCAAGGACGACGAGTTCGCGGTGGACTGGACCAAGCTCGACCAGCAGGCTGACGTCTTGTGGCGTACAGCGAAGGAGTTGGCCACATCTTCAGGGGTCTCGATGCCGATGATCACCCCTGAATGGGAGAACCGCCCGCTGACCACCTACGCCGACGCGGTCAGGCTCCGGGCCGTCGTCGACCGCAGCCTCCCCGGCTGGGATCGCTACCCACCCGGGATGGTGGCGGACATCCAACCGCATCTGGCCAACCTGGACCGGGTGATCGCCGAAGGGGCCGGCGCGTACGACGAGACCGACCAGTCGCAGGTCCTGGGTGCCGCGTCCACCCTGGTGTCGATGATGACCTACGGCGACTGCGACCCGTTCCTGGACTGAGCTCCGCGGCGGCGGGGAGGTTCCTCGGTGCGGTCGGGGTCGCTGGTAGCGTTGAGGGCACTGTGACCGCCACCAGAGGCCCTTCCCGGTCATCGGGATCCGCCACCCGGGCACCCGCCAAGAAGGCCACCGCCAAGTCGGGAGCCGGGGCGCGTCGTGCCGCGCCCCCGACCAAGCGAGCCGCCACCTCCCGCAAACCCCCGGCACCGCCCATGCCTCCGCCGTTCTCGGTCAGGCTCTTGGACGCTCTGGCGGCGGCCAGCCGCGGCCACGGAGCAGACTTTGCCGGGATCTTCCTGGTCGTCACTGGTCTGGTGGCGGCGTTGGGGATCTACGCCGGCGCCGGCGGCCCGATCGGTCGGGCAGTTGCCGAGTTCTGCGGAACCCTGGTGGGAGTCGCCAAGGTTCTTGCCCCGCCGCTGCTCGTGGCCATCGGAGCGCTGCTGGTCAGAGGCATTCCCGAGTCGGGCATCGGGGTGGACGTCGCCGAGGATGTCACCAGGGTGGACGGTCGGGCTCTGGTGGACCCTGATATTGCCGAGCATCCCTTCGCTCGGCTTCTGTTCGGCTCCGCCCTCTTGTCGGTGGCGGGTCTGGGTCTGCTTCACCTGATCCGAGATGCGCCGCCCATCGGGAGTGGCCGAGACGTTCTGGCCGACAGTGCCGGTTATCTGGGTGCCTTCATCGGCGCACCGGTCTTGGCTCTGCTGGGCACCGTGGGGTCGGCAGTGGTGCTTTCGGCCCTGGCCTTCGCCGGGGCCTTGGTGGTCACCCGTACGACCGTCCGCTACGTGGTCGGCTTGACCGCCGCCGGTGTGGCGGCTGGGGCCCGCCCGCTTGGTCAAGCGATCCGTCGATCGTTCGCCCAGCTCTTCGAACTCAACTCCGAGCGAGGCGAAGCGGCGATGTCGGTCCGATACCAGGAGCCGACACTGGGCTGGGGTCGGCTCTCTCCGATGGGCCTCTGTGGGCTGAAACCGCCCCATCGCCACCGGTGACCGTGCCCGCAGGACCCCCGGATCAGGGCGGTGTCTACGACCAGGACCAGGACGGTGCAGCCGAACCGGTCACCAAACCCAAGCGCAAGCGCAAGCCAGCGGTCACGCCCGATCCGGCTACTGAACCGGCTCCCACGCAACTCGAGATCGACCTGCCGCCAGCGGTTCAGGCGTCGGCGTGGAAGTTGCCGCCCAACTCGCTGTTGGAGCTATCGGGTAGCCAGTCCGTCGACCGGGCCGCGGTGAAAGAGACAGGTACCCGTCTCGAACATGCGCTGGCCGAGCATGGCGTGGAGACCCGCCTGGTGGGAATGACCGTCGGACCCACCGTGACCCGCTTCGAGCTGGAGCTGGGACCGGGGGTGAAGGTGGCCAGGGTCACCAGCCTCCACAAGGACATCGCCTATGCCATGGCCACGCCTGATGTGCGCATCCTGGCCCCCATCCCCGGCAAGCAGGCCATCGGAGTCGAGATCCCCAACGTCCGCAAGCAGTTGGTAACGGTCGGAGACATCCTCACCAGCCCTGAGGCCCGGGCGGCCAGCCACCCGCTGGAGGTGGCGATCGGCCGCGACATCGACGGCAAGGCGGTGCTGGCCAACCTGGCCGCCATGCCCCACATCCTCATCGCCGGAGCCACGGGTGCCGGCAAGTCGAGCTGCCTCAACTCGCTGCTCACGTCGATCCTCATGCGCTCCACGCCCGACCAGGTGCGCATGATCCTGGTCGACCCCAAGCGGGTGGAGATGGGCCAGTACAACAAGCTGCCCCACCTGCTCACCGAGGTGGTCACCGTCCCCAAGAAGGCCGCCAACGCATTGGCCTGGGCGGTGCGGGAGATGGAACGCCGCTATGACCTGCTGGCCGAGTGCGGTTTCCGTGACATCACCGGCTACAACGCCGCATTCGACCGTGGGGACCTGAACGACCCCAACGCCGATCTCCTCGGCCCCGATGCCGAGTCGGTCACCACCTACCACCGGATGCCGTTCATCTTGGTGGTCATAGACGAGTTGGCCGACCTCATGATGGTGGCGGCACGAGACGTCGAGGAGTCGATCTGCCGCCTGGCCCAGATGGCCCGGGCGGTGGGGATCCACCTGGTGATCGCCACCCAGCGGCCATCGGTGAACGTGATCACCGGGTTGATCAAGGCCAACGTGCCAGCCCGCCTGGCTTTCGCGGTGTCGAGTGCCACCGACTCCCGGGTGATCTTGGACCAAACCGGCGCTGAACGACTGTTGGGCAAGGGCGACATGTTGCTGCTGGGCCCGTCCTCGTCGGTGGCCCAGCGGGTCCAGGGGTCCTGGGTGACCGAGGATGAGGTCCGCTCTATTGCCGCGTTCTGGAAACGCCAGGCCACCGATCTCGACTATGCCGACGACGTCCAGGGGTCGGGAGACGACGGCGGGGCCGGGACGAGCATCGGCGGAGGCGGTGGAGCCGGGGGTGCGTCGGGTGGTGATGACGACGACGATCTGTTGGCCCAGGCCACGGAGCTGGTGGTGCGGAGCCAGCTCGGTTCCACCTCGATGCTGCAACGCAAGCTCCGGGTTGGTTTCGCCCGCGCCGGACGGATCATGGACCTGTTGGAAGAACGGGGCGTGGTCGGTCCGTCAACTGGGTCCAAGGCTCGCGAAGTTCTGATGACCCCCGAGGAGCTCGACGGGGGAGGAGCAGCATCGGCGGCGGTCGACGCCGAGTTCGGCTCTGGTGACCCACCCGCTGATCCGATCACCCAGCCCTGAGCGCTCGGACGAGCCAGAAATCCTGACCATTTCAGTCGGGTAAATTCCCGACCCAACTGGTAAGGTATTGGTCATGGGCAAGCTGTTCGAGTTCCCCAACCCCGTCAACGAGGTGTCGGCCCGCCTGGTGGCTGCTGGCGTGGTCCTCCTCAGCCTCGGCGTGGTGGTGTTCGGCCAGACGTGGTTGATCGCCCCGCTGGCCTACGGGTTTGTGGCCCGGGTGCTGACCGGTCCAACGCTCAGTCCTCTTGGCCAGTTGGTCACCAGGGTGATCACACCGGCTTTGCCGTTCGAGGCCCGGATGGTTCCCGGCCCGCCCAAGCGATTCGCCCAGGGAATAGGTGCCACGCTGTCAGTGGCGGCCGCCGTGGCCCACTTCGGTTTCGGAGCCACTGGGCTGGCGGTGGTGCTGGTGGCCATGATCACCGCGGCCGCGTCACTGGAGGCCTCGCTTGGCTTCTGCCTCGGCTGCAAGATCTTCGCCTTGCTGATGAAGGTCGGGGTCATCCCCGAGGAGACCTGCGAGGCGTGCAACAACCTGGCCCTTCGTCGGGCTGTAACGATCTGATCTGTCCGAGCTGATCTATCCGATCTGGCGTTGTCATCGGATCGGTGGCAACGAGACCTGTTCACCGACGAACAACAGGTCGGGGTCGCCTAGTTGCGGGTTGGCCAGCACCACCTGTTGCCAGTAGTCCTCGACGGACGCGTGCTCGCCGGGTCCGGGCGAGGCGGCGGCGATCTCGGCTTCGGCCAGTGCCCACAGGTGGTCTCCGACTACGACGGTGTGGGTACGTCCAGCCCCAGGCCGGGATTGAGCCGAGGTTGGACCCGCATCGATAGGCGCCGCCTCGGTCACGGCGGCCACGGAGAGGTCCGTGTCGGTCGCGGTATCGGCTCCGACGCCATCGCCGTCCGTGCCGCCTAGGCGGGTGAGCGTGGCCCCGAGAGGGGTGGTGGTCTGATTCGCCGGATCCATGAGCACCAGCGTCGCCTGTGACCGTCCCGTCGATGTCGCTTCCGCTGGTGATCCGGATCGTTCCCCCCATGCGGTGCGGTCCGGGTCTGCCCCCTGGATTTTGGCCAAGGTGACGGTCGATCTCATGGGAGATTCCACCGATGACTGCGCGCCCACCGGTTCGACTGAAGTCGCCGGGGTGGCGCCAGCCGTAGATGGTGAGGTGGCAACGCTCAAAGCCCCAATGCCGAGGCCGACCACCCCGCCGAGCAGCCCGCGAAACGCCGGGATCGTGGCTCGACGGGCCATGTTCACCAGGCCGGGTCGTCCTGAGACCTGGCCGACTGCCCCGATGATGGTCACGATGACGAGGTGACCGGCTACCACGATCGCCAGCAGGCGGACGATAGCCAGGGCCGCAGCAACCGGGCCTCGCAACTCCAACCATGCGTCGAAGGCAGCCATCGACCCAAGTGGGGGTGCGGCCAACCGACCACGGCCAAGGAGGTAGAGCCCCACCACCGCCGCGACCAGGCCCAGGACACCTGTGGAAGGTCTCGGACCGGGAGCTGGGCCTGGTGGGACTCCCAGCGCGGTAGGAGGCTCGAACGAATAGATAGGTCGCCTGTTTCCACTGCACGTCATCGAACCATCTCCGTGGTCCAGCCTCCGGCAGTGCGGACCAGTGCCGCCCGGGCGCCATCGGCCATGAGCAGGTAGCCGGGGCAGGTGTGGTCCGGCGGTTCGAGGCGGTCGACACCGGCATGACCACCGCGGCCGCTACGGTCACCGGCTCCCCGGCTTCGGCCCATCGGTCGAAGAGGAACACCTCACCTGTGGCAGCACGAACCACACCGGGGGTGGGCGTACCGTCGCAATCCCAGTCGCCCACGGCGACCTCATCGCCGGGTTCTCCAACTTGGTATCGGGCGCCCGACGGGTCGGACACCGCCGCGCCCCGCGTCGGGTCAGTTGGGGAGGGGGACGATGTACTTCCGCCCGAGGTGGCGGTGGTCCCCGATGGACTCCTCTGATCGTGACCGACGGCCGCGTCAGGGTTCGTGGTGTCTCCCGGCTGGGACACGGTTGGATCCGATGGTTCAGCCCGATCGGCTCGCTCCACGGGTGTGGCGTCACCGCTAGCGCCGATCTCTGACCGTCGTCCTTCGGCGCCGAGTCCTTCTGATCGTTGGCCCTCGCCGGCTCCGGAGGCCCTTCCTGTGTCGAGGCTGGGCGTGGCAAGGGTCGAGCGGGCTCCTGAAGGCCCGATGGTGGCAGGAGTCTGACCGACCAACCGTGCTCCGCCAGCAGCAACCACCACGACCACCAGGACCGCCGCGGCCGCCATCGGCATACGGCGCCAGGTGCCAGGCCCAGCCGACCGGGTCAGAATGCCAACCGGGGAGGACCCGGCATCCCGGTCGGGGGTGGCGATGGGGGAGCTCGGTTGGCAGTCGGCGGGTTGATTACCGGATCTCGTGGTGGGGGGCTCACCGCCTCGATCAGTCCCGGCGGGAGCGACGGGAGCGTCTTGGGGTTCGAGTCGGAGGCCGAGAATGGTCCTGACCTCGGGTGATCTCGTGTCCGGCCTGGACGGAGATGGGGTTGGACCGGGGGAGCGGTCTGGTCCATGAGCTACGTCGGGGATTGGGAGGTCTACGACGGTGGACGGGTCGTCACCGGTCGGTAGCAGTCTGCTGGTGCTGATGCTGGTGGTTGGCGTAGGGGGTAGGAACGGACCAGCCCGCAACGGATCAGGCCCGGCAGCATGTTCGGCGAGATCCTCGGGCATCGGGCTATTGGTCGCACCTCGATCGACGTCGATGCCATGGGCAACGGTCCCCGAGCCCGCTTGGCCATCGAGCGGCTCGACCACAGCTC